>CAZZIO010000030.1:0-4007 GCA_964654465.1 uncultured Dictyoglomota bacterium
CTTGGTAAGAATTATCTGTACTTCCATCATCAATAAAGATAATTTCAAAAGATAGATTTAAGGGGGTGGTATTCTCAACTATACCCCTGTATAGCTCTTTTAATGTGCTTTCTTCATCCTTTACAGGTATTACAAAAGATACATCTATCTCCATGTATTTAATTATACTAAATATTAGGGTAATATTCTAACTAAATTTTGTTTTTAATTAACTCTCTTATTTTTCAGTTTCAGTTAGTCCTCTTATAAGTAACTTTTGCATAAATATCACAATAAGTGCTGGTATGAGTAGAGATATCATAGTACTTGCCATGACTATATTCCAGTCTACAGAAGTATCTGCTCCTCCTATCATTTTTACGATACCCATGACTATAGTTTGAAAATTAATATCTGTAGTTATAAGTAATGGCCATAAATATTGGTTCCATCCATATATAAAGAGTATAACAAATAAAGAAAATATGGTAGGAAGCATCAAAGGTATAACTAAGAAAACAAGGCAAGTTAAAGGACCAGCACCATCGATTTTAGCAGCTTCTAAAAGTTCCTTTGGAATATTCCTTAAGCCTTGGCGAAAAAGAAGTGTGCCAGTGGCAGATACCATAAGAGGAACAGTTAATCCTGTAAAGGTGTTAATTAGTTTTAGATCAGAGACAACTTTATAAGTAGGTATAATACGCACTTCTAAAGGTAACATAAGGGTAATGAAGATTAACCAGAATATGAAACTACGGAATGGAAAATAAAAATACTCTATTGCATAGGCGGAAAGTAATGATAGAGCAATTTTCCCTATTGCTATAATAGAAGCCATAATTAGTGAGTTTATTAACATTTTACGAACAGGTATGCTGATAATTCTTTCTCCTTTTCCTATATTCCATGCAGTATTGTAGTTTTCTAATAGATATTTTCCTGGAGTTAGAGGTAACTGGCCTCGAGATATAGTGGATGCATCGTGGGTTGAGGCAATAAAAGCTACATATACGGGAAAAGCTAAAAGTACAATACTTAATATAATTATAAAATAAGCAAACCAGTAACTTTTTATATGATTTAAATATGATTTCTTTTTCATAATGTATTTTTCCCCTTTTAATAAAGATTTAACCTTGATAAATAACCCTTTTGTCAAGATAACGAAATTGTAAGGCTGTTAAAATACTTACTAGTATTAGAAGAACAACGGATTGGGTGGCAGAACTGCTTAGGTTGAAATTAACTATTCCATCTACGTATACTTTGTAAGTTAATGTTTCAGTTGCTTTTCCGGGACCACCCTTAGTTAAAGCATCTATTATTCCAAAAGTATCAAAAAATGCGTATGTTAAATTCATTATTAATAAAAAGAAGGTAGTAGGAGATAAAAGAGGAAATATCAATTTCCAAAATATCTGTTTAGAGTTTGCCCCATCAATTTCAGCTGCTTCTATCATTGATTTTGGAATAGATTGAAGTCCAGAAAGAAAGAAGATAAAATTATAGCTTATCTGTTTCCATGTGGCTACTAATGTTATCAAAATAATGGCTTGTGTTCCATTTAAAATATAATTCCATTGAATTCCAAAATAAATTAAAATTTTTGTTATTAATCCGATAGAAGGTTGAAAAAGGAGTATCCATAATACTGCTGCTACAGATGAGGCTAAGGAATAAGGCCATATTAATAAGGTTCTAAATATTTTTTTAAAGTATATTGGTTTTTCTACCATTACTGCTAAAAGTAGGGAGATAGGAATAGAGATCAGTGTAACTATTAAGGAAAAGAGAATGGTAGTAGTAATAGATTGTATATAGTATTTATCTGAAAAAAGATTTACAAAGTTTGCTAAACCTACAAATTTGATTGAAAGTCCAAAAGGATCTGTTCTTACAAAGGCAAGATAGAGTGCTTGAAGAGAAGGCCATATAAAAAAGATTATAGTTATTAATAATTGGGGGGTTATTAGTATCAGGGGCAAGATCTTGTTTCGAAAAACAGGATGTGACTTCATTTAATTCCTCCTCATAAAATCAAAGTATAAAGGGGAGGATTTACCCTCCCCTTTACTTATTTCATTTTCCATATATTGCTTCAAATTCTCTAAGGATTTTATTTCCACGTATCAATATATTGTTTATTGCTTCCTTTACACTTTGCTGATTTTGAAAGGCTTTTTCCATTTCTTCATATATTACTATTCTAATAGCAGGTAAATTTCCTAATCTTAAACCTCTTGTATTCGCTGAGGGATTAGTTCTTGTAAGTTGAAGGATTGGTATCTCCATATAAGGATTTTTCTTATAAAATCCTTGAGATTTAGCATATTTATATCCTTCGAGAGTTACTGGTACATATCCAGTGTTTATGTGCCACCATGCATCATTTTCTGGTTTGGCAAGAAATTTAAAAAATTCAGCTACTCCTTTATATTGTTCTTTAGTTGTGTCTGGTCTTCGCATAACCCAGAGTGCAGCACCGCCAATTATAGAATTCCACGGTTTCTTTATAAAATCATCATAGTAAGGAAGATAAGTCATTCCCCAATCAAATTTCGCATCTCTTTTGATAGAGGCATATGTGGCTGAGGAGCCTATAAACATGGCTGCATCTCCTGAGATGAAAAGGCTGTCTGGTTGAGAATCTCTTCCTCCATATGTAAAGATACCTTCTCTTTGCCAATCTACTAAATTTTGCATATGTTTCACAAAAAGAGGATGATTAAGGGATAATTGTGCGTCTAAACCGAGAAAGCCATTGGCACGAGTTGCGAAAGGAATATTATGAATTGCTCCAAATTGTTCCAGTTGAGTCCAAGAAAACCATGAAGTGGTGAGAGCTATTTTAGATGCTCCTTTATTTTTTATTAGTAATGCAGTTTTCTTTACCTCTTCCCATGTTTTTGGGGGATTTTCAGGATTTAATCCAGCTTTACGGAACACATCTTTGTTATACCATAATACTGCTGTGGAGCTATTAAAGGGCATAGCAGCCATTTGTCCTGTAGAAAAGCTGTAATAGGATCTTACTGCAGGAAGATATATATGGCTATTTAAGCTAAGACCCACATCTTTAAATAGTTGATGTACTGGATAGATTGCATTTTTTGCTGCTATCATTGTTGCTGTACCGACTTCGAAAATTTGAACAATGTGGGGAGCCTTTCCAGCTCTAAAAGCAGCTATCGCTGCTGACATTGATTCTTGATATGATCCTTTGTAAATAGCATTTATGTAGTACTTATCTTGACTTGAATTAAATTTATTTACAAGGGTTATTAATTTGTCTCCAAGAGCTCCACTAAAAGAGTGCCAAAATTCTATTTCTATTTTTCCTTTGGGGGTTTGTGCGGTGGCAAAACTAAAGGTTATTAGGATTAATAAGAGACATACTAAGATTTTTTTCATTCCTTTCAATTTCCTCCTTTCTTAATTTTTTATGATTCCTAACCCTTTATATACTTTAGGGTATGAGGTTTAAATTAAAATTAAGGTTTAATTAAGGATTAAAAATGGATGATTAAAAAAGAATTAAAAGTTTTCGAGGGGGGAATAACTCCCCCCTTAGAAATTTTAAATTTTTATTTTGCTGGAGCAGGCTGAAACTTTAAGCTTGATGAGAGAATGAATCTAAGCTGATGATATCTTTCTCCCCAATAATTAGTATCACCTATAGCTATTTTTTCCTCGTCGATCTTACCATTTATAGTACCTGTAAAAGTGTTACTATTTATATCTACAAAGAGATCAATCTCTTTTCTTTGATCCTTGGAAAGATCTAAAGTGGCAGTTAAATTTTTTAATTCTCCTAAGGAATAAATTTGTTGGACAGTAATCTTTATAGGTATTTGAGGGTTTTGACTACTTAAAGGTATTTTTATGTTCCATATAGAGTCTCTGGAAGATAAAATCCCATTTTTATCTAAATCTATGAATTCTTTACTATATGTTTGGGCTCCTACATCTATTATTACACGGAAAGAATTAGATTTTATTTTTAAATCTTCATTTCTTGCACTATAGGG
>CAZZIO010000031.1:0-8294 GCA_964654465.1 uncultured Dictyoglomota bacterium
GCCCAGTTCTTTCCTACCCATCCTGCTGGTGGCTCTTCATGTAAAGACACTACCTTTACATTAAATCTTCTTGCTACCTCTTCTGTATTATCCTCAGAATTGTCATTTACGACTATGATTTCATAAGGTCTGTAAGTTTGCTTTTCAAGAAGAGAAAGAAGCTTGGGAAGATTTCTTTCTTCATTTCTTGCAGGGATGATAACAGAGATCTTATAGTCCCTTGATATCAGACCTTCCCTCTTAAGAAATTTAAGAGCCTTATAGTACAACCACCCTATACCCCATGAAAATAGATAAAGTATACCCCTCATTTCAAAAATATTATAAACAAAAAAGAAGGAGAATACAATATATCAATGATGAAACAAACTCAGAATGTGCAAGCATTGGTGTGTACGTATAAAAATCCATGATGCTAACTCCAGAGATGAAGATCTTAGATTAGGCTGAGATTGAAATATTTTTATAATTATTATAAAATTTATAATATGAAGGCGAGGGGTTTTAATTTATTGGAGCTCATAATTACCATTTCTATCATTGCTATTTTGGTTGCCATAGCGATCCCATTATATTTTGATGCCATAAAACAAGCCAAAAGAAATGCTCAACTTGAGAACATGAGAATTATAAAAACATCCTTAGAATTATATTACTTAAAAAATGGAGTCTATCCAGATGGAGGATCTGATCCTACTGGAGATGCCTGGGCCTTTACAACCTATTTTTTTAATAATCCTCAATATTTTCCAGAACCCTTAATATGCCCATATAACAATAAACCATACAATGTAATCTTTTGGCAGGATTATTATACTGACTGGGATTCTATTTGGGACTGGATAGAAAGTACTAATAATTATCATCATATATATTACAGGTCTGATAACCCTACTAAAAATTACGCCCTTACTTATTACTCTCGTTGATTAAAAACCCAAAAGTATAGTAAGATAACTAAATAGATAGATATTTTGAATATAAGGAGGGATTTTTGTGCCCAAGGTATTAATCATATATGATAGTGTTTCTGGTAATACAAAAAAGATGGCAGAAGAAGTGGAAAAAGGAGTAAAAGAAGTAGAAGGAGTTGAGGTTACTCTAAAGCACGTAGATGAAGCAAAACCTGAAGATCTTTTAAATTACGATGGAATTATAGTTGGATCTCCAGCTTATTGTGGTACCCTTACATGGAAACTTAAAAAATTCTTTGATGAAAGTGTTAGCGTAGCATGGGGAAAAGTAAAAGGAAAAATTGGAGCAGCCTTTTCCTCTTCAGGAGGACTTGGAGGAGGCAACGAAGCTACTCTCTATTCCATATTAACCATTCTTATGAATTATGGATACTTAGTATTTGGACTTCCAGACTACTCAGCTCCAGGTGTTACAGCCCATTATGGAGCTGTCTCTGTTGGATATCCAAAGGAAGCAGAACAAAAAGCTTGCAGACTTCTTGGTAAACAGATGGCAGAATATGTAAAGATGATAAGTTGTGGAAAGGAGAAATAAAATGAAGGTTAAATTTTTACTAAGTCCAATAGCCTATGATGTGGAAAATAAATTAAGAGAAGCAAAAGAATACTTTGGAAAATATATCACTTTAGAAGAAAGTGAAAATCCTGATGCTTTAATATTACTTACAGGAGGAACTGAAGAGCTGTCTATACCTTATTTAAAAGATGGCCTTTATCTACTTCCTTTTGGTACTTTTAACGGCTTAGCTGCAAGTTTAGAGATACAGGCATATGCCAAAGAAAAGGGAATAAAAACCATATTAATTCCAAATCCTGAAGAAAAGACTATGAAAATTTTAAAAACCCTTGATGAGATAAAAAATAAAAACATAGGGATCATAGGAAAACCAAGTGATTGGCTAATAAAAAGCGGAAATTATGATATATTAAAAGAAATAGGATTAAATATTATAGAAATTTCCCTTACCGAGGTAGAAGAAAACATGGAAGAAGACACAGAACTTGCCAATAAAATATGGAACTTATCAAAAGAAAAAAAGATATCTTTTAAAGAACTGATAAAAGCAACCAAAATTTATTCAGCCTTAAAGAAAATTATCCGAAAATACGACCTAATTGCCCTTACAATAAGATGTTTTGATCTTGCTATAAACCTTAAAATTACAGGATGTCTTGCCTTATCTTTACTGAATGCGGAGGGAATTATAGCAAGTTGTGAAGGAGATACAGAAGCTCTTGCTACCATGCTATTTTCCTATAAATTAACTGGAAAAACACCATTCATGGCTAATTTGGCAAGGATAGATGATGATACATATACTTTTGCTCACTGTACAATTGCAGTAAATGTTCCTGAATATTTTAATCTTAACACCCATTTCGAAACCTTGAGTAGTGTAGGTATAGAAGGACATATAAAAACAGACAAAATTACCATATTAAGACTTGGGAAAAATCATAAATTTACTGTATTTACCGGAGAAGTAGTAGAAAAATCTTGGGAAAATAATATGTGCAGAACTCAAATATCTGTAAGGATAAAGGAAGAAAGATTCTTAAAAAACCCCATCGGCAATCATTTTATTATCCTCTTAGGGGATGAGGAAGATCTCATAAGTAAATTGGAAAAGATTGGATGGGAAAGAGTATGAAAAGAAAAGTATTAATAACAGGTAGTAAAGGTTTTTTAGGAAGCTATTTTTCAAAAGAGTTTGAGGAAGAGGAAATAATTCCTATAAGTCATCAAGATATGAACATCGAAGATAAAGATACAATTGATAAAATTATAAAAATAAAACCAGACTTAGTAATACATCCTGCAGCCATAAGATCTCCAGACATATGTGAGGAAGATAAAGAAAAAGCATGGAAAGTGAATGCAATAGGTACCAAACATTTAGCCATTGCTTGTGCTCTTTTAGATATACCTTTTATTTATATAAGTACTGATTATGTTTTCTCAGGAGACAAAGATACCCCATACACAGAATTTGACCCACCAAATCCTATAAATACCTACGGAAAAACCAAATTATATGGAGAGATTTTTACAAGAGAATTTTGTAAAAAATATTTCATCATAAGAACTTCTTATGTATTCGGTGAATATGGAAATAATGCTCTAACCCAGATATATAATACCTTAAAAGAAGGAAGAGAAGTTCATCTCAGTAATTATCATTTTGCATCTTGTACCTATGCAAAAGACTTAGTAAGAAAAGTAAAAGAGCTTTCCTATACCCAACTTTTCGGTACATATCATATTGTCAATAAAGGAACCATTACAAGATATGACTTTGCATGTAAAGTAGCAGAAATAGCGGGCTTTTCAAAAGACAAGATTATTCCACTTAATCCAGAAAACTTTAAAGCACCTGCTAAAAGACCACTTTATTCTGTATTAAGAAATTATATCTTAGAGCTTTATAATATGGATGATATGCCTTACTATGAAGAATCCTTAAAAAAAGCAATAAATAACTTATCATAATTCATAGAAAATTTTTCTTACCTGATCCATATCAATAATTTTATTGTTTAATCTAGCTTCTTCAGCAGAAAAAGCCATAAGATGGCTTTCAATAGACTCTTCTATGTTTGATAATGTATCTTTTACCTCTCCCTTCAGTACTTTAACAAACTCGTCTATAATTCCCTCATCACCACCACTATGCCCTACCATATCTCTAAAAGGTAAATTGAGACTTATCATTTCTTTTCCTTTACCAAAGTATTTCACTTCAATAACATTATTATCTAAATCCCCATAAATCTCTCCATGAGTACAATAAATATTAATTTTTCTTGTAATTTTCTCTGTAAATGCTGTCATGGTAAAGGTTGCATATATGGAATTTTCAAATTTTAACGAAACAACTTGATGGTCTACCACATTATTATCAGAGAAATAAACACACCTTCCATAGGGACCTTCTCTTAAGGCTTTAAGCCTTCCTTCTAACGATAAATCTTCAGATATCACAGAAACAGGCCAACCTGTATAATCTACAAGATAAATTTTCTTAGCATCATAAGGACAATCATCAATCTTACAATCTAAACACCTTTCTACTGCTCCAGAAGGAGCTTTCTCCTTCCTAAAATGTACTAATTCTCCATAGGATGATAAATATTTAACCTTTTCTCCCACTAAAAAGAGAAGAATATCTAAATCATGACAACTTTTAGCAAGAATAGAAGGAGCTGATGTATCTTTATTTCTCCAATTTCCCCTTACAAAACTATGGGCAAAATGAAAAAAGCCAATATTTTCCACAAGATTAATACCCACAAGATCTCCGATTACCTTTTTCTTCAAAAGCTCCCGCAACTTTTGAAAAAAGGGAGTATATCTTAAAACATGAGCTACAGTTATACTTGCATTATATTTTTTGGCCTCTCCATAAAGATCTTTGATCTCTCCCATATTTACTCCAATTGGCTTTTCGAGAAGAACCTTATATCCCTTCTTTATAGCAGCCTTTGCAGGTGCCACATGCATTCTATCCATAGTAGTAATTATTACACCATCAGCAAATTTTTCTCTCTCAAAAACCTCTTCCCAACTTTTAAATTGATATTCCTTTGGTATATTATGTTCTCTCGCAAACCTTTCCCTTCTTATATCATTTGGTTCTGCTACCGCTACAACCTTTATATCAGGCCTTTTCAAAATAATCCTTCCATAGGCTTCATAGCCTCTATTTCCAGCACCTATCATTATTACACTCACTTTATCCATTTTCCTCACTCCTTTCTATCTTCTTTAGATTCTCAATAAAACTATTATCAGGATAATATCCATGATAGTTAACATAGGCATAAACAATAGCTCCAAGGACTGGAGAAAGTTGGGGAGGTCTTACCTTGTATCCTTCTTCATGAAGGGCCTTTATAAATTCTGTCCTCATAATTTCATTCTTTTCAATTACACTTCCACTATATGTTACAACTGGATACATAAGTCTTAACTTCTTCTTTACTGTAACCACTGTTAAAACTAATTCCTTTGCAGACTCCTTCAATATTTTTATAGCCTTTTTCTCTCCTTTTAAAGCTATCTCATAGGTAATCTTTGCTACTGATGCTATCTCTGACCTTTTATCCTTATTAGGATCATATATAAAGTTGATAAAATCTAAAGTATCTTTTAGACCTAATTCTTCAAAAAGCATTATGGAAAGTAATGACTTTTTAGATCTTCCATCAAGTTCTTTACTTACTTCCCTCAGAGTTTCTACCCCTATATAATAGGCACTTCCCTCATCTCCGATAATACTTCCCCATCCACTTACTCTTACTTCTCTATTTCCTTTTCTTCCGTAAGCAATAGTTCCTGTTCCTGCCACTAAATGGATTCCATCCCTTGCTAAATTCCCACCAGCCCAACCTACTACTACATCATTTACAATAAAATTAGGCTCAATTTGTACCTCTTCTTTTATTATCTTTCTTAACATTTTTATATCATCTCTAAATTCACCAACCGCAGGAAGTCCAAAACAAGATATAGTCTCTTCTGGTTTTATTTCACTCAATAATGGAGTTAAAAGTTCCCTTATGTTTTTCCTAAAAATCACTTCCCCATTTTCTAGTATATTGGTAGGCCCCGAAATATTTTTAAATACAAGCTTACCCTTATCATCTACAATACAAGCTAAGGTTTTTGTACCTCCTCCATCAACTCCAAGATAATACATACTTAAACCTACCCCTCTATTTTATACTTACCTTTAATATATTATTTTCTTCAATTATCTCACCTATTTTATTATCAGGATCTGCCTTTAAATATAGTTCGGATATATCAATCCCTTTAGGAAATTTATATTCTATCTCTTTAACTTCATTAGGTTTTAATTCATCCACAAAGAATTTTTCCAAAACATTATTATTAGAATCAAGAACCCAAACTTCCACATTTTTTGCAGATAAGAGTCCGGCATTTCCTATTCTAAAATATATTCTATCTTTCTTTTTTGTGATTTCATATTTTCCAAAATGAATTTCTGGCTTATTTGGATAACCTATAAAAAGTACTCTTGCTCCTTGAAAACCAAACTTTTGCTGTATAAAAGGAACATCAGGATCATTATCATACATTTCTTCCTTCTTTATTTTTACCTCGTAAGTTTTAAAGACCTCACTATCTCCAACAGGTATGGAGGCAATAAATGGCCAGTTTTGTCCATTATATGTTGTTATTTTTAATGCCAAATCCTGTACTCCTCCATCATAAATAGTAACATAGAATATGGAGTCCTTTTTCTCTTTAAAAGTCAAAATTACTCCTGCGCTCCACCCCTCACACTTTCTTGCAAAAGTACCATAAATATTTTCCAAATCTTTCCATCCATCCCCATATATATAATTCTTATCATTTTTTCCCATAATTACTAATTGATCTATATTATCTGTAGTATATTCCCTTGGTTTAACAGGTTTACTTAAATCATATATTTTTGAAATGTATAAATCAGTAATTGCACCTAAAATACCGTATTTTTGCCATTGATTCTTAATATAATTGATAAGATCTATATCATCTTCTTCACTATAATCTAAAGCTAATATAATATACCCATATTTTTCTGCAAGATCCTTTTGCCTTTTTACTAAAGCATCTAATATGACATTTTTCTCATATTTTCCTGAAACAAAATTATATCCACTAGCAAAATCTTCCCATAAAACTGCATCTATATATTTTCCTGTATTTTCAAGAAGTTGAAACCCTCTATTTTGTATTAAAATAGCATTAGGAAAAGTATCTCTTATCCTTTTCACCAGGTTTACCATTCCAGGTCTTGTGTCTGGATAAATAACTGCTGTATCTAAGGTGTCTAAGAAAAAGCCATCATATTCTTTTTCATTGATTAAATTTTTCATCTTATTCAATACAAGATTTTGCCAAAAATCACACCTTGCATCAATAAACCATGAGTTCCAGTTTTCATTTTTCCCAAGAACACAATTTTTGGGTATACCGATAGTATTTGGATCCACATCTGATTCACCAATAGTAACATATACTACTACCTTTATTCCCTTACTTCTTAAATATTGTACTTCCTCCTTTGTAAGGGTATAATCTTGTATTACTACAAGATCATATTTCTCTAATTTATCCACATTGCCTTTACCGTAAAAGAACACAAAATTCTTTATATCCTTCAAGGGATTCTTTCTTAAACCATTATCAGCCCAAATATCATTTTCTATATACAAAAGAATAAGGAGTAAAAATAATACTAAAAAAAATCTTGAAAACCTCCTCATAAATTCTCACCTCTTTTAAATAAAAAGGGGATAAGGAGAATTCCCCCTTATCCCCATTAAATTTATTTCGTTAGAACTTTTCCAATGGATCTACTAAAATTAAGTTACCCCAGAAAGTTGGATTACCCCAGTTAGGACTTGATCCAGGAGCAGAACTCATCATCATTTCCTGATCTAACTTACCAGGAGTATCAGTATCGCTAGGAGAGAATGCAAATCCCATAAGAAGATTAGGCTCAGGTTTTACCTTTAATAATGTCCATGGAATTGCAAATTCCAAGGTATATCCTCCATCTATCTTCTTTGCAGCAAGTTGTACTTTTTTAACATCTTCTGTAAGAACAGGTGGAGTCCATACCCAAACTTCAGGATCTAAAAGATCAAAATCTCCAGGGCTTATTCCAAATTGAAAATCGTCTTTATTGTTTTTCTTATCTTCAAAATCTCCTTGAAGATCAGTATCAAACCAGAGCTCTAAGTGGTCTCCCTGCCAAATATTTTCACCAGTAGCAAGCTGTACAATACTTTCATCCTTTACTATAGCTCCAATATAAAGGTAATTCTTATCCCATACCATGTAATATACTACTGATAGATCATCGGGTCCTTTCCAATTTTCGGGAATATAATCTACATCTTGCTTTAATCCCACATAATATCTTGGAGATAAGAAATATTCAGAAACTGAAACATCTCCGTCTACCTTAGGTGGTGTAGTTACATAAGGAGCATAATGGGTCCATGTTCCCTGTCTTAATTTTATATTTTCACCAAAGGATATACTCACCACTATAAGAAGAATTAAGGAAATCACTAAAAACCTTTTCATTTAAAAACACCTCCTATATTTCTTAAATAGTATTGAAAATAGAAATTTTAAATATTTTTTTATCACCCCCTACTTATTTAACTTATCCCAAGCTTCTTTTAATATTTTGTTTACTCTTTCTTCTGCTGTCTTGGCTGCTTTCTCTATATCTACCCTCCCTTGCCATGCATATCCTAAGGTGGTCTCTAACATATTGTTCCACTCAAGCCAGG
>CAZZIO010000032.1:0-122907 GCA_964654465.1 uncultured Dictyoglomota bacterium
TCCTCGCTCTCTATATGCCTTCCTCTCTTCTTCCTTCTCTCTTCTCTCTCCCTTTTCTCCCTTTGTCTAATGTGCATCCGCCCTTTCTCATCGGGCGGATTAAATTCTATCATATATATCTCCCTTTTGCAAGAGGGGGGATTTAAATTTTTTAGAAGAAATTAGTCTATATATATTCTTGTAAACCCCATATTTTTAGCTAAATTTATTGCCTCCTTATATTCACTTGTTAATATTGTTCTGTTTATTAATGGATATTCATAGGCTTTATAGAGCGGTCTGTATTGAGGCATTATATTTATAAAAACATCTGTAGAGATTTCCCTTTTTAAAAATTCGAGCCATTCCTTTATAGATGAAACCCCATTGGGAAGTAGGAGATGTCTTACAATAAGGCCTCTTATAGCTACGCCATTCTCGTCCGTTATAAGATTTCCTACTTGTCTATACATTTCCTTTACTGCTTCTTTTGCTACCTCAGGATAATCAAATGCATTAGCAAGTTTTAAAGATATATCATAGGACCAAAATTTTATGTCTGGCATATATATATCTATTATACCTTCTAACTCTCTAAGGGTTTCTAAAGACTCATATCCACTACTGTTATAAACTAAAGGTATATTTAAACCCTTAGGAATAGCATAATAAAGAGCTTCTAATATTTGAGGTACATAATGAGTAGGTGTGACAAGATTAATATTGTGACAACCCATATTCTGTAGTTCAATCATTATATTTGCTAAGGTTTCTGTATCAATAATTTCTCCAATCCCTAAATGACTAATAGTATAATTTTGACAAAAAATACAACCCAGGTTACAATAAGTAAAGAATATAGTACCAGATCCACTTTTCCCAACTAGAACCTTTTCTTCACCAAAATGAGGGAAATAACTTGATATAGTTATTTCTGATGAAGCCTTACAATACCCTTTTTCTCTTTTTTTTCTATTTACTTTACAATTTCTTGGACACAGGTTGCATGATTCCAGTTTTTTACTTAAGATATTAATTTTTCTTTCCAAATCACCTTTCTTATAACTCTCAATGTAAATAGGTCTCATAAGGACCTTAAAAATTCCCTTATCTTAAACTTTACATTTAAATTATGGGCCACTTCCTCACATTTTTTTATATCTATAGAAGGTATATTGACAACACTTACCCACACATCTTTAATATAAATAGAAGAGAATTTGATAAATTCAATTAAATGTTTATATGCATCTTTAAATACTGGTCGTGATATTAAGTTATATTTATATTCATTTTCTGCATTTAGACTAATAGAAATACTATCTACAAAAGGTGCAATTTCTGGCAAAATGTTTCTTCCATGAAAGATATTAGCATGTCCATTAGTATCTATTCTTATGTTTTTGTTGGGATAGTATTCTTTAACATATCTTGAAACTTTCTTTACTATTTCTACTCTTAATAAGGGTTCTCCATATCCGCAAAATACTATTTCTTTATAGTCGTTCAAATTTAATTCTTTTAATTCAATAATAATATCTTTAAAGGTAGGTTCTTTTTCTAACCATAATATTTTATCACCGATTCTATCTGAATAATTGCGTATACAAAATGTACATCTATTAGTACATTTATTGGTTATATTAAGATACAAATTTTCACCTAATACATATACTACGTTCATATATTTATATTTTTGAATATTCTTTTTAAATTTTTCTTGATAATATCAGAGAGAGTGATTAGATCTATTTTTTTTATTTCGGATATTTTTTGGGCTATCTCAGGTAAATAGGCAGGTTCATTAATCTTTCCTCTTATAGATTGAGGAGGAAGATAAGGTGCATCAGTCTCAATAGCTATTAAATCTAGTGGTAATTTTTTTAAAACTTCTCTTAAATTATTTGCATTTGGATAAGTTATAGGTCCAGAAAAACTGAACAAAAAATTCCAATCTGCTATAATTTTTGCTATTTCATAACTTCCACTAAAGCTATGCATTATACCTCCTACATCCCATACTCTTTCGGCTTTCATAATATTTATAAGATCTTTCCAGGCCTCTCTACTATGAATGACAATAGGAAGTTTATTTTCTTTGGCATATTGAATAAATTGTATAAATACTTGTTTCTGAGAATCTTTTGAAGAGTATAGTTTATAATAATCAAGCCCTATTTCTCCAATAGCTATTACCTTTGACTTAAGAAGTTTATCCCACTCTTTTTTATTGAATTCAAATTTGTCGGATTCATGCGGATGTAAGCCTATGATTGCATAAATATCATCATCCACACTTAGTTCCACTGCAATTCGGCTTGACTCTATGTCATATCCTACTACAAAAAATTTATTAACCTCTTTTTCTTTAGCTCTATTTACGATCTCTTCCCAAGAAGCATAAAGTCGCTTATCATTTAGATGAACATGTGTATCAATCCACATACTTTAAAATAATAGCCCAGGGCTATGCCTCCACCGTCGATTTGATCCTCCGGGAGAAGAGAGATAGGAAAGCTCCAATTAGGTTCACTGCGGCACCTAAGAAGTACCTCTTACCGTTGCTTCCTTTCGGACCTGGCGGGGTTTGAGGACCTCTTAGTGCACAGCTCCTAATCTTCATCGCTTCCATCTCTCCCTTCTTACCCACAAGATCAAACCTCAGGTGGCCTTTCGGCCCTGCTATAGCGGATTGCAGGTTCAGGGCACCGCTAGCTCCCCGCCTAAGCATAGCCCTGGGCATTTTTATTCTTGAATTCTTAATAATATGAATAAAGTACTAAAAATAACCCAAACAAATGAAAGTATTAATAAGAAAACTAATATTTTACCTATCCATGCTCCTATGCTTTTTTCATTTCTAAAAAACAAAGAAAAATTTAGCTCTTTTACAACTGCAAAAGCAGCCAATATACCAACAAAAAAACTAATTATAATACTCGTTAGACTCATTAATTCTCTTATATTTTTCATATCTTCATATCTTTAATATTAATTATTTATACTAAATGGCGGAGAGGGTGGGATTCGAACCCACGAGGCCACTTTCGTGGCCTACTCGCTCTCCAGGCGAGCGCCTTCGTCCACTCAGCCACCTCTCCGCTCTGATTATATTTTATCATAAAAATACGTTAAGGTGAACTCCTTAAATTAGTAAAAAACTTCTTTAGAATTTCCTCGCTTTCTTCTTTCATTATTCCAGTTATAATTTCCAATTTCTGCCATTTTTTATAATTTTCAATATTACATATAAACCTTGAAAATCCTTCTTCATGATTACTCGCCCCATATATTAATTTATCAAATCTTGCTTGTAGTATAGCTCCGAAACACATTATACAAGGTTCAAGCGTTACATATATAGTACAGCCATAAAATCTCCAATCACCAAGCTTTTTATATGCTTTCCTTATAGCTATAATCTCTGCATGGCAAAGAATATCTTTTTTTGATTCACGAAGATTGTGTCCTCGAGAAATTATTTCCCCATCTTTTACAACAACAGCACCTACAGGTACTTCATTCTTTTCTAAAGCCTTTTTTGCTTCTCTTAATGCTTCTGACATAAAAAAGTTTATATCTTTACTGAGTCCATGACCCATTTTATATACTCGGGAAGTCCATAATTTATTGGGATACCTATAATTTCAGGAAGTTCATATGGGTGTAACTCTTTCACTTTTTTTACTAAATCTGGAAATTTACTTTTATCTGTTTTTAATAAAACTATCACTTCATCTGCAATTTGTTTTTCATTATTCCAATAAAAGTAAGACTTAACATTAGGAATAATATTACCACAAGCAATTAGATGATCATCCAAAAGAGCGTTGACTATCTTTTCTGCTGTCTCTTCCTTATCCACCGTTATAATACATAATATCATTTTTCTCTTCACCTCACTTTAAATTAATAATCTTCTTCCCAATTCTATATAATGAATCATTTGGATTACAATCTAATATAAAATTAGCAACCTTCTTAAGTTTCTCTGATGAGTTTATCAATGTAAAGCTCAATCCAGCTAATTTTAACATATCCTCATCATTATCAAAATCCCCAATGGCAATAACTTCTTTAGGAGATATATTTAACATATTTATAAGCATCTTGAGGGCATTACCCTTTGATATACCATATGGTAATATTTCTAAATAATACGGAGCAGAGAATACAGCATTAATTTTATTATTATAATTTCTATCTATATGAGTTTTAATAATCTTTAAATCTTCTTCTTTTCCTTCCAAGAATATCTTAATTATTTTTTCGTTTTCTCTTTCAAGTAGCAATAAAGCCTCTTCATCTTCAAAAAGCATATCTTCATAATATACCCCTACTTTTATTTTTTCATAATATATCTTTATAAACTGAAGCGAATCTTTAACTTCTCTATTGGATAAATATTTGATAAATAAAAATCTACTCTCCACAGGGTGATATATTCCAGCCCCATTGTATAATATTACTGGTATATTAATATTTAATATTCTTATCTTCGATTCTATAGATGACCATCTTCTACCCGTTGCTATGGTAAAATCTATTCCTTTTTCTCTGAGCTTTCTTATAGCAATAATGTTTTGAGATGATAAGGTTTCTGTATAATCAACTATACTTCCATCAAAATCAGCCACAAGTAGCTTATACATTTAAAATCACTTCTCTTACTTGATTTATTAGCAAAGGCTTATAGGAAAAAATTTCTAAGAATTCCTCTCCTCTAATAATTGAATCTTCTATCTTTTTGGTCTTCAATTCTATATTATATCTATTGTCCCTTTTTTCTATTTTTATATCGTAAATATACCTTTTCAAATCTATTTCCTTTATCTTTTCCCCTCTTCTTACTAATATATAAACCTTATCATTATTCTTAAATCTTTCAATATCTTCTAAAAATGAACTTTCATTAGCCACAAAAACTTCTAACTCATAATTTATGCCGTAAGTATCTTTGATAAGAGATGATTTAGGTGATTCTAACACCTCAAAAAATTGAAGGTCTTCAGGTAATTCTTTGTTCCATTTATTAAGAACTTCTTCCTTTTCAATATAATACTTTAACGTTATATCTAACCATTCTTTTTTGCTCTCAATTCCAACTGGACAAGGTAATCCCAAGGATATTAGAGGCCTTGGATTATACCCCTGAGAATAAGCTACAGGTAATCCAGACCTCCTTACAGCCCTATTCATAAAATTTAACATATCTATTGAACTTATATATTTAAGCAACCTTTTTTTGTAAAATGCAAGTCTATAGACTATTTTATCCATAATGAGATACTCCACAAAAATCACAAAATAATCCCCATTCACAAGGAGGTGTCTCTTCACATTTATAAGCTTTTTCTCTTTCTTTTATAAGATAATTTTTTCTAACCCCACAAGATATATGATCCCAGGGTAAAGGATCATCTATATTTTTCTTTTCTGTATACCATTTAGGATTTATATTTAGATTATTAAAGATCTTTTCCCAAATATCTATTCTTAAAAACTCTGTCCAACTTTCAAATCTGCTTCCCATTTGCCAAGCTAAATTAAGAATGTTCGAAAGTCTTCTGTCACCTCTTGAAAAAATTGCCTCCAAATAACTCATACTATAGTCATGGAAATCTATAGAAATATTTTTTCTTTTAAGAGCTTTTCTTAAAATATTTTTTCTTCTCTCAATTATTTCTCTATCCTCAAATTTTTCCCATTGAAATGAGGTATGAGGTTTTGGAACAAATATGGAGAAACTCAAATGTATTTTAGATCTTCTATTTAACCTTATTATTTTTTCAACTAGATTGACAGTCTCATAAATGTCCTCATCTGTTTCTGTAGGTAGTCCTAGCATGAAGTATAACTTAATATTATTCCAACCTTTACTAAAAGCCACATCGAGAGTCTTAAAAAACTCTTCTTCTTTAAGGTTTTTATTTATAACTTTTCTCAACCTTTCAGTTCCTGCTTCTATCGCGAAAGTAAGACTTGATTTTTTATTTTTTTCTACTTTCTCTGCAAGCTCTAAGGAGAATTTATCAGCTCTAAGAGATGGTAAAGTAAAGTTTACATGTTTTCCTTCAAAATCCTCGTTCAATAAATCTAATAGTTTTTCTATATTGGGATAGTCATTAGTACTTAAAGATAATAAACTAATTTCTTCATAACCTGTGTTCTCAAATATTTCCTTAGCATATTTTCTTATAGTATCTATACTTCTGTATCTTTTAGGTCTATATATATAACCTGCAAAACAAAATCTGCAACTTCTTTGACATCCTCGCATAATTTCTATTGATCCACGATCATGAGCAACCTGCTGGATGGGCACAATAGGACGAGTTGGAAAAGGAGCTTTTTCTAAATCATAGACAATTCTCCTTGATATTTTTGGAGGAACCCAAGGATATAAAGGAATTATTTCTTTAAATTTATCCTTCTCATAAATTGGCTTGTATAATGAAGGGATATATACTCCTTCTATTTTTACAAGTTCTTTAAACAGTTGAGTTTTATTTTCTTTTGTCTCCTTCCATTCCAAATATACATTAATAATTTCGTTAATAGCTTCCTCTGCTTCACCAATAAAAATTACATCAATAAAATCAGCAATAGGTTCTGAATTTAATACTGTAGGACCACCTGCTATTATTAAAGGATAAGATTCATCTCTATCCCTTGAGAAAATAGGAATATGTGATAAATTTAATATGGTAAGAATTCCAGAGTAAGTAAGCTCGTAGGATAAACTAAAAGCCAACCAGTCAAAACTCTTAATAGGCTTTTTCGTTTCTAATGAAAAAAGAGGGATTTTTCTATCCCTTAGCAAATTTTCTAAATCTATATAAGGGGCAAAAACTCTTTCACATAGTGTATCCTCTCTATTATTTAGTAAAAAGTAAATTATCTGAAAACCTAAATGAGACATTCCAATTTCATATAAATCTGGAAATGCTAATGCAACTTTCAATTTAACTTTATTCCAGTCCTTAATAATAATATTGTGCTCATTGCCTATATATCTTGAGGGTTTTTCTACTTTATCCAAGATTAATTCTAAATCTCTCATAAAATATTTATTTCACTCCTCAATGCAATGTTAAACATTAATCCCAACATAGCATAACTTACGATTAATGAGGTTCTTGCAAAACTTACAAAGGGCAGAGGAATACCAACAACTGGTGCCATTCCCATAACCATACTTAGGTTTATAAAGGTCTGGAATAAAAGGGTAAAAAGTATTCCTCCAACTACTAACTTACCAAAATTATCTTTTAGCCTTTTCAAAATTTCCCATATATTTCTAAATAATAAATAATAGAGTAAAACTAGCAAAACACTACCTATAAACCCAAATTCTTCAGCAAGAGAAGAAAATATAAAATCAGTATGTTGTTCTGGAATAAGACTTAAATGGGTCTGGGGTCCTTGTAACCATCCTTTTCCCAAAATTCTTCCAGAACCTATAGCTATCATAGATTGAATTACTTGATATCCACTACCGAGAGGATCTCTCATAGGATCAAAAAATGTCAATATTCTCTGTTGTTGATAAGGCTTAAGAGAAAGCCAAAGAAAAGGAAGAATAGTAAGTATTAGAAAAAAGGTTCTTATAATATATTTTTTGGGAATACCATAAAGATATAAAACAAAAATTCCAGAAGTAAAAATAACTATTGCTGTTCCAAGATCCGGTTGTATAACCACTAACATAGTAGGAACTAAGATGAGTGATAAAATTAAAGTATAGTCTTTAAAAGAAAAACTTTTTTTATGTTTTGATAATTCAATAAGAAAGCCCGATATTGATATGGTTATAAAGAGTTTTGATAATTCAGAGGGCTGAAAAGAAAAACCAAGAATAGAAAACCATCTTTGAGCTCCTAAACTTCTTCTTCCAAAGAATAAAACAAATATCAGTAAAATTAAATTTAATAGATATACTAAACTCCAAGCCCTTTCCCAAACTCTAAAGGGAATGGACATAAATAGAAAGAAAAATATAATCCCTATTAAAAAAGCTACTAATTGTCTATTTACAAAAAGAAAGGGTGAAAGTTCCTGATAAGTTAGTCTACTTACAGTAGTATCATAAATAAGAAAAAGTCCTATAAACGTAAGTAATATAGATAATATAAAAATACGTACTAAATATTTTCGTACCATGTTTTATTCATCCATTTTCCAAAGAGCCAATCCTGATGCTGGTTTTGGATAAAAATATGTAGACTTTTGAGGAAGTCTTTCTCTGTTTATAGCCAAAGCATAGACGATTTCAATAGGTATGGAGGGTAATATGAAAGCATATTCAAATTCGTTAGAATTTATATTTTTTCTTAACTCTTTAAGATCATGGGAAAATCTTATTAATCCTTTTTCTTGTAAATCACTTTCAGTAGTATTTAATATACCTTCCCAAACACCTTTTTGAAGTAGAGTTGTAGGTAAGATCCACCATAAATCTGAAACGTCATTATTCCTACTATTTATATATGAGGTATTAGGAATTAATTTCAATATTCTATTATCTTTAAGAAGGTATATAAAAGGTTTGTTTGGATTAAATACAAGATCTAAATCATCCATATTCTCCCCTAAATATACATCAAAGTTCTTTCTGAGATCCTCAATATTTAATTGAACTTCTTTACTAACTATTCTATGGGTTGGTAAAAGCTTAACTCCTGGATCATATAAGTCAGTAATAAGCATAAGTATATATTTGGCTTTTTCATCTTTAGTCTCACTATAATAAAGCCATGAGGCTTCATATCTATGGTGACCATCTGCAATTAAAATCTTTTTTTCAATCAAATATTGTTCAATGAGATTTATAAGTGATTCATCGTTTATTTTCCATAGATAATGATCTCTATAATCCCAGCTAGTTACTTTAATGAGAGGTTTCTCCTTTTCAATCTTCTTCCACAATGATGAAAGTTTTCCTTCTTTGTCTTCATAAATGCCCCAAATAGGTTCAAGATTAGCCCTTAATTCTTTGAGAAGCTCTAATCTATCTTTCTTTGGACCAGAAAAAGTACGTTCATGAGGTAAAATGTTTTCGCCTAAGGGTTGTAATTCTAATATTCCTAAAAGTCCATACATCTTATCTATTTTGTCTCCCCATTGATATTCTTGTTTATATAAAAAATATCCATTTTCCTCAAAGACAAGAATACCTTGATTTATCCACTCTTTAAAAACTTTAGAAATTTCTATATAATTGGTTGGATATTTATCTCCTAATGTAAGATGAGTTATATTGTAAGGATGCATAGATAGAAAATAAACCCTTTCTTCTTTTTGTATCACATCATAAGGTGGAGCAATAAGTTTTTCTAAGGGAAGATTTAAATTATATCTTAGAGCTCTAAATGGTAAAAACTTAATCATACATTATTACCTTCCTTTCTTTTAGGAATTATAATTTCAAATTTTGTCCCTTCTCCAAGTTTACTTTCTACTTTTATACTCCACCCGTGTCTTTCAACCAACTTTTTGACAATAGAAAGCCCTAACCCTGAACTAAATCCATCCTCATTAGTGCGAGATTTACTTACTCTATAAAATCTGTCAAATATTCTATCTATATCCTTTTCAGGAATTCCAATACCTGTATCTTGTACCCATAAGTGTAAGTATTCATTTTTATCATTTACTCCTACCTCAATTTTCCCTCCAGAAGGGGTATACTTAACAGCATTTTCAATCAAATTAAATAAAATAGTGTCTAAATACTGTGGATCTGCAAATATTACAATGTTCTCTGGTAAATTTATATTTACTTTTAAGTTCTTCTTAGAAATATGAGGACTAAGTCTATCTAAGACATTAATTACACTTTCATAGAGAGATACATCTTTAGGTTGAAGTTCCATAACACCAGCCTCTAATCTTGATAAATTAAGAAGATTACTTATTAGTTTTGACATTCTCTCTATTTCTCTTCTTAAATAAGGGAAAAATTCACTATATATTTCTTCAAGAGTAATCTTTTTTTCAGAGAAAAGATCTATTAATATCTGTATAGAAGTAAGCGGTGTCCTTAATTCATGAGATGCATTTCCTAAGAATTCCTTGAAGTTTTCCTCCATTTTTTGTATAGGAGTATAATCATTTATTATTAACATCACTTCATTATTTTCCTTTAAATAATAGGCTTCGATTTCTAAAAATTTTCTTTCATTTCCCCAAAAATTGAGGGATATTTTATTATATTTTTGATTTTCTAATGTTTTTCTAAATACATCATCTATTTCATAATCCGGTATTAATTCTATTAACTTTTTCCTTCTCGCTTTTTTCGGTATATCAAAAATTTCAGAAGCCTTCTTATTCACACATAGTACAGTACCATCCTTGTTAATGATAATTACCCCTATAGGAATATATTCTAAAAGAAAATTCCATCTTTCTTTTAACTTATTTATTTTCGCTCGCCTCCTGGAATTTGTAACCTAAATTTCTAACTGTCACAATATATTTAGGGTGACTAGGATCATCCTCTACTTTTTCTCTTAACCATCTTATATATACATCTACCGCTCGAGGTTCTCCCCAAAAGTTCTCTCCCCATATATGTTTTATAATCATATCCCTCGTCCACACTCTTCCAGGTGAAGATATTAATAGTTTTAATATTTCAAACTCTCTATATGAAAGATTAACTTCTTTTCCTTTCACTTTTACAGTTCTTTTGACTAAATCCATTTCAAAAGGTGGGGCAACGATTTTTTGACTTTTTAAAAGATCTGATTGATACCTTCTTAAAACAGCTTCTATCCTTGCAAGTAGTTCTTTTGCGCTAAAAGGCTTTGTAATATAATCATCTGCTCCTATTTTTAAACCAAGAACTTTATCTACTTCCTCATCTTTGGCTGTTAACATTATAATTGGTACATTACTTACTTTTCTTATCTCTTTACATACTTCCCATCCATCCTTTTCAGGTAACATTATATCAAGAAGCACTAAATCAGGATTGAAGAGCTTGAATTTGTTTAATGCTTCTACGCCATCATAAGCTGCTTCCACTTCATATCCCTCTTTTTTCAATAAAAGCGATAGAGAGCTTACTATACCCTTATCATCTTCCACTAGTAATATCTTTTTCATCCTCTCACCTCAAATTCTTTAGAGAATATTATTCTTCCTAACCTAAGAAGGTTAGATCCCTCTTCAATGGCTATTTCAAAATCTTCCGACATTCCCATTGATAGATACCTTAAGTTTAGGTTTTCCTTAACTTTTAAAACCTCCCAGATATTATAAAGACTTCTAAAAACCCTCCTTATTTCATCCTTATCTGTAGTCAAAGGACCTATTGTCATAAGACCTTCTATTTTTAGGTATTCGTAACTCAATAATTCATTTAATGATTTCCAAAATTCATCCTCTTTAAATCCATATTTCGTCTTTTCTCCAGATAAGTTTAACTGAATTAATACCTTTACTACTTTGTTCTCACGTTGGGCTTCTTTATTTAAAGCTTTAGCAAGATCCAATCTATCTAAGGAATGAATCAAG
This sequence comes from uncultured Dictyoglomota bacterium, assembly GCA_964654465.1. Classification (GTDB taxonomy): domain Bacteria; phylum Dictyoglomota; class Dictyoglomia; order Dictyoglomales; family Dictyoglomaceae; genus Dictyoglomus. The sequence continues at coordinate 11,503 of CAZZIO010000032.1, forward strand.
TCAAATAATTTTAATGCTTTCTTTACCTTATTTGTTTGTAGATGACCCACTAAGTGCCATTCACATTCTAAATCTCCTGCTAATTCGTTTATTTTCTTTTCTGCTTCTTGCACTCTGTTTTCTCCAATTTTTCTAACTCCGACCTCATAAGCCTTTCTTATATAAGTTGATGGAAAACCCTTAGAAACTGCAACTACTTTAATTTCATCAGGATTTCTTCCCACTCTAAGAGCAGCTTTCTCTATCTTTTCTTTTACTTTTTCCCAATTTTCTTTAATAAAATTTAATTCGTTATCCATAAGAGATTAATATATCTTTAGAATTTTTCCCTTAATAATCCTTTCTTTTAATATTATATTGTTAAATTCTAAAGGTAAAGTAGTTAATTTGTAAAAATTTTTTAAAAATTCAACTTTTAAGACTTTTGTTCTAATTAGATTTTTGGAAGGAAAATTTGTATCGATTATTACATATCTACCAGATTCTACCAAGCTTTTAGAAAAAAGTATTAAAGATTTAGGTGGTAACTCCCTTATCACACATAAAGGATCCCCCTTTTTTACTCTTTTTCCAGAAAAAGAAGTATATTTTACATTATTGAGTTGTGAAAGTGATACCTCATTAAGATTTTTGTCTATTAAATTATCAATAAAAAAAGAAATATATCCAGATTTAATTGCAAAAATATAATTTTCTCCCTGAATCCTCTTTATCTCCTTCCGAATATTTTCTTCTAAAACCTTTATACTGTTAAAAATTTTTAATCTTTCTTCAGATACACTTTTAAGATATAAAAGATCTTTATCTATTTCTTTGAAATCATTATTAAAAACTTTAATCCTGATTTCATCAATTTTCAAATTAATTTTATCGCCCAGTTTATTTATTTCTTCAAGTAGATCTATGTATCTTTTATCGTATAAAATATTCTGTTCTTTCCTTTTATTAACCGTATCCATATAACCAATTATTTGTCCTACTCTAACTTTCTCCATATCCTCTATACTTGTTCTAAAGATTCCATCAACTGGAGCTCTTATAAGACTTTCATCAAATTCAAAATATCCAATTATAGGAGGGATTCTATTAGACAGTAAAACATAAATGAGAAAAACTATGAAAATTATAAAAATAATAAAAAATAATAAAACTCTTCTAAAAAGTCTTTTTCTATTCTTTCTTAATCTATAAAAACCTTCTTTATAAAAAGGATTCATTTTAAAAATATATAGGCAATATTTCTTTCGGATGTTTTATTTCTCCTATAGGAGTAATAAGCATTGTTGCAATAGGTACATATATCAGATATATCAACATTTTCTTTTGGTATTTTCTCTTCTTCGAGTTGTTGCAAAAGAAGGGCTATAAGATCATATTTTACCTTTTCTTTTTCATATATAAGGTATTTTCTATATTCCTTAGGCAACTGAGAAATAAAATCTTCCTTAACCTCAAAACAGCAAGAATGAATGCTTGGACCAACACCTATAAATATATCCTCAGAAGAGATATTATATCTATTCTTTAATTCGTATATTAATTTTTGGGGAAGTTTTTTAATTGTTCCTCTCCATCCAGAATGTGCCAAACCAATCAATCTAATTTTAGGTATATAGACAAAAATTGGAATGCAATCTGCAAAAAACATAATAAGGGGATGTCTTCTTTCTTGGGTTAGTATAATATCAGTTTTATTTGCAATTTTTGGAAAAAAAGATACATTGCTAATTTTTGATACATATATATTATCTCCATGTACTTGTTCTGCTACAACCCATCTATTTGGAAATATCTTAATCAAAGAAAGAAACCTTATATATGAAGGGATATGCTTAAGGGAGAAATAAAAAGGAAAAGAATATGGATCTGATACGAATCCATGGGATATTTCGTGAAATTTATTCAAAAGTTTGGATTGCCAAATCATATACACACCCCACAAGTCTTACAATAATTGTTACATGGCAAAGTAATAACTCCTTGATATGCCTTCTCCCTTTCTCTCCACAAATATTCTCTTTTAACTCCTGTATCTATAAAACTCCAAGGAAAAATTTCATCCTTTTCTTTTTCTTCTAAGTAATACTCTTTTAATAGATTATCTTTTACAAGTTTCTTTAAAATTCTTAAACTATGAGGATCTTTTATATATTCTTTAAAAAATTCTTTCAATCTTCTATCTCCTCTACTTAAAACTCCTTGCCAAAAAACCCAAATGATATTTTCATCTTCCATTTTTGCATTATCCATTTTCCTAAGATTTTTTAATAGATAAGATCTAACTCTTTCAATATATTCAAGATCTGCCATTTTTTCCCATTGGAAAGGTGTATGGGGTTTAGGAATAAAGGTAGAAACACTTACACTTATCTCCATTTTTTTAACAATTCTTCTGATATTCATTATTAAATCCAAAATCCCTTCAATATCTTCCCAAGTTTCAGTAGGTAATCCAATCATAAAATATAATTTTAAAGTTTTTATCCCATAATCCTTAATTTTCCCACTAAAATTTAGGATATCATCATTAGTAAACTTTTTATTCAATACTTTTCTAAGCCTATCAGTACCTGCCTCTGGAGCTATAGTAATAGTTTTTTGATTAGTAATTTTTATAAGATCTAATATGTCTTCTGTAATATCTTCTAGTCTAAGAGATGAGAAAGATATAAGTATTTCACCTCTCACCACATAATCCTTAACATTTATCAGGCTTAAAGAGGGATCTATGGCAGGAACAATAAATCCTAATTTAGGTATATCCTCTTTATAAAACCAATTAACCTTTTCATATATTCTCTCTAGGGAAGAAACCCTATAGGGTCTATAGAAATAACCAGCCAAACAAAATCTACATTGATATTTACACCCTCTAACCAATTCACATAATGCCATATCAGAAAATACACCTTTGTTAGATGTTATAGGTGAAACCATGGGGTTATTGGAAAAATTTGAATAAATTCTTCTTCTTACTGGTAATTTTTGATCTCCCCATATTTTCTCTATTTTTTTACCGTTATATGTGAATTTGATAAATTTAGGTATATAAAAACCCTCATAATCTTTTACAGTATTTAAAAACCTTTCTTTTGTCCAACCGTTTTTTTTCTTTAATATTAAAGCTTCTGATAATTCTGAAACCATGTCTTCTCCTTCACCTATTAGTATTAGATCGAAAATCTCAGATATTGCCTCTGGATTGGAACTTAAAGCAATTCCCCCTCCAATTATTAGAGGATAACTGTCATCCCTTTCGTAACTATAAAGGGGGATTTTTTCCAAGTTTAAAATATAAATTATATTAAAAAAATCCAGTTCAAAACTAACAGAAAAAAGCAAAACATCGAAGTCTCTTAATTCTCTAAATCCTTCAATTGAATAAACTCTAAAATCTTTTCTCTTTTTCCAATCTATAGGAATATACGCTCTTTCACATAAAATTCCTTGTTGCTCATTAAAAATATGATATAAACCTATATATCCTAAATTATTTATGGATACATTATATGTGCTAGGGTATATAAATAATAATTTTACATCTCCACCCTTTTTACTTAACTTAAATCCTTTCTCACTGTTTAATACATCTAATATTTCTTTCTTTTGTTTCCAGTTCAAGAATATCTCTTTCTCCGTAAGATAGCAGGAATATCTAAATCATCTTCTGATATGTTAGTATAATCCTTCTTACTAGAACTTTCTTCTATTTCCTCACCTTGATGATCAAAACCTGTGGCTATCAATGTAACTTTTATACTATCCTTCATATTCTCATCAATTACAGCACCAAACTTAATATTAGCTTCTGGATCAACCTTAGGAGTAATAACTTCTGCAATTTCTTCTACTTCATGTAAGGATAAATCTAAGCCCCCTGTTACATTAAATATAACTCCTTTAGCTCCATTAATAGAGAAGTCTAAAAGAGGACTCTGTAAGGCATTCTGAGCTGCTTCTTTTGCTCTATTTTCACCTTTTCCTACTCCTATACCCATGTAAGCTGTACCAGCCTTTGACATTATAGATTGTATATCAGCAAAATCTAAGTTTATCAATCCAGGAACAGTAATCAATTCTGTAATTCCTTGAACAGCTTGTTTTAAAACCTCATCGGCTTTCTTAAAAGCCTCAACTAAAGGCAATCTACTATCACCAAGTTTTAAAAGTTTATCATTAGGTATTATTAAAAGAGTATCAACTTTATCCTTAAGTTTCTCTATTCCCTCCATAGCATTAACTCTTCTTTTTCTTCCTTCAAAAGTAAAAGGTAATGTGACCACAGCTACCACAAGTTTTGCAATTTCTTTTGCTATTTCAGCTATAACTGGAGAAGCTCCTGTTCCAGTACCTCCTCCCATTCCTGCAGTTATAAAGATCATATCTGCATCATCTAAGATATCTTTCAAAATCTCTTTACTTTCTATAGCTGCTTTTTCCCCAATCTTAGGATCTCCACCAGCACCAAGACCTTGAGTCACTTGCTCCCCTATTTGGATTTTATGAGGAGCTTTATTAAGATCAAGTACTTGAATATCGGTATTAACTGCAATAAACTCAACGCCATGAATTCCAGCTTCAATCATCCTATTAATGGCATTACCACCACCACCCCCAACACCAATAACCTTAATTTTTGCCCTTATCTCTCCATTATCTAAGCTGTCTGTAAATCTTGATAAAGTCAATTTCTAACACCACCTTCCCCTAATTCTTTACTCTTTAAAAGGTCTAAATATATTGTTAAATGTTTCTTTTAAATAGTCAAGAAGTTTTTTGTTTTTGTCTTCAAAAGAAATAGTCTTCAAAAAACTCTCTAAAGCCCCTACTGCAGAAGAGTAAAATACAGCATCTTTTTCTCCCAGAAAACTTCTCATTTGAGAAGGGGCACTTATTCTGACCGGTACTTTTAAATAATTACTTGCAAATTCATCTATACCATCTAAGAGAGCAGTACCACCTGTAAGCACGATACCTCCTGGAATAATTTCTAAGGGAGAATTTAGTTCTTCTAGTTTTTTTTGTATAAATTCTAAAATCTCTTCTACGCGAGGTTGTATGATCTCTCTAACTTGAGACTTTGATACTCTAATTTTTCTTTCTTGTAATGATGTAACTTCTAACGTTTCTTCTTCTTCATCTTTTAAAGTTCCTAATATTTTTTTAACCTTTTCTGCTTCTTCGGTAGAAATTCTTAGCGTAATAGCCAAATCTCTTGTTATTCTTTCCCCACCTAATTTTAATATACCAATACTATGAAGACAACCTTCTCTATAAATAGCAAGATTAGTTAAATCTCCTCCAATATCTACCATTACTACTCCTAATTTTTTTTCTTCTTGAGTAAGAACTGCTTCTGCTGCTGCTATCTCTTGAGGAACAAATCCTTCAATATTCACTTCTGCTTTTTCCAAAGTATTGATAATATTTCTAAGTTGAATTTTATCATGAGTTACTAATAACAAATCAGATTCTAAGCGAGTACCCATCATGCCTACTGGATTTACAATTCCATCTTGGCCATCTAATCTAAATCCCCTAACTACATGATATATAATTTCCCTATCCGGAGGAATAGAGGTTGCTTTTGCTGCATCAATCGCCCTTTCAACATCCTTTTCCGTAACTTCTTGTTCTCTGCTTTTTACTATAATCATGCCTCTGCTTGGAATAGCTGTTACTTTTTCTCCACTAATTGCTGCATATAATCTTGATATGTTCTTTATTCCTGCAATTCTTATAGCCTTATTTAATGCATCTTTTATACTATTACTTGCCTCTTGAATATCAACTATAACTCCATATTTTATTCCCTTAGAAGGTGAAATAGCAAAACCGATTATTTCAATGTTTTTTTCTAAAACATTTCCTACCACAACCGCTATTTTTGTAGAACCTAAATCTATAGCCCCAACAGTATCGGCCATCTATATTCCTCCAATAAAAGGAATCCTAAACCTGAAATCTAAACTTTTGTTTTCTATACCCATCTTCTTGACAATTTCTTTAAATGTTTCAATTTTCTCTTTAAAGTTATCATTAGAAAATTTTAATAAAAAATTATTTCCATAAATCTCAAAATAATTTTTATAAAAAACTATTTTTTTTATATTTAGATCTTTAAAGGCTTCTAATATTGTTCTAATAAGTTGAATATTCTTTGTACCTTCTATCTTTATTGTACCATCAAAAGATTTAAATTTCTTCATCTCTTTAAGTTTTTGATTATAAAAAAATTTTATACTGTCATAGTCTACCTCAAGAAGAGTCACCTCAGGTTCCCAATTAATCTTTACACCCCAAGGAAGGTAATTTATATCTTTTATTATTATTTCATGCTTTTTCTCAATTAGGTCGATTTTTCTATTTAAAAAAAGAATATTATTAAATTTAAAAATTTGACAAATATCCTCTTTAATTTTCGTATCACCATCATTTGTTATTACGTATAAGATCCACGTAGACGAAAAGATTATTATTAAAATTAAGACAAGAAATTTTCTCATAATTTTACCAAATCCTAATCTCAGGTTCTAACTCTATACCATACTCCTTCTTCACTTCTTCCTTAATTAAACTTATCAAAGAAATAACATCCTTATATTTAGCGTGGCCTAAATTAATAATCACATTAGCGTGTTCATAAGATACCATAGCATCTCCAATTCTTTTTCCTTTTAAACCAAGTCTTTCTATAAAAACTCCTGCTGGCCCTTGAGGAGGATTTTTAAAAACGCTTCCTGCAGAGGGATATTTAGGTAACCTTTTACTTCTTTCTTTTAAGTATTTTTTAGCTTGTTCTATAGAAATATCTTTATCTTTTTTTTCAAATCTTACCAATACAGATTTAACAATATACTCTTTTGGAATATTAGAATTCCTATAAGAGAAATGTAAATCCTTTTTATCTATATATTTTACACTTAAAGAATTATCTATAACATATAATCCTTCTATATAATCTCCAATAGCCTTTCTCCACGCTCCTGCATTTCCTGTTACAGCCCCACCAATGGTTCCTGGAATTCCCATTAAAAATTCTAATCCACCTAATTCGTTTTGCCATCCAAAATACAACAATTCTGAAATCAAACATCCACTCTCAGCCTCAACTATTAAAGAATCTATTCTTTTAACATTACCAAGGTTTTTACATATTTTTATCACTGCTCCTTTTATACCCTCATCAGAAATCAGCACATTAGTTCCTGCTCCTAAAATCTTTGTAGGAATTTCTTTTTCTTTAAGCTCAGACAATATATAAATAAGTTCATCCCATGAATAAGGAATAATAAATAAATCTGCTTTTCCACCTATTTTAAAAGATGTATAAGGAGCCAGATCATGTTGTGAAAGTATTCTACTCTTAAGTTTCTCATTATTGATGATATTCAACCTTACTTTCACTCCTCAATTTAGCAAGTAGTACTTCTCCTACTTTCCAAACGTTTCCTGCTCCTATTGTCAATAATATATCTCCATCTCTTAATATGTCTAATGCTGTAGAAGCTGCATCGGTTAAATTTTCTACATAGTATATATTAAAATCTGGCCTTTTTCCCTTAATTTCTTCATATATTTTTTTAGCCGAAACTCCTAATATAGGTTTTTCACCAGCAGAATAAATCTCTGTCAAGATGACTACATCAGCTAAGGTTAATGCTTCTGCTATGTCTCTATAAAGATAGAAAGTACGTGTATATCTATGAGGTTGAAAAACTACTACTATTCTTCTGTTATAAAGCTTAAGAGTTAATAAAGTTGCTTTTATCTCTGTGGGATGATGTCCATAGTCATCAAAAATTAAAACATTATTTTCTAATATACCTTTTAGTTGTATTCTTCTTTGCACACCATTAAATTTTTCTAATGCTTTGATTGTTAGATCTATATCTAATCCAAGTATTTTAGCTGTAGCTAATGCAGAAAGAGAGTTTAATACATTATGTTTACCTGGTATTTTTAATTTAACCTTACCTATTTCCTCTCCCCTGAAATAAGCCACATATTCAGATCCATATGGTGTAATATTTATAATATTAGCGGTAAAATCTGCGTTATCAAAGCCATAGGTATAAAATTCTTTATTAATATAGGGTATGATAGATTTTATATTATCGCATTCTGAACATAATAGAACCTTTCCATTTTGGGGTATTTTATCTATTACATTAAGAAATGTTTCTTTTATCTTACCTAAGTCTTTATAATAATCTAAATGATCATTATCTATATTAGTGACCACAAGAATAAATGGAAAAAGTTTTAAAATAGAACCATCACTTTCATCTCCTTCTGCCACCAAATAATCTCCATTCCCAAGTTTTGCATTTCCACCTATATCTTCTACTTCCCCACCCACAATAATTGTTGGATCTACCCTATTATTTTCAAGAACAAGCCCTATTAAAGAAGTGGTTGTTGTTTTTCCATGAGTCCCGCTGACAATAATAGACTTTTTTTCTTTAGTTAGTTCTCCTAAAAGTTCACTACGATGTAATATGGGGATATTTTTTTCTTTTGCAGCTAAATACTCCTCGTTTTCGGGAGGAATAGCTGAAGAGACTATAACTACATCCACACCTTTGAGATTTTTCTTATGATGTCCATTATATATTTTTACACCCTTTGCTTTTAATCTTATTGTAGAAATATTTTCTTGTATATCAGATCCTGATACTTCATAACCTTTTTCTGCAAAAATGTATGCAAGAGCACTCATACCTGTACCAGCAATACCAATAAAATGAATCCTCTTATAATTAAACAAATTTAGTTCCTCCCTTCTAATGTCTCTAAAATCAAATTCCAAAAATATTCTCTACCATAAGGATTAGAAATTGAAATACAAGCACTAGAAGCTTCTAATAGCCTATTATCATCCCAATTCATAATATGTTTAAAAAGTAGATCATGATTAAGATCCTTTTCAAAAATTATCTCTCCCCCTCCCCTCTTAACTACAAATTCTGCATTATATATTTGGTGATTATCTTTCGCATATGGATAAGGAATATATATGGCAGGCAAACCTGCTACCAAAAACTGAGAAATGGTTGTAGCACCAGCCCTACTTATAGCAAGATCTGATGCCCTTATTGCAATCTCCATATTTTTTATGAAAGGAACAGGATTATATCCCTTGTTGACCCATTCTTCAAGGGGAATATCTTTTACAAATTCTACATAATTTTTTTCACCTATTTGATGAAGTACCTGCCAACCATTCTCTAAAAGCTGAGGAATAATCTCTTTTACTACCATATTTATCATCCTTGCCCCCTGACTTCCTCCAGTAATCAGAAGAAGTTTTCTATCTGTTTGAAACCCTAATTCTTTTTTACAATTCTCTTTATCTAAAGTCAATAATTCAGTTTTTATAAAATTACCAGTTACAAAAATTTTTGATCTATCTCCCAAATATTTTTTTGTGTCAGAAAAAGTAACTGCTACACCTGTTGAAAAGGGGGTAAACAATTTAGTTACTCTTCCTGGAATAACATTTTGCTCATGAAGCCAAAAAGGATATCTTCTAATAATAGCAGAGATCAAAACTGGAACTGTAATATAGCTTCCAAATACTATTAAAAGATCAGGTTTTATTTCATTTAAAATATGTATACTTTTTTTCACCGAGGATAAAAACTTTATAGATTTTAATTCTGTACTTCTATTAAGTGGAAGACCATAAAATTGATATTTCCCAACTATAAGTCTTTCTTCTAAACTATTTTCTCTTCCTATAAAGATAATTTTCCAATGGGGTGCTTTACTAATAATAAAATCGGCCATATTAATGGCTGGTATCACATGCCCACCTGTTCCTCCAGCAGCAAAAACTAAACTAATCATTTTCTATCACCCATACTTCCAAGTTTCATTAATAATCCTACTTGAGCCCAATTAACTATTAGAGCAGAACCCCCAAAGCTTAAAAAAGGTAATGGTAAACCCATAACAGGTAAAAGACCTATATTCATTAATATATTTAAAGTAATTTCAATACTCCAAAAAACTAATATTCCCATACTTAATAACCCACTAAAAAGATCTTTTTTCGAAATATTTAAAGATAAATAAAATATAGTTAAAACTAACAAAACATAAATAAAAATAATAAAAGTACCAGCTACTAATCCTCCTTCCTCAAAGATTACTGGTAACAAGAAATCATTATATGCTTCTGGAATATAAAATTTCAAGCTACCTCTACCCCAACCCTTTCCAAATAATCCTCCATCTTTTATTGCATTTAAAGCTTGACTTTGCTGATAAGTGGAAAAAAGGGGGAAAATTGATCCACTCATAACTATTCTCTGCTTCCTATAGTCACCAGTTAATATTGAGATACCAATAAAAAGGATCAAGATTAAAGCCAGAAACGTGGTTTGTTTATAATCCATATTAGAAATAAAGAGGATTATAAAGGTTGAAAGAGAAAATAATACTAGCATACTCACATTAGGTTGAAGATATAGAAGAAAAGCTATTAAAAATAAAAAAAACATTATCCATATTAACCTTATGTTTTCTAATTTTTTATCCTTATTTAAAGATAAAAATTGAGCAAGAAAAATAATCCATGTAAACCTCATTATCTCTATTGGTTGAATCTGAATAGGCCCTATTTCAATCCAACGTGCAACATTTCTTGAGACTTTCCCAAAAGGTGGTATAAAAACTAATATTAATCCTAAAAAACCTAATATTAAGAAAGGAAAAGAAAACTTTTTCCAAAAATTTATTGGGATTATAGATACAAAAAATGCAATTCCAATACTTAAAGGTAAATAAATCAATTGGTGTTTAGAAAAATAAGAAGGGTTATTGAGCGAAATACTTGCCCACTTCCAGCTCGCTGTATGAATTACTGGAAGCCCAATAAGGGAAAGTAGCAATGATAAAATAAATATCATTCTATCATATCTTTTCATTTTTTAATCTCTCAACTATCTTATTAAAAGCTTTACCTCGCTCTTTATAATTCTCAAACATATCGAAACTTGCACAAGCAGGAGAAAGTAATACTACATCACCAAAATCTGATAAATAATAAGCCTTTTTAACAGCTTCCTCTAATGTATTTGCTTCCTCATATGATATATTATAAGATTTAGCTAAATCTCTCATTATATTTTTAGTTTCTCCAATAAGAACTACATGCTTTACATTGCCATTTTGTTTTATACTTTCAAAAAGCTCAGTAAAATCAAAATTTTTATTTCTTCCACCCAATATTAATACGATACTTGCATTAATACTTTTTATAGCCAATATAGTTGAAATTGGATTAGTAGCCTTTGAATCATTAATAAATACTCTTCCATTTACGGTATCTACTTTTTCCAAAGCAAAAGGTATTCCCTTAAACCTATTTCCCACATCTTCAATAACTTTTTCATCTATACCAAGAATCAATCCTACTAAAGATGCAGCCATAAAATTCTTTAGTAAAATACTATTCCATAACCCATTAGGAGAGGGATTCATAAAACCATTTTTGTTCTCTGTATGATAAATAAGTTTATTTTTATCGAAATATATGCCGTACTCTTTAATTGGGTTTTCACTAAAGTATAGTTTATTTACGGGGTACTTTTTGGCTACTTCTCTAATAATATCTTGATCATAATTTAAAATAGCGAAATCTTCTTCTTGTTGATTCATAAAAATTCTTTCTTTTGCTTCTATATATTCATTCATACTACCATATCTATCTAAATGATCAGGATAAATATTTGTAAAAACCGATATGTAAGGTCTGAAACTCTCAATATCTTCTAACTGAAAACTGCTTACTTCTAATACAAAATAACCTTTATCAAGATCTTTTACAACACTTATAAATGGTAAGCCTATATTACCAGCCACCACATTATCTATCTTTGCTCCATTTAAGATCTCCCCTATTAAAGTAGTAGTTGTTGATTTTCCCTTGGTTCCAGTCACAGCAATAATAGGCACCTTTGCAAACCAATAAGCAAGTTCTATTTCTCCAACAATTTTTAAGTTTCTTTTTATAGCTTCTTGATAAATAGGATTTGTTTTCGGGATACCAGGACTTAACACTAATAAATCAATATCTTGTAAAAGTTCTACCGGATGATCTCCAAAGAAGAAATCTATATCTTTTTCCTTAAGCAAAGGGATCACATCTTTAAAACTATCTTCTTTTTTATAATCATTTACAATTACATCTATGCCTTCATTTTTTAAAAATTCTGCAATCTTCAAACCACTTATACCAAGCCCTAAAACTAAAGCTTTTTTAAAATTTAAATTAACATCCATAAAATAATTCCTCCTACAATCATAATGATATGAATTATATTAAATCTTGCTACTATCTTTGTTTCTTTCCATCCTTTTAACTCAAAGTGATGATGGAGAGGACTCATCAAAAAGATTCTTTTCCTTTTCCATTTATAAAAGAATACTTGTATAAAGACGGACAAAGATTCTATTAAAAAAATACCTCCTAAAAAGATCATTAAAAGTTCTACCTTTTTTGTTACAGCTAAGGCAGAAATTGCTCCTCCTAAGGAAAAAGCACCCACATCTCCCATAAATATTTCAGCAGGATGCATATTGTACCAAAGAAAGGCTAAGATAGATGCTATAATAACACCTATATATATGCTTATTTGTAAGGAAGTATAAGAAAACTTATAAATTAAAAAGGTTAAAAAAGTAATTAAAGTAGTCCCACCTGCTAGTCCGTCAAGACCATCAGTCAAATTAACTGCATTAGGTACTGCGATAAAGAGGCAAAAAAATAATATAAAGTAAATAATTCTTGAGTTAAATAGAGTGTATGAGCCCCAACTTATCTTATAATCTGTAGTAAAAAATAAACCATAAGCAAAGAGCAGTATCAAGGTTAAAGCAAAAGATAGAAATATTTTTTTAAGAGGTCTTATTCCATAATCTTTATTTCTGAGTAGTTTTAAATCATCTATAAGTCCTAATAATCCGAAAAGTATGGTGGATAAAGAGATAAAAAAGGTTTCTTTTATAAACAAAAAGGGTAATGAAATAATTATAAAAATTAATCCTCCCATTATAGGAGTTCCTGATTTAGAAAAATGAGATGAAGGTCCTTCTTTTCTAATATATTTGCCTATTTGTTTATTCTTTTGAAGTTTAATCCAGTAATTTAAAAAAAACCATGAAAATATGAAAGATACAATACTGAAAAATAATAGTTCTTTCATATTTCCTCCTCAATGAACTTAACGAAATTTTCCATTTTCATAGCCCTTGAACCTTTAATTAAAATAATGTCATAAGGTCTCAAAATTTTTCTTAAAAAACCCTTTATCTCTCTTTCATCTTTCGTATAAAAAATTTTAGAATCAAAAATATCTTTTAATTCAGCTTTCATATCATCAATAGCCTTACTAAACTCTTCGCCATAAAATAATAAATAATAAAAATCCTTATCTATAGCATGTTTTATTACTTCTTTATGTGCAGAAATGCTATATTCCCCAAGTTCTAACATATCCCCTAATAATAGGACTTTCCTACCAGATGAAGGCAATATATCTAAGTACTCAATTGCTGTTTTAACAGAATCAGGATTTGCGTTATATGTATCATCAATAATTTTAATCCCTTTATATGTAATTTTAGTGTTCAACCTCTGTTTGGGTAATGACAAATCATAATTGACAAAAGAAAAATTATTTACAGATTTGGGAGAAAATATCCACAATACTCCAAAAGCAGAAAGGACATTTCTATATATGTTTAATGGATATAAATGTAGTAAGATCTCAATCTCTGATTTATCTGGAAAACCTATAGACATTCTTACTTTATCATCTAATTTATCCAAAATTTTTCCTCTTATATTACTATCCTCACTAAACCCGAAGGTATATTTATTTAATTTTAAATTTTCAAAAATCCGCATACTTAAGTCATCATCTCTATTTAAAATTGCATAACCTTGATCATTAATATAATCAAAAATCTCAGCTTTTGCCTCCATAATCGCTTCTCTAGAACCTAAAATTCCAATATGAGCCCAACCTATATTGGTTATGATTCCTACATCAGGTTCTGCAATTTTACTTAATTCTCTAATCTGTCCTTTACCTCTCATAGCCATTTCTAAAACTAAGAAATTCGTATCTATTTCCGTTTCCAATATAGTTAGTGAAACTCCAATTTCATTATTATAATTTTCTCTACTTATATTAACTTTTCCTATCTTACTTAACAATTCACCAATTAAATTTTTAGTAGTAGTCTTACCGCTACTACCTGTAACTCCGATAACCTTTGCCTTAATCTTTTTCCTATAATAATTTGCTAAATTTTGTAAGGCTATAAGAGTATCTTTTACCTTTATAACAATTACTTCTTCCACTGGAATCTCCAAATCCCTACTAAAGATGAAGCCTTTTGCACCTTTTCTTATTGCATCGTTTATAAAATCATGTCCATCAAATTTCTCTCCTTTTAAAGGTATAAATAGATCTTCAGGTTTAATTGTTCTCGAATCTATAGAGACACTATTTACTACGTCTTTCAAATTCCCTTTAATTAGGATTCCCTTTGTAGCTTTTAGCATTTCTTCTACAGTAAGATTAATCTTCATGCCCTGATAAGCGCCCCTTTATATATTTTCTTGCTACTTCTTGATCACTAAATGGATATTTCTGAGTTCCTATAATCTGATAGTTTTCATGTCCTTTACCTGCAATTAGCACAGTATCGTTTTCTTTTGCTATTTCTATGGCTTTTTTTATTGCTTCTTCTCTATTTTCTATAATCTCATAATTTCTAAAACCAACTCTTTTGACTCCTGCCTCTATGTCCCTAATGATTTTTAAAGGATCCTCAGTTCTTGGATTATCCGAAGTTATTATCACATAATCAGATAATTTAGCAGATATTTCACCCATTTTATCTCTCTTTGTAGGATCTCTATCTCCACCACATCCAAATACCACAATTATCCTCCCTTTAGTAAACTCCTTAATTGTCTCAAGAACATTCAGTAATCCATCTGGTGTATGAGCATAATCAACAATCACATCAAAATTTTGCCCCTCTTCTATAAACTCTAATCTTCCCTTTACCCCTTTAAAAGTAGCTAAATATTTACCAATATCATCTAAGTTTTCACCACTTGCTATTAATAAACCTACCGCAAAAAGAAGATTATAAATATTAAATTTTCCTCTTAACTTGGTAGATAATTCTATTTGACCTTTAGGAGTAATAGCTTCTATGAACATTCCTTTTTTATCTACAAAAACTTTTTTAAGGACTATATCCGCTTTCTCATCATATAGAGACACCCAATAAATTTTTTTATGTTTTAGATTTATTTTTCCTGTCCATTCATTATCTTTATTTATAATTCCAAAGCCATCCTGCTCTAAATAATCAAAGATTTTCATCTTTGAATTAAAATACTCTTCCATAGTTTTATGAAAATCTAAGTGATCTTGAGTTAGGTTGGTAAATATAACACCTTTGAATTCTAATCCTTCAATTCTCTTAAGAGCTAAAGCATGAGATGATACTTCCATAGAAACATATTCTATTTCTTTATCTACCATCTTCCTTAGAAGTTCCTGTAGTTCATGAGGCTGTGGGGTTGTAAAATTGGAAGGATAGATCTCATCATCTATTCTATAATCTATAGTACCTATAAGGCCTGATTTTTTACCTTTTGATTTCCAATAATGGTAGATTAAATTCGCAGTAGTAGTCTTTCCATTAGTACCCGTAACTCCAAATATCTTTAAATGTTTATTTGGAAAATCATAAAAAGAAGAAGAAAAAATCCCAAGAACTTTGAATATATCATTTACTTTAATATAAGTTATACCATCTTTTATTGCATAATTTAAATCACCATTGTAAAAGATTACTTTAGCACCATTTGATATTGCATGATCAATATATTTTTTCCCATCATCTTTAGTTCCAGGCAAAGCAAAAAATACATAATCATTTTTAACCTTTCTTGAATCTACACTAATACCTTCAATATATAGAGAAGTACTTCCCATAATATCAATTATTTCTTCTTTAAGATAACCTAATATATCCTGCAAATTTTTCAATTTATTAACCTCCCATATATAGAGAGTTTATTAACAATCTCACCAAATATAGGTACTACTGTTTCTCTTGCAAACCTACCTTTCTTTGGCTTATCTAACATAACAAGAATACAATATTTTTTATCATCTAAAAAGAGATAACCTAAGAAAAAGTGATTATAATAAGATGTATATCCAAATTTACCGGAAACTTGAGCAGTTCCTGTTTTTCCAGCTATTTTATAATTTAAATCAGCTAGGATATTTGCCGTTCCTCTTTTTACCACTTGAAACATATAATTTAATGTCTGCAGAGATGTATCTTTAGAAAAAACTTGTCTGTATATTTCTGATTTAGACGTATATATAGTTTTACCATTATTTTCTATCTTTTTGATTAGTTTAGGTTTTACTAAAAACCCATCATTTCCTACAAAACTAAGAGTCCATAACATTTTCAAAGGTGTCATACCAATACCATGTCCAAAACCTAACGTACCATGCATAACAATACTACTTTTAACATCAGGTAAAATTGTATCTCCAGAAAATATCTTCACATCTAACGGTATATCAGAATCTAACCCTAAGAGTTTAAAATATTTTTCCCAGATAGATGCAGGTATTTTTTTTGCTAAATAATAAAAATATATATTACAGGATCTAACTAAAGCATCTTCTATATTTACTAATCCATGATGCTCTGTACATCTTACTTTATAACCGTCAATTATTTCTTCTCCTTTACAATAAACAGAAAAATTTACATCTACCAATTTTTCTTCTAAGGCAATAGCAGTTGTAACTACTTTAAAGAGAGATCCAGGTTCTAAAACAGTATTTAAAAGATTTCTAAATCTATTATTCTGTTCTATTATTTCATCAAGATTTCTACTTAAATCAATTTCAGGAAGAGTAGTTAGGGCAATAATTTCTCCTGTATTTAAATCCATAATTCCACCAAAAGCATTATCTGCATTATACTCTTTCATGTATTCTCTTAAATACATAGTCAAAAGCTCTTGAAGATTTTTATCTATAGTAAGATAAATACTATATCCATTTCTTAAATAAGAATCAAAATATGCCTCTAATCCCGATAGTCCTTGGTTATCAACTCCGACAAAACCAATAAGATTTGAAATTCCTATTCCTATAGGATAAGTCCTATAAGGTTCATCTATTAAAATAATCTTTTTATTATCAACATATTTTTCTATTCTTTTGACATCTTCATCAGAGAGCATTCTTTTAATCCAAACAAATTCATATGGAAGATCTATCTTTTTGTAAAGTTCATCTGAAGAAAGTTTAAGATTATTGGAAAGTATGGATATTATTTTTTTTCTCTCTTTACTTTCAATGCCTTTAGGATTAATAGCTAAAGATTTCCTTTTAACATTAAATACAATCTCTTCCCCATTCCTATCTAATATAATCCCCCTGTCTTTTGTCCTTGTTTGAGAGTAAGATATACCCCCTCCTAACTGGAGTATAATGATAAATATTTCAATGAAAAAAATTGTTATAATCCAAAAAGTTAAGAATATTCGTGCTCTTATAATATTCATAAACAATTTATATTACCATATTTATTGTTCTAAAGAAGCTGCATAATACTTCTCCCTTATTACCTCTGCCACGCTACCATTATAAACTTTTATTTCTACCACATTTTTAGGATAAGTTAAACCTAATTTTTGAGCCTTAGTTTCTATATTTTTAATACTTAAAGATGATTGAATCTTTGTTTCCAAGTATACTTTTTCTTTTTCTAAGTTATCTATTTCTCTGTTTATTTTTGCTATTTCACTTTTAAGAGCTGAAACTTTTACATTTAAAAAAACTGTACTTAAAAACACTAAAAAAAACAATATAATTACTAAAAATTGTTTCAACTTTCCACCCTCCTTTCCCCCACTCTCAACTTTGCACTCCTTGCCCTCTTATTATTTTCAATCTCTTCTTTTGAGGGTACTACTGGCTTTTTAGTAATAATTTCAAATTTATCTCTGTTGTTCTTTAAAAAATTTTTTACAATTCTATCTTCCAAGGAATGGTAGGTTATAACTACAATTCTTCCTTGTGGATTAAGAATATGAGATGTAATTTCTAAAGACCTTTCTAAAAGATCTAATTCTCTATTTACAGCTATTCTCAATGCTTGAAATATACGGGTTGCAGGATGCCTTTTATAATTTTGGATATTTTTCCCTATAACTTCTAACAAATCTCCCACATATTTTAAGGGTTTTATTTTTCTTCTTTCTACTATTTTCCTTGCTATTTTGTAGGCATTGGGTTCCTCACCATATTTGTAAAAAATTTCTGCAAGTTCCTCTTCAGAAAAATTATTCAAAATATATTCAGCTGTTAAAGAGTCATCTTTAGAAAATCTCATATCCAAAGGTTCCTCAGGCCTTTGAAAGGAAAAACCTCTCTTGCTTTTCTCTATATGATATGATGAGAAACCAAGATCAAATAAGATACCATCAACTTTAGCTATACTTAGCTTTTCTAAAACTTCTGGAATTCTATCAAACGTTGTATTAAAAAGTACAAAATTATCTCCATAAATTTTCAACCTATTTTTAGCTATTTCTAAACTTTCTATGTCTCTATCTATACCTATCAGTAACCCTGATCTATTTAATTCTCTCAATATGGCACTACTATGTCCCCCAAGTCCACAAGTAGCATCAATGTAGATTTTTCCAGGTGTTACCTTAAGGTAATATAAAACTTTATCTAGCATAACTGGCTTATGTATAATTTCTATCTCTTCCATAAGTCCTTTATCTTTTCATTTATTTCGTTCATATTATTAATCAAATCTTCTTCTTTATTAATTTCTTTCCACTTTTCCTCTGCCCAAATCTCTATATGTCTACCAGCCCCTACAATCACCACATCTCTATTTAGTTGGGCATATTCGATAAGAAAAGAGGGAATAAGAATCCTGCCCAACTTATCTGTTGTAACTTGTACAGAGCCTGAAAACCAAAACCTACATAATCTTCTTATATAATCATCCGTAGGAGAAAAACTACTTATTATCTCTGAGAAATTATTCCAATCCACAATAGTATAAATGTTTAAACATTTTTCAAAGCCTCTTGTTATATAAAAAGTATCTCCTAATACTTGTCTAAAAACTGTAGGTATAACTATCCTCCCTTTCTCATCTAAAGAATAATGATATTCCCCACAAAACAATTTAATATCCCCCACAAGATTTCCACTTTTTACCACCTTTTTACACAATTATACAATGTAATCCTTAACAAATAGAAATAAGAGTTAAATATGATGTAATAAGGGTTTATTAAAACTGGTTAAATTAATGCCTAACTTTTGTTCAAGTTTTGTTTAATAAACACTAAGAGGGAAGAAGCAGACCATAAGCCGAATTCTGTTCCCCTTTTTAGGGGCGGCAACCATCTATCTAGGGTAAGGATTACTCCTTACCTCAAGCGGCCAACCCGAGGGTCAGCGGGCCACCTCAACCCCTCCTATTTGGCCTTGCACCGGGTGGGGTTTGTCAAGCCAGGAAGGTCACCCTTCCTGCTGGTGAGCTCTTACCTCACCTTTTCACCCTTACCCATATAAGAATTTTCATTAACCTTATATGGGCGGTCTGTTTTCTGTGACACTATCCTTCAGGTTACCCTGACTGGGTATTACCCAGCACCCTGCCCTGTGGTGTTCGGACTTTCCTCGGAATCTTTCGATTCCGCGGTTGCCTGGTCTACTTCTTCCCCCTCATACAACTTAGTCCAAGGTACAACTTCAAAACCTCTAAGTCCTTCTTTCCTAACTATTTTCCAGTAAGGAACTTTATATGTTACTTTCCTTTCGTATCCGCATTCACAGTATAAAGTCTTTTCTTCTATTCCATCCTCAATAGTTGTTGGAGCTTTGATTAATTTGTAATGTACATTCAAAACTTTACCACAATTAGGACATCGAGGAGTTGTTAAATATTTAATAACTCTATCACCTATATACAATATCAAGATTGCAAAAAGTAATAATAATATTAATTCCATAAATTTCCTACCTTAATAATATTATTCCAACCATAAAATTCTACCACAATTTGGACAATTTACAATATCACCTTTTTTAACCTTTTCTAAAACAGCTTTAGGTATCGAAAGTCTGCAGCCTTCACATATTTCTTTATTTATAACTCTGGCAATTGCTCTACTATTTTTAGATTTTAATAAATTGTCAAACTCAATCAAATCTTGCTCAGGTATCTTAGACCTTTTTTCAGAAATATTATCAGATAAGTTCCTTATCTCATCTTTAACTAAATTTATCTCATTTTCTAATATTTTCTTATTGTTTTCAAACTCTTCTCTCATTTTTTGTAATTCTAAACTTACATGTTTTTTCCTTAAATCTATTTCTTCTGACTGAATCATTAAATTTAATATTTCATCTTCAAGATTATTAATTTGTTTCTTTAGATTTTCAATTTCCTTTTCAATATGCATCACCTCTTTAGGATTTTTTAAAGTTAAGCTTCTTTTTTCCTCCTGAGATAGTTTTTCCCTATATATTACAACCTTATCTTCCTTTTCCTTTTGCTGATCTCTAATTAACTTAAAATCATCAATGATCTTTCTTAACTCTTCCTCTTTGTCATTAATCAACTTAAGATTTTCATTGAGATAGTTTTCAAATTCTAATTCCAAATTTTTAAGCCTTTTTTCATAATCTCTTAGTTGTAATATTAATTCTTGGATTTCTAGTAAACTTGGTATTATTTCTCTCCTCATACCTTCTCCCTAAAATTTTTTTTATTTATATAAAGTATATCATTTTATTATAATCTATCCTTTTCTTATCCAAACTGTCATAGGACCTTTTTCTCTATTTGCCCATGCATAATACGGTATGGCTATAAATTCTACCTCTTTTTTGTTTTTTTCTACTTCTTCCTTCGGTAAATATAAATTGCTCTCCCAAATTCTACTGTTTATAATCTTTCCCTTGCCTTTTATCGTAACTATCCCTCCAAGAATCTCTGATAGCTCTGCTTTTAAATTATACTCAGAAATTTCCATGTATCTTGGATCACCCCATGAATTGTCAACCTGCTCCATACAGTAAACTATTGGTCCCCTCTTTATCGCTACTTTCCCTATATTGTCTTTTACCTTTGGATGACTCTCTATTATTTCTATCTCCATGGGTAATCTTAAATTTATTTTGTCCCCTTCTTTCCATTGATTCTCTATTTCTATATATCCATTTCTTATTTCCTTTGTATTTAAATGATTTCCATTTATCTTTATCGTGTAGCCTTTTGCCCAGCTCGGTATCCTTAAAAAGATTTTGTATTCTCCTTCTGTTTTTATTTCAAATTCTATATTCCCTTCCCACGGATAATTAGTCTTTTCTATGAGCCTTACCTCCTTATCTCTCCATGGAATTTGGGCTTCATTCTCTCCATATAAATGAACCCATATTCCTTCTTCTGATGTAGTATAAAAATATCCCGGTATTGATGCTATTAATCTTGCTATGTTTGGTGGACAACAGGCACATGCAAACCATGGCTTTCTTATGTGTTCTCCATTGTTTTCTAATGGGTTTACATAAAAGTATTCTTTACCATTTAGAGATATTCCTGATAGTAATCCATTGTATAATGTTTGTTCCATTATATCTGCAAATCTTCCTTCTCCTTTTGCAAGTAGCATCCTAAAATTCCACATGAAACTTCCTATTGCTGCACATGTCTCTGCATATGCTGTATCATTTGGTAGTTCGTACTCTTCTCCAAAGGCTTCTCCTTCATGTCTTGCTCCTGCACCTCCTGTTATATACATCTTCTTTTCTACAAAATTTTTCCATAATCTTTCTAACGCTTCCATTAGCTCTTTTTCTCCTGTCTCTAAATAGAGATCTGTAGCCCCACAGTTTAGATATAAGGCTCTTACTGCATGCCCCACAATTTCAGTGAGTTCTCTGAATGATTTGTGGTCTATGTGATATGTTTCTCCGCCTATTAGTCCTTTTCCTCTTTCATCTATAAAGAATTTTGCAAGATTTAAGTATCTTTTATCTCCTGTCTCTCTGTATAGTTCTACAAGTGCCATCTCTATCTCGGGATGTCCACATGTGCCTTCTTTTTTGCCTGGCCCAAATACATGGTCTATATGGTCTGCAAATCTTTTTGCAATGTTTAACAAAGTATCTTTTCCCGATGTTCTGTGATGCGCTATTCCTGCTTGTATTAAATGTCCTGCACAATATAGTTCATGCATGTCTTTTAGGTTTGTCCATCTGTCCTTTTTTCTTTCAAAGGTAAAGTAGGTATCTAAATATCCATCTTCATCTTGGGTTTCTGCTACTTCCTCTATGGTTTGATCTAATATCTTTTCTAAATTTTCATCTCTTCCATAAGATGCAAAGGAAAATGATACTGCTTCTTGCCATTTATATACATCTGTATCATTAAAGAAAAAGCCAAAATAGTCCCTTTCTACTTTTCCCACTGCTCTTCTAAAGTTGTACAATCTTTGTGTCTCTTCTAATAGTCTATATTGCTCTGGTAAGGTAACATCGTGTAGTATTATTATTCTTTTCCCCCAAAAACCAGATACCTTTACAGAGGATATAGGTATTGTCTTTAATTTCGCATATGGACTCTTTGTAGTATCAATTACAAAACTTCTATTCATCTTTTCGCCCACCTTATATTATTAATATATTTGGAAAATTTTATTAGTTTTCTCTTTAATTATTTTACGTTTTTCCAAAGTCTTGTCAAAAAGAGGATTAAAAAACTTCAGGTAACCTTTCTATGATCTCACTAAAAGAACTCTTTTTTTCTAAGAAAAGCTTAGCTATTCCATATATATGATTTAAAATCACATGTCCTCATCTATATCTGATATTTTAGTATGAGTTAACTTTGAAACTTTTATTTTTAGATATTTTTTCTATGTTCACAATCGTTACTGCTCTTATAAAAGAAATAATGGGTCTTCTTAATTAAGAACAGCTTTGATTTTATCTAATAAGTCTTTCAATTCAAATTGTTTTACCTATAGAAAAATATGTTTTCGCTTTAATAGCCATTATCTCTATCACTATTTTCTTTATTTATTTCAGGCACATTTTTATCAAATCTTTAAGTTTATTTTTAACTCTTTGTAGAAATTATAATTCCTACACTTCCATTACCCATGAAACCAACAAATACGGTATTTTTTAACTTCTTTCTACTCATTCTAATATATAAAAAATTAAGAATAGAAAATATGGATCAGATTTGGGTCAATATTAATTAAAAATGGTGGGCGGAGCAGGATTTGAACCTACGACCTCCTGCGTGTGAAGCAGGCGCTCTAACCACTGAGCTATCCGCCCAAGCTTGCTAATGATAAAGTAATATAAAAAGAAATTTTTGTCAATAACTATGAAGAGACCTTCGGTAAATTCTAAAATATAGTATTAAAATCCCCAAATGTCCTATCATTTTTCTCATTCTCTCATATATCCCAAATAATATAAGATTATTTATAACATGTAATGAAAGTTTTTTTTAAGATGTCCCACAAAGTCACTCAAATACATACTTTTCTACAACCAAATCCAGTCCCATCAACTATTAACCCTTTCTATCTTACTTCTTTTCTTTGAAAAAATATTTTCCCAACTTTCTTAATTAACTCATGTAAAATCTCCTTTACAACTTTTTGAAACTTATAATGATATATTCATAGATCTCTCTTATGGAAAAATTTATGTAAAGTTTAAAATAGCCAAAGATTAAAAGATAAACATATCGCCATGGGATTAAGGTTTGCCTCCCTTTTTAGAGGTTAAAATTGGGTTTTCCTTTAAAACTCTTTTACTAATTAAAGTATTTTACAAAAAGAATATTTTGATCTTCTTCTTTCCTTTCATCCATTAACTAAAGTCAAATAGGTTAAATTAAAAAAATTCATATAGACTTTAAGGAGTTATAAGTATTTATGATGAAAGTTATATAAAAAATGGTGGGCCCGCCAGGATTCGAACCTAGAACCAACCGGTTATGAGCCGGCTGCTCTGCCGTTGAGCTACGGGCCCAACTTTCAACGTAAATTATATTATATTCTTTTACAAATTTCAAGAGCTTAAGTGTGATTTAAAAAGTAGAGGGGAGAAATCTTAAATTCTCCCCTCTTCAAATAGCTTAAATCTTAGGTAGATCCTTAAGTGCTTCTTCAACCTTTTCCTTAGGATAAGAATAATCTTCCAGTCTACCTGTTAAATATTGATCATAGGCAGAAAGATCAAAGAAACCGTGACCACTAAGGTTAAATAATATTACTCTTCTTTCTCCTTTTTCTTTGGCATCCAAAGCCTCATCAATAGCTGCTCTTATAGCATGGCAAGATTCTGGTGCTGGTACAATACCCTCCGTCCTTGCAAAAAGAATTCCTGCTTCAAATACTTTTGTTTGAGGATACGCTACAGCCTCAATATATCCATTATGATAAAGAGCACTTACCAAAGGTGCCATTCCATGATAACGTAAACCTCCTGCATGAATAGAAGGAGGGATAAAATTATGGCCAAGTGTATACATCTTTAAAAGGGGGGTCATTTTAGCCACATCACCAAAATCATATGTATATATACCTTTTGTAAGACTTGGGCAAGATTCGGGTTCTACAGCAATAATTCTAATCTTTTTACCCTTAAATTTTTCTCTTACAAAAGGAAAAGAAAGACCTGCAAAATTACTTCCCCCACCCACACATCCTATAACCACATCAGGAAATTCTTCTGCCATTTCCATCTGCATCAAAGCTTCTTCTCCAATTATGGTCTGATGTAAAAGTACATGGTTAAGTACGCTACCAAGGGAGTATTTTGTATCATCTCTCTTAACTGCATCTTCTACTGCTTCACTAATAGCGATACCTAATGAACCAGGAGAATCTGGATCTTTCTCCAAAATCCTTCTTCCAGCTTCTGTATCTTGACTTGGGCTTGGTACAACCTTTGCACCCCATATTTCCATTAAGGATCTTCTATAAGGTTTCTGATAATAACTTACTTTAACCATATATACCTTACATTCTAACTTAAAGAAATTGCATGCCATAGATAAAGCAGAGCCCCATTGGCCTGCTCCAGTCTCTGTAGATAATCTTTTTACACCTTCCAGTTTATTGTAGAAAGCTTGAGCTACTGCAGTATTTGGTTTATGGCTTCCTGGAGGACTAACCCCTTCATATTTATAATATATATGTGCTGGTGTATCTAAATATTTTTCCAAATTTACAGCTCTATACAAAGGTGTGGGTCTCCAAAGCTTATAAATATTTAACACTTCTTCAGGAATAGGAATATACCTTTCTTGACTCACTTCTTGTTTAATTAACTCCAAGGGGAAAATAGGTGCAAGATCTTCAGGCTTAACAGGCTGTAATGTTGCAGGATGAATTACAGGAGGTAGCGGAAAAGGAAGATCAGGTATAATGTTGTACCAATCCTTAGGAAGCTTTGACTCTTCTAAAATATACTTATACTGACTCATACATTAAAAACCTCCCCTAATAAAAATTAAAGCCTTCTCATCCACAAAGGACGAGAAGGCTTGGTCTCGTGGTACCACCTTAATTGAGGTAGATATCCCCCAACTCTTTGCCCATTTAACGGAGGCTAACCCGTTGGAGACTACTCGAAGATATATTATCTCTTTCGTTCCAAGGCTCCAGGCCCCATTCACTACCTGCAAGATGGCTGGTTTACAGCTAATACCAACCTCTCTGTTATCTTGCTATTTGGTAGTTACTATTTCCCTTCACAGCCTTTCCTATTTTTAGATGATATTATACTATAAATTTTTAATAACAAAAACTCTCAGTGGAAAATTTTTTATTTTTATGTTATTTTATATCAAATTGGTATAATTTATAAAGGATGGGGTGAAAAAAATGCTTAAAATAATTGAAACAATAGTTGCAGACTACAAGGCTGTATTTGAAAAGGATCCTGCTGCAAGAAATTTTTTAGAAGTAATACTTTGTTATCCGGGCTTTCATGCTATATTATTACATAGATTAGCCCATTTTCTTTGGAATTTAAAAATACCAGTTATTCCACGTTTAATTTCCCATCTCAATAGACTTTTAACAGGAATAGAGATCCATCCTGGAGCAAAGATTGGTAAAGGTTTCTTTATTGATCATGGTATGGGGGTAGTGATAGGTGAAACAACAGAAATTGGAGATAATGTACTCATATACCAAGGCGTTACCTTAGGAGGAACAGGTAAAGAAAAGGGTAAAAGACATCCTACGATAGGCAACAATGTGGTTATAGGAGCAGGAGCAAAAGTTCTTGGTCCAATAACTATAGGAGATAATACAAGAATAGGTGCTGGGTCTGTAGTATTAAAGTCTGTACCCCCCAATTGTACAGTTGTGGGAGTACCTGGAAGAGTTATAGTTCAAGAGGGGAGAAAACTAACTCCTAAGGAAATGCTAGAACATGGTAATATCCCAGACCCTGAACTAAGTTTAATTGAAGAACTAAAATCAAGAATTGAGAACATTGAAAATAGAATAGAAAAGCTGGAAAGACTATTAAGAGAAAAACCAGAAAATTTATGATATAATTACAGATTAAAAGAAAAAAGGTTCCCGGGGGAGCCTCTTAATCCGAGGCTGAGATGGTAGCGGAAGCTACCGACCCTTTGAACCTGATCTGGGTAATGCCAGCGTAGGGAAGGGCTAAGGATAAAAAAATATAACATTTAAGGTATATAAAAATTAAGGTTCCCTTCCACTATGCTGGATAGGGAATCTTAATTTTTAATATAGGAGGTGCTTCATAATGTCTCAAAAGCCTGTAAGGCTTCTTACAGAGGGTGCTCTATCCATAGCTTTATCTCTACTTCTTTGGTATTTGCGAATAGGAGCTATGCCTCAAGGTGGAAGTATAAGTATGCAAATGCTTCCTCTCTTTATCTTTGCTTTAAGATGGGGAACATTACCAGGTATTTTAGTAGGATTAGTATATGGGGTTATACACTCCTTACAAGATATGTATGTTGTTCATTGGGCCCAATATTTATTAGATTATCCCATTGCTTTTGGTTTAATAGGCCTTTCAGGAATAGCAAAAAAGGTTAAGGTCTCAAAAATAATTTCCTTTTTTATAGCTTTACTTTTCTTAGCAGGTTCAATTCTGTTTGTAGTTAATATATCTAATGAACTTCCTCAAGCTCAAAAAACCCTAGAAGAGTTAAAATTAAAACTTCAATCTGCCCAAGGTGAAGAAAAAACTAATATAGAAGAGGATATTAAAGATTTAGAATTTAAATTGAAGTGGTTCCCAATTTCAAGAATAGTTTTAATAGTTGCAGGTATTCTTGGGGCATTACTTTTAATTTATGGTGCTGTCCTCAGAAAGACCCAAGAACCCATAGAACTTGGAGTATTTATTGGTGGTCTTGGAAGATTATTTGCTCATTTCCTGTCAGGCGTGATTTTCTTTTCCCAATATGCTCCACCTGGGACACCTGCATGGATTTACTCCCTAATATATAATCTTTTTGTAGTTGTACCTAGTACTTTTGTATGTTTACCATTAGTACTACTTATATACCCCAGACTAAAAGAAAGTGAGATATAATAAAAGAATCTATGAAAATAGTAATTTTTGCAAATGGAGAAAGCAATTTAGATATAAATGATATAGGAACTATATTCCCTGTCGACAAAATTATTTGTGCTAACGGTGGTACTAAATTGGCATTAAGGTTTGATATAACACCTGACATAATTGTAGGTGATTTAGATTCATTAACAGAAGATATATCTAAAAAGTTTGAGAATAAAAAAATAGAGTGGAAAATTTATCCAAAAGAAAAAGATGAAACTGATTTAGAATTAGCTGTAAGAGAAGCTATAAAATTCAACCCCCAAGAAATATATTTTATTGGACTATTGGGGGGAAGGATTGACCATTTACTTTCTAATCTATTCTTTTTAGAAAAAGTAAAAGATATGGGCATAGAGCCATATGTAATAGATAAAAATTTAAATATATATCTTATGAAAGGGGAAGAAGAAAGAATATTTTGGGGGAACAAGGGAGATACACTCTCCCTCATTCCCCTATCAGATGTGGTTGATGGTATCTCTTTAGAAGGCTTAAAATACCCCTTACAAAATGAACCATTATATAGAAAGCTTACAAGAGGAATAAGTAATGAATTCCTTTTACCGCAAGCAAAAATAAAAACTTCTGAAGGGACACTCTTTGTAATACATCTACACAAAAAATAAGCTCTTATGTTAAAATATATAGTCTTTATTTTTCAATATCATTGAAATTTTTTTAATTCTGAGGAGAAAATGGAAAAAAGCAAAATAATATTAGTTGGCTTAGAAAAAGAGATGGAAAATTCCTACTTGGATTACGCTATGAGCGTAATCGTAGGAAGAGCTTTACCTGATGCAAGGGACGGACTAAAACCTGTACAAAGAAGAATTATATATTCTATGTACGAATCTGGAATGCTACATAATAGACCCTACAAAAAGAGTGCCCATGTAGTAGGTAATGTCTTAGGTAGATATCATCCTCATGGGGATGCTGCAGTCTATGAAGCATTAGTAAGAATGGCTCAGGATTTTTCCTTCAGATACCCATTAATAGATGGACATGGGAATTTTGGTTCCATAGACGGAGACGAACCAGCAGCTATGAGATACACAGAGGTAAGACTTGCTCCTATAGCCTCAGAAATGATTGCAGATATAGAAAAAGATGTGGTAGATTTTGTACCCAACTATGACAATTCACTAAAGGAGCCGGTAGTACTTCCCACTAAAATTCCTCAGCTTCTTATGAATGGTTCTTCTGGAATAGCTGTAGGAATGGCAACTAATATCCCACCTCATAATTTAGGAGAATTAATAGATGCCTTACTATATTTAATAGAAAATCCTCATACAGGGCTTGATGAAATATTAAAGTTTATAGATGGTCCTGATTTTCCAACAGGTGGAATAATTGTGGGAAGAAAAGGAATAAGGGAAAGTTACTTAACAGGTAAAGGTAAAATCATAGTAAGAGGAAAGGTTAAAATAGAGGAAACAAAGAAAGGTGAAAAAAATATTATTATTACCGAAATACCCTATCAGGTTAACAAGGCTAATCTACTAACCCAAATTGCCGAACTTGTACAAGAAAAGAAAATAACTGGAATAAAAGATCTAAGAGATGAGTCGGATAAACATGGAATAAGAGTTGTAATAGAGCTTAGAAAAGAAGCAGAACCCCAAATTGTTATTAATCAGCTTTATAAACATACCCAATTAGAGACCACTTTTGGAGTTATCATGCTCGCTATTTTGGATGGTCAGCCTAAAGTCTTTAATCTTATAGAATTACTTAAGATTTTCTTAGAACATAGAAAAGATGTTGTACTGAGAAGAACTAAGTATGATCTGGAGAAAGCAAAGGCAAGGGCTCATATTTTAGAGGGATTGTTAATAGCATTAGATCACTTAGATGAAGTAATAAGAATTATAAGACAAGCTGAGAATGCTGATTCTGCAAGAGAGGAATTAATGATAAAATTTAAGCTCACACAGGTACAAGCTCAGGCAATTCTTGACATGAGATTACATCAATTAACAAAGCTTGAAAAAGAGAAATTAATAAATGAGATGGAAAGCATAAGAAAAACTATTGAAGAACTACAAAAAATACTTAACGATGAAAAAGAATTATGGAAAGTAATTGCAGGGGAATTAAAAGAGATAAAAAATAAATACTCTGATAAAAGAAGAACAGAAATTCAAGAGGAAGAAAAAAGCGACATAACTATTGAGGATTTAGTACCTGATAATCCTGAAGTTGTATGTCTTACTCGAGAAGGATATATAAAGAGACTTCCATTATCCACGTATCAAATACAGAAAAGAGGTGGAAAGGGTCTTAATACTCTTGCCAATAATATAAATGACATAATAACCTCTTTTGTGGTTACATCTACAAGAAGTACATTATTTTTATTCAGCAACAAAGGAAGGGTCTTTTACATAAAAACCTATGAATTAGATGAAACTTCAAGACAAAGTAAAGGTACTCCTCTTAAGAATTATATAGGCATATCAGAAGGAGAAGAAATAACAGAAATTATATCTTTAAATGAATTTCCTCAAAATCTCTATTTTCTATTTGTAACCTCTCAAGGAATAGTCAAAAAGACTCCTGTGGAAGAATTTCAAAATGTTAGAAAAACCGGCATAAATGCTATAAAATTAGCAGATAATGACCTATTGGTTAACGTATTCTTAACCACTGGAAACGATCAAATTATATTACTTACAAAGAAAGGTAATGCTATAAGATTTGATGAAAAAGATGTTAGACCTATGGGGAGATCTGCTCAAGGAGTGGTAGGAATAAAACTAAGAAAGGACGACTCTGTAATAGGTGGAATAATAGTTAAAAATGATAAAGACATTGTACTTGTTACAGAATATGGCATAGGTAAAAGGATAAAACCTGATGAATTCAATTTGCAAAAAAGAGGTGGAATTGGAATTAGAGCAATAAAAATAACACCTAAAACAGGTAATTTAATAGGAGTAAAAAATGTGTCAGAAAATGATGAAATATTAATTAGCACTCAAAAGGGTCAAATCATAAGATTAGCTGTAAAAAATATACCTATCATGGGTAGAAATACTCAAGGGGTAAAATTGGTAAAATTAAATGATGAAGATAGAGTAGTTAGTATTGATCTGGTGAGTAACGAAGAATGAAAAAATATGAATTAATAGATCATACAGCAGATATAGGAATAATTGCATATGGAAGTACGAAGGAAGAAGCTTTTGAGGTATCAGCAGAAGCAATGTTTGACCTTATGTGTCCGTTAGAAAAAATTGATGAAAAGGAAAGGTTTGACATTGAAGTAGATGCTGAAGATTTAGAATCTCTACTTGTTACATGGTTAAATGAACTCCTTTATGTATTTGACGTTAAAAGACTTATATTCAAAAAATTTAATGTCACCCTTATAGGGAATAATCAACTAATAAGCCACTGTTTTGGTGAGAAATTTGATCCTAGAAAACATGAAATCATAAGAGAAATAAAAGCAGTAACATATAATCTATTAAAGATTGAAAATAAAGATAACCAATGGATAATACAGGTGGTATTTGATATTTAATGGCAAACTTAATAGTTGGAGAATCTCAATCAGGAAAAACAACACTTATAAAAGTCCTTTCAAAAGGAAAGGCACACATTAAATTTTCTGATTATAATATATGTGCAGTACCCAAAGAGGATGAAAGGCTAATAGAACTTTGGAAAATCTTTAAAAGTAAATCTATTAATTTTATAAACTTAGACTTTATGGATCCACCAGGTAATGCTACTTTTACATCCCTAAATCCCCAACTTTATGAAAAAATACAAAAAGCAGAAATAATTCTTTATATGCTGCCTCTTTTTAGAGAAGATAAAGATCTTGATGAGATAAAAAACCAAGAAAATGAATTTATACTAAAAGATCTGGAAACTACAGAAAAACTTTTGAAAAATAGAAAATTAGGTATACCTGAAAAAGCAGTTTTAGATAAAATCCAAAAAAGTTTATTAGATGAGATTCCATTAAGCAATATGGAATTTAGAGAGGATGAACTAAAAATACTTTCTGCTTGGAATCTACTATCTATAAAACCAATTTTTTACATAATAAATATCTCAAATACTCAATTAGAAGATGAAAAACTTCTAAATTCCATAAAGGAGAAATTAAAAGATAAAATCTATTTCTTATTTCCGGCTAAATTAGAAGAAGAACTCTTAGAACTTGATGAAAAAGATGTCACAGAGTATTTGTCCATGTATAACTTATCAAAAAGCATAAGAAACCTATTAATAGATAAAATTTTTGAGTTTAACAATCTTATTTCCTTCTTTACAGTTGGAGAAAAGGATGCTCGAGCTTGGAAGCTAAAAAAAGGAAGCACAGCTTTAAATGCTGCTGGTGTTATTCATACAGATATTGCAAAAGGTTTTATAAGAGCTGAAGTAATAAGATGGGACGAGCTTGTAAAAATCGGTGATTGGAAAAAGGCATATCAAGAAGGAAAAGTAAGAGTAGAAAAGAAAGATTATATAGTAGAAGATGGAGATGTATTATATATAAGATTCCACATATAAAATTAATTAAGTCTTTTCTCCTTTAACAAAATCATAAAGTGTATATTTAGCTAGCGTTTCTCTTAGTTTATTTGTCATCTCAATCCATAAAGGTCTTGTTTTACACTGAGAAACCCTCTTGCACTTATTAGGAAAAACTATACAATCCACTAATGCAGTCCTACCCTCTAAAGCCTCTACCACCTCTAAAATCTTAATTTCCTTTGGATCACCATTTATATAATAACCACCTTCTGCTCCAACCTCAGCCTTAACAAATTTGTTTTGCGAAAGAATTCTCATAATTCTTTCCAAGTATCTTAGAGGAATCTCTTCAGCCTCAGATATTCTCCTTACACTTACAGGATTTCCCTCTTTTTGATTTTTAGCTATGTATATGAGAGCTCTCAAACCATATCTTGACCTTGTTGATAATTTCATAATTATTACACCTCTAAATTCATACTTTTTTAGGATATTTTACATGTTATCCTTTTAAAAGTCAAACATCAATCAGACCAAAACATTCTTCAGCCATTGAAAAGATTTATTCCCCCAAATCTCATGTCCCCCATCAAAAAACTCATAATTTAAATTATCAGATACATTTAAAAAATCATATACTTTTTTAATCTTTGAAAAAGCAAATTTTGTTGCTTCTATAGGAAAAATAGGATCTTTTATACCATGTTCAATAAATAGAAATCTTGGTGCAATAAGTCCTGCAATATCATACATCTCTGCATATTTCAAAATACCATAAATATAATTGCATTCACAATGAGAAATACTTAATACGCTGTCTCTAAAGGTATTTAAATATCCACTAATAACGGTAGCTTTAATACGATCATCTAATGATGATGCAAATAAGGAAGAGGTCCCACCACCTGAAATCCCATAAATGCCTATAGAATCTTTTTTTACCTCAGGGAAACCTTGAAGTAAATCAATACTTCTTATTATATCCCAAACCCTAAGTCCTATAACTGTTTTACCAAGCATTAAAGCCCAGAAAAATAACTCTCTACAAGAAGAAATCTTTTCATTCTTTACTATTTTCCTGTATCCAAAACCCAATTGTTCAATAACAAATGTAATGAAACCCTGTTTTACCAATGAGATTCCAAAATCCTTCATATAACCAGATGGAATTTCTCTCTCATTACCATTCTCATCAAGTCCAACAGCATCATTCATCCCTATTCCATGACCAGGAACAGCAATAACAGCAGGAGCAGGAAGTTCTACCTTTTTGGGAGTAAGAAGATAAGCATAAACTTCTATATCTTCTGCCGAATTGAATATAATAAGTTCTCTCTTATAATCCTCAAAATCCTTAGTATCTAAAACCCTCAAATTGGTATCACATTTTTCTGGAAATCCCCCTAAAAGTTCAATTAACTTTAATCTAAAATTTTTTCTCCAATTTAGCCATTCTTCCTTATTCTTTGCTTTAAATCCATATAATCTTTCGTTTTGATAAAGCTTTTTAAAATATAAAAAGTCCATAAGTATCCTCCTTAATCAAAATAATGTTTATATTGTACACTATTAATTTATCTGATGTTAACAAAAATAAATGATTGTTTTAAAATAACTTAAAATGAATTATAAAGAGATTAATAAATTGAGGTTAATTGCGGATTTTCATATACATTCAAAATATAGCAGGGCTACAAGTAAAGATATGGATCTCCATAGCCTTACAAAATGGGCTAAAATTAAGGGAGTAAATATTTTAGGTACTGGCGATTTTACGCATCCATTATGGTTTAACGAGTTGAAAGGTAAATTAAAAGAAGAAAATTACGGCATATATTCTTACAATGATATTTATTTTATTTTATCCTCAGAGATAAGTCTTATATATAATCAAAATAACAAATTAAGGAGAATTCATCTTCTTATTTTTGCTCCTTCCTTTGAGATAGCATATAAGATTAATCGCATACTTGAAAAATATAGTAATTTAACGTCAGATGGAAGGCCAACATTGGGTGAACCCATACAAAAAGTTATACCTCAACTTTGGGATTTATCTGAAGAGATCCATATAATACCTGCTCATGCTTGGACACCTTGGTACTCTATATTTGGCTCAAAATCAGGTTTTGACTCAATAGAAGAAGCCTTTGGTAATTATTCTAAATACATTTTTGCTATAGAGACTGGATTAAGTAGTGATCCCTCTATGAATTGGAGGTTAAGTAAATTAGATAAGATTTGTTTAATTTCAAATTCAGATGCCCATTCTCCAAATAAAATAGGTAGAGAAGCTAATGTACTTAATTGCAATTTAAATTACAAAGATATCTTTAATGCTATTAAAAATCAAGATAAAGATAAATTTTTATATACTATAGAATTTTTCCCAGAAGAAGGAAAATACCACTTTGATGGTCATAGAAATTGTAATATATCATTACACCCCAAAGAGAGTATTAAGTTAGGGAAAATCTGTCCCATTTGCGGTAAACCACTTACTATAGGTGTTCTACATAGAGTAGAAGAATTAGCTGATAGAGAAGAGGTATATTTACCTATTAAAATACCTTATAAAAATTTAGTACCATTGGAAGAGATTATTGGGCAATCTTTAAATAAAGAACCTTCATCACCTATAGTACAAAGGGAATATTTAAAAACCATATCAAATCTTGGAAATGAGCTAAGCATCTTAATGGATGTATCATTAGAGGATATAATTAGAATTTCTGGAGAAAAAATTGCCAAAGGCATAAACCTTATGAGACAAGGAAAAATAAAAAAAATTCCGGGATATGATGGGGTCTATGGTAAAATAATAATTTTTCCAGAAGAGGCATCTTCAGAAAATCAACTTTCTCTCTTCTAAAAAGGTCTTTTGAAAAGCT
Source organism: uncultured Dictyoglomota bacterium (assembly GCA_964654465.1). Taxonomy (GTDB): domain Bacteria; phylum Dictyoglomota; class Dictyoglomia; order Dictyoglomales; family Dictyoglomaceae; genus Dictyoglomus. The sequence goes on from CAZZIO010000032.1 coordinate 46,643, forward strand.
CTAAAATTTTATCCTTTAAAGTTATGCCTGGTAGTAAGTTTTTAAAATCTTCAATGGCCTTATCAAATCCGATATCATAACCTCTTTTCTGACTCTCTAACCATTTATGATCTGATATATAAACGTAAAGATCTGCTTCTGTTCTTCCTGGAAAAGCATCCAAAAGTCTTTCTTGTTGGATTTTTTTAACAATTGGTAGATAAATATTTCTATACCAATCTCTTGCCGCTTCTTTAATATTAACCTCTTCCCCCTTTTTTTCGCTCATATAATATTTATGTTCTAAAATTTGATTTAAAAGCTTTCTATACTGCCCTATTTCTGTAAGAATTATCCCTCTTAACCCTGTAATTAATTCAAAATCTGACCTTTCTCTGTGTAATATATTTTCTATACTGTTTTCAGAAGGAATATATTCAATTACATGAGCATCAATCTCTTTCTGACCTAATTTCTTTGCTACAGCCACTCTATGATTTCCATCAACAACATAATATTCATCTTTTATCTTATAAACCTCGATAGGAGGTAAAATTTTTCCTCTCAAAATTGCATTTTCAAGCTCTTGTAATCTACTTTTTGAACTACCTTTTAAAGGTCTAAACTCTTCATCAAAATCTTTATATCTTCCAACACTACCAACAATCTTATCAACCTCAATAGTCTGATAACCTAAGTCTCTCCATCCTGAAATTTCTTCTTCTTTTAAAACTTCATCAAAACTCTTTAAATGTTTTTTATTTTTTAAAAATCTCTTAAAAAACCTCATTTCTATAAATCCAAAAGAATTATTCCAGAACAGTTTATAATTTTTGTATTACCAAGCTCTGCAAACCTTTTAGAGTTATAAACATAATTCATGTGTGTATGCCCGTGAAGAAAATATTGAGGTTGATATTTCTCTATTAATTTTAGAAAAGCTTTAAAACCTTTATGAGCTAAATCATCTCCTTCATGAATTCCAAAAGGTGGAGAGTGAGCTACCACAATGTCCACCCCTTTTCTTAACTTTAAAAACAATCTTCTAATTCTCCACTCCATTTCCTCTTCGGTATATTGAAATTTACCTACACTATATTTTATAGAACCACCAAGTCCCAAAATTTTCCTCCCTTTAAACTCTATCATCCTTCCATCAATACTTTCACAACCTTCTGGAGGCCTCTTTTCATATATCTCATCGTGATTTCCATGTACATAAAATACTGGTACATTTAACATTGTAGCTATATAAGTAAGAAGTTCCGGCATAACATCACCACAGGATATAACCCCCTCTACCCCTTTATATGGAGTTATATCAAATTTTTCATAAAAATTTGGAGATTCAATGTCAGATAGAGCTAATACCTTCAACTTAAGGGCTGTCCTATCCTCATCTTAAGTTCATTAATATATCCTATAGAGAAAGGATCCTTATCTGCTAAATAAGCAAGATATACAGTAGCAAAATCTCCTAAATATGTCATAGAAAAGAACTGAGTAAGAGGAGATTTTCCTTCAGCTTGCCACATGAATATAGGTACTCCTCTTTCAGATATTTTCTCTTTCATGAACTCTACCCTAATCTTCATTTCTCCATCAAGAGAGGTGTACAAGAAAATAAGAGTTAATGGCTTAATAACTTCATCCATAGCTTCCCACGCCATAATTTCATTATGGTTAAGCTCTGGAAAGAAGTGATAAAATGCAGGATATTTTGAATTTTCATTGATTTGACATTTCCATCTATAAGCTGCTACCTTCCATTTTTCCTCTACAGCATAAATAACAGGAATACGCTTAAAGATCATTTTTGCAACTTTTTTGGCTACATTTTCTTCTGTTGGTACTTCTCTCTTGAAGCTTTCTCTTGCCTTTTTAAGATAATTAATAGTCTCCTCTATCTCTGACTTTTTAGAGGATACTGCTCCTATTTTTTCCAAAACTACAAAAGAAGGAATTGTTACATAGCCTATAGCAGCTCTTGGTGCCATGCCTGATGGTATCTCAACCAAAGTAAGATTTTTTTCATTTGCAAATTCTTTTAATTTTCCTCCACTTGTTACTGCTACAACAGAGGCTCCTTTATCATAAGCAGCTTTGGCAGAATTTAAAGTTTCTACAGTATTACCTGAATAACTAACCGCAAATACTAAGGTTTTACTATCCACCCAAGTAGGGAGATCATAATCTCTGTTTACATATATAGGAAATCTTGCTTCTTTAAAAAGGGCACTTTGTAAAACGTCGCCTCCTATAGCAGATCCGCCCATACCAAGCACAAGAACCCTCTCTATATTATAAGACACATTTTTTATAGGAGTAGAATAAGAAACTTCTGCAGCTCTTTCTATTTGTTCTGGCAAATTATAAACTGCTGAATACATGTCCTTGGGGTCTAAGTTTTTAAGAACCTCAATTTGATCCAATTTCTCTACCATCTTTATGCCTCCTTTAATTATTTTGTTTGTGAAATTATTTTAGCTTATAATTAAATCGTTGACAATAATTAAATACTCTGTATACTTTAAAAGTATTTAAAATAATTTAAGAAAGGAGGATGAAAGAAATGGAAACAAAGGTTGTATGGAATGGAGAAATGAAATTTACAGGAACAACTCCTTCTAACTTCAATATCGTCATGGATTCTACACCAGATCATGGAGGAGGAAATGAAGGACCTCGCCCTATGGAGCTTATACTTGTAGCTCTTGGGGGATGTACAGGTATGGATGTAATCTCTATTTTAAATAAAATGAAAGAGAAGGTTGAACATTTTGAAATGAAAATCACAGCAGAAAGAGCCCAAGAGCATCCTAAGGTTTATACCAAAGTACATATTGAATACATTTTCAAAGGGGAAAATTTAAATGAAGCTAACATCAAAAAAGCTATAGATCTTTCTCAAACAAAATACTGCTCTGTATCTGCTATGTTAAGAAACACAGCAGAAGTTACATACTCATATAAAATACTTTAGTGGAAGGGAGAGAACAGGCTAAGTATGGATAATGTAAGAGTAAGAATAGCACCAAGCCCCACTGGATATCTCCATGTAGGGACTGCTCATACTGCTCTTTTTAACTGGCTTTTTGCAAAGCATAACAATGGAAAATTTATATTAAGAATTGAGGATACTGATATACAAAGGTCATCAAAAGAATATGAAGAAAATATTTTAGAAGGATTAACTTGGCTTGGTCTATATTGGGATGAAGGTCCATATTATCAAACTCAAAGATTAGATCTGTACAGAAAATATGCAGAAGAGCTTCTTAAAATAGGTGCAGCATATTATTGTTATTGCACTCCTGAAGAATTAGAACAAAGAAGAAAAGAGGCTTTAGCTCAAAAAAGACCTCCAAAATATGATAGAAAATGCTTATATCTATCAGATGAAGAAATAGCAAAATACGAAAGAGAGGGAAGAAAACCTGTTATAAGATTATTAGTTCCAGAAGGTAAAACTGTTTTTAATGACATCATAAGAGGCGAAATAGAATTTGATAATGAGGATATAGGAGATTTTGTGATAATGAAATCAGACGGCATTCCTACCTATAATTTTGCTGTAGTTGTAGATGACTACACAATGGGAATCACTCATGTAATAAGAGGAGAAGATCATATATCAAATACTCCCAAACAGCTTTTTATATATAATGCCCTTAACTGGACTCCACCTGAATTTGCCCATTTACCTTTACTTCTTGGCCCGGATCGATCTAAGCTTTCAAAAAGACATGGTGTTACATCTGTTACAGAATATAAAAAGATGGGATATTTACCAGAAGCTTTAGTTAACTACCTTGCTCTTTTAGGGTGGACCCCAGAAGAAAATAAAGAAATTTATACAATTGAAGAATTAATAGAACTTTTTGATTTAAGAAGGGTCACTAAAAATCCAGGTATTTTTGATATAACAAAACTTGAGTGGATAAATACACAACATATAAGAAGACTTTCTGTGGAAAAATTGGCTGAGCTTACTTTGCCATTCTTAGAAGAGGTAGAATGGTTCAATAGGAACAATTTTGATAAAAATTACTATTTAAAAGTTGTCTCTATTCTACAAGAAAGATTAAAAACCCTATCCCAGATACGAGAATATGGAGATTATTTCTTCTTAGATAAACTTAATTACGACCTTGAAACTGTAAAAAAAGTATGTAAAAGTCCAGATATACATATCTATTTAGAGAAAATTAAAGAAGAATGGTCTAAAATTCCAAATTCAGAATTCAGCGCTCAAAATTTAGAAAACATATTAAGAAATTTAGCTGAAACCCATCAGATTCCAACAAAAAATTTAGTCCATCCTATCCGTGTTGCATTAACAAATAAAACTGTTGGGCCTGGTCTTTACGAACTTGCAGAAATTCTTGGGAAAGAAAGAGTCATAAAAAGATTAGAAGAGTTTATAGAGTGCCTTAAAGAACTTTAAACTCCAAAAGTAATATGTTAAGACGCTCTCCTTATAAAGATATAATAAATTACGAAAATATCCTTTCTAAGGATATAGGAGAAGGAGAGCGTCTTTTTCTGCACTATACCTTAATACAAGCAAAAAGTAATCTGGAAATAGCTGAAAAATCTGACTATTTTGTCTCTCCTCTTCTCTTTTTCTATGGTATAGTAGCATTAGCCAAAATTATAATTTTGAAAAACTCCAAGATTATACCAAGAGAGGTTTTACATGGACTTACAGTAAGAGTAGCTGGAGAAAAATCCATAGATTGGACTAAAAACTATGATCCTAAAAATGAAACAGTTCTCGTTAAGGAAAAAGGTCTTTTTCCTACTTTTTACAAATCTATATCTTCCCATGCTCTTCCCGAGGGTGAAAAATACACCTTAGGAGATCTCTTCCTCTTTCTCGAAAAAAAAACCTCATTAGAACCTTTAGCTGTCCATTATCTTATTCTATTTCTTCTATCTATGCTAGCAAGATATGAACCTCAAAAGTGGGGATGGGCATATGAAAAATCTTCTTTCTCAAGAGAATTGAATACCTATTTAAAAATTGTAGGAAGAGAGATTTATGATCTTTGGAGAGAGAAGATTAATTTATAATAGCTTTCAAAAAGATCCTTAATTAGAGAAATATTATAAAGATCTTTAAAACTCATTAGCTTATTATAACTTTTGTCAAAGTATTTTTCAGCAATATTAAAGGTAGCTTCTTTTACCCTTTTTTTATCTAAAAGCTCAATTATATATAAAATATCCCTCTCAGATAATCTTTCCCTCATCCATATTTCTTCTAACATCATTCTTTCCTTATCTGAAGCCTCCGAATATAAGTACAATACAGGATAAGTTTTCTTCCGTCGTAAAAGGTCATTAAAGGTGTTCTTTCCTGTTTTATTTGGATCACCCCAAATTCCCATAGCATCATCAGCTATCTGGAAGAACAATCCAAAATCTCTACCAATCTCTTGGAAGATTTTTGCTATATCCTCCTTATAAATTGCTGAATAAGCTCCTAAATAGAAGCTTGTAGAAAAAAGTTTAGCTGTCTTTTTCTCTATCATAATAAGATATTCTTTAAGAGATACTTCTTTCTTTTTTTCAAACAATAAATCCAGATATTGACCTTCTATAAGTTCTCTTATAGTCTCAGTAATAGTTGATAGGGTTTTAGCAAGAAGCTGAGGATTTAAATTAGATAGAACCTGAAATGTCATATCAAATAAAAGATCTCCCACATTTATAGCTTGAGCTTCTCCCCAAATTTTCCATACAGTCCATCTTCCATGTCTTTTCTCATCTCTATCTTGAATATCATCATGAACAAGAGAAAAATTATGAAGAAATTCTAAAGAGGATGCTATATCTAAAACAGAGTCAAGATCACCACCTAAGGATTGATTTATTAATACACAAAAAAGAGGTCTTAATCTTTTTCCACCTTTAAACTCCATAAGAGGCTGAAAGTTTTCATCCACCCAGCCCATATGGTATGCAGTAATAAAATGAACTGGAACCTCTGATGAAAACTTATTCCAATTTTCTTGTAATCTTTTCTCTATTTGAAGAAGATATTTTTGAATTTCGTTCATATCCATTCCATTAATTCTTTAAAAAATTCCAAAAAATGTTTATCTGATAAAGCTTCGTTATGAGCAGGTGTTATACATACCACCTTTCCATTACCATAACAATGATACCATCCTGCTATGGATTCCCCATTTAAGGATTTGGAATAAAGAAAAACATTTGTTCTTCCTTTATCACAATATACAAAATAGTGTTCATCAAGAAGCTCAAAATTTATATTTTTCCCATCCTTAGGCGATTTTCCGAAATATTCTACTTTCCCTCTTTCAGGATGATATTTAAAATAACCTTTTAATATATCTTTTACAAAAAGACTTTCTGGATCATAGGAGGCAAGACCAGAGTGCCAGACTAAAAATTTTCCTCCTTCTAATATATAATTTTGTATATTACTTTCTATATCTTTTCGCATCCAAACTTTGTCTTTATCTTGCCCTATTCTATTTTCCCTTCCCAAAATAATTAGATGATAATTTTTTAAATTAATAGGAAAATCATCTGGAATTATATAATCAATATAGTCCTCTTTATTTTTTACTTTTTCTAAGACTTCTTTCAAATAAACTTCAGGATGATAAAAATCCCCTAATATTGCAAGAATTCTCCTCATTTTCTAAAAATTCTCCAAAAGTTCTATTATAAATTTTATTCTTTCAAATGAATCAAGATAAGTATACATACCACCTGTATAGTAGCCTTGCTGAGCAACTTCTATCCCATTTTTCTTAAAATCCTCTATTATCTTTTTCGTACCCTTTACTAAAAATCCTAAATGATGTACCCCTTCCCCATGAGTATCTAAAAACTCTCTCCAAGTAGAAGGATTTTCATCCGGTTCAATAAGTTCTATCTCTACGTTCTTAAAATTTTTAAAGAAAGCAAGCTTAGCCCTTGCTGGTGTAGGATTTCCTTTATATTGTGTCTTAGCTTTTTCATAGACATCAGTGATAATAATTTCAGGTTTTTCAACCCCAAAAATTTTAGAATATTCCTCTACTGCCTTTTCAATATCTCTCACAATTATACCTATCTGAACCACTACATCAGTACCTAAAATATCATTCACCATTTTCCTTTTCCTCCTTACAATATATTCTATTTTTAATTATATAATTTTCTACAAGATCTGGTACCAAGTATTTAATAGACAACCCTTTTTTTATTCTGTCCCTAATCTCTCTTGCCGAAATTGGGAAATATGGAAATTCCAGAAAAAAGATTCTATCTTCAAATTTTTCAAAAAGCTCCTTAATCTCTTCGGAAAAATAATTTTCTCCTCTACTTCCAATAACTATTTTTGAAAGTCCCAAAATATCATAAGGATCCTTCCAAGTTAGAAAATATTTAAATGCATCTTGTCCCAGTAAAAGATACATCTCCGTATTATAAAAAAGAGAAGATAGATCTTTTAAAGTGTCAATAGTGTAAGAAACACCTTCTCTTTCAAGCTCTATAGGTAATACCTCAAAATAAGGATTATTAAGAATAGCTAACATAACCATCTCATATCTTTGTTTTGAGGTAGCTTCTGGAATTTCTCTATGGGGTGGTATCTTATTAGGTATAAAAAATACCTTATCTAAATGAAATTTTTCTCTTGCATATTCTGCAAACCAGAGATGTCCATAATGAATAGGATCAAAAGTACCTCCTAAAACGCCAATTCTCTTCATAGTTATCCCTTCAATATTAAAGAATTATTTTTTTTATCAAATATAAACATGTAATCTCCTATTTTAACTATATCCCCATCAGACACTCTATATTTATTCAAAAGTTTTATAATTCCTCGTCTTTTAATATAATTAGAAAAATAGGCAAAGGCTTGCGGATTATAAAGATCTAATTTATTAGCTATTTTTTCAGTTTTATCATCTTTAAGTACCCATATATTTTCTTCATTTTTCTCAAGTAATGGTACCTCTAACTCTTTAATTAATTCTTTATTAGAAATCTCTTTATCTAAGTCAATAGCAGGAATATCTTTCTTCTTTTCTTTCACATATTTTTCTAACATTTCTAAAAACTTATCTACATTTATTCCCTCTTTGGCTGAGATAAAGATATAAGGTATACTTAAGCTTTTAAGCCATTCTTTAATTTCTTTCATTCTTTCTTGAGTCTCTGGTAAATCAATTTTATTGATTACAATAATCCTCGGTTTTTCAAGAAGTTTTGGGCTATAAAGACTTAACTCTTTTTGTAATATTTCATATGCTTTTTGTAGAGGATTCTCCAAATCACTTCCATCAAGAACAAAAACCAGAACTGATGTTCTCTCAATATGTCTTAAAAATTCATCTCCCATTCCCTTGTTTTCATGAGCTCCTTCTATGATTCCTGGAATATCTGCTACAGTAAATGTAAAATCTCCTCTATCCACAACACCAAGATTAGGGAATTTTGTTGTGAAAGGATAGGGAGCAATTTCTGGAGTTGCATTAGTTATTTTTGAAAGAAGAGTTGATTTACCCGCATTTGGCAAGCCCACAAGTCCTACGTCAGCTAAAAGTTTTAATTCTAAATATAGCCACCTTTCCTCTCCTTTTTCTCCCTTTTCTGCAAAATAAGGGGTCTGTCTTGTAGAGGTTGCAAAATTAGCATTACCTCTACCACCCTTACCACCTTTTGCTACTACTATTCTTTGCCCATGGAATGTCAAATCCCCTAGTAATTCTCCTGTTTCAGCATCAAAAATTAAAGTTCCTACTGGAACTTTAATAATTAAATCCCTTCCATCTTTTCCTTTTTGATTTTTACCTTTTCCGTGCTCTCCTCTCTCAGCATAATAATGACGTTTATAATGGAAATCGAGCAGAGTATCCAAATTCTCATCAGCTTCTATAATTACATCTCCACCCTTACCACCATCACCACCAGCAGGTCCTCCTTTGGGCACATACTTTTCTCTACGAAAAGCAATACATCCGTTACCCCCATCACCTGCTTTAATATATATTTTTGCCCGGTCTATAAACATACCTTGGATTAATTTTGAGAAACAGGGAGAACATTTATATATTTTCTGCCATGTTTTACAGAAAACTTAACAATACCTGGTTTTAATGCATAAAGAGTGAAATCTTTACCCAAACCCACATTTATACCTGGATAAATCTTTGTACCTCTCTGTCTAACTAATATATTTCCAGCATCCACCAACTGCCCCTCAAATCTCTTTACTCCCAAATATTTAGGATTACTATCCCTACCATTTCTACTTGCTCCACCTGATTTTTTGTGAGCCATTTATTTTCACCTCCTATTTTTAAGGTATTACTATTTCTTGTATTAAGAGTTGTGTAAACGGCTGTCTATGACCATACTTTCTTCTATAATGTTTCTTTCTTTTGAACTTAAATACAATTACTTTTGGATATTTATCCTGCCTAACTACCTTTGCCTTAATCTTAGCACCATTTACGTATGGCTTTCCTACCAAAACGTTATCCTCTTTACTTACCAATAGAACTTTATCCAATACTACCTCTTCACCCACATTTGCTTTTATTTTTTCCACATTAACTAAGCTTCCTACACTTACTTTATATTGTTTCCCTCCTGTTTCCACTATAGCAAACATTCCCTATAACCTCCTTACAAAAGTTGATATTTTAAATGAATTAACATTACAATTTATCACTTTATACAAGTATTTGTCAAGATTTCAAGATTAGAAAATAAAATTTGACAACTTTAGTTATATAATTCTATACTTTAATAAGCTTTTACTTTTATACATATATTTTGCAAATTATGAAAATGGAGGTAAATAATATGAACCAAAAAAGTAAGGTTAGTATAGTGAGAACAACTAATAAAAATATATATAATGCTGTTGGAGATGCGATAGATCTTATTGGCGGAATTGATAAATTTGTAAAGTCAGGTGATGTTGTTCTAATAAAACCAAATGCCTTTATAAGTAAGGAAGAGAAAGGTTTTATTTCAGACCCTGATGTGGTTCTTTCCATAGCAAGGTTATGTAAAGAACAAGGAGCAAAAGAGGTATATATAGGAGAGAGAACACCTAGTGTTTATAAATGGTATCCTCAAGAGAAAATAGATATAGCAAAAGTAGTATGCTTTGATGACACTCATTTTAATTTAAGGGTATTACCTAATGCCAGAGTTATAAAAACAGCTGTTCCCATACCTAAAATTGTAGAAGAATGTGATGTATTTATAAATGTACCTGGTCTGAGATTTCATGCCTTAACTATTATATCAAATGGTATGAAAAACATAATGGGAATTATGCCTAAGGAAACAACTCTTTTGATACACCTTTCTGGATTAGAGGATGCAATTGTAGATCTTAACTATTTTAGAAGAAGTAATCTTGTAATTTCTACTGCAATACATACTATAGTTGGAAATTTCCCAGTTACAGGATATGGAATAGAGAGTAATACATTGATTGCTGGAGATAATGTAGTTGCTGTAGATTCTGTATCAGCATTAATATTAAATGCTGATCCTCACAATATAAGACACCTAACATTAGCAAATGACTTAGGACTTGGACCTATAGATATGGGGAATATAGAACTTGTTGGTGAATCTATAGAATCTTTAGAATGGAGAAAAAATATTGCTTTGCCAATCATAGACTATGAAAATTTTAGGGACAGAATAAATATAATAGATCCATTTAAGGCATGCCAGGGATGTAAAAGGGCAGTAAGCAGTGGTCTCTCAGACATCATTGAAAACTATCCAGATGTTGATCTTTCAGATGTAACTATAGTATTAGGCCCTGTTGAAGATTTGGACAAATTTAAACTGACAGATAAAATCATTCTTTTTGGGAATTGCACTTTTCCATATAGAGATAGAGGACTATATGTACAAGGTTGTCCCCCAAGAGCTAATATGGCAAAGCAAGCAATAAAGGATATTAAAAATTTAAAGTAATATAATTTTATCGCTATCTGCCGATTCTCTTGCCTTAATAGCTACCTCAGTAACATAGAAGGAATCTTCTGGCCTAACCATACATTTTCCCTTCCCCATTATTTCATTGATAAAATCCACAAAGATCCTTTTTCCTGGCATAAGTAGTAACTCTTCACCTTTATACTTCTCGTTTATTAAAAATACTTTGTTAAAAATGATTTCTATTATACCATCCGTACCCACAATTCTTACTCTATCATCATCATGAGTTGGAGCATTAGATGGTCTTAAATAATCAATGCTTAAAGAAGCAAATATTTCGTTTTCCAAAGTAAAAAAACAAAGAGCTGTGACCTCTAAATCCCCATTATCTTTGTTATATTTTCTTGAGTGAGTAGCATATACTTTTTTAAATTTCTTATTGGTAAACCAATAAATCCAATCAATAGCATGAATTCCTACCCATGGAATTGTCCCCCCATAAGATTCCCTGTGTTTATAAAACTCTGGTCTATTCCCTAATTTGTAAGATTTTTGAGTGTTTATTAATCTAATATTACCTATTACACCTTCTTGAATTTTATGCCAAGCTGTTAGAAACCATGATTTGTATCTTATTCCAAACATAGCACATAGATGTTTATTGGATTCATAATAAACTTTCTTCAGATTTTCTAGATCTTCCATGGTAGTAGCTAATGGTTTCTCACTAAAAACATGACAACCATACTTCAATACTTTCATATTTAACCTTGCAATGTCTCCAAAATGACAAGCAACTACTGCTATATCAGGCTTAGTTTCTTCTATCATCTTCTCATAATTATCATACACATTTACCTTATAAGGAAGAGCTTTTATCGTTTCTAAAACTTTGCTTATATCCTCACCATATGATCCAGGAGCAACACCAACAATTTTATAATCTGTAATTTCCTTTAATCCTTCCATCACGTAATTTATATGTCCAGAACCACCTATAATGACTATTTTCATTACTTTTTACCTCCTAAATAGATAATTTCTATGATTATTATATCTTAGAAATGATCATTGAAAAATCTCATAATTTTTGATAAAATACAGCTTGGAAAGATCAGAAGATAAATTGTACATTTGAGATGTTGACAAACTATCAATAATATAGTATATAAAAATACCTGTGTGAGCCGCTAGCTCAGTCGGTAGAGCACCTGACTTTTAATCAGGGGGTCACAGGTTCGATTCCTGTGCGGCTCACCAATGAAAGGGCCCTCATCGTCTAGCCCGGCCTAGGACACCGCTCTTTCAAGGCGGTGACGGGGGTTCGAATCCCCCTGAGGGCGCCAAAGTGGGCGGATAGCTCAGTGGTTAGAGCGCCTGCCTTACAAGCAGGAGGTCGTAGGTTCAAGTCCTGCTCCGCCCACCATAAAAAAATGATATAATATATAATGTGGGGTCGTGGTGTAGCCCGGTTTAACACACCTGCCTGTCACGCAGGAGACCGCGGGTTCGAATCCCGTCGACCCCGCCATTTTTTTATAGTAAATTGAACCTTGAGGGCCGGTGTAGCTCAGAGGCAGAGCAGCCGATTCGTAATCGGCATGTCGCCGGTTCGAATCCGGCCTCCGGCTCCATAAGAAGGTGTTATTTATATGGTTGAATTTGGCAAGGTTGTAGATAAAAAGGGTAATATTTTAAAGATAGAATTAAACCCTACCTCTACGTGTAAGATATGTGGTCTTTGTCATTCGGAAGGTACATATAACTTTTATCTTGATGCCTTAGATAATTGTAACGCAAAAGTTGGCGACACAGTCGTTATTGAGATAGAAAGAAAAAAATATTATAAGGCCTTATTTTTAATATACGGATTACCTTTAATTCTTTTCATTATTGGCGTTATTTTGGGATACTTATTCAATCCCAAAATACATTTTGACCCTCAACTTTTTGGACTAATCTTAGGCTTCTTATTAATGGCTCTTGGTTATATTTTGGTAAGATTTTTAGATCGTAAGTTAAGTAAAAAACAACAATATATTATGGTGGCTAAAAAAGTTGTTTAAAGATTTTAAGCCTCCAAAGGGATATAAATTACTCATAACTGCACCAAACTATATAATTGGTGAATTAGTATATAACTTATTAACCACTTCAGGTTTACATCCTCAAATTTTATCTTCCTCTTTTCCCTACACAGATCCTGTATATATGGGCAGAGGATTACCTGTTTACATAATAGTACCAGAAAACGAGTTTGAAGAGGCTAAAAGAGTTATAGAAGAAGAAAACATAGATAATAATTGACTTAATTTATTAACCTTTTTATAATCAGAAAAATTTTAAGTTCTGGGGTGAGAAAAGATGGAGAATATGGAAAAGAAATTACAAGAAGCTAAAGCTGCAAGTTATAAATTAGCATTACTCAAAACCAAGGCAAAAAATGAAGCATTAAGAAAAATAGCAGAAGGTATAGAAAAAAATATTCCAATAATATTGGAGGAAAATAAAAAAGATCTAAAAAGAGGAGAAGAAAAAGGCTTAAGTAAAGCATTAATGGACAGAATACTTCTCAATGAGAAACGTCTAAAAGACATTGTTCGAAGCATTGAAGATGTAATTAAACTGCCAGATCCAGTTGGAGAAATTATTTCTATGCAAAAAAGGCCTAATGGGATACTAGTAGGACAGATGAGAGTACCTATTGGTGTTTTAGCTTTAATCTACGAAGCACGACCAAATGTAACTGTTGATGGAGCAATTTTAGCAATAAAATCGGGAAATTCTATAGTTCTAAGAGGAAGTTCAGATGCCTTATATTCAAATATTGTTCTTGCTAATATAATGAAGGAAGCATTATCAGAATCAGAAGTACCCCCAGAAAGTATCCAAATTATAGAGACACCAGAACACTCAGCTGTAGAAAAACTTCTTCAAATGAGAGATTATATAGATGTGGTCATACCGAGAGGAAGTGCAAATTTTATTAAATATGTAATGAATATATCTAAGGTACCTGTCATAGAAACTGGCGCAGGAAATAATCATATATATGTAGAAGAAGATGCTGATTTTGATATGGCGAGAAAAATAATAATAAATGCAAAAGTTCAAAGACCATCTGTTTGTAATGCTATTGAAAAGCTTCTTATTCACAAAAATATTGCAGATAAATTCATACCATTAATAGTTGAAGACTTAAGAAAATATAATGTGGAGATTAGAGGTTGTGAAAAAACATGTCAAATTATAAAAGATGCAATTTTAGCTACAGAAGAAGATTGGTACACTGAATATTTAGATCTTATTATTGCAATAAAAGTAGTAAATTCTTTGGAGGAAGCTATAGAACACATAAATAAATACAATACAAAACACTCAGAAGCTATTATAACAAAAGATTATCATAAAGCAATGACTTTCCTGCAAAGAGTTGATGCAGCTGCTGTTTATGTTAATGCATCTACTAGATTCACTGATGGTGGAGAATTTGGGCTCGGTGCAGAGATAGGAATATCTACTCAAAAACTACATGCAAGAGGACCTATGGGATTAAAGGAGCTGACCACCACTAAATATATCATCTTTGGAGAAGGTCAGATAAGAGAATAAAAAGAAAGGAGAAGTAATATGAAACTTGGTATTATTGGTGGAGGAATGATGGGAGAAGCTATTCTCTCGGGTATACTTTCCTCTTCCTTTTTAAAAAAAGAAGATATATTAGTCTCAGAACCTCTTGAAGAGAGAAAAAAATGTTTAACAGAAAAATATGAAATAAGGGTGGTTTCAGATAATGTATATACGGTGAATAATTGTGAATATATTCTTTTAGCTATAAAACCACAAAACTTCAAAGAGGTACTTCAAGAAATTTCTCCACATATAAAATCCCATCATGTAATAATATCAATAGCAGCTGGTATTCCTATTTCCTTAATATCTAAATATATAAAAGAAGCAAGAAGTATTATTAGAGTAATGCCTAATCTTCCCTGTACTGTTAATAAAGGAACAATAGCGATTACATATTCAGAAGCAAAAGAGGAAGATATTAAGTTTACTAAAAGTCTTTTTGAAACAACTGGAAAAGTATGGATTTTGCCTGAAAAATATTTTGATACAGTAACTGCTCTTACGGGAAGTGGTCCAGCTTTTGTTGCTTTAATTTTACAAGGTTTTACATTATCAGGTGTAAAAGGTGGGATACCATATAATATATCAAAAGAGATAGTTATTCAACTTTTCGAGGGAGTATTGGAGTATATTAAGAGTAAAAATCTAACCTTTGAAGATATAATTAGAATGACCTCATCACCTGCTGGCACAACCATCATGGGACTTGAAGTTCTATATAATGAAGGAATTATTGGAATAATTATGAATGCTATAACGTCATCCAAAAATAGAGGCTCTGAAATAACTAATGAGATTAAGGAGGGACTGCTATGAGAAGAGAAAGAGGAATATGGCAGGTTATACTTATTATTTTCATCTTGGGAGCTATAATAGGTGGCTTAATTGGAACTGTTGGAGGTTACTATTTAGTTAGTAATAAAAATAAAACATCATCCACAGAAATATCCAATAATATTCTTCCCACTCAAGAGGTTTATGTACCAAGTGCATTAGGATCTTTTGAAAAAGATGTAGTAGCTATTGTTAAAAAGACAATGCCAGCAGTAGTAAACATAAGTACTATTACTTTAGTTGAAGACTTTTTCTTTGGAGTATATCCTCAGTCAGGAGTAGGTTCAGGCTTCGTCATAGATCCTAAGGGATACATTCTTACAAACTATCATGTGGTAGAAGGAGCAAGAAAAATAGAAGTTACACTATCGGAAGGTAAAAAATATACAGGTAAGGTAATAGGATATGATAAAAGATCAGATTTAGCAGTAATCAAAATAGATGCTGAAAATCTTCCTTATCTGCCCTTAGGAGATTCTGATAAATTAGAACCAGGTCAATTTGCCATAGCTATAGGAAACCCTTATGGTCTTAATAGGACAGTCACCTTAGGAATAGTTAGTGCTCTTAACAGAACCATTATTGAACCTAATGGAGTAAGACTTGAAAATCTTATTCAAACAGATGCTGCTATTAACCCTGGAAATAGTGGTGGACCACTTATAAATATAAAGGGAGAAGTTATAGGTATAAATACTGCAATAAAAAGTGATGCCCAAGGAATTGGGTTTGCAATACCAATTAACAAAGCTAAACAAATTGCAAACAAATTAATTAAAGAAGGAAAAATTACTTACCCATGGATAGGTATAAGAGGATATGCTATTACTTCTGATATGTTGGATTATATTAAGTTCCCTGTAAATAAAGGAGTAGTTATAGCAGAAGTAGTACCTGGAAGTCCTGCTGATAAAGCTGGCTTAAAAGGAGGAAACAGAGTCATTTATGTTGATGGTACTCAAATAATTGTAGGTGGAGATATCATCACTAAAATTGACGGAAAAAGTGTAGATAGTATGGAAGAACTAAGGTCAGAAATACAAAAAAGAAAAGTAGGAGATGTGGTAGAAATAACATACATAAGAAATGGAAAGGAATATACTGTTAAAATTAAGTTAGAAGCAATGCCAGAAGACATATCCGGATAGTGAAAATTAAGATTTTATTAGTAGGAAAAATAAGAAATGAATTTATCAGGGTAGGAGTCCATGAATATAGAAAAAGGCTCCTACCCTTTTTTAATATAGACATCGAATATCTACAAAATTTCTCCAATTTACCTAAGGAAATTGCTTTATCAAAAGAAGGAGAAATTATAAAAAAAATAATTAAAGATAAAAAATATATTATATCCTTAGATAAAGAAGGCAAAGAATTATCCTCTGAAGAATTTGCTTATAAGCTTTTTGATTCAGACAAAATTTCTCAAAATAATGAAATAATCTTTATTATCGGAGGAATATACGGAATACCAGAAGACATTAAAAAATCCAGTAATCTTATCTTATCACTTTCCAAAATGACCTTCACTCATGAATTTGCATTATTAATCCTATTAGAACAGATATACAGAGGAATAAAAATTTTAAAAAACGAACCTTATCATTATTAAGATTATTTCCTCTTTGTAAGAAGATACATACCTAAGATTAAAAAGATTATATTTCCTAACCATGCTCCTAAAAAGTAAGAAATAATCCCTGCCTTGGCAAGAGATCTTCCTATAGAAAATAATATGTAATACACAAAAATAGAAATAACGCTTAAACCAAAAGAAAGAGATCTACCACCTTTTCCCATCTGAAGGCCTAATCCAAGAGCTAAAATTGCAAAAATTGGACAAGTAAAAGGGAGAGCAATTCTTATATGAAACTCTGTCTTTAGATTTCTTGTATTTAATCCAATTCCTTCAAAAAGTTTTATCTGATTTATAATCTCAAAAATACTCATTTCATCAATAGGCTTTGATGAAGGTGTTAATTGTTCTGGATTTCTAGTCAGATTAACCTTTTGTTCCTTGAATTTTCCTTGAAAAATCATTTCCCCATTATCATTAAGTGCATATATCTCTCCATCTTGAAATCTCCAACCCACGTCTTCATTGAAATATGCCCTTTTAGCAGACATAATTAATTTTATCTTCCCATCTTCTAAAAATTGAATTAATAGTATATCCTCAAATTTTTTATTTTTAGGATCCACTTTTCTGAAAAAGTAGAAATTATGATTTTCATTGAAAAATACATCCTCACGTGCAGGAACTAATACTGTATTATATACCTTGCTTAATAATATTTTTTCTCTTTCATAGGCCTTAGGAGAAAGGATCTCATTAAAATAAAACATAATAATCTGTACAGAAAAAGACAAAATAAGTATAGCAGGCAAAAAATATCTTATAGAAGCTCCTGAAGCTTTCATTGCCATAATTTCTCCATGTTCACTAAATTGGCCTATAACAAAGATAACTGCGAGAAATATAGCCATAGGAAAAGTATAAGTTAAGTATGGGGGAATCTTTGTCAGAAAAATCTGAAAAGCTAAATCTAAAGGTACCGAACGAGCTATAACCAAATCCATAATACTAAAAAGGGGAGAAATAATTAGGATGGTAGAAAAAAGTAAAACTCCCACAATAAACACAGGTATAAAATTTTTGAGAAAATATTGAGAAATTATTTTCAAAGCCTAAACGGGGCTTTCCAATATGGCAATTGTAGCCCCTTCTCCTCCCTCCGCTAGTGAGGCTAAATAAAATTCTTTTACATAGGGTACACTTTTTAAATATTCGTGAACAGCATTTCTTAATTTACCCGTACCTTTCCCATGAATTATTCTTACTCTTCTTAATCCAGCTAAAAAGGCCTTTTCTAAATATTTTTTCAATTCTTCTAATGCCTCATTTACAGTCATCATTCTTATATTAAGCTCAGAAGGAACATTCTCTTTATTATCTCTTTGTATATATACATATTTATTAATAATATGTTCCTCCTTTGATATAACCTGCTCTAATTCATTCCAAGGAATGTTTATTTTTATAATTCCCACTTGTACTGTAACTATTTTTTTCTCTCTATCTATATCCAGTACTATACCTTCTTTTTTTGTATTTTTAATCCTTACTCTATCTCCTTCTTGAGGAATATATTCTATATTAACAAATTCCTCTTGAGAGATAAGCTCCTTTTTAATTAATCTTATATCTTCTTGAAGTTTCTGTGCCTCTTTCATACTAATATTCCCTTTCTGCAATTCCCTAATTATATTTTTTACTTTATTCTCTACCTCCATTAATTCCTCCATTATCTCCTTTTTCTGTTTATCCTTTAACTCTTCCTTTTCTTTTTGTATACTCCTCTTCTCTTCTTCTATTTTTCTTTTCTCCTCCTGTAACTCTTTCCTAATCTTTTCTACTTTTTCTATTTCTTCTTGAAGCTTTCTTCTTCCCCTTTGTAATTCTCCTATAACTTCTTCCAATTCTATTTCTTCTTCACTTAGAAAACCCATTGCTCTATCTAAAATTTTTCTTGGCAAACCAAGTTTTTTAGCAATTAAAAGTGCATTACTCTTACCAGGTATTCCGATGTTTATTTTATATAAAGGTTTAAGAGTATTCTCATCAAATTCAAGAGAAGCATTCTCCATACCTTCATATTTGGAAGCCAAAATCTTAAGCTGAGGAAAGTGAGTTGCTATAACATTTATTGTATCTTTACTATGAAAGTACTCCAATAAAGCCACTGCTAATGCAGCGCCCTCTTGTGGATCTGTACCTGCTCCAAGTTCATCCAGAATTACTAAAACTTTTCTATCTCCAGTTTTCTCCAAATAATCTATAAATGAAATTATGTTAGTCATATGGGAAGAAAAGGTACTAAGATTTTGCTCAATACTTTGTTCATCTCCTATATCTGGAAATACTTGATTGAATATTCCAAGAGCAGTGCCTTCTTTAGCAGGTACAGGAATTCCTGCTTGATTTAAAAGTACAAAAAGACCGATAGTTTTTAATGTTACAGTTTTTCCTCCAGTATTAGGACCTGTAATAACTAAGGTATTAAATTTTCTTCCTACTTCTAAACTTATAGGAACAGCCTTTTCTCCAAGAAACGGATGTCTGCCTTCCCTTATAATTATTACAGGATTCTCATCTATAATGGGTATTGTAGCATTATACCTTTGTGCCCATTTAATTTTCGCATATACAAAATCCAAATAGAAAGCAGTATTTAAGGTTTCTAAAACTTCCTCTTTATGTTCTAAGAATTGTAAAGAAAGCTTTCTTAGTATCTTCTCTATCTCTTTTTTTTCTTCAACCTCTAATAAAGCTAACTGATTATTTAACTCAACGATAGAAAGAGGTTCCACATATACTGTGAGTCCAGAAGTAGATTGGTCATGTACAATTCCAGAAATTTTAGTCTTAAATTCTTGTTTTACAGGAACCACATATCTTCCATGTCTTATAGTAACAATTTGATCTTGTAAATATATACGCCAATCTTTATTTATAATATTATTTAAAGTTTCTTTGATTTTTTGTTGGATTCTCTCCTTCTTTTGTCTTATGGACTTTAACTCAGGAGACGCTGTATCAAGTACTTCAGCATTTTGAATAGCTTTTCTTATCTGTGAATAAAGATCTGATAATACAAATATATTCCTTCCCCATAGATTTGGTGCTAAATTTTTAGCTTTATTCTGATAATCTTTCAATTTTTTAAAAGTCTCTAATGTATTAGCAATTTCCTCAAATTCTTCAGGATATATTATTCCACCTATCTCTGCCTTCTCAATATAACTTCTTAAATCTTTTACTCCAGAAAAGGTAGGATAACCTAAAGAATAGACTGTTTTTAAAGCCTCTTCATTTAATAAATGCCATCTACTAATAATATCTATCTCTGTAATTGGCCTCAAGCTTAAAATTAGCTCTTTTCCACCTGTAGTTTCAGTCTCTTTTTCTATCTCTTTTATAATCTTTTCCCATTCTAATACTTTTAAGGCTTTTTCCATTTATTTCTGTCTTAAATACACTCCTATTTCTGAAAGATTTAACAGTATATTTTTGATAATATCATCTACTTCATTATCAGTAAGGGTATAATCTTCCGAAACAAAAAACATAGAGAAAGTAACACTTTTGTATCCTTCTTCTATCTTCTCCCCTTTATATACATCAATAACATTTAAATTCTTTAATAAATTTCCAGAAACTTTTCTTATAACATTTTCTACGTTTACTACTTGCATATCTTCTGGAATAAGAAGAGCAAGATCTCGCTTAATACCAGGATATATTGGTATAGGTTTATATTTTGTCTTTTCTTTTACAAAATTAAGTTTATCTAAATTTATCTCAGAAAAATACACTCTCTCCCTTAAACTCATTTCTTGAGTAATCCATGGATTTACTTCACCCAGATATCCTATTATTTCTCCATTTAAAGATATTTGGCTTTGTCTTAAAGGATGTAGAAAAGAATAAGTACTATTTAGAAAATCAGGGTTAATACCCCATATCTTTTCAAAAAGAAGTTCTATTATTCCTTTTAAGTCATAAAAATCTACTTTTCTAATCTCATATGGTATATTCCATGTATTTGTATACCATCCCCCAGAAAGCAAAATTGCCAAATGTTTTTCCTCAATATAACCGCTAGTGTTTTTGTAAAATACTTTTCCAATTTCAAATAGAAATACATCTTTATTTTGTCTATTATTATTGATTTGAGCAACCTTCAGAAGAGATGGAAGAAGGGAAGTTCTTAATACAGAGTTTTCCAAACTTAATGGATTTTGTATATTTATATAATTATTGAATGGAGAGATGTCTAATACACCTGAGTTTTTAAGATCTTCGTAGGACATAAAACTAAAATTGATGGTCTCATAAAGTCCTATATCAGATAGAAGTTCTCTTATTTTTCTTTCAACAATCTCTTCTACCAAAGGTGGATCTACAACCATTCCTTTCTGGAGTGGTAAAGATGCTATGCTATTGTATCCATGAAAACGTGCAACCTCTTCAATTAAATCTATTTCCTCCTTAATATCTTGTCTATGAGATGGAATTTCTATCTCTAATATTGGATTATGAGATATAACTTTAAATTCTATTTTTGATAATATTTCTATAATTTCATTTTCTTTTAATTCTGTACCAAGAATCTTATTTACTCTTTGAGGTCTTAAAAATATTTTTGGTAAAGGAGGCAATCCTTGATTCAGATCTATTTTATCTTTTGATATCTCACCTTCAGCAACCAATCTTACCATCTCAGCAGCATAATCTAATATCTCTGCAGTCCTATAAATATCTACACCTCTTTCAAAACGCAAGGAAGCATCAGTTCTTAAACCTAATTTTCTTGCACTTCTTCTAATATTAACAGGCATAAAATTGGCTGCTTCAAGAAGTACATTTTCAGTGTTTTCATTTATTTCTGTTTCTTTTCCTCCCATAATACCACCAATACCTACAGCCCTTTCCGCATCGGCTATAACTAATACATTTTCATCCAATTCTTTTTCTTCCCCATTTATTAATATAATCTTTTCTCCCTGTTTTGCTCTTCTGACAATTAATTTTCCTCCTTTAATAAGATCAAAATCATAAGCATGCAAAGGCTGGCCTGTTTCTAGCATTATATAATTAGTAACATCAACTACATTGTTTATAGATCTAAGTCCAACTCTTTCTATTTTCCATCTTAACCATAAAGGAGAAGGACCTATTTTGACCCCCTTTATAAACTTTAAAGTAAAACGAGGGCAAAGTTCATAATCCCATACCTCACACTCTGCAAACTCTTTTATAGAATAAGTAGAATCTTTCGGTTTCTTATATTCAAAATTTAAAGGAATACCAAAATACCCAGATACTTCTCTTGCAATTCCTATATAACTTAAACAATCTCCTCTATTTGATGGTACTTCTATTTCTATCAAATAGTCTCCATCCCCAAAATATTCACTAAATTTTGATCCAACCTTAAAATCTTGAGGTAGAATCATAATTCCTTCTTTATCATCAGAAAATTCTAATTCATATTCTGAGCAGAGCATTCCTTCAGAAATAATGCCTCCAAAATCTCTCTTTTCTAAAGTTGCACCTAATATTTGGGTATTGGGTAATGCTACAGGCACCTTATCACCAATATTGATATTTTTTGCTCCTGTCACAATACTTAAATTTTTATCCCGTACATCCACATTACACACTAAAAGATGATCATATTTAGAATGTTTATTTATATCTTTTATCTCTCCAATTAATATCTCATTCCAGTTTTTACCTATCTCTTTTTGAATAGTAGCATATAGACCAAGATTTCTTAATGCATTTACCAATTCTTTTACAGGAACATTCTCTTTTAGATAATCCATTAACCATCTATATGAGATCAGCATCTTATACCCCCTTTAAAATTGTTTTAAAAATCTTACATCATTTTCATAAAACAACCTTATATCATCTATTCCATATATTTGCATGGCTATTCTATCTGGTCCCATACCAAAAGCAAATCCTGAGTATATTTCAGGATCAATATTTACCACTCTAAATACTTGAGGATGTACCATTCCACACCCGAGAATTTCTAATACACCAGAATATCCACAAGCCTTACATCCTTCACCCTTACATACTCCACACTCTACATACATTTCTGCACTTGGCTCTGTGAAGGGGAAATAACTTGGTATAAAGTATACTTTTCTATCTTTACCAAACAACCTATGAGCAAAAATAGTAAGAACACCTTTTAATTCTGCAAAAGTTATGTCTGTATCAACAGCCAAACCCTCTATTTGATGAAACATGGGACTATGAGTGGCATCTGGCATATCTCTCCTATAACATTTACCAGGGGCAACAATCCTTAATGGAGGTTTTTTCTTTTCCATAACTCTAACTTGTACAGGTGAAGTTTGGGTTCTCAATAAATGTTCTTTATCAATATAAAAAGAGTCATGGGATTCTCTTACTGGATGATCTTCTGGTATATTTAATGCAGTAAAATTATAATAATCTGTCTCTAATTCCGGTCCATAAACCACTTGAAATCCCATCTCTTTAAAAACAGATAAAATCTCTTCTATAACTTGATTTATGGGGTGAATTTTTCCTACTATTTTTTTTCTTCCAGGAAGTGTAATATCAATCTTCTCTTGATGCAACTTATTTTGCAATGTTTTGTATTTTAATTCTTTTTCCTTTTCTTCATACAATTTTTCTAAAACCTCTTTCCATTCATTAACGAGTCTACCAAGCTTTATTCTTTCTTCCTGAGGTAGTTTACCTAATGATCTTAATAGCTGAGTAAGAAAACCTTGCTTCCCTAATACTTCTCTCTTTATTTCCTCAAGCTCATTTGAATTTTCTGCTCTAATGATTCTTTCCTTTGCCTCTTCAAACTTCTTAATATAATCTTCATTCATTTATAATTCCCCCTTCATATCTTTGTCTTTGAGCTTCAAAAAGAAAAATAGAAGTGGCAATTGAAACATTAAGAGAATCTACTTCTTTTTTTAGAGGAATTCTTAGTAAAATAGGATTCATATCTAAATATTCCTCTTTTTTAACACCCCATGCCTCATTTCCTACAATCAGTAAAAAAGAACCTACAAGATTTTCTCTAAAATAAATTTTTTCTGCCTTAGGATCTGCAATTATCACTTTCCATCCTTTAAATTTTTCCTTAATCTCATCTTTATTTGCAAACCATATGGGTAATCTAAATATGGAACCTGTAGAGGCTCTAATCACCTTATAATTATAAGGATCTACTGTATTTTTACTAAGAATCACAGCTGTAACTCCTGCTCCTTCTGAGACCCTTATAATAGTTCCAAGATTCCCAGGATCTTGCACATTATCCACAAAAAGAACCGTTATATTATTTTTATCTTTTAAAATCTCCCATTTTTCACTAAAAAATAAAGGAAACACCCCCATAATTCCTGGGGGTGTTTCTAGAAGCGATATTTTCTTCATTAATGAATCATCTACAATCCTAATTATACTAAAGGAAACTAATTTTTCTATTTCATCCCTTTTTTCTTCCCAATAACTTTTTGAGACAAAAACTTTCTCAATTAAAACTCCACTTTTTATCGCATCTAAAATCAATCTCCAGCCCTCAACTATGCATTTATTTAGCTTTCTGCGTTTCTCCTTATCATGAAGCTTTAAAATTTCTTTGACCTCTGGATTAGAGATGCTGGAGATATATTTCATCTCATATTTTACTATTTTACCTGATTTACAATCTCCTCAAAAACTTTTGGTTCATTAACACAAAGATCTGCTAAAACTTTTCTATCTAATTTAATGTTTGCTTTTTTCAAAAGTCCCATAAATTTACTATAAGAAAGGCCAAATTTTCTTACAGCTGCATTGATTCTAATAATCCAAAGTCTTCTAAAGTCTCTCTTTTTTCTTCTTCTATCTATATAAGCATCATAAAGAGCTTTAATTACAGATTGGTTAGCTATCTTAAATATTCTGCTTCTTCTTCCTCTAAAACCCTTTGCAAGTTTTAAAACCTTTTTATGTCTTCTTCTTGTAATTGTACCACCTTTAACTCTCATTTCTTCATCTCCCCTATTTTATAGACTATATGGTAGATTTCTTTCTACCTTCCAACGATCAACACTTTTAATTTCTCCAGGAATATCTAATCTTCTCTTCCTGGAAGAACTCTTCTTACTTAAATTATGTCTTTTTCCAGCCTTCTTATGCAAGATTTTGCCAGTAGCAGTTACCTTAAACCTCTTAGCAGCTGAAGATCTTGTTTTCAGCTTACTCATTTTTTACCTCCTCTAATACTACTTTTTTATTTGAAGATTTTTTTGTAGGCACAAGCATTGTAACCATAGTCATTCCAACTTGTTGTCCTTTCTTTTCTGCTGTGCCCAAATCTGCTATGTCTTGCAAAATTCTTTCTAAAAGTTTATCACCCCACTCATTATAAATCAACTGTCTACCTTTAAAAAGTATTATCAGTCTTACCTTATATCCTTTTTCTAGAAATTCCCTTATTTTCTTTAGTTTAACCTGATAATCATGCTCTTCAATATTTGGTCTTATCTTGATCTCCTTTACTTCTGAAGCTATTTTTTGGCTCTTTTTAGCTTCTTTTTCCTTTCTTGTTAATTCATACTTAAACTTACCATAATCCATTATTCTACAGACAGGAGGATTTGCATTAGGTGCAACTTCTACAAGATCTAAATGTCTTTCTCTCGCCAATTTAATAGCTTGATCAATAGGCATTATACCAAGTTGTTTACCATCTTCCCCTACTACTCTTACCTCCTTTGCTCTTATCTTCTCATTGATTCTATAATCTTTCTCTATTGAAATACACCTCCTTAAAATTATTC
Organism: uncultured Dictyoglomota bacterium; assembly: GCA_964654465.1. Taxonomy (GTDB): domain Bacteria; phylum Dictyoglomota; class Dictyoglomia; order Dictyoglomales; family Dictyoglomaceae; genus Dictyoglomus. The sequence continues at coordinate 72,428 of CAZZIO010000032.1, forward strand.
TTCTAAGTAATCTTTTATTTTTTTACTTCTGCTTGGATGGCGCAATCTTCTCAAGGCCTTGGCTTCTATTTGCCTTATTCTTTCCCTTGTTACATTAAAAAGTTTACCCACTTCCTCTAAAGTTCTTGGTTGATTATCTTCTAACCCAAATCTTAATTTAAGAATCTCCCTTTCCCTCTCAGAAAGCTCATTCAATAATTCCTCTATATCTTTTTTCAAAGATTTTTGAATTGCAATATCAGCAGGACTCATACCTTTGTTTTCCACGAAATCAGCCAATCTATTATCTTCATCCTCACCTACAGGCATCTCCAAGGATAATGGCTCTTGTCCTATCATACTTATCTCTCTTATCTTTTCTACAGGAAGCCTTACCCTTTCTGCAATCTCTTCTTCAGTTGGCTTTCTTCCAAGTTCCTGTGTAAGCTGTCTTGTAACTTTATGTATCTTATTCATTGTCTCTACCATATGTACTGGTATTCTTATAGTCCTTGCTTGATCAGCAATAGCTCTTGTAATTGCTTGTCTTATCCACCAAGTAGCATAGGTAGAAAACTTATATCCTTTCCTCCAATCAAATTTTTCAACAGCTTTAATAAGACCAAGATTCCCTTCTTGTATAAGATCTAAAAAAGATAAACCCCTTCCAATATATCTTTTGGCTACACTTACTACTAACCTTAAGTTAGCCTCAATAAGTTTCTTCTTAGCCTCTTCATCTCCTTCTTCTACTCTTTTGGCAAGTTCTATCTCTTCCTCTGGGGTAAGTAATGGAATCTTTCCGATTTCTTTTAAATACATCTTTACAGGATCATCTAATTCTATCTCTTCTGGAAGCTCTAAATCTTCCTCAATAGTTTCAGGTATACTATCCTCTTTTATATCCACAAATAAATCTTCTGCATCTATCAATTCATGGTCTTCCAAGTATTTTTCTACTTCCTCTATATTATCCTCAGGATAAGGAAATTCCGTCAAAACTTCATCAGGAGTTACTTTTTTAGGCTTTTTCTTAGTCATTTAAAATCATCTCCTCCTTAAAAATTTCACTTCTTTACTTCTAAAAGACTCCTCAAGAAATATATTTCTTCCATAATTTCTTTTTCTTTTTCAAGATCAGTCAATGATTTTGATAACTCCTCTATCAATCTGTTTATCTCCTTTTTTATTCTAAGCTTTTGAAAATGATCCCACAAGTAGGGAATTATATCTTTTTGTTTTATAAACTCTTCACCTGATAAAATTGCCCTCTCTATAAGGATTCTTTTATCTTCTTCCCATTGACTTAAAAATTCTTCTAAACCCTTTTCTTTATCCCAAATCCTCCACTTTTTTAAAACATCCTGATACAACACAAAGGTAAAATCATCAGGACTCATATTCTTTATTTGTGTATGTTCAACACCCAATAAAATCAATCCTAACAAAGCTTCTTCCGTTTTTGATACTCCATAATAACGTGTTATTTGAACCTTAGCTTTATCCTCTGTTATTCTACCAGAAAAAATTCTCTTCTGTATCTCTTTTTGAAGCCCTTCTTCGGGCACTCCTATTCTCTTACTTATTAATGGTAAATATTGCTTTATTTTTTCTTGCTGGACAAGTATATTTTTACTACGAAGAATGGAAGATGTCAATATTTCAATTATTTCTTCTAATTTTTCTTTAAAGGTCATGGGTAAATTTAATACATGATCAACAAGAAAATCTAAAGAAGGTTTACTATCTTTAATAAGATTCAAGAATTCATCTTTTGAATATTTTTGTATAAACTCATCTGGATCTTTTACGTCAGATGGAAGAGATAACCAATATACATCTAAACCTTCCAACTCAAGAATAGATAATGCTCTTTTCCCTGCTTGAAAACCTGCTGGGTCTTGATCATATCCTAATATCACTTTATTAGTATAATTTTTTAAAAGCTTCGCTTGTGAAGAAGTTAACGAAGTACCTAAAGAAGCCACCACATTACCTATACCTTCTTGATGAAGTGAGATAGCATCCATATATCCTTCAACTAAAATTGCCTCCCCATCTCTTTTTATAACTTCCTTTGCTTGAAATAGGGCATATAGATTTTTACCTTTACTAAATATCTCACTCTCTGGAGAGTTTATATATTTAGGGTCTTCGCTAGTTATGGTCCTTGCCCCAAAACCTATTATATGACCTCTAAGATTAAATATTGGAAAAATTATTCTTCCAGCAAAAGGATCCTTCCATTCATCTTTTACGTTATATAAAATTTTAGATTTAATGATATCCTCTTTTTGAAAACCTTTTTTAATAAGATATCTAAGAAGAAGCAAGGAATTTCTAGGAGAAAATCCCAAAAGAAATTTTTCTTGAGTCTCTAGTGAAATACCCCTTTTTTTTAAATATAACCTTCCTTCTGCTCCATATTTACTTGTTAGATAAAGATGATAAAACACACCAGCAGACTTATAAATTTCTAATAAAACATTACCTTCTGCTGTAATAGTCTCTGATTTTTTTGGCAATTCTAAACCTACCTCATGTGCTAATTCTTCTAATGCTTCTCTGAAGGTTATATTTCTGTAATTTATAAGAAAGGAGAAAACATCTCCCGCAGCCCCGCACCCAAAACAATGGTAAAGTCCTTTATCAGGACTCACATAAAAAGATGGCGTTTTTTCCTGGTGAAAAGGACAAAGGCCCACATAATTTTTCCCACTTTTTTTAAGACTCACATATCTTGAAATAACATCTACTATATTAATCCTTTGTTTAACTTCCTCTACAAAATCTTCCATCAAAAAACCCATTTAGAAGAACCTCCATGGCTTTGGGATAAAGATACTTTCATATAACTCTATTGCATATCTATCTGTCATTCCTGCCAAAAAGTCTTTAATTTTTATTACTAAATCATCTTCTGGAAGATTTTGAGGAAGTTTTTTAGGATTTTTCATAAAGTAATCAAAAAGTCCATATAATAAGAGTTTAACCCTTTCATTTTCTGATTTAACATGCGGATTTATATACAAAGTCTCATATAAAAAATTTCTAAGCTCCTCTATAGCATCAAGAATATCATATTCAAATTCAAGATGATCTTTATTTAGGCTATTAAAGACTAAATTCTTTACCATGGTATCTATTCTTTCTTTGTGTGTTTTCCCAAGAATCCTTATAATCTTCTCAGGTATATACTTCTCATCTATCACTCCTGCTCTTAAGGCATCATCAAGGTCATGATTTAAATAAGCTATAACATCTGAAAATCTTACAACTTCCCCTTCTAAAGTCTCGCAAACCTTGTTACTAAAACAAATTCTAAGATCTTTTTGCCCTTTGCTATGCTGTAATATACCCATCCTTACCTCATATGTTAAATTTAACCCCTTGCCACCTTTCTCTATTTTATCAACAACTCTTAAACTTTGTTCAGCATGAGAAAAACCAGAATAACCATAAGACTTTAAAATCTCGTCAAGAACATCCTCTCCCATATGTCCAAAAGGAGTATGGCCCAAATCATGCCCTAAAGCTATAGCCTCGGTGAGATCTTCATTTAAAGAAAGAGCCCTTGAAATAGTTCGAGCTATTTGTGATACTTCAAGGGTATGAGTTAAACGAGTTCTATAATGGTCTCCCTCTGGAGCAAGAAACACTTGAGTTTTATGTTTTAACCTTCGAAAAGCCTTAGAATGGATAATCCTATCTCTATCTCTCTGAAAACATGTCCTTAAAGGACATTCTTCTTCAAAGACAATTCTACCCTTGCTTTTACTACTCAAAGTAGCATAAGGTGAAAATAAAATTTTTTCTTGTTCTTCTAATCTCTCCCTGATTAACATTCTCTTAGGGGGGAGAAGTTTTTACTCCTCCCCCCTAAATTTATCACCTCTTTAAGCTGTCCTATCTACAAATTCCATTTGCTTTTGATATTTCAATGTAGCTTGTGCAGCAGCAAGTCTTGCAACAGGTACTCTGAAAGGTGAACAACTTACATAATTCAAACCTATTTGATAGCAGAACTCTATAGACTTAGGATCTCCACCATGTTCACCACAGATTCCAACTTTTAAGTCAGGTCTTGTAGATCTTCCTTTTTGAATTGCTATTTTCATTAGTTCTCCTACACCTTGTGTATCTAAGTGTTCAAATGGATCATCCTCAATGTATCCCTTTTCTCTATATCTTCCTAAGAACTTACCTTCAGCATCGTCACGGCTGAAAGCAAAGGTCATCTGAGTAAGGTCATTAGTACCAAAGGAGAAGAACTCAGCAATTTGAGCAAGTTTGTCAGCAATCAATGCAGCTCTTGGAACCTCAATCATAGTCCCAACCTTATATTCAATATTAACTCCACTCTTTTCTAAAACTTCTTTTGCTACTCTATGTATTAAATCTCCAAGAACTTTCATTTCAGACTCTAATGCTACAAGAGGGATCATAATTTCTGGTTTTACAGGAAGTCCTTCTTTAGCTACTGCAACAGCCGCCTCCATAATTGCTCTTACCTGCATTTCAAATATTTCTGGATAAATCATTCCCAATCTACAACCTCTAAATCCCATCATAGGGTTAAACTCATGCAATCTCTTTACTACAGAAAGTAATTTTTCTTTTTCTTCTAATTCTTTTCCTGTAATTCCCTTTGCTTTCATAATTTCAACTTCTACAGTTAAATCCAGTAATGGTGGTAAGAATTCATGTAATGGTGGGTCAATTAATCGGATTGTTACAGGTTTTCCTTGCATAGCCTTGAATAATCCTATAAAATCCTCTCTTTGTACTGGTAATAATTTTTCTAAAGCCTTTCTTCTTTCTTCTTCAGTTTCTGCAAGAATCATCTCTTGTACTAATGGAAGCCTATTTCCTAAGAACATATGCTCTGTTCTTGCAAGACCTATCCCTTCAGCACCATATTCAAATGCTTTTTGGGCATCTTCAGGAGTATCTGCATTAGCTCTTACACCAATCTTCCTAATTTCATCAGCCCAAGAAAGAAGCTCTATTAATTCGTTGCTTAAAGTAGGTGGAATCATTGGAACCTCTCCTAAAATTACTTCACCAGTAGAACCATCTATTGTAATAACATCATCTTTCTTTACTACCACATCACCCACACGAAATTCTTCTTTCTCAAGATCTATCTTTATTGCCTCACATCCTACTACAGCGGGCTTACCCATTCCTCTTGCAACTACAGCTGCGTGGCTTGTCATTCCACCTCTACTTGTTAATACACCTTGAGCTGCTGCAAGACCACCAATATCATCTGGTGTGGTCTCAGGTCTTACAAGGATGACTTTTTCTCCTTCTTTTCCTCTCTTTTCTGCCTCACGAGAAGAGAATACCACTTTTCCAGAAGCTGCACCCGGAGATGCAGGAAGACCCTTTGCAATTACTTTCTTTTCAGCCTTTGGATCTATTTGGGCATGAAGCAACTGATTTATCTGTTCTGGAGAAACCCTTAATATAGCTTCCTCTTTTGTAATTAATCCTTCCTTGACCATATCTACAGCTATTTTAACTGCTGCTGCAGCTGTTCTTTTTGCATTTCTTGTCTGAAGCATGTAAAGTTTTCCTTTCTCAATTGTAAATTCTATGTCTTGAACATCTCTATAATACTTTTCAAGTAGATCTCTAACTTCAAGAAGTTGCTTATAAACTTCAGGCATTTCTTCTGCTAATTTTGAGATTGGTTGAGGAGTTCTTATTCCTGCTACCACGTCTTCACCCTGTGCATTAGTTAAATATTCACCATAGAATTCCTTTTCTCCTGTAGATGGGTTTCTCGTAAAGGCTACTCCTGTACCACTATCATCACCCATGTTTCCAAAAACCATAGTTACAATATTTACTGCTGTACCATAGTCCTCTGGAATATTATGGAGTTTCCTATAAATTATGGCTCTTTCATTATTCCAAGAATCAAAAACTGCTTTTATAGCCATTTCAAGTTGTTGATATGGATCTTGAGGGAAATCTTTACCATTCTCTTTCCTAACAAGCTCTTTATAGGCTTCTACTACTTTCTTAAGAGTTTCGGCTGTAAGTTCACTATCTAATTTAGCTCCTTGCTCTTTCTTATAGTGATCTAAAATTTCCTCAAATTTCTCATGAGGAATACCAAGAACTACATTTCCAAACATCTGTATAAATCTTCTATAAGAATCATAAGCAAATCTTTCATTATTACTCTTTTTTGCTAAACCTTTAACAGTCTCATCATTAAGTCCAAGGTTTAAAATTGTATCCATCATTCCTGGCATTGATACAGGTGCTCCAGATCTTACAGAAACAAGTAGTGGATTCTCAGGATCAGCAAATTTCTTACCTGTCTTTTCCTCCAATTTTTTCATTGCTGCTAAAACTTCTTCCATTAAACCTTCTGGAAGTTTCTTATCGTTTTCGTAATATTCTTTACATACTTCAGTGGTGATAATGAATCCTGGAGGAACTGGGAGACCTGCTTTGGTCATATCTGCTAATCCTGCACCTTTTCCACCAAAAAGAAGACGATTTTTACCATCTGCCTCCTCAAATAGATATACTCTTTTCTTTGACATATGTCATCCTCCTTACTTTTATATTTTTTTAAAGTTATCTTATGAGATTATATCATAAACGTATCAAGACTAATTTTAATGAAAGTTTAAAGTTATGAAAGTTTACTCCAATCACAAAATTCCCATAAAAAGGTTTTAATATTCCAAATTAAAGAAAGCCTATTATTCTTTTCATCTTCATTTGGAGACATCACTAAAACGTTGTCAAAGAATGCTTCTATGTCATTAGCAAAAGTAATTAATAGTTCATGCTTAAAAAGATTCAGATAATCACCTTTTTCTAAATCTTTTTCTAAATCATTTTTTATTTTAACAAAATCCTCATATAACTTTTTCTCATAATTTGAGACAAAAAGTTCTGGCCTGATTTCTTTCAAGGTTAACTCCTTTGGTAAGATCCTATAAAGTCTATTGAAAGCTTTAACCACACTATTAAAATTTGGATCCTTTTTTGTTTCAATAATAAAAGCAATTCTTCTTTTTGTTTTCCATAATGGATCAAAATCCACACTCAAAACACTTTCCACTACCTCAAGAGGATACATATCTAATAAAATATTCCTTAATCTTTGACCTATAAAAATAAAACCTTGATAAAGTCTATCTCTACTCTCACCAAAACCATATACCTTCCAAGCATACTCAAGAAGCTCCTTTATACTAAGCCTAATATCACTTTCTAAAAATATCTTAAGAAGACCTCCTGTAATTCTCCTTAGTCCAATAGGATCCTCAGATCCAGTAGGGAAAAGACCTAAAAAGAAATATCCAGCAAGGCTATCTATTCTATCCGCAATTCCTAAGAGAGATGCTAAATAGTGAGATGGTATCTTTTCATCTAAGGTTCTTGGATAGATATATTCACCAATTATTGTAGGAATAGGTTCTTTTTCTCCTGAAATTTTAGCATAGATGCTTCCCATAATAGCATGTAGTTCAGGATACTCACTAACCATTAAAGTCCCCAAATCTGCTTTATATAAATCAACGCACCGTACCAATATTTTTGTTTCATCTTCGGAAAGAGACAAAATCCTTGAAATTTCATAAACTATTTTCTTTACTCTTTCTACTTTATCTTTAATAGTACCAAGCTTTTCTTGGAAAATAATACCTTCTAATTTTGACGTATAACTTTCCAAAGGATTCTTAATATCTTCATTAAAGTAATATTCTGCATCAGCAAGTCTTGCTTTCAAAACCCTTTCATTACCCTCTATTACAATATCCGCATATTCCTTTGTCCCATTTCTTATTACTATAAACCTGTTAACTAAATTACCATCTTCATTTCTCAATGGAAAATATCTTTGTTTCTTTTCCAATGTCACCTTCAAAACTATATCTGGTAATTTTAAATATCTTTCATCAAAGTGTCCTAATAAAGCAGTAGGATATTCTACTAAAAAATTAACCTCATCTAATAGTTCTGCATCATAATCTAATATGAGAGAATTAGCCTCAGCTATTTCTTTTATTTGTTTTAAAATATTATCCTTTCTTTCTATATGATCAACAATTACAAAATTTTCTCTTAAGATATCTAAGTATTTTGTTGCATCACTAACTTCTATGAAGGATCTTAAATAAAATCTTGGAGGTCTTGTGTATTTTGATGAATTTACCCCTGCCACACTTATAGGTACCAATTCATCTCCATAAAGAGATAGAATCCAGCGTATGGGTCTTCCAAAAGTAAAATTAACATTTCCCCATTTCATCATCTTAGGAAATCTTATACTCTTAAGCATATCTACTACAAAAGACTGGATAATTTCTATTGTAGGTTTTCCTTCTCTTACCCTTTTTAAAAAAACATATCTTCCTTTTGAAGTATCTTTTATAATTAAATCTTTTAAATCTGCCTTATTTTGTTCAGCAAACTTTTTAGCAACATCTGTCCATTCACCATCTTTATATGCTATATGGGCTGCAGGTCCTCTTATCTCTTCTTCTTGAGATTCTTGAAAATCCTTTAATTTTTCCACATATATAACTAACCTTCTTGGTGTTGCCCAAACTTTTAAATCACTGTATCTTAAATAATTTTTTTCAAAATAATCAACAGAAAAATCTTTTATTTGTTTAATTGCTGGTTCTAAAAAACTTGCTGGCATCTCTTCTGTGCCTATTTCAACTAAGAGATCTCTTTCCAAGATTTTATGCCCCCTTTCTCCACGCCTTATTTAGAAGAGGATATCCTAAAGCTTCTCTACTTTTTAAATAGTTTTCAGCAGCTTTTGATGCTAATTTTCTAATCCGTGATATATATTGTGTTCTTTGTACCACACTTATAGCACCTCTTGCATCTAATAAATTAAATGTATGAGAACATTTCAAAACGTAATCATAAGCAGGAAAAGTTAATCCACTTTCTAACAATCTTTCTGCCTCTTTCTCATATTCATTAAATAATAATCTTAATCTCTCAACATCAGCTAATTCAAAATTATATTTACAATGCTCTATTTCCCCCTGCAGGTGTACATCTCCATAAGTTACATTGTCTTGCCATTTTATATCTTTGAAATCATCAACTCCCTGTATATACATAGCAATTCTTTCAAGACCATAGGTTATTTCAGCAGATATAGGAAACAAATCAAATCCCCCACACTGCTGAAAATATGTAAATTGAGTAATCTCCATTCCATCTAACCAAACTTCCCAACCTATCCCCCATGCTCCTAAGGTAGGAGATTCCCAATTATCTTCAACAAACCTTATGTCATGCTTTTCTATATCAATACCTAAATATCTTAAACTTTCAATATAGATTTCTTGAACATCATCTGGAGAAGGCTTAAGGATTACTTGATACTGATAATAATGTTGAAGACGATTTGGATTTTCTCCATACCTACCATCAGTAGGTCTTCTCGAGGGCTCTACATATGCAACATACCAAGGTTCTGGACCTAATACTCTAAAAAAAGTAGCAGGATTCATAGTACCAGCACCAACTTCTATATCATACGGTTGTTGAATTATACACCCTTGTTTATGCCAAAACTCATCAAGTTTATAAATAATCTCTTGAAAAAGCATTTTTTCTATACCTCCTGTTCTATCCTTTTTGTCAAAATAGGCATTAATTTTTTTATTTCTTCAAAGCGTGTAATAATATTAGATCCAATTATATAATTAAAATCATAAGTTAAAATCTCATTATATTTGTTTATAATCTCTAAATCTATTTCTATATCCAAATTATTACAACCTACACAATAAACTTTATAATCTTCGATATTCAATAACAATTTTTCATCGCTATTAAATTTTCTTCCACACTTTTCACAGTTAGTTGGGAGGAAAGGTAAAAGTCCAAGTTTTTGCCAAAGTTTAATTAAGAAGATATCCCCTGAAGTAGTAGCATTATTCTTTTTTATTTCCTTTAAAAAATTATATAATAGATCAAAAACTTCCTTATCTTTTACCCCCTCAGGAAGAAATTTCTCAGCCCTTTTTATATAAGTAGTAGCATATATAAAGGTATCTACATCCTTTTTTATATTAGCAAATCTTTCTATTACCTCCCAATTTATAAGAAGATCTAATTCCTTCCTTTTCACAAAATATCCTTTTCCAAGAGTAATAACCTCAACCTTTCCTCTTAGGCGATTTTTTATTTTTAAAGCACCTGGAGCCTTCACCCAATACTTTCCTTTCTCTTTTCCGTAAAAAAGTAAAACCAAATCTCCATCTCCTATTTTCCTTCTATCTATAATTAACCCTTCTTCATAATAATATCTACTCTCTAAGTTCATTTATTATAGCTATCCCATTAGATGTACCTATTCTATCAGCACCTGATTCTATCATTTGTAGAGCTTGTTCTAAAGTTCTTATACCTCCTGCTGCCTTAACCTTTAACTCTTTTCCTGCAATTTTCTTAAGAAGCAACACATCTTCTAATGTAGCTCCTGAGGGGCCAAAACCTGTAGATGTTTTTACAAAATGAGCTTTTTCTTCTTTTATTATATTTGTAACATAAATTTTCTCTTCATTTGTTAGATAACATGTCTCAATAATAACTTTTACTACTTTTCCTTGTGAAGCCTCTAAAACTTTTCTTATATCTTCCCTAAGTACTTTTTCATTTCTATCTTTTATAGCAGAAATATTAATTACCATATCAAACTCTTCTGCACCTTTTCTTAAAAGATCATCAACCTGAAAAGCTTTTGATGAAGAAGAGTTTAGACCATGAGGAAAGTCTATGACTGTACAAACTTTTATATCAGAGTCTTTTAAAATACTATATGCTAAGGGGACAAAATAAGGTTGAATACATACAGAAGCAAAACTATATTTTAATGCCTCTTTACAAAAATCAGTCACATCCTTTGAAGAGGCATTAGGTCTTAGTAAGGTATGATCTATCATTTTTGCTAAAGTCTTTTTATCCATATAATTTCTCCCTAATATTAAATATATCCAAGCTCTCTCAAAATTTCGGGTTTCTTCCTCCATTTTTCTCTAACTTTCACCCAAAGATCCAAATACACTTGTTTTTTAAAATATTCTTCCAACTCCATTCTTGCAAGAGTACCTATTTTCTTCAACATCTGACCATTTCTTCCAATTAAGATAGCCTTCTGAGTAGGTCTTTCAACTATAATAGTTGAACGAATATAAATAAGTTGTCCATTTTTTCGTTCATCAATTTCATCTACATATACTGCAACCGAATGAGGTACTTCTTGATGAGTAAGATGAATGATCTTTTCTCTTATTATTTCTGAAATCCAGAATTTATCTGTTTGATCAGTTAACATATCTGGAGGATATAAAAATTCACCTTCTGGAGATAATTCCTTTAGTTTTTCTAAAAGTAAATCTTTATTAGTACCATATAGAGCTGATATTTCAATTATATTATTTGGATCTACTCCTAAGGAGATAATCTTATTTTTTCTTTCTTCCAAAATTTTCGTTGATACAGCATCAATCTTATTGAGTAATACTAAACAGGGTTTTTTTTGCCCTTTTACAAAATGAAGAAGGGTTTTATTATCTTCATCAAGTTCTAAGGTTGCATCAATTACATATAATACAATATCAGAGTCTTCAATAGTCTGTTTAATAGTTTTTTGCATATACTCCCCAAGTAAATGTTTTGGAGGAAACCATCCAGGAGTATCTAAAAAAATAAATTGTGCGTCTTCTAAAGTCAAAACTCCTAATATCCTTTGCCTTGTTGTTTGAGGTTTGTCAGCTACTATAGAAACTTTTTCTCCTACTAAAAGATTCAATAGGGTGGATTTACCAGCATTGGGCTTACCTATAATACTTACATAAGCAAGTTTAGTATTGCCCATTATTTTTCCTCCAATTTAAAACTGTGAGGTAATAACTCTTCTACTTTATATCTATAAAATCTTTCTTCTTTAGAATTATACAATAATACTTCCATCTTAGGAGAAAATTCCATCATAACCTGTCTACAAGCCCCACAAGGTGGTACTCCATCTCCATCTTTACCAACAATCACAATTTTCAAAAATTCTTCCTCACCCTCACTAACTGCTTTAAAAATAGCAACCCGTTCAGCACAAATAGTTAGACCATAAGAAGCATTTTCTATGTTTACTCCAGTATATATCTTTCCACTCTTAGTTAACAAAACAGCTCCTACAGGAAAGTTAGAATAAGGAGAATAGGAAAATTTCAAAACATCTCTTGCAATTTCAAGAAGGTCTTTATCTTCCATTATTTAGCTTTCTCCTTTATTATAGTTTCTATGAACCCTTTAAAAAGGGGATGAGGATTAAGAGGTCTTGATTTGTATTCAGGATGAAATTGGGTAGCCACAAACCATGGATGATCTATAAGCTCAATCATCTCAACCAATCTTCCATCAGGAGAAGTACCCACTACTTTAAGACCGTTTTTCTCAAAAAGATCTCTATATTTATTATTAAATTCGTATCTATGTCTATGTCTTTCATAAACAATCTCTTGCTGATAATACTTATAAGCTAAGGAAGATTTATCAATTACGCAAGGATAAGCTCCAAGTCTCATAGTTCCACCCTTATCTTGAATATTTTTTTGTTCAGACATAAGATCTATTACTGGATCTTTAGTATTTTCATCAAACTCACTACTGTTTGCATCCTTTAACCCAATACTTCTTGCAAATTCTATAACTGCACATTGAAGTCCTAAACATAAACCCAAGAAAGGAATCTTATTTATTCTTGCCCATCTAATTCCTTCTATCATTCCCTCAACACCTCTTGCTCCAAATCCTCCAGGTACCAAAAGCCCTTCAGTACCCTCTAAGATTTCATTTACATTTAGTGAATTTACCTTCTCACTTTCTATCCATCTTATATTTAATTTTACCCCATAAAATCTCGCTGCATGATTAAGGGCTTGTACTACACTTAAATAAGCATCTGGTAATGTTACATACTTACCTAAAATTGTTACATTTATTTCTCTCTGAAGTTTTTTATTTACCATTTCAGACCAATCTCTTAAGTCACTCTCTCTTTTCTCCAACCCCAAAATATTACATACCAAATCTCCTAATCCTTCTTCTTCAAAATAAAGAGGTATAGCATAGATATCATTTACATCCACCCCACTTATTACTGCTTCAGGCTCTACATCTGTAAATAAGGCAATCTTTTCCCTAATACTCTTTGGTAATTTATCCTTTGCTCTACAAAGGATTATATCCGGCTGAATTCCTATACTTCTTAATTCTTTAACACTATGCTGGGTAGGTTTAGTTTTTAATTCTCCTGTAGGAAATAAAGATGGGACAAGAGTAACATGAAGATAAATAACATTATCTTTACCTACATCTTTTCTAAATTGCCTTGCAGCCTCTAAGAAAGGTAAGCCTTCAATATCACCTACTGTACCTCCTATCTCCACAAGAACTACATCAGCTTGGGTTTCGTTTGCTACTAGTTTAATGCTTTCTTTTATTTCTTCTGTAATATGAGGAATTATTTGTACAGTTGAACCCAAGTATTTTCCCTCTCTTTCTTTTTTTATCACTCTTGAATATATCTTGCCTGTCGTAACATTATTTAGAGCAGACAAATTTACATCCAAAAATCTTTCATAATGACCCAAATCAAGATCCGTTTCTGCACCATCCTCAGTTACAAAAACTTCTCCATGTTGATATGGATTCATAGTACCAGCATCCACATTTATATATGGATCGAACTTCAGTGCTGTTACTTTATAACCCCTACTTTTTAAGATACGTCCCAAAGATGCCGTTGTAAGACCTTTTCCTAAGGATGATATAACTCCGCCAGTTATAAAAATGAATTTTGTATCCTTCATTTCTCCTCTTCTCCCTCATCCTTCTTAGTTTTTTTAATAATTTTTACTCTCTCAATTCTTTGTCTTCTTACACTCTCTATTTTAATAACTACATCCCCTAAATCAATCTCTTCACCTTTTGATGGCACTCGCCCTAAAATATCCAAAATGAGCCCCCCTAAGGTATCATATTCTGTTTCTGGCAATCTTATACCCCAAGACTCCTCTAATACATCATTAAGTTCATAAATATTCATCTTAGCATCCACTAATAATGTGTGATCATCTATAAAAGAGAATTTAGTTTCTTCTTTATCATACTCATCTTCTATCTCTCCTACAATCTCCTCTAAAAGGTCCTCTAAGGTTACCAAACCTGCGGTACCACCATACTCATCTACTACTATAGCCATATGTGCCTTTCGCCTTCTCATCTCATTAAAAAGCTCATTAATCTTCATATTCTCAGGTACATATATTACTTCTCTTATAAGATCTTTTAAGCCAATATTTTGATCCTTTTCGGCAAGAGCTTTCAAAATATCTTTAGCATGTACAATACCTATAATATTATCAATACTTCCTTCATATACGGGTAACCTTGAATGACCTTCTTCAATTATTTTTTTCCATGCCTCTTTTAAGGAAGCATCAGAGCTTATACATACCATATCTATTCTTGGCACCATAACTTCATGTACTTCTGTATCTGTAAACTCAAGGACATTATTAATTAATTCCTTTTCTTCTTTTTCTATTATTCCCTCTTTCTCACCTACATTTACCAAGGTTAAAAATTCATCTATAGTAGCAAAGGGTGAAATCTTTTCTTGGCTTCCACCAATTATTTTATAAAAAAGACTACTAAAAGTCAGTACAAAGTTGGTAATAGGAAGCATTATTAAATATATGGGATAATATAAATAGATTACAGATAGAGCATACCTCTCTTTATATCTTAATCCTAAAGATTTAGGGATCACTTCTCCAAAAATTACTATAAAGAAGGTAGAAAGACCTGTAGCAATAGCTATACCAAAATTTTGAGTTATACTTAGAGCTATTCTTGTAGCAATCGAAGAAATCAAGATATTCACAAGATTATTAGCAATAAGAATCGTACCTAAGAGCTTCTGAGAATTTTCCATCAATTTCATCAACCGTTTTGCTCTTTTATCACCATTCTCTGCTAAATGGTGAAGTCGAATCTTAGGTGATGAGAGAAGCGATGTCTCTAAAGCAGAAAGAAAACCAGAAATAAATAACAAAATTAATATCGTAAAATATTCCAGCTTTTCCTCACACCCCTTTTATTGAAGTCTAAAGATTTTTATATATTTTATAAATATTAAAATACCTGAAATAAAAGCCAAAAGCGACAATATAAAAACAGCTGATGCTGACAAGTCCTTAACTATTTTTATCTGAGGAGAATAACTATTATTTATAAAGTCCATAGCCTTTTCTATAGCTGTATTCATATACTCAGCACTTATAACAACTCCAATCCATAATAACACAACAAGTATATCATTTAAGCTAAAATGAAAACAAAGCATAAAGAGAATTAATATACCTGTAATTAATATCTGAATTTTAATGTTTCTTTCGTATTTAATACCAAATACAAGACCATCTATTGCTTTAGTGAAACTTTCCCTAAGACTTCTATTTTTCATTTTTTCCATAGACTTATTAATTTTAAGGTTTCTCTTTCCATTTCTTCAAAATCTTTTTCTTCTTCATGATCATAACCAAGAATATGTAAAGTGCCATGAAGACTTAAAAAAGCTATTTCATCTAATAAATCTTTATTATTTTCTATTGCCTGTTTTGTAGCAGTATCATAAGAGATATATATTTCACCAATAAGTCTACCCTTGGGATCTTTTCCTAAGGAAAATGACAAAACATCTGTAGGTATGTCTTTCCCTCTATATTTACTATTTAGCTCTTTAATCTTATCATCATCAACTATAACAATAGATAAATCATATTTATTAGGTAAAAATCCCTTTTTCTTAAAAACCTCTTTAATAAAGTCTTTTACTTTATCAAGTTCCTTCTTATTAATTTTATTCTTCAAATCAAATACATTTACACTCATTTAATTTTTTTCTCCCATTTTTCATAAGCTTTAATTATCTCTTTCACGATATCATGTCTAACCACATCTTCTTCCGTGAGTTCCACAAAAGCAATACCTTTTATTCCTTGCAAAATATTCCAAGCATGTATAAGACCAGACATTTTATTAGTATCAAGATCTGTTTGAGTAACATCACCTGCAACAACCATTTTACTCCCAAAACCAAATCTTGTTAAAAACATTTTCATCTGCATTGGAGTTGTATTTTGTGCCTCATCTAGAAGAACAAAAGAATCTTTGAAGGTCCGCCCTCTCATATATGCTAATGGAACTATCTCTATCATATTTCTCTCTATATATTTTAAAAGCCTTTCTAGTCCTAAAAGTTCTTCTAAAAAATCATATAACGGCCTAACATATGGATCTACTTTTTGTTGTATATCCCCAGGGAGAAAACCAAGCTTCTCACCTGCTTCAACTACTGGTCTTGTCAATACTATCTTCTTTACTATATTATTCCTCAAAAAAGAAATACCCATAGCTATAGCCAAAAAGCTCTTACCTGTTCCTGCGGGCCCTTTTGCAATAACAATTTCATTTTTTTCTATAGCTTCCACATATTTTTTCTGCCCCGGGGTTAATACTTTTACTATTTTTTTGTCAAAAATTAGAAGTTTACTTCCATCAGTAGGCCCTTTCATAGAAAAACTATTTATCTGGTCCAATAAATACTGCTCAACCCTTTTTATAACTTCAGGAGATCCATTCATTGTAATCCTATCCTCTAATATTTTTATTTCTATGTTTTCTTCTATAACCTCTATTTCTTTTAACTTTTTAGCAATATTTTCCTTATATGCTTGTAATTCTTTTGGTATTATTATCTCTGTTTTAATTATAGTCCTTTCCATATATCACTTACTTTTTCTTCTTTGATTGAGCTTTTTTTCTATTCCTTTTTTCACTAGGTTTTTCATAATATTCATGTCTACGTATATCTGACAATACTCCATCTTCTTGTAACTTTTTCTTAAATCTTTTTAAAGCACTATCCAAGCTTTCATCTTTTCCTACTCTTACTTCTGTCACATTCTTCCCTCCTTTCTTATCTTATTTTTAACTCATCTTTCAATAATTTTGCATAAACTTTACTCTTTTCCTCATCTATATCTTCTAATATTACTTTTACATAATTACCTTCTTCCAAATAGTATGGACCTTCAAACTCCACCTTTATATAATTATCAGTAGTACCCCTGTATATATTACTCTCTTTCTCTTCTATCATAACCTCGATTTCTTTACCTATAAAAGATGATACATATTCTTCCCATAATAAATTACTCAGATCTAACAATTTCCTTTTTCTCTCTTCTATTATCTTAGGAGGAAGAGGGGTAAGCTTTCCAGCAAGAGTAAAAGGGCGAGGAGAAAAAGGAAAAACATGTATTTTCATAAACCTAATTTTTTTAGCAAATTCTAAGGTTTGTTTAAAATGTTCATCGGTTTCCTCAGGATATCCAACTATTATATCTGTAGTAATTGCAATATCAGGCACTTTTTCCCTTAACTTATTGACAAGATCAGAAAAATATTTGGTATCATATTTCCTATTCATCTTTCTAAGGATCTCATCAGATCCACTTTGAAGAGGTATATGCCAATGCCTACAAAGCTTAGGATGAGAAGCAATAGAAATCAATTTATCAGATATATCCATTGGTTCCAAAGAACTTAGTCTTACTTTGTAAAGTCCTTCTATTTCAAATATATCAGTAAGAAGCTTTACTAAAGCATTTTTATCTCCTAAATCATGCCCATATGCACCTAATCTTATTCCTGTTAATACTATCTCTTTATGGCCACGAGCTACCAATTCTTCAACTTCCCTGATTACATAATCCAAACTTTTACTTCTTTCTCTACCACGAAGATAAGGAACTATACAATAACTACAAAATTGATTGCAACCATCTTGTATTTTAAGAATAGCTCTTGCTCTATCCTCAGATACCAAGAATACAGAATCTTCATTACCCCCGAAAAATTCCCACTTTTTTTTATTATCCAACAAAAAATCTACCTTCAATTCTTCTGGTAAAAGTTTAATCCTTTCTGAGTAACAACCAGCAAGTACAATTCTAGTATTTTTATAATGGTTTCTTATGTAATTAATGAGTCTTCTTGCTTTTCTCTCTGCTACATGAGTTACAGCACAACTATTAATAAAGAAAAGATCAGGTTCGTCATTTAAAGATACTACATCCCATCCCTCTTTTATAGCTAAATATTTAAGCTTCTCTGTTTCATACTGATTTACTTTACATCCGAAAGTATAAAAAGCAACTTTTCTACTCAAGGTATTATAGTAAACCTAAGCCTCCTTTCTCATAGAGAAGGAGAGCAGAAGAAACAATAGCAGCAGTGTCCACTTTTAATATTCTTGGTCCCATATTAAAAAATTTTCCCCCAAAATTTCTCATCATCTCTATCTCTTCTTCACTAAAGCTTCCTTCTGGACCTATAAAAAGAAAAACTTTATCTTTAACTCCATTTTCAAACACTTTTTTTAAGTCCTCTTTAGCCCCTTCCCATGCTACCAATATATCTGCCTTTTCTTCTTTAGCCAACCTAAGACATTCTTCCAAATTCAATACGTTAAAAAGATTTGGTACAAAATTCCTTCCACACTGTTTAACTGTTTCTCTTATTATTTTATTCCACCTAACATACTTTTTCTCAAATTCCTCTTTTGTTAAGTTTACAATACTTCTTTGGGTTTGTAAAGGAATAAAAGCAAAAACTCCTAACTCGGTACATTTTTCCAAAATTAGCTCCCACTTATCTTTCTTTGGTAAACTTTGACAAAGATAAATATTTACCTTGCTTTCTTTGTCTCCAATCTCAGAAACAATTTTGCAAGTTATTTCTTTGTCATTTACTTTTTCAACTAATGTTAGATACAATTTAGAATCATAATTTACCTGTAGTTGATCTCCCTTTTCTATTCTCAACACCTTAGAAATATGGTAAACATCATTTTTATCATCAATTATCAAATAGTCTGGAGGTTTCAGTTTTGAGGCAAAGAAAGTTGGAGACATAAATAATATTAATCTCCTAAAAGTTGGGTTAACCTTTCTGATAAAGTTTTACCTATAAGTTCTACAAAGGCTAAAGATCTTTCATATTTCATTCTCTTTGGACCTATCATACCAATAGACCCTATAGTATTTTCTCCTAAAGAATATACAGTTGTAATAATACTACAATCGATTAGTTCAGGAATACTAATCTCTCCTCCAATAAGTATTGTTAAACCCTTTCTAAGATAGGAAGTAAAAAGCAAAGAGGAGATAGTTTTTTCCTCCTCTAAGACATCTAATAAGGTTTTTACTTTATTTATATTCTGAAACTCTAAATACTGTAATATCTTTGAAACACCAGCTACAATTACGCCCTCTTCCCTTTCTGTATATAATAAGTCTTGTAAAATATCTAAAACTCCAGTTTTTATTTCTATCGGCATTTTAAAATCTAGTTTTTCCTTAGATAATGTCCAATAAATCTCCTGAAGCTCCTTATTTTCAAACCTTGTATTAAGTTTCACCCTCAAATCATTAAATTCCTCTTCAGACATAGAGTTAGACAATCTTACTATCTTTTCCTTAACAACACCTGTAGAAGTAGTAACAATTATAACAACAGCATCTTCTTTCAAGTCTATAAACTCAATCTTTTTCAAAGTAGTTTTATCAAGTTGGGGGAATAGAACCACACCAATAAATGCAGTTCTCTCAGAAATTAACTCAGCAACTCTTCTAAGAAGCCCTTCCCAATTAATTGAAGAAAAAATTATACTATTAGCTACCTCTATGTCCTCATTATATAATTCGTAATTATCTAAAAGAAAATCCACATAGAAACGATAACCTCTATCAGATGGAATCCTACCAGCCGAAGTATGAGGTTGTATTAGATAACCTTCTTCCTCTAAATCTGCCATCTCATTTCTAATAGTAGCAGGACTCCATCCCAGTAAATATTTTTTAGCTAATATTCTTGAACTTACCGGCTGAGCAGACTCTATATAATCCTTTACTGTAATTTTTAGTATGATCTTTTTTCTATCGTCTAACAACCTTAGCACTCTCCCTTTAAGACTGCTAATTTTTCCTTTAACATAATAGCACTAATTTTAATTTTATGTCAAGTTTTAAAAAAGGATTAAAAGGTTTAATTTGTTATTATTTTTCATTACCTTTATGCACTCCTTTATATGGTTGATAGGGAACTGGTATATACTGAACAGAAGGTCTTGTTCCTGGATTTTGAGGATAAAGGTTCATAAGGGCATATATCTCTTTCGGTAATCCTACCTTAACAGGTAAACCTAATTTTATGGCCTCCTCAACAGTTATAGGATAATCATGAGTCCATGTACCTGTAGCAAGGATCTCTGCAAGTTCTTTAGCTTTTTCTTCTGACATTTTGTCTTTTAACAGTTCATAAACCGATTCTTTTACTTGTTTAATAGCCTTTTCTGCCACATCTCCTAATATAAGAGTTTTATCCTCAACCTTATCTGCACCTTTTCTATTTATTGCATTTAATATGGAAGCTGCAGGATATTCACCAAGTTGTGGATCTACTGGACCAAGAACCGCATTTTCATCCATAATGATCTCGTCTGCTGACAAAGCTATAAATGTACCACCAGACATAGCATAATGGGGAACAAAAACTGTTACTTTCCCCTTATGATTTTTCAAAGCATGAGCTATTTGTTCTGCTGCAAGTACAAGTCCACCAGGAGTATGTAAAATAAGATCAATAGGCATATCTTCCGGTGTCAATCTTATTGCTCTTAAAACTTCTTCTGAATCCTCAATATTTATATACCTTGCTATGGGAATACCAAAAAGATTCATTGTTTCTTGTCTGTGAATCAGGGTTATAACTCTTGATCCTCTTTTTCTCTCTATAAGCTGTATTAACCTAAATCTTTCAGCCTCAATAACCCTTTGTCTTACTATGGGAGACAAACTACTTAATATAAAGACTATCCAAAATATATCCCAAAAACCCATAAAATCACCTCCTATTTAAAAATAATAGTAATACCAATATCTTTTTCTAAAATATTTAGAAATCATAAACCCAAAAACAAAGCCACCTATATGAGCCCACCATGCTATTCCACCGCTTAAGTCTAAAAATATCAATGAGAAAAAACCAGAAAATAATTGCAAAATAAACCATAAACCCAAATAAATAAAGGCAGGAACATAAATAAAATCAATAAAAAAACCCCAAAAAGCTATAGTTAAAATTCTTGCCCCTGGATAGAATCTGATATAAGCTCCTAAAACTCCCGCTATAGCACCACTTGCTCCAATAGCAGGTATATATGGATTTACACTAAATAGGACTTGGACTAAACCAGCAACAATTCCAGAAAAAAGATAAAAAAGTAAATATCTAAAATGTCCCATAGCATCTTCCACATTATCCCCAAATATATAAAGATATATCATGTTACCAATAATATGAGACCATCCCCCATGAAGAAACATGGATGTAAAAAGAGATAAAATCGCAGAGGATAACAAATTTGGATTATAGAAACGATAAGGCAAAATACCAAACTTAAAGAAGATATTTTCCCTAATATATGATGGTAATGTAATTTCCCATAAAAAAACGGCTATATTAATAAATATAAGTAAGGTATTAACAAAAGGATATTTTTTTGAAGGAATATCATCTCTTAGAGGGATCATTCTATTAACCTTCTTAATAATATATTTTATAGTATAGCTATTGCTTCTATCTCAATTTTTGCACCACGAGGTAATGCTGATACTTGTATAGTGGATCTTGCTGGAGGTTTTTCTGGAAAATAGTCTTTATAAACTTCATTCATTAGAGAAAACTCAGATAAGTCTATCATGAATACTGTAGTTTTCACCACATTTGCTAAACTTGCTCCTACAGCCTCTAAAATACCTTTTATATTCTCTAATACCCTTTTAGTTTGCTCCTTTATATCTCCATCCACCATATTTCCAGAAGAAGGATCAATAGGAATTTGTCCTGATATAAAGATTAAGTTTCCTACCTTTACAGCTTGAGAGTAGGGACCAATAGCAGAAGGAGCTTTTGAAGTTGATATAATCTCCTTCATAAATTAACCTCCTTTAATTAAAATTGGAAAAAACTCTTTTAATTTTTTAAATGCTATAGTTCTATGACTTATCTCATTCTTTTCCTGTTCTTTCAATTCTCCAAAAGTTTTCCCGAGGGGAGGATAATAAAAAATTGGATCATAACCAAATCCAGAATCTCCCCTTATTTCAAAAGCTATATAACCTTCCACAACTCCTCCTGTCACTATTTTTATATCATTTTTATGATCATAGTATACTACTTTACAAATAAACCTTGCTGTCCTTTTTTCCCAAGGCACATCTCTTAATTTTTCAAGTATAATATTCATTCTTTCCTTATAACTTAAATCCTCTTCAAACCTTGAGGAGTAAACTCCCAATATACCCTTTAACATATTTATCTCTAATCCAGAATCTTCACCTATAGCTGGTAGATTTAATTTTTCAGAAATAAATTTTGCTTTTAGAAAAGCATTTTCTTCGTAAGTTTTTCCTATTTCTTCCGGTAAAGATATCTCTATAAATTCATCCAAGGTTTTTAAATAATCTTTATATTCTTTTAAAATCTCATAAATTTCTTTTATTTTTCCTTTATTTTTGGTAGCTAATACTATATACCTCATAATAAACCTAATGTCTTTTTTTGGATTTCTATTAGTTTTAGAATACCCTGTTTAGCCAAACTTAACATCTGTTCTAATTGTTCATGAGTAAAAGGTACCTTTTCAGCAGTCCCCTGGATCTCAACAAATCTTCCACTCTCTGTCATTACAACGTTGAGATCAACCTCTGCCCTCATATCCTCGTTTGATGAAAGATCCAACAAAATCTCACCATCTACAATTCCAACACTTATAGCAGCAACAAACTCCTTTATAGGTATCTCCTTTATAAGTCCTTCCCTTCTTAATTTTTCTAATGCATCGTATAAAGCAACAAAAGCTCCAGTAATTGCAGCTGTCCTTGTTCCCCCATCAGCCTGAATAACATCAGCATCAATCCAGAGAGTTCTTTCACCTAACTTAGAAAAATCTATAACAGCTCTCAAAGAACGTCCTATCAGTCTTTGTATCTCTTGAGATCTTCCGTTTATTGCCCCTTTTACTATATCTCTTACTTTTCTTTCTGGTGTAGATCCAGGAAGCATTCCGTATTCTGCAGTAAGCCATCCTTGGTTAGTTCCTTTCAAAAATGGTGGTACTTTATCCTCCATGGATACAGTACATATTACTCTAGTTTCGCCCATCTCAATAAGAACTGAACCAAGAGGATATTTTAAATATCTCCTTGTAATTTTAACTGGCCTAAGATCTGTGTTTGATCTTTTATCAATCCTGATCATTGTCACCTTCCTCTTTCTTTAAGTTTATTAACCATTTTATCATACTCCTCTTTATTCACAAAACCTACAAGCAAGTATTCTTGTCCTTCTGAAAAAATAAGTTCTGGATATAAATAAAATTCCTTTATCTCTTTAGTATTCTTAACATGAAGTCTTGGCCCTGTACAATGTATTACTTTGTCTCCTATTTTAATATGTTGTTTATCCCAATAAGAAACTTCTAAACTCATATCAATATATTCTTTAACTTTTTCTTCTATTCCTTTGATATCTATATTAGGTTTTTCTTTTAACTTAATAACAAATCCATGTTTGATATCACTATGCCCTTCAATATATCGATATAAGCCATATTCTTCTAACACCATACCTGTTAAGTCCTCAGCAGTATGAGCTTGTAATCTATATGTCAAAGAAGGAAATACTATATTTACTATTTCCTGAGGTAAAGGACCAAATACATTAGGTCTCGTTACTATAACTTCCTCTCCAATCCCTATCAAAAGATCTGCGTTTCTTTTTAAATAAGGATAAATAAGTTCAAAATGCTCACAAACAACTTTTTTTTCATTTTCCAAGGCTTTTAGAATAGATTCTGCCAATATATATATGGGATAGAAAGCTAATTCAAACCTAACATCCACATGATAAATAAAATCATAAAACATACTTCTTTGAAAATCTTCTATTATAGGCGCTGGACGTCTATATATACCTTCATCATCATTAGTTAAACTTAACCCTGGAAACAATCCTCTTATAAGTAAGGATTTTCCTGAACCAGAATCTCCAATTACTCCAATAAGTTTATCATCAGAAAGTAAAAAATTCTGAGAAATTACAGATCCAAGAAGCATAAGTCTTGCTTCTCCACGAGGGGCATAATAAATAGCTTCCTTTAGAAGCACTTTTGTATGAATCATTTTTTATTATTTCCAAAAAGAATTACCCTCAGAATCTATGGCAACCATAGCAGGAAAATCTTCTACCTCAAGATAATAGATAGCTTCTGGTCCTAATTCATGAAAAGCAAAAACTTCCATTTTCTTTATCTTATCTCCCAAATAGGCTCCTGCACCCCCTACTGTTACAAGATAAACTCCCTTATACTTTTTAAAATACATTTCTGTTTCTTTATCTCTTTTCCCTTTTCCTATAAAACCGACTATTCCTTGAGAAAGTAGCCATGGCACAAAAGGATCCATTCTTTTACTTGTTGTAGGGCCAGCTGATCCTGAAGCTTTTCCAGGAGGTGCGGGTGATGGCCCCATATGATAAATAAGACTATTTTTTAGTTCTAAAGGTATATCTTTCCTTTCTTTTATTAGATCAACAAGAAGTTTACATGCTTGGTCTCGAGCAGAATATATAGGACCATCTAATAATAACCATTCACCTACTTTTAAAGATTTAAGTTCATTTATCTCATTTGGAAGATTAATCTTTTTAAATTTCATATTTCAAACCACCCATGTCTTATAGCAGAACATTGCATATTTATGGCCAAAGTAAAACCAGCAATGTGAACAGGAAATACCTCAATATGTACTCCTAATGCAGTAGTCTTACCCCCTAAACCTCCTGGACCTATATTTAACTCATTAATCTCCTTTAACAATTTTTCCTCCATTTTGGCCCAATACGGATCATTATTCTTTTCTTTCAGAGGTCTTAAAGTAGCTTTTTTGGACAATAAAGCAGCCTTTTCTAAAGTTCCTCCTATACCTATTCCAACAAGTAATGGAGGACATGCATTTGGACCATGGTTTTTTACATGATTGACTATCTCACTAATAAGCTCATCCTCAGTTATTGTTGGTATAAGGCTTTTAACAATGCTGGCATTTTCACTCCCAAAACCTTTTATCAATATATAAAACCTTAATTTATCCCCAGTTTTTATTTCGTAATGCACTATTGCAGGTGTATTATCTTGTGTATTTATCCTTTTAAGAGGGTCTTTAACTACAGAAGGCCTAAGATAATTTTTTTTATAAACCTCTGATACAGCCCTATTTATGAGATCGTTAAGATTTCCTTTTATACATACCTTATCTCCTATTTCTACAAAGGCAATCACCATCCCACAATCCTGACATATAGGAATTCTTTTTTCTTTTGCTATCTTTGCATTCTTAATAAGTATATCAAGAACAATTCTTGCATTCTCATTATTTTCAATATTATATGCCTCTAAAAGTGCATCTTCCACATCCTTAGGTAATTCAAAGTTAGCTTTTGTTATGACATGGACTAATTTATTATAAATTATGTCTCCCTCTATAACTCTAAACATCTATTTTCACCTCAAGTAAAGGAGCATGTTGCTGAGCCCCATAAACATCTGAATCTCCGGGACTTCCTGATGGAACTTTTCTTTTAATATTTGCTTTAACTGCACATACAGGATCAAAGTAAATAACCGAAATTACATCTGATCCTTTGAGCCCATACAAGTTTGCCCAAAAATTTTTTGAAAAATAGTCCATATTTTTAAGTTTTTCATATACTTCCTTTTCCTTAAAGATTATATCGATAGTTAAAATAAAAGGACCACTATTTTTTGTTCTTATAACTTTTGCTAATTCCACCATACTCCTCATAATAACTATACCTCTACCACTTTAATAGGAAATTCATATTCGTCAAGTTTTATAAGATGATATAATTTAAACTCAAAAACTTCCCCCCATATAACCTCAGAAGGAGAGAAAGGAAAGGCAAGATTACCTGCTGTTGCTATTCTTCCTTTATAACCATAATGAAGCAACGTAGATCTTATATATCCTAATATCATCTTTGTTATATTAATATCCTTACTTATGACCTCTATAACAAGACCTAATTCATGAGATACACCATTAAATCTTTCCCATTCACCCATTACTCCATTCTTTCCATATACATGAAAATAAATTTGGTAATCATCCGTCATATCTCTAAAGTTTTCTCTTACTAATTCTCTCTGAATCTCCAATATTTCATCTATTTGTGAAATCATGATAGGATCCCTAATACCTGCTATACATACACCTCTTATTCCAACAAACTTTGTCCCTTCTACTTTTAACCACTTTTCTTTTCCTTCTATAAATCTTGAACCCTTTACAATAACTGTTTTCTCATCCTTTTGAGTAAAAGTGGTAGTTGTCAAATCAATAATTCCATCTGGTCCATGTAAGAAATAAGGATCACTTTTTTCATATAATGTATGAGCAGCAACAGATGTAACTGTACACTTTCTATTCTCATTTATGGGAAATACTTCAAAATGATCATCAAAGAGAACACCTATAAGTCCATCTCTTCCACTTCCTGGTTCTGCTGCAATAGCCCCACATTCTAATATTTTACCTAAATGAAGAGATAATCCCTTAGAATAACCATAATGTATAGGTAAAGCAGAAAAAGGTGCAGGGTCATAACTTCGTCCACAAATTATTATATTCACACTTTTTTTATAACCTTCTATAAAAGGATCAATACCAACTTGTGCTACAATATTCGTAATACTTTCCAAATCCTCTACCCCAACTTCTGAGGAACCATCCAAGGTTTTAATATTTCCGTTAGTTATGGATTCCTTTATTTTATCCTTAGGAATATCCGTATATATTATAGCTATTTTCATGTGCCAATTATTTTCTTCCAGTATCTCCTTTACTATTTCAAAGGTCCAATCTACAGATGATTTACTGCCACATCCCCCAGCACTTCCTATAAATAATGGAATATCCAATTTATGAACCATATTAATTAGGTATTTTAAATCTCTTTTTGTAGCACCACGATCTACAAATGAGATACCCCTTCCAAGATAATATGGGCCAGGATCAGTAGACCCAGCATCAACAGCAACTAAATCTGGCTTTATTTCTAAAGCATTATAATAACTTTGTTCTGGAAAACCATATCCAAGAATTGCTGTGGGTGAATAGATTTTAAACACTTTTTACTAAGCCCTTCCTTCTTAGAATTTGAAGTGTTCTATTCATTTCATTATTTACTATCATTAAACCCTCATCTACTCCCATGCCAGGTTTTGCTAATATCTGATCTGCTTGAACTGCAAGACCTATATGCACAGAAACTTGAGCAGACCTATCTGTCTCATTACAACTTCCTCCTATATAAGTACCAATGTTATGTCCTTTACAATATAAAGCTGCCTCAATAGAATTATGAATACTACCTAAAACAGGAGTTTTTATTTGTATCATATCAACCGCCTCTGCTTTTATGAAATCTCTAATATCTTCAAGACTATTACACCATTCATCAGCAACTATTTCTACTCCCAAACCTCTTCCTTTTAGCTCTTTTCTCAATTTGCTTAAAAACTCAATTTGTTTCTCCCTATTTTCTAAATCAACAGGACCTTCTATTCTGAGTTTATGTGGAAATGAAATTTTTTCAAGCCTCGCTAAATATTCTACTATTTCATCAATATTATAATTAAATGCTATACCTATAGTTCCATATACATCTATGTGAAAAATTGGTAAATATCCTTCCTCTCCTAATATTCTTACCCTTTCTTTGAGCCAGCCTAAATATTCTATTAGTTTTTCTCCTCTCCACCCTAATTTTGTCTCTACATTATTTATTAAACCATGTGGAAGAACATCTACTCTCTTCAGTATCATTTTGTCCACACTAATATAACGATCGTCTCCTGATTGAGCAAAAATTGGAATTCTCTTTATATCAAAATTTAAATTATACTCCTCTCTTATTATCTCAGTCATAGTCTTCCTATAATGTTTTGAAAACACATCAAGAATTGCTTGAGAAATTCCGTACCTTACTGCGGTATGTAACTTATGATCATTTATTTTGAAATTGTCAATCTTAACACATAAATCCTTAAAACTTTTCCATTCATCCTTTAACAGAAAAGGAAAAACATGTTGTTCCAAAATTTGTAACCATTCACTAGTTTTAAAGAGAGGATCTCTTCCTCCTGCACCAGAATATTGAATAGCAGTACAATCCCCATAAGCTATCTGATCATCCTCCAAAATGAAGATAATAGATATACTTTCTCCTTTCTGCCTTATAGCCTCATAACCTTCAGTTAATGGTACTCCTCTATAGGCGAAACCATCTTCACGAGCCCCTGCCTTAATAGCTCTTTGGTCATCAAAATAGAAACCAGAAAGTCCTATCGAATATAGTACATCTTTAATCATTTATTTACCTCGGTCTTCCTATTAATCTTCCCTTACTGATTGCATAGATATCATCAAGTACCATTTGAAAACTTACATCTCTTTTCTCAAAACGAGCTCTCTCTTCCAATCTTTCCTTATGAAAAGTTTTTACCTCTTCGTCAAAAGGTAGATTTCCAAAATCAAAAAATCTAACAGCACCTTCATTATCCCGTACTGGCATTACTCTTCCATAAGTATATTTACTTGGTGCAAAAGGTACATCCAAAATTCCTGAAGAGAAAGCCTTAACAGCTCCCACAGCTATATCCCCTTTCCCTATTTCATAAACCCTATTGAGGATAGATCTTACTTCTCTTTCAATAATATATTCCTCTTGGCTTAACTTCTCTTCATCTATAAAATTTTGGTTTTCTAACATATTTAAAACCTGACGAGTATTCTTAAGGGCTGAAGCATTTGCTTCTTTTGTGGGAATACCAATAGCTTCCTGGGGTGTTTTTACAATTATCTTTGTTACCTTCGATATAGCCCCAGCTATAGTCCCGAAACTTATAACTGCGTAAGCTTTAGCTTCATCTTCTGGAAAACCTCCCATCCAGTGATGTAGAACAGTAGTTATATGAACATCATAATAACCAAAACTCGCAAGATATTCCCTTGTTAGTTTCTCTAAAATTTTTATTGAAGCTACATCTTGAATAATATTACCACATTGTCCATATCCTACACTAAAACTTTTCACTCCTTGTTCTGCTGCAAGAATGGCTTCTATTATTCCAATACTTATTGAGATAGACGGTGGAACTAAAGTACCAGTGAGAGGGCCAAAAGATTCTCTATTTATTAATATTCCTTCTTGTGCATATATTCCTACTAGATAATCTATATATTGCCAATATAAAATTGAATTTTCCAATGGAACATCCTTAGCATAAGGAATATTGTAAGTAATTCCTCCCCCTTCAAAAGATGTAAAACCTGCAGCCAAAGTAATCTCAGCAAGAAGTCTTGCATCTGGAGTACCATGTCTTACTTCAACAGGCACTTTTACACTTTCTATGATTTCTCTACAAGCTTTTACTCCATAATTAACAGCTGGAAAACCATTAAGAAGATATCTTCCTTCTTTTAAACTTTCTTCTATTCCCAATTGTGCTTCTTTATATCTATTCTGTCGAGTATAACTATCAATAGTTGTAGGTAAGATATCTGCTCCTCCCTCATCTTGTAAATATTGAAGAAGAACAATATGATCTTTTAAAATTGGAATACCTGCTCTTGGTTGTAATAAGGTTTTATTATTCTGAGATGCTTCTCTCAATACATAATCGGTCTGCTTTTCTTTAGGTAAAGATGTTAAATATAAAAAGGCTTCTTTTAAATCAACTTCTCTACCTGTAGGCCATGAATTCAAGACATCTTCTCTCATATTAAGAAAATATTTATGATCCCATTTCTTATTTTTTATAAACATAATCTCATCCCTCTATACTTTGTTTATATATTTTTCTACAAGACTCATAGATTTATCCTTATAGATCTCCGAGATTACTCCTATAGCAAACATTATATATTCCTTATCTACATAAAAGGTAGGATTTTTAGGCTTCAATATAAAAGGTTCATCATTAGAATATATTACACCCTTTAAACTTTCCACTCTATAAGGATTATATATTAAAGGCCCACCTGTACATACCACTTTATCCAATTCCCTTAAATCTTTCCCATATTGGAAAAGCAATGTTCCCATAGGGGTATACACCATTTCTATATGCCCTACATGTCTCTCTGTAGCAATCTTTACAGCAAAATAAGCAAGAATAGCGTCTAAATGTAAATCTTCATCATTTTTTGGAATATAACTCGTATTTATGTTTAAAAATTTTACTTTTTCCTCTATAACTTTAACCTTATCATGTGAAAAACTTTTTATAATATCTTTTTTTGCAGACTCAAATAAAGATAGTGCAGATACTCTAACCCCCAAATCTCCTTCCACAGATCTTTTTACATATGGCTCTTTTAATCCCTTTAAGATTACATTATTCTGGGTAGGTTCTCCCTTTGCTACAGAACAAACATCGGTAGTTGCTCCTCCCACATCAATTAATAAACATTCACCATATATCTCTGAGAAACTTTCCAAACCCTTTAATACAGCAAGTGGTGTAGGCATTACTATACCGTCTATTATTTCTTGCACTTTATCTAATCCCTTTGCATGTATAATGTTTCTTAAAAAGACCTCTCTGATAATATTTTGGACCTTTTCTATATTTATAACTCCATATTCAGGCATTACATTCTCTGTTATGTATATTTCTTTACTATTAGATAAAAAAATATTTTTTATTTCATCTTGTAAATCTTTATTTCCAGCATAGATAAAAGGAATATTTAAGGGAAGCCTTGATAATTTTTTAGCATTTATTATTGGATAGTATCTATTTCCCCCATCTGTTCCCCCAGCCAAAATTATAATATCTGGCTTTAAATAAAGAATCTCGTCCAAATCCGAACTTGTAAGTTCATAGGAATAGATCTTAATTACCTTTCCCCCTGCTCCTAAACTTGCTTTCTTAGCTGCCTCAGTAGTTAAATCTGGAACTAAACCTATAGCAATTATTTTTAAACCTCCAGCAGCACTGCTTGTAGCTTTTTTAATATTAAAATCCCTTATATTTAGTCCAGTTTGTCTTTCTATTTCAGAAATTACATTTTGAAGACCTATCGTTACATCTTCATTTACAGTAGATGGATATTTTGCTCTCCCTATAATTTCACTTTTATCTAAATCAAAAGCTACACCTTTAGTAAATGTACTTCCTATATCAAATATGATTGCCTTCATAATTATTTATCTAATCCTAAATCTTTTTTTAAATCTCTAATAACTTCATCTGGCATTGTTTTTGGTGGATATACTCTATTAAATCCTAATTCTTTAAATTTCTTTTCCACTTCTTCCCAATTTTTTTGGCCTATTCCCAAATTTCCACCTATATACAACAATACATTATCAAGACCTGCCTCTTGTAGTTTTTCCCTGAATCCTCTACAATCAAGCTCAGCATGTCCATATAAAGATGAAACTAAAATAGCTCTTGCATCAGATTCAATCGCTGCTTTTATGAAATCTTCTTGAGAAGAAAGAACTCCAATATTAACCACATCAAAACCTGCAGATCTTAAAGCATAATCCAAAATTCTTAAACCAACCGCATGTACATCCGCCCCTATTACTCCGAGAACCACCGTCCTCTCACCCACTAAAATCACCCCTTAATAAGATTAAATATTAATAGAGATGTATTATAAAGATTATCTAATTTAATTTTCTCCTCCTTAGAATGAGCATTCTCCATACCTATCCCCACATTTATAGCCTTTATACCATAAGAATTTAGAATATTAGCATCACTTCCTCCCATAGTATAAGTAAATACTGGATTCTTTCCCATTTTATTTAATATGCTCTCTATATACTTTACTAATGTTTCATTAGGATCAATAGAAAAACCTTTGTAAAGACTTTCTTTCTTTAAATCAAAACTTCCCCCTCTATCCTTTAATGCCGAAAGTTCTTTTTCCATATTTTGCCATTGTGTACTAAGTTTACTCTTATCTATACTTCTAAACTCACCCTCCAGATAAACTTCCTCTGGAACTATATTTGTAGCTCTTCCACCTTTTATAATACCAACATTAGAGGTTACATCTTTTTCTATTCTTCCCCATTTAAGTTTCAATAAAAACTCAGAAGCAAGAAGAATAGCATTTATTCCTTTCTCAGGAGAGGTACCTGCATGGGAGGCTTTACCAAATATCTTTAAATAAAACCTATCATGATATGGGGCACTAAGTATTAACGTACCAACATCACCTTCTCCATCTAAGACATATCCCTCTTTTGCGTGTAAAAGTGAAAGATCCACGTTTTTAGCCCCTAAAAGTCCGATCTCTTCACTAACAGTAAAAAGAAATTCTACTTTTCTATTTTTAATATTATTTTCTTTTATTGCAGTTATAGCCTCTATTATAGCTGCTATTGCAGCTTTATCATCAGCCCCCAAAATAGTGTTTTTGTCACTAACTATGTAATCACCTTCAATCTTTGGATTTATATTTTCACCGGGATCTACTGTATCCATATGAGCGGATATTAAAAAAGGTTCTCCTTCACCATCCATAATTGCTATTAAATTCCCTGAACTCCCACCTATTTTTTCACCTGCAAAGTCCTCATAAACTTCCAAACCTAATGCTTTTAACCTACTCTTTAAAAATTGAGAAAACTCTTTTTCCTTAAGAGAAGGGGAAGGTATTTTGATTATTTGAAAAAAAGTATTAATGAGTCTTTCTTTACTTAGCAATCATTTCACTCCTTTCAATTTCAACCTGCTCTACTTTCCATCCTACGTTAAGCAATTTATTTAATATTCTTTCAAATCCCACAGAATCACCTGTGGTATATACTTTTACAATAGGATTGGCCAAATCCTCTTTTGACAAAATTCTTAATATCTCTTGGGATGGATCTATAATTGGAATTTGGGGATATAGTCTTTCTATAACAGGTTTGATAAAAGGTAAATGAGTACATCCTAAAACTAATCCATCAATATCTTTATCAATTAAAGGATCTATACATTTTTTAAGCTCGTTTATTATTATTTCACCATCTATTATCCCATTTTCAATAGTTTCCAAAAGAGGGCCTTCACTACAAGATTTTACATATACTTCTATATCTTGGGATACAAACTTATTTATTAAAGTAGGATAAATTTTACTTTCTTTTGTTCTACGGGTTGCAAGAACGCCCATTTTTTTCCAATTTGTATTTTTTATTCCGTCAATAGCACTTAATATAATACTATATATCTTTATATTATAATCTTTAAACTTATCGAGTAAATAATCATAAGCAACAGCTGATGCAGTATTACATGCAATTATAATTTCTCCAATATCCAATCTTGTAAAAAACTCCACGATTTCTGATACTCTTTCCTGAATAAATTCTACCTTCTTAATACCATAGGGGAAATATTTTGTATCTCCTAAAAAATAAACTTCATCGTAAATTTTTCTTTCAACAACTTCTTTAAGAACAGAGAGACCACCGACACCAGAATCTAAGATACCAATCTTCTTACTCATTTTTTACTTCTCCCTTTCTATATAATTCTATAGCTTCAATAATCTTTTCTATAAGTCTATCCTGATATTCATCTCTTAACAATAATTTTCTATCCTCATCGTTGGTTAGAAAACCCATTTCTATAATTACAGATGGTATAGGAACTCTGGAAAGTACATAGAACCTTCCTTTTATACTTCTTCTAACAAGAAACCCACTACTGTTGAAAATATTGAAAAGCATATTAACTAATCTCTCTGATAAATCAGTAGCATAACAAATCTCAATACCTCTAACATCATTGGAAAAAGCTGCATTTGAATGAATACTAATAAACAAAGCAGATGTGATAAGATTATTATTCAAGTTTATAGAAGAATTAACAATTTTTACACGATCATCCAAGGAAATATTAGAATCATCACTACGTGTTAGAATAACATTGTAACCTTTCTGTCTGAGGGTTTCGGCAAGTTTAAGTGAGACTTTCAAATTAATATCTTTTTCTTTAATATCTCCATATATAGCACCAGGATCAGTACCTCCATGTCCTGGATCAATAAAAATAGTAAAATCATTATTTTCTAATTTATTTTCCTCTGAACTTAGCGCTTCCTTTCTAAAAGATATTTTTAGTGCATTTTCCCCTATTTCTTCCGCAGTTTGAATTGAATCTGTATATGTCTCAAAAACTAATCTCATAATCTTTTTACCTTCATCTCTTAAACCAAATCTTAAAATCTTAACAGGATATACATTTATGGTTAACTCTTGAGAAGTCAAAGAAAAAGTCGAACCTATGAAATCATAATAAATTCTTGGAGGATCATATAAAATCTTTTTTTCCTGAAAGGTATAAGTTCCAAGAAAAGTAAGAAAAAAATCTACACTATCCTTTTCCTCTTTCCATTTTAAATCTGTTAATACCGATTGAACATTAGTATTTTGTTTTTGGGTTTTCTCTTCTGTTATATCATTTCCCAAAAATCTGACATAAATATTACCATCATTTAGTTTAATATCATAATTAGGGATTTTATCTTTAAATTCTATTACAACTCTAACAATATAAGGAGCTACATTAAATTGGGAAAAACGAATATTTTTAATATTAGCATCTTTAGGTATAATTTCTCCTTTGTTGTTTATATAAACTGTATTTAAAAGGTCAATCACAAGGCGAGAAGGATTTTGCAATACTAAAGTTTTTACTTCAACAGGGGATTCTGCTTTAAAAGCTATAGATAGTAAATTTTTAGAATATTTTATTTCTAAAACTTCATGAACAATAAAAATAGTATTCTCTTTTAGATAGATTCTATACCCCAATAATCTAAAAAAAGATGACAAAGGAAAATATATAACATCTTCTCTTATAATAGGATATAAAAGGGTAGTTTCTTTCTTATTTATTATGCACTTTTTATCTCCAATGTTTGCGGAAAAAACCTCTTTTTTTTCTCGATAAAGAACTACCTTATTATTTTCTTGGGAAAAATCATATTTAAAGGTTGATGCAAACAAGGGTAAAGGCATATATATTTCTGAATCTTTTATTTTCAAAACAGTAAGAATTTTAGTTTTCTCGCCCAAAAAATTTATTTCAAGAGAAGAGGGTTCTTCTCCCAAAATTATTGCTGAAAGATGAATACTAAAAAACAAAAAAAATAAAATATATATGCTTACTTTCTTCAACTTTGTTAACTCCTCAATTCATTATGGTTACTTTAATAATTTTGGTGGAGGCGGCGGGAGTCGAACCCGCGTCCAGAGAGCAAGAACCAAAAGCCTCTACAAGCTTAGCGGGAGTTTTAAGATTTTCGGCCCTTACAGACTCCCTCCCGCAGGATTCTGTAAGCGCCTATCCCCTATTATCTTACCCTCCCTTACGGGAATCAGGAGGGGCAGCTGGCTAACTATGACACTCTTCTAACCCTGCCAGCCCGGGTTAGAAGAGCGTAGCTGCTAAATTAAGCAGCTAATGCTAAATTTGTGTTGGCACTTCTTTTTTGCCGTTGTTTTACGAGGCAACGGCACCTCGGCTTGCAGCTTTTGATCCTTGTACTCCCTGTCGAAACCAATCGCCCCCACTAATACTTCATCTTATATAATCTTTCTAGTTCTCTTCTTTCAGCTTTTTCTGCCAAATCTTTTCTTTTATCGTACAACTTTTTACCTTTTGCTAATCCTAACTCTACTTTTGCCCAACCACGTTCATTAAAGTATATAGATAAAGGAATTAATGTCAAGCCCTTTTCTTTAACTTTACCTACAAGATAAGCAATCTCATCCTTATTCAGCAATAACTTTCTTGGTCGCTTAGGATCATGGTTATATATATTACCATGCTCGTAAGGGCTTATGTGAAGATTATAAATCCAAACCTCACCGTTTTTAACATCAGCATAACTATCTTGCATACTTACTTTACCACTTCTTAGAGACTTTACTTCAGTACCTGTCAAGGAAATACCAGCCTCAAAAGTCTCTAAGATAAAATAATCATGCTTCGCTTTTCTATTTACTGCTACAATCTTTTTTTCCTTTGCCATTTTCTATATAAATTATATCAAATTTTACTCCGAATATCCAAAGGGGTGATTTTTCATCCAATTCCATGCAGATAAAATCATGGTTTCTAAATCTGGAAAATCAGGTTGCCATTGTAATTCTTTTTTAATCTTATCAGAGCTTGCTATAAGCACTGCCGGATCCCCAGGTCTTCTTGGTGCCTCTTTTATTGGAATTTTTTCACCTACAACTTTTTCAGCAGTTTTTATAACTTCCCTGACAGAATATCCTTTTGAATTACCAAGATTAAAAACCTCAGAATTCCTTTCATTTAATAAAGCTTCTAAAGCCAAAATGTGTGCCTTCGAAAGATCGGATACATGTATATAATCCCTAATGCATGTACCATCAGGGGTCGGATAATCTGTACCATATATTTCTACATATTCTCTTTGCTTTAAGGCTGTTTTTAAGACTATAGGTATTAAATGTGTTTCAGGTCTATGATCCTCTCCTAATTCTCCCTCCATATCTGCACCAGCAGCATTAAAATATCGAAGAGAAATATACTTAATCCCAAAAAGCTTATCATACCAATTTAATATTTCTTCAAACATCAATTTCGAAGATCCATAAACATTAGTAGGATTTTTAGGGTGTTCTTCTGGAATTGGAATAATTTTAGGTTCGCCATATACAGCTGCAGTCGAAGAAAAAATAAAATATTTAACTCCAAAATCTTTCATCGATTCTAAAATGTTCAATCCACCTAATATATTATTTTCGTAATATTTAGCAGGATTTTGCATAGACTCTCCTACAGTACTCAAAGCTGCAAAATGCATAACTGCATCAATTTTATACTTATTAAAAACTTCTTTTACCTTTTCTTTATTTTTTAAATCTATATTCTCAAAATATTTAGACAATATGGCTTTTTTATGCCCTTTCTCTAAATTATCCAAAACCAAAACTTCATATCCCTTTTTAAGAAGATCTTTAACTACATGACTTCCTATATATCCTGCGCCACCAGTTACTAGTATATATCCCATTATGATAGTCCTCCTTCAATTTATGAAAAATTCTCTGATTGATTCAATAATATAATCTACTTCCTCATTGGTAAGCTCTGGCCACATCGGTAATGCAATAACTTCTTTACTTGCTTTTTCAGCCTCAGGAAAATCTCCCTCTCTATAACCTAAATCCTTATAACATTCTTGTAGATGAAGAGGTAAAGGATAATATATAGCAGTACCAATACCTTTATTAGCGAGATACTCCTGTAATTCATCTCTATTTTTAGTTCTTATCACGTATTGATGGAATACATGTTTCACATATGGCTTTACTTCAGGTACTTTAATATCTAAATCTTTTAGACCCTCCGAATAGATCTTCGCAATTTCTATTCTTCTCTCAATCCAATGATCTAAATACTTCAATTTTATCCTAAGAATAGCAGCCTGTATTTCATCTAATCTACTATTATGACCTATTAATTCATGATAATATTTTTTCCTACTTCCATGTACTCTAAGTAGCTTTATCTTTTCATACAATTTTTCATCATTAGTTGTAATTAAACCACCATCACCATAAGCACCTAAATTTTTCGTAGGGAAAAAACTAAAACATCCAGTATTCCCAATACTTCCAGCTCGCTTACCTTTATACTCCGCTCCTATAGCTTGACAAGCATCCTCTATAACATAAAGATTATATTTCTCAGCAAGATATTCAATATCATCCATCTCTGCCATCTGTCCAAAAAGATGTACAGGAATAATAGCTTTTGTCTTTGGGGTTATTGCATCTTCTATCTTATTAGGATCTATATTAAAAGTTTTAGAATCTATATCTACAAAAACTGGTTTTGCTTTTAATAGAGAAATTATCTCTGAAGTAGCAAAAAAAGTAAAAGGAGTTGTTATAACTTCATCTCCTTCTCCAATACCCAAGGCTTCTAAAGACAATAAAAGGGCATCAGTACCTGAAGCAACTCCTACTGCGTATTTTGTACCACAATAATCTGCAAGTCCTTTCTCAAGAAGTTCCACATTCTCACCTAATATAAATTGCCCCTTTGCCATTACTTCTTCTAAAACAGGCAATAACTCAGAAGATAGTTTTTTATATTGTCTCTTCAAATCAAAAGCTGGAATATTCATTATTTACCTCCCAATTTACTCCATTCTCTTTTAAATCCTTCCCAAAAATTGAGGAAAAAAGCAAGAAAGATACCTAAAAATACGCTACTTATTCCTGCTATAAGCACATTAAGAACGGTAGAAGGTTTTGATTTTTTTATGGGTGGCTTTGCAGGATCAAGAACTGATATGTTAACCATCTCCTTAGTCTCGTCTATTTTTGCTTGTTCATATTGGGACAAAAGCATGGTATAAATGGTTTCTTGTACCTTTACATCCCTTAATAATTTTGTTAATCGCAAACCTAATTCTGGTAGATTAGAAAGTTTTCTTTGATATTCTTCTAAAATTCTACTCAGCGCTTTTTCTTTTGCTTCATTACTTAAAATATTAATCTGAAGGCTAAACAGATCATAAAGGGAAGTATCATTTATGGCTTTATATATTCTCTCTAATTCATCTCTCAAAAGTTTCTTTGTTTGCTCTATTGCATATTTCATTGAAACTACCTTGGGGTGATTTTCCCCATAATCAATAGTAAGCATAGCTAATTCTGATTCTTGAGAAATAAGTTTATTTCTTAGATCAGAAAGAATAGTTGATGTGGCTGTAAGAGAAGTAATAGCAAGTAAATCTTTTTTTTGTAATTTTTGCTGTTTTATAAGCTCATTTTTAAGATTTTCAAGACTTTCCTTTGCTACATTTAAAGATACCAAAGTTATCTGTCTTTCACCTTCCAGCTTTGCCAAATTATCAATAACAGTCTTTGCCTCCTCATTCACATCAAAAATAAGATTTTTTTCTTGAAATTCTCTTAAGCGATTTTCAGCCATCTCAAGCTCTTTCTTAACCCTCTCTATTTGCTTCTCTAAAAATTCTCTTGTTCTCTTCGCTGAATATATATTAAGAGATGCATTTATCTTCTCTAAGGCTTCTATATAAGTATTTGCTATGTCCGATGCGAGTTTTGGATCCTTGGCTTCTGCAGTTATGGTTATAGTATTTTCTTTATCATTAGTTGTGATTTTAACGCTTTTCATCAATTTTTCTAAAGCATCTTCTTTAGTTTTCTCTTTAAAATAATTTTCTAAATTTAATTTATCAAAAACATATTCTGCGGCTGTTCTACTTTTTAAAATGGCCACCAAATTAGCTGAAGGTGTTGTAGGAAAACCAATACCAAGAGAAAATGGAAGACTTTGAGCCAAAGCTGCTAAGGAAGAACTACTAGTATTTTGAGTAGGAAGGAGTATAACAGCTTTAGATTCATAAATTTTAGGAGAAAGTAAACTATAAAGAAGAGCTATAATAGTTGATATTAAAAATAAAGATATTACGAGCTTTTTTCTTTGCCAAACAACAAAAAAAAGCTCTACTAAGCTTATTTCGTCATCATATCTTGTTTCATTCATTACCCTTCCCCCTTATTCTCAAACATAGAATAAAGTTCCCTCTTCATAATTCCAAACTTTTGAGAAATCATCTCCTCCCCATATTTGTACCTTTTCTACTCCATTTTTAACAGCAAATAAAGAAGATTCAATCTTAGGAATCATTCCTCCAGTTACCTTTCCATTTTTTATCAGTTCTAAAGCCTTATCTACATTAAGAGATTTTATAACTATTTCTTTACCATCTTCTTTGATCATAACTCCTGGAACATCAGTACAGAAAATAAGCCTATTAACTCTAAGAAAAACTCCTAAGGATAATGCTGCAGTGTCAGCATTTATATTGTAAGAATTTCCCTCGTTATCCACCCCTATAGATGATATTACAATCACATATCTCTTTTCTAACAAAGCATTAATAGGTTCCAATTCCACATTAATAACCTCTCCTACAAAACCAAGATCAATATCATCAATATATAATTTTTTACAATAAAAAATAGACTTACCATTGATCCCAACAGCCTTTATATTTTCTTTTTTCATTTGGGATAAAACCTTTCCTTGTATATCTCCAGATAGGACCATCTCTACAATTTTTAGTGTTTCCTCATCTGTAACTCTTCTTCCTTTTATAAATTTGGGCTCCAATCCAAATTTCTCCATCCAAAAATTAATTTCTTTTCCTCCACCGTGAACCAAAACAAAATTTTCTCCCTTTTCATGCAAATTTTTTATCTCTTTTAAAAAAAGGTGTAGCTTATTTAAAAGATTTCCACCTATTTTTATTAAGTTAATATTTTTCTTATCCACGGGTTAACTTTAACAAAACCTCCTGAGATATAGCTTTCAATGTTTCCATTACTCCCTTTCCTTCTATTGCAACCGCCTCAAAATATTTATATTTACCTTCAGGATTTAGCTTCTCATTTAACTCTTCAACGCTTACTATATCAGGCAAATCTCTTTTGTTATATTGGAAAATAAATGGTAAATTATTAAACTCATAACCAACAGCTGCCAACTCCCTTTTTAATGCTTCAAAAATTCTAACATTCTCTTCCAATCTGCTTCTCTGAGAATCCACTACAAAAACTAACCCGTCCACTCCCCTTAAAATTAGTTTTCTACTTGCCTCATATAAAGCTTGACCTGGGGTTGTATACAATTGGAATCTCAATTTAAAACCTTGAACTGTTCCTAAATCTAAAGGAAGAAAGTCAAAAAATAGAGTTCTTTCTGTTTCTGTAGCTAAAGAAACTAATTCTCCTCTCCTATCAGGAGAAACCATTTTGTATATTTGTTGTAAATTTACAGTCTTACCACTTAAACCGGGACCACAATAAACAATCTTACAAGTAATCTCTTTTGCAGCATAATTTAAAACAGCCATAAACTTTCACCTTTTCTAAAAATTTTTACTTTTTAAAGAAATCTTCTATATCATTAAAATTGAATTCAGCTTTTGGAATATCTTTCTGTTTTTCCTTAATTTTCTTGATTATTTTAGCTAAATTTTCGCAAGCTTTTTGTGCAAAAAGTCTTACCATTCCTAATGTAGTAGAATCATCAAAAATAACTAAGAGCAATACTTGTTTTTCAATATGGGATATATGCAGATGGTTTCTTTTACCTTGATGGAATATTAAAGAAAACTCTTCTTCTCCAAGAAGTTTTGCCAGTTCTTGAGTCGCAGAGAAAGCTCCTGCAGCCAAGGCAGATATAGTTACAAAATCAAACTGAGAAGCAGTTCCTCTACCACCAATAACAGTACCACTTTTATCTATCAATAGAGCAGCCTTAGCTTTTGATTCCGATAAAAATTGTCCCAAATAACGCTCAATCTCCTCCTGGTCCTCCAATGATATAACTAAAGATAATATCTGTTCTCTTTCATCCATTTAGAACCCTCCTTAGATATTACTTAATTAAAACTTTTACAAAAATTATAATCCTTTAAAAGCCTATAGTCAAACTTAGAATTCTTCTCTTAGGCTTAGCGATTTAAAGGAAGTAGAATTTTTGAGAAACAGCAATTTCACAGTTCCTGTGGGTCCATTTCT
This sequence comes from uncultured Dictyoglomota bacterium, assembly GCA_964654465.1. Taxonomy (GTDB): domain Bacteria; phylum Dictyoglomota; class Dictyoglomia; order Dictyoglomales; family Dictyoglomaceae; genus Dictyoglomus. The sequence continues at coordinate 114,305 of CAZZIO010000032.1, forward strand.
TTGTTTAGCTATTATGATTTCCACCTCTTCTGGCATATCTGATTCTACTTCTGACTCTTGAGCCTTATAATATCCTTCTCTATATATAAAAATTACTACATCAGCATCTTGCTCTAAGCCTCCAGACCCTCTTAAATCTGAAAGTTGTGGTCTTCTTTCTGCTCTTGTTTCCACAGCCCTTGATAACTGAGATATAGCTATTACTGGAACCTCTAATTCACGGGCTAAGGATTTTAATCCTCTTGAGATTTCTGATATTTGTTGATGCTCGCTCTTATCTCTATCGAGCAACCTTATAAGCTGTAAATAATCCACAATTATAAGAGAAAGTCCTCTTTCTGCTTTTAATCTTCTTGCTCTTGCTCTCATCTCTATAACATTCAAATCAGGAGTATCATCAACAAAAATAGGTGCTTCAGCAAGTTTACCAAAAGCTCTTGCTAATTTTGGCCACTCATGTTCTTTAATCTGACCAGTTCGCAACCTGTGAATATCTATTTGGGCTTCTGACCCTAAAAGTCTTAAAGCCAATTGAAAACTTGACATTTCTAAACTAAAAATAGCAACGGGTAAATGCTCTTCTAAGGCTACATGTTGGGCAATATTTAAACAAAAGGATGTTTTTCCCATACCAGGCCTTGCAGCCACAATAATAAGATCAGAAGGTTGTAAACCCCCAGTTTTTCTATCCAAATCCCAAAATCCAGTAGGAATACCCGTATACGGTTTTCCAGTTTGGTGTAATCTCTCTATTTCTTTAAAACTTTTTGCAAGTATATCTCTAAGAGGTACTAAAGTTCTAAATCTATGGTGTTGAGCTATATCAAATATTAACTGTTCAGCTTTATCTACCAGAAGTTCTGGTGCTTCATTTTCTCTATAGCCTAAGGATACTATTTCCGTACCCGCATATATAAGCTTTCTAAGTAAAGCCTTCTCAGCAACAATATTAGCGTAATATTCTACATTTGCTGCTGTGGGCACTACATCCAACAAAGAAGCAACATATACACTTCCCCCAACTCTTTCTAACAAATTTCTGCTTCTCAACTCCTCTGTTACAGATACTAAATCTACTGGAAGGCCCTTTTCAAAAAGCTCCACAATCACTCGAAAAATAATACTATGATGTTCATAATAAAAACTATCCGATTGAAGAATTTCAATAACTTTCGCAATAGCATCTCTGGAAAGGAGCATAGCTCCTAAAACAGCCTGCTCTGCTTCTTCATTATGAGGTGGAACTTTTCCTAATATATCTTCCCTATTTCTCATCTATTTCTCAGCTTCCACGATAATTTTTGCTTTAGCAACAACTTGAGGATGAAGTTTTATAGTCACTTCATATTCTCCTAAAGATTTTATCGGTTCATCTAACTCCACTTGTTTCTTATCTATACCAAGTTTTAATTTTTCGTTTATAATATCTGCCACATCTTTACTAGTTATCGAGCCAAAAAGTTTACCTGTTTCTCCTACCTTAGCTTTTACAACATATGTATTCTTCTCTAATAATTCTTTTTCCTTTCTAAACTTTTCTATCAGTTTTTCTTCCTTTTTCTTTTTAGAAATTTCCTGTAATTTTAAATTTTCTAATAATCCCTCATTGACTTCTCGAGCTAATCCTTTTGGAAGCAAATAATTTCTTGCATAACCGTCACTTACATTAATAACATCTCCCTTTTTACCAAGATTATCTACATCTTTTAAAAGCATTACTTTAATCTTTTTCATATTTCTACTCCCTTTTCATTAAGATTTTATCTCTTAAAGGGTAAAAAATGTCTATAAGCCCTCCAATAAATATTATACTCCCGAAAATAGGATTTAAAATTATGAAAATCAATAATAACCATCTAAGCCATTTAACCATAATATAATTTTTTAGAAATATCCAAAGAATAATATATCCATTCACAAGTACCAAGGCTTGAATCAATAAAGAAATATTTATACCTAAATATTGAATCCACGGTAAAGTTTTTAAAAAACTATAAGTTATTCCAGTGATAATATAAATAAGAAAAAGAATAAATAATAACTTTTTAGAAACCCTTAAAGATTCTATATTTGGTAACTTGGGAATATCTACCTGAAATCTTCTTAAAACCCTCTCAGCTATGAGATAATTTATAATTACTTGGGTAAAGGCAGATATAATTAGAAGGGTTGGGATAAAAAGATTTATATTTTTTACAAAACTTCCTTGTAAATTGATAATTTCTTGAGATTCCTTATCTTTAAAATATTTAGATAAAAGTTCTGATGATTTCTGCCAACTTTCCTTATAAACATCTAACCCCAGAGCTTTCTCAAAGGGGATCTTAAAAAATATCATAGAAATCATGATATTTAATACTTGAAAAAATAGAATTATAACAAAACCGATAAACAACAACTTATATATATTCCATTTTGCTTTTATGCCGTATCCAATAAAAATGCCCAAAAAACCAGAAGGCAAAAATAAAGCAAAAGTACTAAATGGATTCATCATTAAACTTGCAAGTATAAAAGAGATAAGAAGAGAAAGAAAGCTTATCTTAATATTATGCCGATAAGATAGAAAGATAAATGGCAAAGAACAAAAGAAAATTAGAGGAAAGAACCAATAAGAAAGCCAAAATAAAATAATACTTATAGCTGTTATTAAACTTCCTTCAGCAACACTGCGAGTATTGAACATACCTCAAAAAGAGGAGGGAGAGTTTATACTCTCCCTCTTAATAATCATTTTACTTAACCACATAAGGTAAAAGTGCCATATATCTTGCTCTTTTTATCGCAGTACTTAATTGTCTTTGATGTCTTGCACAATTGCCACTTACTCTTCTTGGAATAATTTTGCCCTTTTCCGTCATAAATCTGCGTAATCTTTCCACATTCTTATAATCTATATAATCTATTTTTTCACTACAAAAAACACAAAACTTTTTTCTTCCTGAAGAATATGCAAATCTTTGAGTTTTAGCAGAAACCTTATCATTACTCATTCTTCTTCCTCCTCGCTTTCCTCCAGTAATTCATTTAAAATCTCTTCTTCACTTTCAATTTCAATACTTGTAACATCTTCAATAGGTTCCTCTACAGAGTTTGGTTCATTATTTTCCTCTTTCTTTCCCAAAAAATGAACATTTATAGCCTCTACTTCTACTACTTTTCTTTTCTGACCATCAGGAGTTTGATAAATCCTTGTCCTTAATCTTCCTTCAACCGCCACAAGTCTTCCCTTTTTTAAATAATCACCACATATTTCTGCAAGCCTTCTCCATGCCACTATGTCTATGAAATCTGCTGTTCTTTCACCCTTACTATTTTTAGGTCTATTAACAGCTATTCTAAAAGTAGTAACGGGCACCCCACTTGGAGTGTATCTCATCTCTGGATCTTTTACTAAATGTCCAATCAATAATACTTTATTAAGCATAATTCATTATTCTTCCTTCTCTAATAGAGTAATCATATACCTTAAAATCTTCTCCCTCAACTTCAACCTTCTTTCAAATTCAGATAACTGATTTTGTGGGAATAAAAAAGTCATAATCACGTAATATCCATCATTAAACTTCTTAACAGGATAAGCCAATGTTTTCTTACCCCAGTTATCAACCGTTTGAACCTCTCCATCTAAATTTTCTATATCCTTTTTAAGATCCTCCGTAAGTTGATTCAATTCTTCTTCTGAAAGCTCAGGACTGATTAAATACATTACCTCATACTTACGCATCTCTAACCTCCTTTGGACTTTTTGGCCCCATGTTTTAATCATGGAGCAGGATTTAGCTCAAAAATTATACTATTATTTTAACAAAAAGCCAAGATATTTCAATTGAAAATTTTTCATCATAACTGTATAATTTTACTTTAAAAAAAGGAGGAGTTGAAAATGGGGTTAGTGTATATAAATGGAGAATTTATCCAAACAGAAAATGCAAAAATCTCAGTCTTCGATCGAGGCTTACTATATGGGGATGGTGTTTTTGAAGGTATAAGAGCCTATAATGGTAGTGTATTCAAGTTAAAAGAGCATTTAGAAAGATTATATGCATCAGCAAAAGCCATTTGGTTAAATATACCTCTTTCTTTTGAAGAAATGGAAGAAGCTGTAATAGAAACTGTAAGAGTTAATAACTTAAAAGATTCATACATAAGACTTATTGTAACTCGTGGTGAGTATGGATTAGGGATTGATCCTTGGGAATGTAAAAAGGGTACCGTAATTATAATTGCAGATAAAATAAAGGTTTTTCCTGAAGAATTTTATGAAACTGGTCTTACTGCAGTAACAGTAGCCACTCGTAGATCACCAACCGATGTTTTAGATCCCAGAATTAAATCTCTAAATTATATGAGCAATATTTTAGCAAGAATCGAGGCACGTATTGCCGGAGCTGCGGAAGGTATCATGCTTAATCATCAAGGATATGTAACAGAGGCCACTGTCGATAATATCTTTTTTGTTAAAAAAGGAATTTTATTTACACCTTCTGTAACCCTGGGAGCTTTACCTGGGATTACAAGAGCAACAGTCATAGATTTGGCTAAGAAAGAACTTGGTCTAGAAGTGGTAGAAGGTTTCTTTACAAGATATGATCTATATAATGCTGACGAAGTTTTTCTTACTGGTACTGCTGTAGAGATAATTTCTGTTATTAAAATAGATGAAAGAATCATTGGAAATGGAAAACCTGGAGAAATAACTCAAAAAATAAGAAAAATATTCCATGAATATGCCCAATCTGGCATAGCGGGGAGTCAAGTATATGCAAAATAAAATATATCCTGAAACTTTTCATTTCCAAGATGAATGGAAAATAGATGGTATCAGTATTAAAAATTTAGCAGAAAAATATGGTACTCCATTATATGTAATTGATAAAAAAACATTAATAACTCAAGCCCAGAAATATATTAACTCATGGAAAAAGTACTATAAAAACAAATTTAAAGTACTTTTTGCTATTAAGGCTCTACCAATATTAGAAGTAATACGGATTTTCTATAAAGAAGGCTTAGGATTCCTTGTATCAACAGGTGGAGAACTCTTTATAGCAAGATCAGCAGGTGTAGATTCTCATAAAATTTATTTTCATGGTAATGCAAAAAGCATCCATGAATTAGAATATGCTATAAAGGAAAATATAGGAGCCATAATAATTGACAACTTTGATGAATACGAAAAAATAAAATTTCTAACAGATAAACATTCAACTTCTATAAAGGTACTTATTAGGTTAATACCAAATATTGAAGTAAGTACACATAAATCTATTAGAACAGGTCAAATAGACACTAAATTTGGTCTTCCTATTAACCAAGTTTATGAATTGATAGAAAGAATTAGGAAAGAAAAATACATAGATTTTAAAGGATTACATGCTCATATTGGTTCTCAAATTTTTGATATAAGTGCCTATGTAAAATTAGCTGAAGTATTAAGCGAAATATATAATAATTTAAAATCAGCTAATACTAACATAGAAGAAATGAGTATAGGTGGGGGATTAGGTATTGCATATACAAAAGACGATAACCCTCCAGAAATAGAAGATTTAGCTTACCAAGTATCCCAAAAATTTGAAGAAACTATTGGACATCATTTCACACTAATATGCGAACCAGGTAGATCTTTGGTAGGAAGAGCAGGAATTACAATTTACAAAATAGAAAGTAGAAAGGAGATTCCAGGTATAAGAAAATACGTATCAGTAGATGGTGGAATGTCAGATAATATTAGACCTTCTTTATATGGAGCTAAATATTCAGCCTTATTAATAACATCTAATGAAAGTACAAATACCATATATACAATAGCAGGAAAACATTGCGAATCTGGAGACATTCTTATAAGGGATTTTGAAGATAAATGGCCAAATTACGGAGATTATTTAATAACATTTTCTACAGGAGCCTATAACTTTTCAATGTTTACTTGGTATAATGCTACGGTTAGACCCGGTGTAGTACTGATAGAGAATGGAAAAGATAGATTAATAGTTAAAAGAGATACTTATGAAGATCTTTTGAGGGGTCAAATATGAAAATTGGACTTTTAGGTGGGGGACAAGTAGGACAAGCACTCTTTAAAGTACTATATTCAGAAAAAGAAACCATTCTAAATATTCTTAGAGAACCTTTAGAAATTAAAAAAGTTCTTGTAAAGGATTTAAATAAAAAAAGAGAAATTCCAAAAGATTTATTAACAACAAACCCTGAAGAAATCATATTAGATCAAGAAATCCAAATCATAGTTGAATTAATGGGAGGAATAGAACCTGCTTATTCCTATATAAAGAAAGCACTAGAAGAAAAGAAAGTTGTGGTTACAGCCAATAAGGAGGTTATTGCTTTATATGGAGAAGAACTATATAAGATAGCAAGGAAAAAAGGCGTAGATATATTATTTGAGGCAAGTGTAGGCGGAGGTATACCCATAATAAAAACGATAAAAGAAGCCATGGTTGTCGATAAAGTAAAAGAAATCTGGGCTATATTAAATGGTACTACCAATTATATACTCACCAAAATGGAAGAAGAAATAAAAGATTTTGATGAAAGCTTAAAGAAAGCTCAAGAATTAGGATATGCAGAACCAGATCCAACAAAGGACATCTCAGGTTTAGATACAGCCTATAAATTGTCCATCCTATCCTCTTTTGCTTATCACACAACCATTACACCTCAATGCATATACAGGGAAGGAATAGAAAACATAACATTAAGAGATTTGTTATACGCAAAAGACTTAGGTTATAAAATAAAATTGCTTGCCATAAGCAAAGAAAATAACGGAGAAATTGAAACAAGAGTACACCCAACTATGATTCCAATAAATTCTCCCCTTGCATCAATAAGAGGGGTATATAATGCAATCCTTTTAAAAACAGAAAAAAGAGGAGATATTTTATTATATGGTGAAGGTGCTGGTCCCTATCCTACTTCTATGGCATTACTATCCGATATATTAGAATCTGCTTATACTTTACTATATTCGTTACCCCGATATTATTCTTTTGCTTATCTTTATCCTTCCAAAATAAAAAATTGGGAAAATTTCTTTACCAGATACTATATAAGAATTTGGGTAAAAGATCAGCCAGGGGTTCTTGCACAAATTGCTAAGATATTGGGAGAAAATAGTATAAGCATATCCTCTGTTATTCAGAAAGAAACGTCAGAAAAAGAAGAAAAAGCAGAAATAGTTATTCTTACACATAAAACAAATGAAAATAGTATGCAAAAAGCTATAAGTGAGATTAAAAAACTCCCCATCTTAGAAAATTGGGGAAGTCTAATAAGAATTGAGGGATAAAAATGAAAGGAGTACTTTTTAAATACAAAGAATTTCTACCCTTAACAGATAAGACACCTATTATATCTTTACATGAAGGAGACACACCTCTCATTTATGCTTACAATCTCTCAAAAATTTATAACATTGATATTTGGCTTAAATATGAAGGTATGAATCCAACAGGTTCTTTTAAAGATAGAGGAATGGTAGTCGCTATAGCAAAAGCACTTGAAGAAGGAAGCAAAGCAGTAATATGTGCCTCTACAGGAAATACCGCTGCTTCAGCTGCTGCTTATTCTGCATTAGCAAATTTAAAATCTTTTGTTATTCTCCCAGAAAAAGCTATTGCTTTAGGAAAATTAGCGCAAGCACTAATGTATGGCGCAAAGGTTATAAGTATAAAAGGGAATTTTGATGACGCCTTAAATTTAGTAAAAATAGCAGGACAAAAATTCCCCATAACCATTGTCAACTCAATAAATCCATATAGATTAGAAGGACAAAAAACTGCTGCCTTTGAAATATGTGATACCTTAAAAAGAGCACCTGAAAATTTAGCTATTCCTGTAGGAAATGCAGGAAATATATCCGCATACTGGATGGGCTTTAAAGAATATTTTAAAATAGGAAAAAGTAATACTTTACCCAAAATGTTAGGTTTTCAAGCAGAAGGTGCTGCTCCTTTAGTAAAAGGACATCCTATTGAAAATCCACAAACTATAGCAACAGCAATAAAAATAGGAAATCCCGCAAGTTGGGATAAAGCAATAAATGCAGTAAAAGAATCTTCAGGCTTAATAGATACTGTTAGCGATGAGGAGATCTTAGAAGCTCAAAAAGAGTTAGCAAGCAAAGAAGGGGTTTTTGTAGAGCCGGCTTCTGCAGCATCGTGGGCTGGTGTAAAGAAACTTATAAGAAATGGAAAATTTAAAGGTAATGAAGTAGTTTGTGTACTTACAGGACATGGCTTAAAAGATCCAGATATTGCCATTAAACAATCGAAAATAGAATATGTTATAGAACCTGATATAAAAGAATTAGAAAGGATTTTAGAAAAGTGATCTATCATATAAAGGTTCCTGCCACATCTGCTAATATTGGACCAGGCTTTGACTCTATCGGTATAGCTTGGAATTTATATCTTCACATTTATATAAAAAAAGATGAATCACACAAAGATGATATAAGGATTATAAATAAAAATAAAATAAATAATGATCTTTTTATTAAAGCATTCAATGAAACAATAAATTATATAAATAAGAAACCATCAAATTATATTATAGAACTATGGTCAGAAATTCCCATA
>CAZZIO010000033.1:0-35456 GCA_964654465.1 uncultured Dictyoglomota bacterium
GCCCAGTTCTTTCCTACCCATCCTGCTGGTGGCTCTTCATGTAAAGACACTACCTTTACATTAAATCTTCTTGCTACCTCTTCTGTATTATCCTCAGAATTGTCATTTACGACTATGATTTCATAAGGTCTGTAAGTTTGCCTTTCAAGAAGAGAAAGAAGCTTGGGAAGATTTCTCTCTTCATTTCTTGCAGGGATTATAACAGAGATCTTATAGTCTCTTGATATCAGGCTTTCCCTCTTAAGAAATTTAAGAGTCTTATAGTATAACCAACCTATTCCCCAAGAAATTATAATTATAATTTCTTTCATTTTTTCAGATTATAGCATTTTTTTGTGTTTTTAAAAAATTAAAATAAGTATTATAATAGATCATAAAAGGTTAAAAATTTATTAAAATACTTGGGGGGTGTCTTATGAGTAAAAAGAGAGTATTTTCCATCTTTTAATCCTATTTTTAATGTTAATTTTTGTAACAAACATTGGTGCGCAAACGAAAAAAGTAAGACTTAGTATTATAGATGTGGCAGGAAATTTACAACTTACTAAAGATGCTATAGAGGCCTTTAAATTAGCTCATCCTGATTTAGTAGAGGATATTGAGTATTTGAAGGCCACCGCTCCAGAACTTCCAGCAAAAATAAAGGCGCAACAGATGGCAGGAAATGTAACTACTACTATGGTACTTACTGGCTATGATGCTATGGCCTCTGGTTTGGAGATGGGACTTTGGGAAAATATCTATCCAACCTATAAGCAATATTTTCCTGGCCTTGAAACCAAGTATCTTCCTGGAGCAAAAGCGGCCTTTGATCTCTTCCAAGGATATGGAATAGTAGTAGTATATTGCCCCGGAGGACCAATGTTTACCTATAATCCTGAGAAATTAAAGAAGGTACCTCAAACAGCTGAAGAACTTCTTGAGTGGGCAAAGGCAAATCCTGGTAAATTTATGTATGCAAGGCCTGCAAACTCTGGACCAGGAAGATGCTTATTGCAAGGATTGCCCTACATATTAGGTGATAAAGATCCTAAAAATCCAAAAACATGGGATAAGACATGGGCATATCTAAAAGAGCTTGATAAGTATATAGATTATTATCCTACAGGTACTGCGATTACTTTTAGAGCTTTAGCAGAGGGAAGTGTTTATATTATTGCAAGCCATCTTGGTTGGGATATGAATCAAAGGATATTGGGAGTAATTCCTCAAACCTTCAAGGATTTCTTCTTGAAAAATACTACTTGGGTAACAGATGCGCATTTTATGTGTATGCCAAAAGGATTAGATGAAAATCGCAAAAAAGCTACACTTCAACTTATGGCATGGCTTTTAAGACCAGAAATGCAAGCTTTAACATATGATAATGGATATTTCTATCCTGGTCCAGCTATAAAAAATGTTCCTCTTAGTAAGGCTCCAGCCGAAATTCAAGAAAAGATTAAATCTGCCATGAGGAAAGAATATGAAGATGCTATAAGAAAATTCCCATCAACTACCCAACTTGGAGCAAAAGAATTAGTAGAGGCTTTTGATATGTGGGATAGATTAGTAGGATCAAAAGTAAAGTGAATAATAGGATGGAAGGGGAGGATTATCTCCTCCCCTTTTTGAAAATATGAAATCAGGGTAAGGGGGATAGAATGAAGGATTTTAAGGAAATTAAAATTCAAAATCTTGTAAAATATTATGGCAACAGAAAGGTTGTGGATAGTTTTAGTTTAACTATCGAAAATGGTGAATTTATTACTCTTTTAGGACCATCTGGGTGTGGAAAAACTACTATTTTAAATTCAATAGCAGGGTTAATACCTATTGATGGTGGAAGTATATACATAGATGATGAATGTATAGATGATGGAAAGAGATTTGTACCACCTGAAAAGAGAAACTTTGGGATGGTTTTTCAAAATTATGCCCTTTTTCCTCATCTTACAGTTTTTGAAAATGTAGCTTTTGGACTTAGAATTAGAAAAATTCCAGCTTCAGAGATAAAAGAGAGGGTTATTAAGGCTTTAAGATTGGTTCATTTAGAGGAGCATGTTGATAAGTATCCAAGACAGCTATCTGGTGGTGAACAACAGAGGACTGCCTTAGCTCGTTGTATAGTAACAGAACCTCGTCTTATGTTGCTTGATGAGCCTCTTTCCAACCTTGATGCCCTTCTCAGAATTGAGATGAGGTATGAATTAAAAGCCATTCATGAGAAATTAGGTATTACTACTATATATGTAACTCATGATCAGCAGGAAGCATTAGCACTTTCTGATAGAATAGTAGTGTTAAATAAGGGGAGGATTCAACAAATTGGTACTCCAGAAGAAATATATTCATATCCAAGGAATTTATTTGTAGCTCATTTTTTAGGATTTAGAAATATATGGAATGTGGATGTAATCCATGTAAAGAATGGAGGAATAGAGTTTAAATTAGGAGATTTTGTTTTAAATGCAGTATTAAATGAGAAATACAAAGAACACGTTCTTAATTCTATTAGGGATAAAAAGAAACTTTATATTTCTATAAGACCAGAAGATATAAAGATAGGAGAAGGACCTAGTAATTCCTTAGAGATGAGGATTGAGGTTATAGAATATTTGGGCAGGTAAGACAGCTTTGGGGATACTTAAATGGTAATTTACGTATTGAAATATCTACTATTGAAAAGGTAGTGCTTAATCCAGGGGATAAGATTAATATATATATTCCTCCTGAGAGAATTCTTGTTTTTCCTGAGGAGGATGTCCAATGAAAAAGAGAGAATTTTTAACAGTATTTTTATTGCTTTTACCTGTGCTTATATATTTTATTTTCCTTTTTATCTATCCCTTTATATATGGTCTTCTTTTAAGCTTAACTAATGATGAAGGAAAATTTACCTTTGCAAATTTTATTAAATTTTTATCTGATCCTTGGGATGCTAATACTATATGGATTACTTTAAAGATAGCTATACCTGCTACTTTATTGAATGTATTAATAGCTATGCCTCTTGCCTACTATATGCGTCATGGAATAAAGGGAGAAAAATTAATATCTTTTCTTTTGATTTTACCCATTACATTAGGGAGTGTTTTTGTGGCAGAAGGTATGCTTACTTATATGGGACCAAACGGTTGGCTTAATAAGATATTATTAGCATTAAAAATAATTGATAAGCCTTATAGATTTACTCATAGTTATTTAGGAGTACTTCTTGCATTGATAATTCAAGGTTTTCCCTTTGTATTTTTAATGCTTTTAGGATATATATCTGGAATTGATCCTACCTTAGAGAAGGCTGCAAGTATACTTGGTGCAAATAGATGGTATATATTTAGAAGAATTATATTCCCTCTTTGGATGCCAGGAATATCAATGGCTACCGCTTTGAATTTTGTTATGAACTTTACAGTTTTTCCTTCTGCTGTGTTATTAGGTCAACCATCTGGGCCTACAAGGGTAATTTCTATAGCAGCTTACCAATGGGCTTTTGAAAAATTTGATTTTCATATGGCATCTGCTATTGCCATTATTATGGGCTTAGTAGAACTTATCTTTATTCTTATTGTTATGCTTATAAGACAAAGATTTTTCAAAATTGTTGCTACTTCAGGAGGAAAGGGATAGGAGGGATTTTTTAAATAATGAGAAAGATAAAATTTTCAGGAATCTTATATTGGATAGCCATCTTTGTTTATGTATTTAATGTTTTAGGGATAATCTTTACTGTAGTTTTGAATTCTTTAAGTAAAAATTGGTATACAGATTGGTTTCCTAAAATATTTACATTAGAATGGTATTCATATATGGCTAAGGAACATGATCTTCCACAGCTTCTTTTTGCCACTTTTGCAGTGGTAATATCTGTAGCTTTGATCTCGCTTCTTATTGGTTATCCTGCTGCGTATATTTTTGCAAGATATAATTTTAAATTTAAAAATGTTCTTCTATCTCTTCTTCTTGTACCCATGTTGGTACCTCCTATGACCTATGGTATACCTTTAGCGGCCATGCTATATAAATTAAGACTTGCTACAAGGATTTCTGGAGTAATTCTTGCTAATTTAGTGCCTATAATTCCATATGTGGTACTCATCTTATATCCCTTTATTGAACAGATAGATGTTAGTTATGAGTCTGCTGCAAGAATTTTAGGAGCAAGTAGATTAAGAACCTTTGTTAAGGTATTATTACCTTTAACAGTGCCTGGTATATTTACTGCAGCCCTTCTTTCTATTGTAAGAACTATTGCCATGTTTGAGTTGACCTTCTTGGTAGCAGGGCCAAAATCTCAAACAGTTATTGTAGCTCTTTATTATGATGCCTATGCAGCTGGGACACGTCCTCCTCAGGCCATAGATGCTCTTGCGGTAGTTTATTTTCTAATTACTGTGACTTTCCTTTTAATAGCTTTAAAATTTGCAAGTCCTACCCAATTTGTATATAGGGGTAAATGATTTACAAATGAGGGGAAGGGAGTAAATTGTGGGGATTTCTATTTACTGAGGGAAACTTGTAGGTTTTTTAAGAGATAAACATAGGAAATGTGGGTAAAGTAGTAATTCTTAAATTATTTGATAAAGTTAAAAACATCCATTCTTCTTTCGGGAGTTTTATCTGGGTAATTGTTTGTATATCCCAAGGTTACTGTCCAAAGAGGTTTATATTCTTCTAGTATTCCTATTACTGTATTTGCATGATGAAAGACATTAAAATCTTCTTTTTAGCTCTTTCTCTAATAAATGCATCCTCAGAGGAAAGCATAATTTGCCTTAAATCTTCATTTATTTTATTTAAAAGGGCTTTATTTTGAATCACTGTAAAGAACCATGGTGGAACATTTCTTGCAGAAGGGGCGTAAATGGCGCATTCAAGTATAATTTTTAGTTTTTCTTCTTCAATATAGTTCTTATTGCTTCATTGTCTAAATTTACCATATTAATTCCTCCTAATTTCAATATTTTTCTATATTTTTAAGGTGAGAAGGAGGAAGCTAACTAAAAAACTGTATTTTCATTCATTTATAATTATATATCTTATTCTCCTTAATTTAACAATGCATGAAGTATTAAAGGGTGTGGTAATTCCTTTTGAAAGTCCTTTTTTAAATTTTTCCATAGGAATAATTAAGGTAGTAAATTGATAATTTTTTGAAAATTGGAAGGGGTAGGAATAAAGAAACCTTAATAAATTATAACCCTCCCAGATTAAGGGAGGGTTATGATATATTTTTGTAAGGGAATTATCATTTATTATAGGCTAAAATTTTAAACCTGTCATAGCGATTCCTTTTATTACATATCTTTGAGCAATTAAGAAGACAATGAGTATAGGAAAGACAACAATAGTTGATCCTGCAAGAATTGTTCCAATGTTTTCTCCATACTGTCCTGCAATAACTGATACTGCAACAGGTAATGTGTACATGCTTTCATCAGTTGCTACAATAAGAGGCCAAAGAAAAGAGTTCCATGCTCCAATAAATGCAAAAACAAAAGAAGTTATAAAAAATGGTGTAGAAAGAGGTAAAATTATTTTAAAATAGATAAAAATTTCGTTTGCTCCATCTATTTTAGCAGACTCTATTAAATCATCAGGTATTCCTTTTATAAATTGTCTCCAGAAAAATATACTTCCTGCTCCCACAAGACCTGGAATTATAATCCCTTGATATGTATTTAGCATGTTAAGAATTCTTACTATTAAATATGCAGGAATCAATGTCATTTGACCCGGAATCATCATAGTAGCTAAAATAAGAAATATTAAAGTATCTCTTCCTCTAAATCTAAATTTAGAAAAGGCGTATCCCGCCATTGAATTAAGAAGAATAGAAAGAGGTGGTGCAATGGTAACAATAATTAGAGTATTTAAGAGAGGTCTCCAAAAATTTATTCCTTTAAAAAGATCTATATAATTTTTAAGGGTAATTTCTGATGGAATGAATTTGGGAGGAATTGTGTATATTTCTCCAGGAGTTTTAAAAGATGTAATAAGCATCCAAAAAAAGGGAGTTGCGGTAACAATAGAAGCTATAATTAAAAATCCATGAACTAAGATTTGCTGAAGTATACCTACTTTTCTTTTTCTCATATTTTCACCTCTAATCCTGAAAAACTCTCATTTTCATTTGAATATAAGTTAGGCCGAAGATCATAACAAATAAAATAAGCGCAACAGAGGAAGCATATCCAAATTCAAAGGCTCTAAAACCTTTTTGATATAGATATAAAACTATGGAAAGGGTAGAATTTAAGGGTCCTCCTCCTGTTAACATATAAGGTTCTTCAAATAATTGTAAATAGCCAATTCCTAACATAACTGATACAAATAGAAGTACTGGTCTTAATCCTGGAAGAGTAATATACCAAAATTGTTGCCATCTATTTGCCCCATCAATTTCAGCTGATTCGTATAATTCTTCGGGAATTCCTTGAAGCCCTGCGATAAAAAGGAGCATATTAGGACCTATTGCCTTCCATACTACAAGGGAAACTACTACAAACATTGCCCATCTTGTATCAGAGAGCCATTCCTGAGGTGGTAATCCAAAAAGTCCTAAAAACCAATTCAAAAGGCCATATTTAGGATTTAATATCCATGACCATACTACCGCTATGGCAATAGTACTTGTAACAGATGGAAGATAAATAAGTAGGCGAAAGAAATTTTTAAAATAAGTTTCCTCTCTATTTAAGAGAAATGCAAAAAGCAAAGAAAAAAAGATAGTTAAAGGATAAGCAAGAATAAAGGCATAAAATGTATTTAGGACTGCTTTCCAAAATAAGTCATCATGCAAGACATCTATAAAATTTTGGAACCAGATAATTTTTGTTTTACTCCAATCCAAAAAAGAATAGGCATTAAAATCTGTTATGCTTAAAAATAAAGATGTTATTACAGGAAGAACAGTAAAGACTAACAAAAGGAGTAAAGATGGACCAATAAATAAAAATATCTCCCAGATTTTATTCTTCATTATATAAAGATACCCCCTTAAAATTAGATAGGGGCTGGATAATTCCAGCCCCATTCTTTACTTCCTCAATATCTTCTGTAGATCCTTGTAAAGAAGTTCTACTCCTTCTTTAACATCTCTATTTCCGAGACATACCTCTTCTACTCTTCTCCCTAAGGCGGTTTCAATCTTATCCCATTCTGGAACTATAGGTGTAGATTTTGCATCATCTAATTGCTCTCTGAATACCCTTGTTATTGGGTCGTTAGAAAGTTCAGGCCTATTCCAAACTTCTCTTAGGGCAGGAAGCGATCTTAAAATCTTATACCACTCCAATTGGTTTTCAGATCTTGTCATAAACTCTATAAAGCTCCAAGCTTCTTTTTTGTTTTTTGAATCCTTGAATATTACCCAGTTTGATCCTCCTACAAAAGATGTCCTTGTCTTTTTCTTTGGCATTATTGAAACTGTCCATTTCCCCGTAATTTTGGGAACCTGCTCCTTTATCATGGAAACCATCCATGGACCTGAAAAGAACATTGGGAGAAGTCCTGATTCAAAATCTACAAAGACATTTGCCCCACCTTTTGCTACAAGATTTTCTTTGAAGAATCTGGAATAGAATTCTAAAGCTTCTATAAATTCTGGATTCTTAACAAGGATATTCTTATTCTTGTCAATAATATCTCCACCATTCTGCCAAACGAAGGGCATAAAGTTTGCAGCTTCTGTTGGAGAAAGACCTATTCCTGTTTTCCCTACGCCATATTTTTGGGAAAGTTTTTTAATTGCATCATAAAGTTCATCCCATGTATCTGGTGCCTTGTTATATCCTACTTCTTTAAGCATATCTGTTCTATAATAAAGTACCCTCACATCTACATACCATGGTACTCCATATACTTTATTGTTATAAACTACAGTTTCCCATGAGCCTGCAAAGAAATTTTCAGGCTTAACTACTTTAGATTTAGCAATATAGCTTCCAAGATCCTCAAAAGCTCCCATAGCGGAAAAGGGTGCCATCCAAGTAGTTCCCATCATAGCAAGATCTGGGACCTGTCTTCCAGCAACTCCTGTTAAGATCTTACTAAAAGCTGCAGTCCATGGAAGAGGTTGGACATCAACTTTTATGCCTGTCTCCTTTGTGAATTTTTCTGCCATAATGTTTAGATTTTTTGCCTCTTCTCCCATAGCCCAAATTTTTATTGTTTTAACTTGAGAGAGGGAAAAAGAGCTTAAAATTATTAAGAGGATCATAATTATTAATAAATTTCTTCTCATTTCTTACACCCCCAAGGCCTTTTTATAGGGGGGAGTTTCTCCCCCCTAAATTTTTTACTTAAGCTCTAAGGTTCCCCAGTTTTCAGGATGTGCCCATATCTCAGGGAGATCAACCCAAGATAGCATATTTTCTCTTACATATGCACCAATACCTGCATCTTGCTTATTAGAATTATGTATGGTATGACAGAATCCAATTTTTATTCCCTCTTTAGGGATTACACCTAAATATTTCCAGGGTATGGCAACTTCTATATCATATCCATAGTCAGTCCTCTTAGAAGCAACTTTTACTTCTGGTGCTACAACTTTTATATCTCCGGGATTTGCATCTTCATGTCTTACCGCTTGAACATTTCCTGTGGTATCAAAAGGTAAAATTGCAATCTTAAATATTCCTGCATTGGAGCCTGCAACTAATGGATTAAGGTAAAATTCTATGGAATCTGTTCTATAGAATGCTCCAATATCTGTAGGGGCTATATTTATTACTAAATATTCATCATAGACCTTAGCATAAAGATATAGATATTCATTATCCCACAAAGCATAGAAGTTACTATGAAGAATTTGTTTTTTCTTATCTACTTTTGTAAATCCTGGTACATTCATATCTTCAGTAACTTTATTCTCAATTGCTAATTTCCATAAATCTTCAAAAATTCCATCAATCTTTGGAGAAGATTCTATTTTAACTGCTTGTGTAGACTTCATCTTTGCCTCTAAGGCTTTCTTTTCATATTCTTCTTTATACCAAGGAGTAACTGCATAATCTGCCCTCTTATACTTGAATCCTATCTTTCTCATTGCATCTCTTACGTATTTATTTTGCATAAAGTATTTCCAAACCATACCTGTTCTATAGTTTTCTATCATGAGTAAAATAGTCCCTTGATCAATCCCTATGTGTTCTTTAGAATACCAATTTTCATCCACATTAAATCCACTGACAAATCCATATTTACCCCAGATTAGTGGTCCATGCTTAGATAACATTCCTTTTATAGCCTTCATACTAAGATCTGGAACAAAAGGTAGTGCTCCGATGGATGCATAAGGAACTATAGTTCCATCGTGATTTCCTTCTGATGCTCCATAGGCCCTGTATCCTCCGGGACCATCACCTGCGGAAAGTCCCCATATATCATCATCATATGTTTGATACTCACTCTTTCTTAGGAAGGTAAACATGTAATTGTATCTTGCTGCAGCTGCTGCATTATTAAAGTAATTTGCATATTTGTCTTCCTTATTCCTAAAGTCTATCCAAATATTGGGATATAGATAGACAAAGAGTACTTCATCTTTAAATGAGATGTATGTGTCATTTATAGGTCTTGAATATAGATCCCATGCAGAAACTGGAATAGGATATGTAGGTGAACCTATAGCTAAGAGAGTGGCAAGAATTCCTTCATCAAAGTTATCTCCCCATCTCCCTCCGAGAAAACCACCTTCAGGCTTCCATCCCATAGATAAGGTGCTTCCACCTGCAAGCATCCATTGCCAATTAACATTTCTGTATATTTTATCTGCAAGTGATTCTATCTCTGTTCCTTTGAAGTATTCTCCTACAAAGATTACACCAGCAAGAAATAGAGCAGTATCAATAGATGATAATTCGCAGTTCCATACTCTTTTTCCTGTCTTCATATCTACAAAATGATAGAAGAAACCATTATATCCTTCTACTTTTCCTTCTGCAAAGCTCTTTAAAGTGGTAAGTACTCTGTTATACCCTTCTGTCTTTGTTATCCATCCTCTTTCAATTGCTATAGGAATTGCAGTTAACCCAAATCCTACAGCTGCTATACTTGATGGTGAATCTGCTGTGCTTCTATCTTTTATTAGCCCATTTTCTGGATTTGCCTCATTCCAGAAGTATTGGAAGGTCTTTTTCTGGATTTCGTCTAATAATGCATTATCACTTAAATCTAAAAGTCTTGTTACTTCTTCTTTTATCTTAGGATCTGCTTTTGCAAGAAGATCTTCTCTTGTTAATTTCTTTTTCTCTATCCTCATGAAAAGCCCATCTATATAGAATGGTTCTGTCAAAGGTATTTTATTTCTGTTTTCATCATATCCCGCAAAGGCAAGGTAAACCATATATTTTCCACCGACTTCTGGTCTTGTCATTTCTCCTGCAAGTTCAAAGGTTATAGCATTCCATCCATCAGTGGGTTTTGTGCTTGAAAATACTCCTCCGACCCATCTCCATTCTTTTGTAAGATCTGCCATTCCAAGGAAGAACATTTCTGGTTTAATTTTCATCTCTGGTGGAATATATAAATTAAGTATAATCTTGTTTCCTCCTTTATTCCATATCTCAATCTTATCTTTTGGTATAGGCATTGCTAACTTTGTCTCTAAATTCTTGCCATCTGGAATTACCTTCATTGAAGCATTTCCCTGAATTACATATTCAGTATTTAGTTCAAAAACCGCTCCAGTATTGTCGTTATTGAAGGTTTCAATCTCCTCTTTTGTATCCATAGTCCATATATATGCAAATTCTCCAACATAACTTACATATAATCCATCAATATAGAATGCATCCACTAATGGAACTTTATTTCTTTTTTCATCATATCCTGCAAAGGCAAGATAAACTTTATATTTCCCATTCTCTGCTAAGCTTTTCATCTTTGGAGTAAGTACAAATTCTATGTCATTCCATCCTTCTGTAACTTTTGTATTTGAGAATGTACCATCTACCCATTCCCAGCCTTTTGTAAGATCTCCCATTCCCATAAAGAACATTTCAGGCTTAATCTTCATTTCTTCTGGAATGTATACTTTCATAATTACTTTATCACTTTCATTCCATATGCTTATCATATTCTTTGGAAGCCATAATGCTACCTTTGTTTCAAGGCTCTTTCCATTAGGTATTACCTTCATAGAATTTGTACCATTTGCAACATAAATATCGCTTAGTTCAAAAACTGCTCCTGTATTATCATTATCAAATGTTTTTATCTCAGATAATGTATCCATGCTCCATATATATAATTCTTTAGGTTCCTCAAAAGATTCAATAACTACTTTATCTACATAGAAAGGGTCCTTTATGGGAATTTTCTTTCCATCCTTTTCCTCAATAAATGCAAAATATAGTATGTATTTTCCATCAGATTTAACATCCTTCATTTTGGGAGAAAGTTTAAATTCTATTACGTTCCAACCATCTACTGCTTTGCTTTCTGAGAAAACACCATCAACCCAAGCCCAATCAGTAGTTACATCTGCCATTCCAAGGAAGAATTTGTTGGGTTTTGTTTCTGCAGATTTTTTAATGAAAACTGATATCTTTAATAAATCTTTTTCTGCCCATTTTGATAATATCTCTCCAGATATTTGGAATGCCATTTTTGTTTCATCAGATTTTCCTGAAGGAATAATTTTTATAGAATGTTTTCCATCTGCTACGTATTCTATGCTTTTTTCAAATTTTGCTCCTGTATTATCATCGCTTAATCCTGTTATTTCATCCATAGGATTTACATAATCAAAAGAAAAAGAGAGATTTCCAAGAAAAATTAATATTAAAATAATCACTAAAAATCTTTTCATAAAAAACCCCCCTTATTTTTGTTTATAAAAGGAACAAAAATCTTTTAATTTTTCTCACCCCCTTTTAAATATTTACTTCTACAAAAACAGGATTCTTAGGCCCTTGATAATTAATAGTGTCCCCATTAATTTTTTTACCATCTAAAAAGATTTCAAATTTTCCCTTTCTTCTTATATAAATCTCATAAATTTTTCCTCTAAATAACCTTTTAACTTTTACTTCATCCCAGTTTTCAGGAATGTTTGGAGAGATTTTTAAACCTTCCCAGGTTGGAATTATTCCTAAGATTCCTTCTATTCCCGCTATGAAATACCAAGTTGCAGATCCTGTATACCAGCTCCATCCTCCTCTTCCAAAATATTTTGAATCTGGACCATCTACATTTCCACATGTTACATAAGGTTCTACTTGGTATAGATCAGGGTTCATTCCTCTATAAATGGGCATAAAACTTTTATAAATCTCGTAAGCAATCTTATCTTTTACTTTGCATACTGCTAAGACTGCCCAACATCCTGCATGGGTATACAGTCCCCCATTCTCTCTAACTCCAGGTGCATATCTTGTAAGATATCCAATTTGTGGATTAGGTTTTGTATAAGCAGGATATAGCAGTAAAGGACCATATTCTCTAAAAAGATATTTTTTCATAGATTCATAAGCTTTTTCTTTTTTGTTCTCTTCTGCAGAATCATTTAAAATTGCCCAACTTTGTGCATTTAAAAATATTTTTCCTTCCTCACATGATTTACTTCCAATTGGCTCGCCATTATCCTTAAAGGCTCTTATATACCATTCTCCGTCCCATCCATATTTATTAATTGCTTCTTTAAGTTCTTTTGCTCTTTCTCTATAATATTCTGCTCTATCAAAATCTTTTTCTTTTTCTGCCACATAAGAAAAATCAAGAAGTATTCCATATAGAAAGTGCCCTAACCATATACTTTCACCCTTTCCTTCTGTTCCTACTGCATTCATTCCATCATTCCAATCCCCATTTCCTATTAATGGAAGTCCTCGAGGACTAAATTTCTTTAAACTTAGATCAATGGCTTTATAGCAGTGTTCATATATTGTTCCTTCACCGCTATCTATATATGGGATGATTTCTTTAAGGATAGACCAATCATCTGTATTTTTTAAATATCTAATAACTAAAAAGGGAAGCCAAAGTCTATTGTCAGATATCTCATTTCTATGTCCTATCTTACTAATAGGATGCCACCAATGATAAACATATCCATCGGAAAATTGATGTTTTGCATGAAGTTTTATCTGATCAAAAGTTTTTTTAGGATCAAGATACAAAAATATCTGACTATCCTGTAATTGGTCTCTAAAACCATAAGCTCCGCCTAATTGGTAATATGCTGTTCTTGCCCAAAGTCTTCCAGAAATGGCTTGATATTTTAGCCAGTAATTATTCATAATATTGAAAGCTGGATCTTTTGTCTCTACATAAAAACCAGATAATAAGTCTTCCCACATCTTTTTAACATCTCCTAAGGCTTTCTCTACTTTTTCTTTTGTATTGTATTTTTCTAAAATTTTTTCAATATTTTCCTCAGAGTTATTCTTTACTGCTCCAAGGGAAAAGATTAAGATTTTTTCTTCACAAGGATCAAGTTTTATATCAATTTTCAAAGATGCGATATCATCTTCCCACTTTCCAAAAGTATTTGTTAATCTTCCCTCAATAAGTGCCTTAGGAGAGACCAAGTCCCTATACATTCCTATAAACTCTTCTTTTGAGCCTTCTGCTTCACTTACAGGATAGTTTACCCAATGGAAAGCCGTATAATCCCAATCTTTGTTCCAATGTTCTCCTTTCTCATTAGGGATTTCCCATAATCTTTTCCTTGAATAGATATAGTTTTTTTCTTTGTTAAAATAGGTTTCAATAAAGGTTCTATGAAATTCTCTATGCCAATCAGGAGCGGATCCAAGATTCCATTCAAGATAAGTAAAAAGAGAAAGGTCTTTTTTCTTTTTATCTTCGTTTATTATTTTAAGAATCCATATTTCTAATGGATCCTTTAAAGGGACAAAAAGAGTTAATTCAAAAGTTATATTGTAATATTTTGTTTTAAATATAGAGTAGCCAAAGCCATATATGGCTTCAAAATTTTCATAATCTGAACATACAGGTTTCCAAGGTATGGACCAAAAAATTTTTTTCTTGTTATCTCTTACATATATATATTTTCCAAAATCATCTTTTATAAGATCTTGATTCCAGCGAGTTATTCTATTTAGAGATGCATGAGTCCTAAAGCTATATCCAGAACCTGTGTTAGATATAACAATACCATAATCTCCATTACTGATAACATTTATCCAAGGTTTAGGAGTTTGTGGAGTTTTTATGACATACTCCTTCCCATTTTCAGTAAAATAACCATATTTATTTTCGAAAAGTTTCTCTTTCATTTTATCCTCTCATATATAATTTATTTCGAAAAAAAATATGAAACGTTTCTACTTTAATTTTATTTTAAATTTTTCTTCTGTCAAGAGGAAATTTTGTAAATAATTTAACTTTAAAATTTTAGTATTTCTATTTATTCTTTATAAAAATCCTTGAAGATTTGAAAAAAACTGTATAAAATTATAAAAAACGTTTCTTTAAAAGGAGGGATTTTATTTGGTCACTATAAAAGATGTGGCAAAGCTTGCAGGTGTTTCTATTTCTACTGCTTCTTATGCATTGAATAATAGTAATAAGGTAAGTGAAAAAACAAGAGAGAAGGTTTTAAAAGCTGCAAAGGAGTTAAATTATATCCCTAATAAATTTGCTCAAAATTTAAAAAAGCTAAGAACTGATTTGATAGCCCTTATAGTTCATGAAATTAATGGCCCCTTTTATGATAAATTGGTTCAGGGAATCCTAGATGTGGCTCATATTTTGGGATATAATTTAGTCATATTTTGCGAATCTGGTCATGGAAGACCATCTTCCTTGGTTTTTTTAAAAGAAAAAATATTTAATGGTGCCATAATAATGACTCCTGTGGTCTCAAATGATGATATTAAAGAGCTTGTAGAAGAAAACATACCCTTGGTCCTTTTAGATAGGAAATTAGAAGAAGTTAATGTATGTAGTGTTCTTATAGATAACGAGAAGGGTGCTTTTGAAGCAGTAAGACATCTTATTGAATTAAATCATAGGAAGATTGGTTTTATTAGTGGTCCTCCAGATTCTTATGATAATAAAGAAAGATATAAAGGATTTGTAAAAGCAATGGAAAAATTTGGATTAAAAGTATATGAAGATTTAATTATTCAAGGTAATTTTACTGAGGAATCAGGTTATAAAGCAATGAAAGAGTTTATCTCAAGGAAAAAAGGAGAAATGCCTACTGCATTTTTCTCCTCTAACGATGAAATGGCAATTGGAGCGATGAAAGCTTTGCAAGAAGAAGGTTTTAAAATTCCTGACCATATATCCATTGTGGGATTTGATGATATAAACTTAGCCCAATATGTACAACCTAAGCTTACAACTGTAAGAAGACCAATGTATGAACTTGGTTCATTTTCTGCTCATATGTTAATAAATACAATAAAGGGAAGGTTAAAATATAGCAATATTACCTTAGATGTTGAGCTTATCTTAAGGGAATCTACCAGGAAAGTCTGATTACTTCTTCTTTTATTCCTTTATCTGTAACCTCTAACAAGATAAAATGGGGTTTCCCTTCATCAATTTCTGTTGATACGTAAGGGCGAGCCCCTCCAATTCCTGAAATTATATAGGTTACTCCATTTATTACCTTTCTATAGTACATATGAATATGTCCTGAAAAGACATAATTTACTTTATATTCTTCAAAAATTCTCATAAGTTCCTTAGACTCAAAAGGATCTGCCTTATGAAATAAGAAGAAAAAACTGGGAGATATAATGGGCTGATGCATGAAAACAAATTTATATTTTTTATCTGTGTTTTTTAATATGTTAATAAGCCAATTCATTTGTTCTTTTCCTATTTTTCCTGAAGAATTATTAAGAATTATAAATCTTGAGTTTTCGTAATCAAAATAATAATAAAGAGGTCTTCCTGTAAAGGCTTGATACTTTTCACCTTTGGGATCACCCTTTAGATCGTGATTTCCAGGGACAAAATAAATGGGAATTTTGACATCTTTTATAAGATTTCTTAAAAAATTATATTCCTCTTCACTACTATTATCTAAGATATCTCCCAATTGAATAATAAAATCTGGTTTTCTTTTTAAAATTTCAGAAAAATTTCTCTCAAATACTCCCTTTACAGGTCTTCCTGCTCTATCACCAATTACTGCAAAAGTAAAGGAATAAGAGATAGAAAATATTTCCCAAAAGACAAAAAATATCAAGAATATTATCTTAAGTATTTTTTTAATCAGCTCTCTCACCTCTTAGATAAATGGACTAAAAGTCCAAATTGAGACAATCTTGTTACTATTATACAAAAAGGGTGGTTAAAATTTAAGAGTTATAAAAAGGAATTGAAATTTATACCTTTTGAAACTCTTGAGGTTGTGTTAAAATTTTAAAAAATTATTTAAAAAATTAGAGGAAAAGAAATGAAGATATTAGTTTGTTTTTCTTAGAGACATATTTAATAAGAAGATATTTAAGACTTTTGAGGAAAGATTAAAGAGGTAAGATATGAGAAATAAACTTTTTATAGCTGTACTTCTTGGCTCTTTTATTACTTCCTTTTCTGCCTCTGCTATTAATGTGGCTTTACCTGCTATTGGCAAGGAATTTTATCTTTATACTGTTTCCTTAAGCTGGTTGTCTACTTTATATCTTCTTTCAAATGCTTTTTTACTTCTTCCTTTTGGTAAGATTGCTGATATTTACGGAAGAAAGAAATTATTTTCTATAGGATTATTTGTATTTTCTATTGGAGCCTTAATAAGTATATTATCTTTTAATTATGATATTCTCGCATTTTCAAGGATTATTCAGGGGTTTGGAGGATCTATTCTTTTTGCCACAACCCCAGCCTTAGTATCGTCTATTTCATTATCATCTGAGAGAGGTAAAAATTTAGGATATTATGTTACATCTGTGTATTTAGGTTTGTCTTTGGGACCATCCTTAGGAGGTTTTCTTACTAAGTATTTTTCCTGGAGAAGTATTTTTATATTTACTTTAATATTAGGGATGATTTCTTTTATAATGAGTCTTTTTGTAGAGGAAGAATTGGAAGGACAAAGTAGTGTGAAATTTGATCTTTTAGGATCTTTTCTTTATGCCTTTTCTGTTACTTTTATTTTATTAGGACTTTCAAATCTGAAGAATGAATTGGGAATCATGGGTATTTTATTTGGAGCTTATTTATTGTTTTTATTTTATTACGTAGAAAAGAAGATATCTAATCCTATATTTCCTATAAATCTTTTTAGGAATAGAAGATTTATATTTTCAAATTTATCAGCTTTTATAAACTATGGTGCTACATCTGCCCTTTCTTTCCTTTTGAGTATATATCTCCAAAGTGTAAAATATATTGCTCCTCATATTGCAGGTTTTTTACTATCCTTTCAGCCGATTTCGCAGGTTATATTTTCTCCATGGGCAGGAAGATTATCAGATAGGAAAGATCCAGGTATAATAGCTTCTTTGGGTATGTTGATAATCTCTATAGTTATATTTTTCTTATCTTTTCTTTCTCCTAATACTCCAATTTTTCTTATCTCTCTATCTGGATTTTTCTTAGGTTTTGGTTTTGCACTTTTTTCCTCGCCTAATACCAATGCTATTATGGGGAGTGTGGATAGAAGTCTATATGGTGTAGCTTCTTCTACTTTAGCAACCATGAGAGTTTTAGGGCAGACCTTTAGCATGGCACTTGTTAATTCTGTTTTTTCTATTTTATTGAAGGATATGTCAGGTTTGGAATTTTCTCTGGATTTTATGTATGCCTTTAGAATACTTTTATACATCTTTACTTTACTTTGTGCTTTAGGTATATGGGCATCTTTTCAGAGAAACAAAGAGTAGATTTTAATATTTTTATTTTAACGAGATATTTTTCTGCTTTTTTATTTTAGAAAATTTAGAAAAAGTGATCTAAATCACTTTTTTAATTTTATTAATGTGATAAAATAATATCAAAATTTTAAAAAATAATGGAGAGGGGGATGATTCTCATGATTATTAGAAAACTCTTTATATTAATTCTTTTAGTATTGCTGATAGGAGGTTGTACTCCAAAACCTACTAATAATCCTCCCAATACTCCATATAATCCAAATCCTCCAGATGGTGCAACTTCTGTAGTTCTTGATCCAGTATTGAGTTGGCAGTGTTCAGATCCAGATGGTGATCCTTTAGTATTTGATATTTACTTTGGAACAAATGCTAATTCTCTATATTGTATTAAAGAGAATCATAACTCTACAAGTTATAAGATAATGGATTTAGCATTCAATACTACGTATTATTGGAAAGTAGTAGCAAAGGATGGAAAGGGTGGTGTCAAGGAAGGACCAGTATGGAGCTTTACTACTCAAGCTGAAGGACAAACAAATAATCCACCAAGTGTTCCTGCTAATCCAAATCCACAAGATAATGAAAATAATGTTCCTACGGAGGTTATTCTAAGCTGGGAGTGCTCAGATCCAGACAACGATCCTTTAGTATTTGATGTTTACTTTGGAGTAAATCAAAATAATTTAGGAATGTTAGTGAATAATCACCCTACAAGTAGCTATCAGGTAAAAAATTTAAATTATAATACCACCTATTATTGGAAAGTAATTGCAAAGGACAGTAAAGGAGCTCAAACAGATGGACCAACTTGGAAATTTACTACAACTCAGAGTGGAGATGTAGCAAAGGCAAAGTTGTTAGTAGCTGATTTAAGAAATACCATACTTACAATTCATGACTATAAAGGCATAGGGGTTCCTGGAATAGTTGATACACCATTTAATAGATTATCTGAAGAAATACATGAGAAGATTGTTCCAGATCTTAGTGAAACAATAGACAGAATAGGATTTATTTTATCTTGTGTATCTCAAGCATCTCCACCAGGAACATATACCTTTGAGTATACAGAGATAGGTTATGTTCTCCATATAACTGCTGATGTTAATCAATGGGAAAATTCATCCTCGATTCAGATAGCTTTTCAAGGATATAAAGGTAATTCTCTAATTGATGATGGTAACCTTACAGTTAATTTTGATGCTAATAATTTCCCAACAAATGGAGAGTTAAATGTTACTATGGGAACTAATGATGGTAATATGAGTATAAATGGAAACTATACAGCAACAAAACTTGCCAATTCTAATTTTCCTGCCACAATAACAATTACTGGTATGATTACTTCACCCTATTTAAATATCGATTTAAGAGATAATAACAGGAAACTTTATGCAGAGTTTGGAGAATGGTATGATCAAAATCAAGAGATATGGTTATCTTATTTGAAGAGAATATATGTTTCTGGACAAATTACCACTACAACAGCACAGGCAGAAGGAAGTCTTGATATAACATTTGTACATGTAACCTATCAGAATGGTAATACTCAAAATCCTCCCAAGAATATCTCCTTTACAGGAACCTTTAGAGAGATGATGAATGGTCAGCCAACTGGTGCTTACTTTACAGGTACTATTACAGGTGAATATTTAAATCCAGAAAGTTATAATCCTTATGAGGAGTATGGTCCTAATAATTTCCCTAAGTGGAATGCCAATTTTACAGGTCATATAGAAGCTCCTCAAAGACCAAAAATCGATGCAAATCTTGGGATAAGACATGATACATATCAAGTTTATGTTATAAATGCAGGATATGAAAGGACAAATCCTGATGGTTCAAAGGTATGGCTTAAGACGCCTCAGAGTCCTGTATCATCTTATAACGAATCAACAAGTATATTAACTGTTACTTTGAATAATCAAGATGGATTAATTGTTAGCTTTACAGTAGATGGGAATCAAAGTGGAGATGATGTATTTACAGGTACTATAAAAAATAATGCTGGTATTAAACTTGCTGATCTTTATCTTTTAAATGGTGTTCCCATGGTTAAGTATATTGATGGATATATAGAATCTATATTTTAAAAAAGATTTTTAGGGGAGAGGATGTCCTCTCCCCTTTTAGTTCTATGAAGTTAAAATTGATCCCTCTGATATTCTTTTTTGTTATTAAGATTTGTTATGGTTTTTCCTTTTCAAGTGATGCATTCTTTTCTTTTAGTAGTATATCTTTAAGTAATTTTATTAGTATTTCTGGGGATGGTATTTTAAATGGAGATATAAACACAAATCTAAAGAATCATATGTTCATGTTGTATGGGAATCAAATGAAAGTTTCTTTTAAGGGATTTGAAATAGGAGCTTTATTCTATAGTGAATACTATGGTTATATTAATAATTCCACGTTGAATTTTATAAAGGGATTGATTAATAATGATCTATCAGTAGGTGATTATGATATTTATGGAGAGATTAAAGGGTATTCTGTAGGTGGTATTTATATGAAAAGAAGGGTGGATCTTGGAGATTTTTTGGCTCTGAATTTCAGTCCTAAATTATACATAGGCCTTGATTATCAAAATGGTGTTTTGAAAGGTAATTTTTCCAGGATAGATGAGGTAACATATAGCTTTGATCTTTTACTTGATTATATTTATAACAAAAATTTACTTTATACACGTATGGATAATGCAAAGGGTAAAGGCATAGGTTATTCCTTTGATTTTGAGATTGTTTTTAGTCCCTTTGAAAATTTTTCCTTTTATATAAATATTCAAGATTTATGGGGAAAAATTTTTTGGTTCCATATTCCATATACTGAGGCTAAGACATCTACTGATAGAGAGTATGTGGATGAGAATGGCTATATTGTCTTTAGACCTTTAATAAGTGGCTATGAGGGTTGTAAAGACTTTATTCAACTTCTTCCTTTGGAATTAAATATAGGTATAGCTCATAAAGGGGAAAAGGATGAATTCGTTATGGAACTATCTTTCAAAGAAGAGTATAAATCCCTTTTTATAAGATATTATTATAGTTTGTTTTCATCAAATATTGAAAAGTTAACACAAATCAACTTTGGAAGGTTTAAAATAATGGACAACCTTTCCCCTTCAGGTTTCTATTTTCTATTTTATATAGATAATTATCAATTCTTTAATATGGTTTATGGTCTTTCCTTTTTAATGTAAATTTTTTCTTCTGAGCTTTTTAGCATGTCTCCCGATACCTTTATATAAATCTCTCCTTCTTCTTCAATACTCTTTATGACAGCCAAGGCTTTCCCTTTATATAGATATCCAAGAGAGCTTACAAAAGATCCATGGAAAAATGGATCCGAATTTCCAAGGGCTATTAATTTTCCACTTCCCTTTACTTCTACTGTTATTTTATTATCTGCATCGGGTACTTCCAAGCCTTTTTCATCCACAGCTATAATTTTTACATAGCATAGATCTCCATAAGAAATTAGTTCTTTTCTATCAGGAATAAGTATTAACTTTGAAGGATCAGAAGTAGTTTCCAATCGATCTCTACCAACCTCTTTTCCATCTTTATAAGCTATTACTTCCAATACACCAGGTTCATAAGTAATATCATAAATAGTCTTGAATTTTACTTTTTCTCCTGATAATTTTCTTCCAAGAGATTTTCCATTTAGAAAGAGTTCTACTTCATCAGCATCTGCATAAATATATATTCTTATAGGTTTTCCTTCATATCCTTTAAAGTTATAGATTCTTTCTACTGGTTCCCATGACCATGCTCTCATGTATAATTTTTTCCCGTAAAGTTCTGGGGGAAGTGCAAATATAATAGGATCTTTTCTATTTCTCCATACTATATCTCTGTAATAAGATTGGGGCCTCTTTTCTCCGCATATATCAATATCTCCACAATTTGCTAAAAACCATGGATATTTTCCTAAGAAATTATTGGCTTCTTCTCTATCTATAGATACTCTTCCGATTCCTGCCTCTCCAAGATAGTCAATGGCAGTCCATACAAAATCTCCAATAACATTTGAATTTTCTAATGTTTCTTTCCAGTTATCATACATGGTGTAAGGGAATGTCTCAGTGCCACATATTATACGATCTTTATATTTAATCCTATCGTACGCATACCTTTCAATCTTATAGTTATATCCTGCCACATCTAAGAGTTTAAAGAATCTCTTTGTTATTTCTCCCCATCTTTCTTTTGTTTCCTCATTGCCCTTCCATATACCTAAAAGGACAATATTGTCTTCCTCCATATCTTCTACATTTATACTTTCAAAAGAAAGTCCACAAAAGGCAGAAGTAACAAATCTTGTAGGATCAAGCTCTTTTACTTTTTTAGCTAATTTATCACTCCATTCATATATGCTTGAGTATCCTTCTTCTCTTTCCCAGTCTATTCCAGATCCCCATGTAACTTCATTCCCTATAGACCACATAATGATGGAGGGGTGATTGAAATCTCTTTTTATAGTGCTTTCTACCTCTTCTTCCCAGCATTTTTCAAAATATAGGTGGTAATCATAGGATTTTTTGCCGCATGTCCAAACATCAAAGAATTCGTCAATTACTAATAGTCCTAGCCTATCGCAAGCAGATAAGAAAGAGGGAGCATAGGGATTGTGGGCGAGCCTTACAGCGTTAAATCCATTATTTTTAAGAATTTCTACCTTTCTTTCTTCAGCTCTGTCATAACTTTTGCTTCCTAAAATCCCATGGTCATGATGTATACATCCACCCTTTAGTTTTATTGGTCTACCATTGAGTTTAAGCCCTTCCTCAGGAGATATACTTATACTTCTAATACCAAATTCGGTCTCAGATGTGTCAATTTCTTTATTGTTTTTTATTACTCTTGCTCTGATTTTATAGAGATAAGGATTTTCTATATCCCAAAAGATAAAATTAGAAAGTTCTATATCTGTTCTAAATTCTTTTTCTTCTTTTGAATCTAAATAAAAATCTATCTCTTTTGATTTTATTAACTCGTTATTTTTTGAGAAGATTTCAAAGACTAATTTTCCATTTTGAACTTTGTCATCGGTGTTTTTTAATATAACTTTGGGATATATAATAGCCTTTTCATTATTTAATATGTCGTATGTTATATGAAATTCCCATGGTTTTATATAGACTTTATCTCCTACATGTAGCCAAACATGTCTATAAATACCTGTTCCTGCATACCAACGAGAACTCGGTTTATGGGTATTTTCTACATGCACAATAAGGATATTCTTTTCTCCAATTTTTACATACTTAGTTATATCTACAAGGAAGCTTGTATACCCATAAAAATGTTTCTTTACTAAGAAACCATTTATAAATATTTCAGAGATTCCCATTATTCCTTCAAACTCCAAAATTATATTTTTATCTTTGTATTCTTCTCCAAAATCTAACTCTTTTTTGTAAAAGAGGCTACATCCAGCGGTAAATCCTTCGTCAGGTCCTGACGGATTTTCTTCTCTTCTTTCCTTTTCAATAGCTATGTCATGGGGCAAATCTACTGGAATCCAGTTTTTTTCTCTCATAACAGAGTCAATATAGTTAAGAGGACTTTCTAAGTATTCCCATGATCTATCTATATTTATCTTTTGCATATTAATACCTCCTTTGTAAAACTAATTTGGAAAACAGGCAACTTTATGTTGAGGAGAAACTTCTATAAGTTTTGGTTCTTCTTCAGCACATTCTGGTTTTGCTTCTGGACATCTGGGATGAAAAGCACATCCTGGTGGTGGGTATATTAGTGATGGTGGACTTCCAGATATACCTTCTCTTTGTTCTTTTTCTCCTATTTTAGGAAGAGATTGTATAAGATATTTGGTATATGGATGGATAGGATTTTTAAATATTTCTTGAGTTGGTGCCTCTTCAATTATTTTTCCTGCGTACATAATAGACATTCTTGTGGTTAGTTGAGCATGTATACCCATATCATGGGTTACTATAATAATGGTATTTTTAAATGTTTCTTGGATATCTTTGAGTAGCTGAATGACAGCTCTTTGGGCCACAACGTCTAAGGCAGTAGTTGGTTCGTCTGCTAATATCACTTGAGGATGCAGTAGGGTTGCAAGAGCGATTACAACTCTTTGACGCATTCCTCCTGAAAGTTGATGGGGATAGGCTTCTAATATTTCAGGAGATAGCCCTAAATCTTTTAAATGTTCTCTCATTAGATCAAAGTATTCTTTTATATCCTTTGCTTTTATATGACTTTCTAAAATTTCTAAAAAGGAATCTTTTACTTTTTTAACAGGGTTTAATACATGCATGGACCCTTGGGGTATATAAGAGATGAAAGACCATCTTAAATTTTTAATCTCTTTTTTGGTAAGAGAAAAAACGTCAATAAAATCTCCATTTGTTTTGTAAAATAATTTTCCATCTATAAGTTGGAGTGGAGGGTCTAAGTTAGCAAGTAATGCTTTTAAAAGAGTAGATTTTCCACAACCGCTTTCTCCTGCAATACCATATATTTCATTTTGTTTTATACTGAGGTTAACATTATTGACTGCTTTAATTACTCTCTTTTCTCCCCAATATTCCAGGATATAAAAGGCTTTTAAATTTTCAGTTTTTAATACTTCGCTCATTTTTATGCTCTCCTCCCATTATATAGGTGGCACTTAACTATCACATTATCCACCGTTACTTCTTTTGGCTCTTCTTTTTTACAAGTCTCCATTACATTTTGGCATCTTCCTGCAAATTTACAACCTGTTTTAAGGTATTCTGTATATTCAGTATCTGCAATACTTATTTTTCTTTTCCATTTTTTATCTGGATCGGCTTCAGGTATAGACTCTATGAGAAGTTGAGTATAAGGATGTTTAGGATGAATTAGTACTTTATCTACAGGTCCCATTTCTACAATATTTCCTCGAAACATTATTGCAATTCGCTCACTAACATAATAGGCAGTGGCAAGATCATGGGTTATGTATAGAACGCTTAGTCCTGTTTCTTTCTTTAATTTTGAGAAAAGATTTACTATTGACATTCTTAAGGATGCATCTACCATTGAAACTGGCTCATCTGCTATTAATATAGATGGATTGGTTAAAAGAGATCTTGCAATGGATGCTCTCTGAAGTTGTCCTCCAGAAAGTTCAGTAGGATATCTACCGTTTATTTCATCAAAAGATAGTCCTACTGCTTTTAATTTCTC
This sequence comes from uncultured Dictyoglomota bacterium, assembly GCA_964654465.1. Lineage (GTDB taxonomy): Bacteria > Dictyoglomota > Dictyoglomia > Dictyoglomales > Dictyoglomaceae > Dictyoglomus. The sequence continues at coordinate 24,974 of CAZZIO010000033.1, forward strand.
ATTGATTATCTCTTCCGCATGAGATTTATTTTTAGCCATTTTGTAGTTAAATACAGTCTCATAGAAAATATCATCTATAGTTAGAAGAGGATTAAAGCTTTCAAAGGGGTTCTGGAATACTGCTTGGACCTTTTTTCTAAAATCTTGAAATTTATTCTTTTGAATAGGTTTATCTTCTATAATGATATCTCCAGAAGTTGGTTCTTCAAATCCTAAAATTATTTTAGCTGTGGTAGTTTTTCCGCAACCACTTTCTCCTGCAAGGGTAAATGTTTCAGCTTTATTTATATAAAAGGATACATTATCAACTGCAGTTATTTTAACTTTTGAAAATATACTTCCTATTGAATATATCTTTTTTAGATTTTTAACCTCCAATACTTTTTCCATTTTTAATCTTCCTCCATAAATGGCGTGAGTCTAAATATTTGTTATTTTCCAAAGCCAATTCTTTGGAATCGGGCTCTTGGATCTAAATATTCACTTAAGCTTACTGATATCCAATATAAAGCAACAAAAAGAAGAATAGCAGTAACTATAGGAGTAAGAAGCCACCACCAAAGCCCCATGAATAGAGCCTGCCTATATATGGCTGTCTGGAGCATGGTACCTATGGTAGGTACTGTAGGATCTATACCAAGGCCAAGATATGCAAGAGTGATCTCCATACCAATAGCCCAAGACATATTGTTTATAAATGTGGTAAAGACTATTGGTAGTACATGGGGTAAAAGCTGTTTTCTAATAATTCTTATAGTGGGCATACCTGAGAGTACTGCTACTTTTACAAATTCTCTTTCTCTTAAACTTAAAACTTGTGATCTAATTACCCTTGCATCCCAAGCCCATGAAAAGAAAGCTAATAGTATTCCTAAATTAAAGAAGTTATTTGTCCAGTCTTTAAGAATCATAGATATGGCTATAAGAATTATTAAGAAGGGAAGTACCATGGTTGTGTCTCCTATTGTAGTTATGACTCTGTCGGTTGTCCCACCTTTGTAGCCTGCTAAAATTCCTATAATTACTGCAATTATTCTTGAGAAAAAAGCAGTAACTAATGCGATTATGAGAGAATTTTTTACAGCAAAGGTAAGTTGCCAAAATACATCTTGTCCTAACCAATTAGTACCTAAAGGATACTTAAAAGATGGTGGTAGGCCAGAAGGTACTTGATACATCCTTTGTGGATTATAAGGTGAGAAAAAGGAAAGGATAACTAAAAGAATAAATATGCAAATAATAATGAAGGCGACAACAAATCTATAGTCTTTAAAAAGATCATAAATTAAGCTTTTAACAGTATTCACTTTTTTCATCCTCCGATGAGAATTAAGTTTATTATCTATAACGCACTCTTGGATCAAAGAAAGGATAAATAAGATCTAAAAATAAAACTGATGTGGTAACTGCTACCACAGATATACACATAATTCCCATAATTAAATTATAATCAGCTCTCATTATGGCATCATATAAAATCTGCCCAATTCCTGGATAGGTGAAGACCATCTCTGTGATTAATGCCCCACTAAATATTCCTCCAAATTGTAGTCCTAATTGGGTTATCATAGGTAACATGGCATTCTTTATGATATGGCTAAAAACTATATTTTTCTCATCTACTCCTGCTGTTTTTGCATATATTACGTGATCTTCTGTCTGTATGCTTTGAACAATTAATTTCATACTTTGAAATTGCCAGGCTATTCCCACTACAAGAAGAGTTAAGGCTGGTAAAGTGGCATGTTTTATTATGTTTAAAATAGTTTGTAGGTTAAAAGACAAAGTTCTTCCTACCCCTATACCTCCCCCTAAGGGAAATATGGGGAATATATAGGAAAATAAAATAAGAAATATAAGAGCAGTTATATAATAAGGTATAGGTCTTATAATCATGATTAATATATCAATAGCTTCCATCCACTTTTTTCTAAAATATCCTACAATACCCCCTGCAATGACTGCTATTATCCAACTTAAAATGGTTGTTACAGAAAGAAGCCCTAAGGTCCATGGAAGAGCCATAGCAAGGAGTTGATTTACAGGTGTTGGGAATCGAGAAAGAGAAGGACCAAAGTTTCCACTAAAAAATCTTTTCCAAAACATTATATACTGGTCCCAAAGGGTTCCTTCCAGACCATACAATTGTTTAAGGGTTTTGATTATTTCTTCTTGTTGTTCAGGAGAAACATATACTCCAAAGGTTTGATATTGAGTAAGTTGTTGCTTAACTGGATCTACAGGAAGGAGACGTGGGAAAATGAATATTGCAGTTAAACCAAGAAAAGTTACTATTACATATTGGATTAATCTTGGTATTAAATATCTTTTTATAAAAGACATTTCTCCTTTATTCCTCCTTTTATTGAAGGTCAGGCAAGGTGTTAACCTTGCCTGACCTATAATCAATGTTTACTTTCTTCCTGTTGGTCTAATTTGATGGAGAATATATTTTAATTGAGGCCAAGTTGTGAAGTTATCACAACGTGCGTAGTCATTCTTAGGGCTTGGCCAATTGGTCCAGTAATATTCATCAAAGACAATAGCAATAGGACAATTGAAACAAGGAATAGCAACCATTTCTTCTATTTGAAGTTTTAAACCTTCAAGACCAAGCTTTTTGATAGTGGCAAGATCACTCCAGCGAGTTTTTTCAAGAGAAGAGATTATCTTATCCATTCTTGGATCGCTCCATCTGCATGCCCATCCAAGTGTAGGTTCTCCAACAGGTCTTACGTACTTACTGTTCATAGCATTGAAGCATAGATAGAGGTCAGGATGTAATCCCCAAGGTTCACCAGCAAACCCACCATGTCCTGTATTTAATACTTCAAATTGTCCATTTAAGGCAAGAGTTGCAGCTGCTGCAGATACATTAAATACAACATCAATTCCAAATTTCTTCCATTGTTCTGCAACTCCAAGAATTACAATGTTTGCCATATCAGTGGGATCAGGCCCTCTTAATATGGTTATCTTCCATGGTTTTCCATCAGGTAGATGCCATTTTCCTCCTATTTTCTTGAATCCATTCTTTACTAGTAATTTCTCAGCTACTTCAGGAGCATATTTCCACCAACCGTATCCTAATGTTAGTTGTACTTCTTCCTTATTTTTAGGATCAATATCTACCTTGTAGTTTTTCTTTGCCCAATCAAGAAGTCTCCAAGGTGCTTCTGGATCCCACGGTTTGAATTTTTCCCCTCCACCAATATCAAGGGTAAGATTCTTTAACCATGCTTCTAATGGTTTGAAGTACCAGTCGTAGAAGTTTTTACCTACTACAAGAGGAAGTCCAGGAGTCATAGCCACCATTCCATTATATGTTGATATGGCTAATTCTACGATGTCAATTGATAAAGCAAGAGCCCATCTTACATCTTTATTATTATAAGGGAATACTAAATGGTTAAAGGCAGGTCCTCTTGTAGAGATATCTCTTGGGTCAATATATGGCCATGTATCACGATAACTTCTTGTTGTATTACTCATCTTTAGCATTGTTAGCATTTGCTCTGCAGTCCCTTGTATAACATCTAATTCGTGTCTTAACATAGCCATATTCTGTTTCTCAGGAGGTCCATAATTGATAAATAATACGTACTCTGGTTTAGGTTCTCCAAATAATTGTCCTGTGACAGTTCTTTGCCAATCTATTCTCTTTTTCCAAAGTACCCAGTAACCAGCAGGATCATGGCTTACATATACATAAGGACCTAAGCTTACTGGTGGGTTAAAATCATAGGTAAGTATGTCTTTTACTTTGCTAAATATATGCTTAGGCATGGGTCTAAGAGCTCCCCATCTTTCTAAGAAGAAGGTATGGAATCTGGCGTTTGGTTTATTAAGATCTACAACTACTGTATATCTGTCAGTAGCATAAACTCTTTTAACATCTTGCATTGCACCATGATAATCGAGTCCTTCTGTTTCTTTTACTTTTTGAATTGTAAACACTACATCATCTGCCGTAAATTCAACACCATCACTCCAGTAGATACCTTTTCTTAATTTAATAACAAGTCTTGTAAAATCTTTATTGTATATTGGACCTTCGGAAGCTAAAGCATTTATAATTCCACCCTTTACTACATCTGGGTTTAATGTCCATAACGGCTCTGTTACAAATTGGTGAAGACCGCAGTTTTGGGCTCTCCATCCTGCCCACTGGTTCCAATTACCTGGTACAGGTAAAGGAGCAAAAAGAAATGGTAGAATTAAAGTTTTGTCTCTGGGTATACCTTGGGGTAGTACTTGGGCTGATGTACCAGTAAAGGAGAAAAGTACCAAGAGGATGGCTAAGACTAAAAATACTTTTTTCAAGGGTTGCACCCCCTCTTTTAAGTAAAATTTTTATTAAAAACTAAGGCACAGGTATATTATATATAATGAAAAAGTAAATATCAATAACTAATTTTTTGCTATAAGAATAAGATTATGAATAGTGTATTTCCTAAAATTAAATCGCAAGATGAATTGGAAAAACTAGATTGGAGTTAGAAAACTTTTTAATAATATTTTTTTAATTTTATGATAAAATAGTCAGTAAATATCTATTATTGGGGGTGTAAAGAATGAGAAGTAAAATTTTTATTTTTTTACTCTTAGTTCTATTATTATTGGAGGTGAGTTTTTCTATGGATGAGGTTAAAAGTATTACTTTGGTTACCAAAGTTTTTCCTGAAGGAGAAAAGGTTTATGCTGTAGTTATTGAATATGCTTATGAAGTAGATGGGAATAGATTAGCTCCAAACATCTTTGAAGTTGAGTCAAAGATTGGTAATATGGGAAAAAGAACTGTAAAAAGGGTATATGCAAATTCAGATGGAAGATTAGTAATGAATTTTTTTGCCAATAGAGGAAGATATGTAATTATAGAGTTAGATCCCAAGGATATGAATGCTATTACAACATATTTTGATAACAATAGGTTTTTAACGGGTAGGCATAAATTAGAGTATTTAGTAACTCAGAAGACTGATATATATTCTATTGATGGTAAGAAGATTCCAACCTTTTCTTTGGAAAATACCCATGAGAAACATTTGATTATTGATGATTTTATAGCGGAATTATATCATGATAAGGAGCTAAATGTAGATCTACCATACCGTTTATTTATCCCTAAGAATACTGATTCTTCTAAAGTATATCCTCTTGTAGTCTTTCTCCATGGAGCGGGAGAAAGGGGAAATGATAATTATTTGCCTCTTGCAGGCAATAGAGGGGCTATAGTTTGGGCAGAGCCTGGACATCAAGCAGAGCATCCTTGTTTTGTACTTGCTCCTCAATGTCCTCCTTATAGCAGTTGGACAGGACTTATTACTAGTGGAAATCCTTTTAAGGCGAATAAAGAGCTTTTGGCTGTAGCAAATCTTATTAAGGATTTAATATCTAAGTATAATATTGATAAAAATAGAATATATATAACTGGACTTTCTATGGGAGGATATGGTACTTTTGCTATTCTTATGGAGCATCCCGAACTCTTTGCGGCAGCTATTCCCATATGCGGTGGGGGAGATTTAAATAGAGTAGATAGAATAAAGGATATTCCAATGTGGGTATTTCATGCGGAGGACGACCCATTAGTGCCTGTTTTCTTATCTCGTGAGATAGTAAGAAAATTGGTTGATATAGGAGGAAAGGTTAAATATACAGAATTTCCTAAGGATTATCTTGAATCTATAGGGTATCATCCTCATGCATCTTGGGTGCCTGCTTATGAGAGTGAAGAGGTAGTAGATTGGCTATTCTCTAATTCTAAATAATGGGGGTTATATATGGGGTATATAAGGATATCTGATACAAAGGATTATTTTATTAAAGATGGAAAAGTGTTTTTCTATTTTGCAGATACTTGCTGGAGTGCCTTTACGAATATCACCATAGAGGAATGGAAAGATTATTTAAATTATAGAAGATTACAAGGATTTAATACTATCCAAATTGATGTTCTTCCTCAATGGGATAGGAGTACTACCGATATTTATATGGATCCCTTTGAAGTATTTCCTAATGGAAAATGGAATTTTAATAAGATAAATGAAAAGTATTTTGAAAGAGCAAGAAACATGGTAGAGATGATGATTGAAAGAAACCTAATTCCTGCTTTAGTAATACTTTGGGCAAATTACGTACCAGATAATTGGTTATCTAAGATGTTAGCAGAAAAAGGTGTCTCTCACGTTATACCCAGGGAAAATTTAGAGGAGTATCTATATTATGTGATAAACAAGTTTAAGGATTATAATCCTATATTTATAATATCTGGAGATACAAATTTTGAAGGAGATGGAGCAACAGAATACTATTTAAAGGCATTAGAGATGGCTAAAAAATATGCTCCAAATTCTTTAACGACATTGCATCTTTGTGGTGGTTATGCTGATGTACCTGAGGAAATAATTAATTCTCCTTACTATGATTTTTATATGTATCAATCTTGTCATTTTAAAGATAAAATGCATTGGGCATATGAAACAGCCCTTAAATTTTATAATAAAAAAGTTAAGAGGCCTATTGTTAATGGAGAGCCATGTTATGAAGGAATAGGATCAATAGGAAACTACAATATATATGGTAGATTTACAAGGAATGATGTAAGAAAAGCTGTATGGCAAAGTCTCCTCTCTGGTGCAAAGGCTGGAGTAACATATGGAGCTCATGGAATATGGTCCTGGGAGAAAGGATTAGGGGAATATTCTGTTTCTGATTATGCTGCACCATATTATTGGAGAGATGCCTTAGTATTTCCCGGAGTTTACGATTTGAGTTTTGCAAAATGGGTTTTTGAAAAATATGAATTATATGATATAGAACCAGCAAATGATTTACTCATAAATGAAACCCAAGAGATAAGAGTATCTAAAGGAAGAAACAAAATTGTAATATATAATCCATATAATTTTAATATAAGATTGAGATTAGATGAGGATTATGAATGGGAAGGAATAGAGCTTATGGAAAGGAAATTTTTTGTGCCAGAAGTTAAAAAATCAGAAGGTGAAACAATAATTAAAATGTCTCCATTCAATGGTGATTCCTTATTAATAGGATTAAAGTAAATTGAGCCCGTAGCTCATAGGCTACGGGCTCTTTCTTCTTACTTCTTATTCCTCTCCCATTAATCTCTCTACCAAATGATCAAGGAAGGCATTTAGATCTTTCCATCTTATAGCTACTAATATTTCATCTCCCTTTTCATCTGGCACTGTATATCCATCATCAGTGACCTTTATTTTTATCGGCTCAATTTCAAGAAATTCGTGAGAATATGCTAAGTACACAGCAACGGTATCAAAAAGTGTTGATGAGTGATTTTCTGAATCAACTTTTGTCCATGTTACAAGTTTTGCCCATATTTTATAATTTTCTATTAAGGCTTTTAGAATGGGTTTTTCTGAATTATATATCTTTTTGTATCTTTCTCCATCTAAGAAAACTAAACCACATGTATCAAGAGGAGTTATGAGCTTACTTATAAAATTAGATGAGAAAACTCTTCTAAGGGAAAGGACGTCAGACTTTACATTAGCCTCTGGATCTCTCCCATCTTTACCTCCATATCCTTTATATATACTTCCATGCATTCCAACAAAATTACATTTTTTAGGTAGGTCAGGGTAGATTTCTATTGCTTTTGCTATATTTGTAGCAGGCCCTATAGATACTATAGTAATAGGTTCTTCTGAATTTTTTATTAGATCAACCATAGCTTGAATACCGTCTTCATATATTTCTCCTTCGTAGGAATTTATATCAAAATCTCTTACAAAAGGTTCTTGAAAATTCAAAGAGTTTTTAGGATCTCCTATACCTATACCAATTGGTATTTTTTTTCCTGCTATTTTAAGTATTTTGGCAATAATTTTTGCCCTATAAATAGTATCTCCACTTACTGTAGTTATTAATTTAACATCCAGTTCAGGAGAGTTAATAAGCATAATAAGAGCCCATGTATCATCAATATCGGTGCCTATATCGGTATCAAGAATTACAGGAATCTTATTCATGATATAATCTCCTCCCATAAGTTTTTATCCGTTTTTATTGGTATGCTTTTCTTAATATCTCAGTAGTTTCTTCAAAGCTCAATTTATATGGATCCCTTTCAAAAAGTCCTCCCATAGTTTTTATAGCATTATCTGCTAATTTCTCAATTTCATCCCTCCTTATTCCATAGTCAGACATCTTTAAATTGCCTACTCCACATTCTTCTTGTAATTTTTTCATAGCTTTTACAAAGGCATATGGTCTTTCCTCATAGGGAAGAGAATCTATGTCAACCCCATAGCTTTCGCGAGCTGTATGTATCTTTCTATTAATTTGGAAACAAAAAGCGAATGATGTGCTTCCAAGCTCATAATTAGTCCTTCTAATATATTTACAATGAATCCTTCTAACTTTTCATTGTTCTCAACATTGCTTATAACTTTCCAGGGATCTGTTTCTGTATCAGTACCAGCTGTAGTAGTTATTGTAACTCTTTGTAGGACAGGTTTTTCTGTGTTAGGAAGAATTTTATCAAAAACCACATATTCAACTTTTAAACTCTTTAATATATCAATAAGTCTATCTAAATATCCAAGTTTTTTCATAGAGCCACCTGCAGAGATAACAATAAGGGCTTTTTCCCCTGGTAATTTTTCATTTCTTAATTTTTCTAGACTACCTGGTCCAAAAAGAATTCTTGGAGGAATATGGTAAATAAATTACAAGATTTCTTTCATTTTTTGCACCTCCTTGTTTATTTAATTATGTGATAATTATTTTTAGTAAAAATTATAAACTTAGTGTATTTTTTGTCAATCAAAGAAGAACGTTTGTGATAAATTTATTTTTTGAAAACATTGACAAACTATCAAATACTATCTATAATAATCTAAAAACAATCAATATATGGGCTATAAATGATCAAAAGTTAAAAAAGAGGTATTAATCCTCAAGATAAAGGAGGTAAAAAATGTCTTTAGTAGAAAAGGAGATAAAAGAACAAGTTGAAATTTTGCCTCTTACCCTTGAATATGTGGAGAATTACCTTGCTAAGGAAAAGATACCATCTTTTATCTTGGAAAATGATCTAATTTATTTTATAGGATGTGGTACATCCTTATATTTAAGCCTTTCTGCTAGTAGATTTTTTACATTAAAAACAGGGAAGGAGACAAAATTTCTTCCTGGGGGAGAAATATATTTTGCATACCATGAGAATATAGGAAATAAATCTTTAAAAAGATCAGCTATTTTAATATCTCGATCAGGAGAATCAACAGAAGTGATTAGAGCAGGAAAAGTTTTTAGAAAAATGAATATTCCAACCTTAGGCATAACTTTGGAACCCGAGAGTTCTTTAACAAAAATATCTGATGTAAGCATAGTACTTCCTTTTAGAGAAGATTCTATTGTGATGACAAAATCTTTCTCTGGAATTCTTTTGTCTTTAGAACTTATTGCAAGTTATATGATGGGAGAAGGTTTTAATACTTATAGAAAGCTTGTGCAAAAGACACCTGAGATTATTCAAAAAATGGAAGAGATAGCTGAAGAGAATCTAAATTTTAAACATTATGTCTTTTTGGGACTTGGAGTGGAAGAGGGAATTGCTAGAGAATCTGCCTTAAAACTGGAAGAAATGTCTCTATCAAAGGTAGAGGCTTATTCTACTTTTGAATATAGACATGGTCCTAAATCACTAGTAGAAGAGGGTTTTTTAGTATCTCTCTTTAGAAGAGGATTAAAAGAAGAAGAAGATCTTATACAAGAATTAGAATCTTATGGAGCAAAGGTTATTACTATTGGGGATAATGGAGATCACATTCCTGTATCTTATTTGCCAGAAAGCATCTTCCTTAAGGTATTATGGGGACAGATTCTTGGCTTAAAGATAGCTTATTATAAGAATATAAATGTGGAAAGTCCAAGAAATCTTTCCAAAGTAGTGAAGTTTTAAAGGGGGTTAAAGAATGAAGAGATTTATTTTTCTATTGATAACTTTGATTTTGATAGGCCTACCTTTATTTGGACAAAGTAAAATAGAGATAGTCTACATGAGGTGGGGAGATCTAAAGGAAATAGAGATAGAGAAAAAGATAGTTGAATCTTTTAACCAATCCCAGAATAAGATCTTTGTAAGATTAGAATCGACAGCATGGGGAGCTTATTGGCAACAGCTACAAAATAGGATTGCTGCAGGAAATGCTCCTGATGTAATGCTTATAAGTGGAGCCTATTTCATCGACTTGGCCTCAAAAGGTGTATTTTTAGATATTACTGATTGGATGAATAAAGAGATAAATCTAAAAAACTATTATTATACTCCTGAGGTATGTGAATGGAATGGCAAGAAGTATGCTATGGTAAGGGATATTACCATTGGAGGTGTAATGTATTACAACAAAGATTTATTTGACAAGTATAAGGTAAGATATCCTGATTGGACATGGAACTGGAATAAATGGTTGGATGCAGCAAAAAAGTTAAC
>CAZZIO010000034.1:0-30306 GCA_964654465.1 uncultured Dictyoglomota bacterium
TAGGAGGAGATAAAGGATGGCGAAGGAGAAATTTGTAAGGACGAAGCCACATGTAAACATAGGTACGATAGGTCACGTAGACCATGGTAAGACGACATTAACGTCGGCCATAACGATGGTATTAGCGGCGGAAGGGTTAGCGAAGCCATTGAAGTATGAAGACATAGATAAAGCGCCTGAGGAGAGGGCGAGAGGAGTGACGATAAACTTATATCATGCGGAATATGAGACACCAAACAGGCATTATGCGCACATAGATGCGCCGGGGCATGCTGACTATATAAAGAACATGATAACAGGGGCTGCACAGATGGATGGAGCGATCTTAGTAGTATCAGCGGCGGATGGGCCAATGCCGCAGACGAGGGAGCACATACTATTAGCGAGGCAAGTAAACGTGCCATACATAGTAGTATTTTTAAACAAGATAGACATGGTAGATGATCCAGAGATTGTGGACTTAGTTGAGATGGAAGTAAGGGACTTATTAACGAAGTATGGATATCCAGGGGATGAAGTACCAGTAATAAGGGGGTCAGCATTAAAAGCCGTAGAGGTAATGGGTCAGAATCCGAACACGAAGAGAGGGGAGGACAAGTGGGTAGATGCGATATGGGAATTAATGGATGCGGTAGACAGTTACATACCATTACCTGAGAGAGATGTAGACAAGCCATTTTTAATGCCAATAGAGGACATATTTAGCATAACTGGTAGAGGGACAGTAGTTACGGGGAGAGTAGAGAGAGGAAGAGTGAAGGTAGGGGATGAAGTAGAGATAGTAGGGTTAACAGATGAGATAAAGAAGAGTGTAGTAACAGGGGTAGAGATGTTCAGGAAGCAATTAGATGAAGCGATAGCTGGAGACAACATAGGGATATTATTAAGAGGGATAGACAAAGATGAAGTAGAGAGGGGACAAGTAGTAGCGGCGCCAGGGAGTATAAAGCCACATACGCATTTCAAGGCGCAAGTATACGTATTAAAGAAGGAAGAAGGGGGAAGGCACACGCCATTTTTCAGTGGATACAAGCCACAATTTTATTTCAGAACTACAGATGTAACAGGTGAGATAAGATTACCAGAGGGAGTACAGATGGTGATGCCAGGGGACAATATAGAGATGGAGATAAAGTTAATAAAGCCTGTAGCATTAGAGGAAGGTTTAAGATTTGCAATCAGAGAAGGTGGAAAGACTGTTGGTGCAGGTGTCGTAACTAAAATTATTGAATAATGGGGGCGATCAGTAGACATGAGTAGTTATTCAGATAGACAAAAAATAAGAATTAAATTAAAAGCATTTGATCACAGAGTTCTTGATCAATCAACTAAAAAGATTATAGAAACAGTAAGAGGAACTGGGGCTAAGATTTCTGGCCCTATTCCTCTTCCTACAAAGGTTACAAGATATTGGGTATTACGTTCTCCACACGTGAATAAAAACTCTGGAGAACATTTTGAAATAAGGATTCATAAAAGACTAATTGATATAGAAAATCCAACAGCAAAAACAGTGGAAGCTCTTATGAATTTAGAGCTTCCAGCTGGTGTTGAAGTTGAAATTAAAACATAGAGAGGGGTAAAGACTATGGCTGCTCCTACAACAAAAGCTATATTAGGTAGAAAAGTTGGAATGACCCAGATTTTTGGTGAAAATGGCGAGATTATACCAGTAACAGTAATAAAGAGTGGACCTTGCCTTATATTAAATGTGAGAACTAAAGAAAAAGATGGATATAATGCTATTCAATTAGGGTTTGAAAGGTGTAAGGAGAGTAAACTAAATAAGCCATTGTTAGGTATATTTAAAAAATTGGGATTTCCACCCTTTAAAGTTATAAAGGAGGTAAGAGTAGTTAATACTTCAGATTTTGTTCCTGGTCAAGAGATAAAAGTAGAAATATTTCAAGAAGGAGAATTGGTTGACGTAACTGGTAAGAGTAAAGGGCATGGATATACTGGACATATCAAATTGTGGAATTTTGCACGTGGTAGAATGTCTCATGGTTCTAAATTTCATAGAAGAAGAGCATCAATTGGTGCTGGTGGAGTTCAGCATGTAATGAAAGGTCAGAAAATGGCAGGAAGATGGGGCAATGAAACTATCACTGTTCAAAATCTAAAGATTGTAAAGGTAGATAAAGAAAAAGATTTAATTTTGGTTAAAGGTGCTGTTCCTGGTCCTGTAGGTAATTTATTAATTATCAGAAAGGCTGTTAAGGATATAAAGTAATAGGAAGGGGATAGAAAAATGATTCAAGTACCTGTATATAACCAAAAAGCAGAAAAGATTGGAGAGATTGAGTTAAAAGATGAATTATTTGGAATAGAGAAAAGACCTGACCTTTTCTACACATGTGTGGTCATGCATTTAGCTAATGGTAGACAGGGTACTCATTCTACCAAGAGGAGAGGAGAGGTAAATAGAAGTGGTAGAAAGGTTTGGCCTCAAAAAGGTACAGGTCACGCAAGACAGGGTGATAGAAAAGCTACTCATTGGGTAGGTGGAGGTAGACCTTTTGGTCCAAAACCTCGTGATTATTCTTATAAGATTCCTAAGAAGGTGAGAAGACTTGCAATAAGATCTGCATTATCTACTAAGCTTAAGGAAAATAACCTTTATATTTTGGATAAAATTGAATTATCACAACCCAAAACAAAAGAGTTGGTAAATATATTAAATAATTTTGGATTAAAAGAAGCAAAAGTACTTATAGGTATACCTCAAAAAGATGAAACATTAAAAAGAGCTGCTATGAATTTAGAGAATGTAAAAACGATGGTAGCATCTTGTCTTAATGTATATGATTTATTAAAATATGATTATTTGGTATTGACTGTTGATGCTATACCTGTAATAGAGGAGGCATTTTTGAAATGAGAGATCCATACACTGTTATTATAAAGCCTGTTCTTACTGAAAAAAGTTTAAATTTGGCTAAAGAAGGTAAGTATGTTTTTGAAGTGGCTAAGGATACAAATAAAATAGAAGTTGGAAAAGCAGTTGAGGAAATTTTTAAGGTAAAGGTTAAAAAGGTGGCTATAATAAATGAAAAACCAAAAAGACGTAGATTGGGTCTTTCTCAGGGATTTACTTCAACAAGAAAGAAAGCCATAGTAACTTTAGAACCAGGTTATAAAATAGAGCTTATTAGTGGAGTATAGGAGGTAGAAAAGAATGGGACTTAAAAAGTTTAAACCTATTACACCTGGATTAAGACATTTAATATTGCCTGATTTTTCAGAGATTACTAAAGAAGAACCTGAAAAATCTCTGCTAAAACCACTTAAGAAAAGTGGTGGAAGGAATAATTTTGGCCATGTTACTACAAGATTTAGAGGTGGTGGTCATAAGAGACTTTATAGAATAATTGATTTCAGGAGAGATAAAGATGGAATACCAGCTAAAGTAGCAAGTATAGAGTATGATCCAAATAGAACTGCCAGGATAGCGTTATTATATTATGCTGATGGAGAGAAAAGATACATTATAGCACCAGAAGGTTTAAAAGTTGGAGATATTATTATGTCTGGCGAAAATGTTGATATTAAAGTAGGGAATAATCTTCCTTTAAAGAATATTCCTGATGGAACATTGATTCATAATTTGGAGTTATATCCTGGAAGAGGCGGTCAACTTGTAAGGGCTGCTGGAACAGCTGCTCAAATCTTAGGTAAAGAAGGAAAATGGGCATACGTAAGGCTCCCATCGGGCGAAATAAGGTTGTTTGATTTAAATTGTAGAGCAACTATCGGTCAGGTAAGTAATGTGGATAATCAGAACATATCCTTAGGAAAAGCAGGGAGAAGCAGATGGCTTGGTAGAAGACCTCATGTAAGAGGTTCTGCTATGAATGCTGTAGATCATCCTCACGGAGGTGGTGAGGGTAAGGCACCTATAGGTCATCCAGGACCTCTTACTCCTTGGGGTAAACCAACTCTTGGGTACAAGACAAGGAAAAAGAGAAAGCCTTCTGATCGTTTCATAATTCAAAGAGCAAACGACAAAAAAGAAATGAAGTAAAGGGGAGGAGCTCATGGGTCGTTCATTAAAAAAGGGTCCATATGTAGATCCAAAACTTCTTAAAAAGATAAGAGAGTTAAATGAGAAAGGCGAAAAAAGAATTATTAAGACTTGGTCTAGGAGATCTGTTATTGTTCCAGAAATGGTAGGACATACTATTGCTGTATATAATGGAAGAAAGCATATTCCAGTGTATATTACAGAGAATATGATAGGGCACAGATTGGGAGAATTTGCTCCTACAAGAACATTTACAGGTCACAGAATACCTACTGCTCGTATTACAGCGATTAAGTAGGGAGGTTGAATTTAGATGATTGAAGTAAAGGCTGAAAGCAAATATATTAGAATATCTCCTTACAAGGCAAGAAGGGTTATTGATCTTGTAAGGGGTAAAATGGTTAGTGAGGCTGAGGCTATTTTAGAAAACCTTCCTCATAAAGCTGCACATTTTATACTAAAATGTTTGAGATCTGCTAAAGCAAATGCTGAACACAATTATGGACTTAGGGCTGAAAGATTATATGTATCAAAGGCTTTTGTAAATGAGGGTCCACGTTGGAAGAGGTTAAATCCACGTGCAAGAGGAAGGGCAGATATTATACAAATTAGAAATAGTCATATAGTAATCTATTTAAAAGAGAAGGAGGAAGAATAATATGGGGCAGAAGACACACCCTTATGGTTTTAGATTAGGTATAACAAAAGATTGGAAAAGTCATTGGTATGCTGAAAAATCTGATTATTCCTCCTTAATACATGAAGATTGGGCTATAAGAAATTATATTAAAAAGAACTACTACCAAGCAGGAATATCACGTGTTGAGATTGAGAGAAAAGCTATAAATAGAGTTGATATAACAATTCATACTGCAAGGCCTGGTGTACTCATTGGAAGAGGTGGAAGTGAAATTGAAAATATAAGGAAAAATCTTGTTAAATTAACTAATAAAAATGTTTTTGTTAATGTGATAGAAGTAAAAAATCCAGAACTTGATGCCCAACTTGTAGCTGAGAATATAGCAATGCAAATAGAAAAAAGAATAAGTTATAAGAGAGCAATGAAACAAGCAATAAATAGAGCTTTAAGGGCTGGAGCAAAGGGTATAAAAGTAATGTGTAGTGGAAGACTTAATGGTGCAGAAATTGCAAGATCAGAGTGGTTTAGAGAAGGCCGTATTCCTTTGCAGACTTTAACTGCTGATATTGATTATGGTTTTGCGGAGGCTTTCACTATATCAGGAGTAATAGGAGTAAAAGTTTGGATATATAAAGGAGATATTCCTGAACTTCATAAAGAACCTATTCGAGAGTTACCGGAAAAGGCTACACCTCAAAAGGTTATAGATGAAGATATGTATGAGAAAGATGAGGTGAATTACGATGTTGATGCCTAAAAGAGTTAAACATAGAAAACAACATCGTGGAAGATTAAAGGGAGTAGCTACGCGTGGTAATAGGGTAGTATTTGGTGATTATGGTATACAAGCTTTAGCTCCAGCATGGATAACGAGTGAACAAATAGAGGCTGTAAGAAGAACTCTTACAAGACATGCTGGGAAAAATGGAAGAATATGGATTAGGATTTTTCCAGACAAATCTGTAACAGCAAGGCCTGCAGAAAGTAGAATGGGTGGAGGCAAAGGTGATGTTAAAGGATGGGTAGCAGTAGTAAAGCCAGGTACAATACTTTTTGAAATTGGAGGAATCCCTAAGGAAGAAGCCATGGAAGCAGTAAGAATAGCTGGAAGTAAATTACCTATTAAGACAAGATTTGTAACAAGAGAATTGGGTGGTGATTAATATATGGGGAGAAGAGCTATGGAGTTAAGAGAAAAAACCAATGAAGAGTTAATGGAAGAATTAAAGAAATTGAGATCAGAGCTTTTTAATCTCCGAGTACAACAATCAACAGGTGGGTTAACTAATCCTCATAGATTGAAGGAAATAAGAAAAGATATTGCTCGAATTCTTACTATTCTGAGAGAGCGTGAACTTAAAAAATCTTAATTTAAGGAGAGAGATTAAATGAGTGGCAAGAGAAAAGAAATGATAGGAAAAGTTGTAAGTGCAAAAATGCAAAAAACTATTGTTGTTTTAGTAGAACAGACTTATACTCATCCATTATATAAGAAAACAGTAACAAGAAGGAAAAAGTATAAGGCTCATGATGAGCTTCAAGAAGCTCGTGAAGGTGATATTGTATTAATAAGGGAAACAAGACCACTATCAAAAGAAAAAAGATGGAGATTAGTAAAGATCTTGAAAAAAGCAGAATTAATACCTACCTTATCTGGGGAAAACGTGGAAGAGAATATTACTAATGACAGTATAAGGGAAGGTGATTTAAATGATAATGCCTCAAACTAGATTGGTAGTAGCAGACAATAGTGGAGCTAAAGAGATAATGTGCTTTAGAATTTTAGGAAAAAAGAGAGTAGCTCAGGTTGGAGATATTATAGTGGCCAGCGTAAAAGATGCTGTTCCAAGAGCTAATATCAAGAAGGGTGATGTAGTATATGCTGTGGTTATTAGAACAAGAAGAACTATAAGAAGGAAAGATGGATCTTATGTAAGGTTTGATGACAATGCGGCAGTAATAATTGATAAGGATGGTAATCCAAGAGGGACAAGAGTGTTTGGACCAGTAGCCAGAGAATTAAGGGAAAAGAATTTTATGAAAATTATCTCTTTAGCAACAGAAGTCATATAGAGGTGAAGAGAGATGGATATTAAAAAGGGTGATTTAGTTCTCGTAATATCAGGAAAAGATAAAGGAAAAAAAGGAAAGGTTATCTCTGTTCTTCCTGCTGAAGAGAAAATAGTTGTCGAAGGAGTTAATATTGTAAAAAAACATGTACGTCCTTCTGCTAAAATGAGGCAAGGTGGAATAGTTGAGAAACCGGCACCTTTATATAGGTGTAAAGTTATGCTTATATGTCCTCGTTGTAACCAACCTACGAGGATAAAGCATACATTTTTAGATGATGGAAAAAAAGTAAGAGTTTGCTCTAAATGTAAAGAGATTATTGATCGTGTTTAATAAGGGAGGAAGGTAATAATGGAAGTTTTAAAGCAAAAATATATTCAAGAAGTAATTCCTGCAATGATGAAGAAGTTCGGATATAAGAATCCAATGGCTGTACCTAAAATTGAAAAGATTGTAGTAAATATTGGAGTAAGTGAAGCAGTACAAAATCCAGGAGCAATTGAAGCTGCAGCTCGAGATCTCAGCATCATTACAGGGCAAAAACCCATAGTACGAAAAGCCCGTAAATCTATAGCAAACTTTCACTTAAGGAAAGGTATGCCTATAGGATTAAAGGTAACTTTAAGAGGAGAAAGAATGTATGCCTTCTTATACAAATTGATAAATCTTGCTTTGCCAAGAGTGAGAGATTTTTCAGGTGTTTCACCTAATTCTTTTGATGGTAGAGGTAATTACTCCTTAGGTCTTAAAGAACAATTAGTTTTTCCTGAAATAGAATATGACAAGATAGATAGAATAAGAGGGATGGATATTACCATTGTGACAACAGCAGAAACAGACGAAGAAGCTAAGGAGCTTCTTTCTCTTCTTGGAATGCCATTTAAAAAATAATTTGAAAAGCGAGGGAGGAAATTGTGGCTAAGAAATCGCAAATTGTAAAATGGCTTAAACCTAAGAAGTATAAGGTCAGAGAATATAATAGGTGTAGAATATGTGGAAGACCAAGAGGATATATAAGAAAGTTTGGTCTTTGCCGTTTATGTTTTAGGGAATTAGCTTTAAAAGGCGAATTACCAGGTGTTAGGAAAGCAAGTTGGTAAGGAGGGTTGCTATGAACGTAACAGATCCTATTGCTGATATGTTAGTTAGAATTAAAAATGCAAATATGAGACGACATCCTACTGTTGATATTCCTCATTCAAGAATTAAGGAAAAGCTTGCAGAAATTTTGCTTAAGGAAGGATATATAGCAAAATATGAGGTAATAGGAGAGATCCCACAAAAATATATTAGGATTTATCTAAAATATAAGGGAAAAACTCCCGTAATTCAGGAATTGAAAAGAGTGAGTAAACCCGGTAGGAGATATTATGTTAAGAGAGAAGAAATTCCAAGGGTTCTTGGAGGTTTGGGAATTGCTATCTTATCTACCTCTAAAGGAATTATGACAGATAAAGAGGCAAGACTTTTAGGGGTCGGTGGAGAGCTTATTTGTATGGTATGGTAGAAAAGGAGGAATAAAATATGTCACGAATAGGAAGAAAACCTATACCAATACCACAAAATGTACAAGTAGAAATAAGTGATGGAAATTTGGTAAAGGTAAAAGGTCCTTTAGGAGAGCTAGAAAGAACTTTCCATCCTCTTGTATCTGTAAAGAAAGTAGATGGCCAAATAGTAGTGGAGAGAGCTAATGACGAAAAATTTACTAAAGCCTTACATGGTTTAACAAGAGCTTTAATAAATAATATGGTAATAGGAGTAACACAAGGATTTGAGAAAAGATTGGAATTGCAGGGCACAGGATATAGAGCAAGAGTACAAGGTAATAAACTTGTGTTAGAATTGGGTTTTTCTCATCCCGTAGAGCTTGATATTCCTACAGGGCTTACAGTAACAGTACAAGATAATACTAAAATAAGTGTAAAGGGTATTGATAAAGAACTAGTGGGGCAGTTTGCAGCTATAATTAGAAGAATTAGACCTGCAGATCCATATAAAGGAAAAGGTGTAAGATACGAAGGCGAAAAGATTAGACAAAAAGCTGGTAAGGCTGGTAAGAAGTAGGAGGTTTGACATTATGATTATAAAAAGATCAAGAAAGGAACTTAGAAAAGTAAGGCATTTAAGAATAAGAAAAAAGATTTATGGAACTCCTGAAAGACCGAGATTAGCTGTTTTTAAAAGCTTGAGATATATATATGCTCAGATAATTGATGATACGAAAGGTCATACTTTAGTATCGGCTTCTTCCTTGGAAAAGGAATTGAGATCACAGTTAAAATCTACTAAAAATATAGAAGCTGCAAAATTAGTTGGTGAAGTGATAGCAAAAAGAGCTTTAGAAAAGGGAATTAAAAAAGTAGTTTTTGATAGAGGTGGATTTTTATATCATGGTAAAGTCAAGGCTCTTGCTGATAGTGCAAGGGCAGCTGGCCTTGAATTCTAAAAAAGGAGGGAACTTCTTTGAAAGAGTTAGAACCTGTCTTTAAAGAAAGAGTTATAGAGATAAGAAGAGTAGCTAAAGTGGTTGCTGGTGGTAAAAATTTGCGTTTTAGAGCCTTAGTTGTAGTGGGTGATGAGCAGGGTACTGTTGGGGTAGGTATAGCAAAAGCTGCTGAAGTGCCAGATGCTATTAGAAAAGCTGTAAGAAGGGCTAAGAAGAATGCGGTGAAGATATCAATAAGCAAAGGTACCATTCCGCATGAAGTATATGGAAAATTAGGAGCATCTAAAATACTTTTAAAGCCTGCTGCACCTGGAACAGGTGTTATAGCTGGTGGAGCTGCGAGAGCAGTCTTAGAGCTTGCAGGAATTAAAAATGTTTTGGCTAAAGCTTTGGGTTCTACTACAGCCATAAACCTTGCTCAAGCTACTTTTGAAGCTCTTAAAAAACTTAGATCTATTCCTGAAGTAGCTGAAATGAGAGATAAAAAGATAAGGGAGATAATAGATGTAAAACATAAGGAGGAGAATACCCAAAATAGGGAGGGAGAAAATTGAAATTATTTGAATTAAAGCCTAAATTAGGATCTCGTAAAAAACCTAAAAGATGGGGATGTGGATATGCTGCTTCTGGTAAATATGCAGGTAGAGGTATGAGTGGTCAGAACTCAAGAACTGGAGATGGCGTACGACCTGGTTTTGAGGGTGGTCAAACCCCATTAACTAGAAGATTACCCAAAATGGATGGTATTCCAAATCCTCCCCGCAGAAAATTTACTGTAATAAATCTTTCAGTTTTAGAGGAAAAGTTTAACGCAAATGAGATTGTTGATCCTAATATACTTTTGGAGAAAAAAATAGTAAAAGAAATTGGAAATGGTGTAAAAATTCTTGGCAATGGTGAATTAACTAAACCTCTTCTTGTAAAAGCTCATGCCTTTAGTGAAAAAGCCCGACAGAAGATAGAAAGTGTGGGCGGAAAAGCTGAGGTGATTGAATAGTGTTTGATACTTTAGCTAGGGCTTTTAGAGTACCAGATTTAAGGAAAAAGATACTTTTTACTCTTTTTATTTTTGCGGTATATAGATTAGGTGCTCATATACCTGTGCCTGGAGTAGATAGGGTTGCTCTATCAAATCTTTTTAAAGGCCAAGGGGCTTTAGGATTTTTAGATTTATTTACAGGAGGAGCGCTATCAAGATTTTCTATATTTTCTATGGGTATTATACCTTTTATTAATGCTTCCATCATGATGGAACTTTTAACTGCCGTATTTCCATCATTAGCTGAGTTAAAGAAGGAAGAAGATGGAAGGAAAAAGCTCACAAGATATGCTAGAAATCTTTCAGTTTTATTAGCAGCCATTGAAGCTTTTGGATTAACTATTTTTATGCATAATTATAAAGTTATTCCAAGTCTTACCCCATTATATGTGATAAGCAGTGTAATAACATTAACAGCGGGAAGTACTTTTATAATGTGGCTTGGTGAGCAGATTTCTCAATATGGAATAGGAAATGGTGTATCCTTAATCATATTAACATCTATAGTTGCAAGATTTCCAACTGATTTGGCAAGAACTTTTGCTTTGCTAAGTAGAGGAGAAATTGGAATTTTAAATGTAATTGCCTTCTTTGCTCTTTTAATATTAATTATTATAGGTGTGGTTTGGGAAGAGAGTGCAGAGAGAAGAATTCCTGTACAATATTCTCGTAGAATTGTAGGAAGAAGAGTTTATGGGGGGCAAAGTACCTATCTTCCTTTAAAATTAAATCAAGCTGGTGTGATACCAATCATTTTTGCAATTACAATTCTTATGGTTCCACAGAGTTTTATTCCGTTTGTAAAAATTGGTTGGCTAAAGAGTATCTTGAATATTTTTTCTCCAAGTTCCATTTTCTATCCTATTATTTATTTTTTACTTGTTCTTGGATTTACTTACTTTTATTCATCCATAGTATTTGATCCTGCAGATTTAGCTGAGAATTTTAAGAAATATGGTGGATTTATTCCAGGAGTAAGACCAGGAAAACCAACAGAGGAATATTTATCGAAAACTTTAAATAGATTAAACTTTTTTGGTGGTGTATTCTTAGGATTGATTGCTTTGTTGCCTACTTTTATTGAAAGAATTACTGGTGTTACAGAATTTCAACTTGGTGGAACAAGTATATTAATTATGGTTGGTGTGATATTAGAGACTATAAAGACTCTTGAAGCTCAAATGATAATGAAAAGTTATGAGGGGTTTTTAAAATGATGAAAGCAATTATATTTTTAGGTCCTCCAGGGGCTGGAAAAGGTACACATGCGAAAGAAATTAGTTATATCTTAAACATCCCCCATATTTCTACAGGGGATATATTTAGGGAAGCGATTAAGAATCAAACTGAACTTGGAATGAGGGTTAAAGAATTTCTTGATTCTGGTAAATTGGTGCCTGATGAACTTGTGTGGGAAGTAGTGAAAGATCGTTTAGATACAGAAGATTGCAAGGATGGTTTTATATTAGATGGTTTTCCCAGGACCATTTTGCAGGCAGAATTATTAGATAAATATTTAAATGAAAGGAATGCAGATTTAAAAGTTATATATTTGGATGCAAGTGATGATTTAGTAATAAAAAGACTTTCATCAAGAAGAGTTTGCAAAAATTGTGGAGCAATATATAATATAATTTCTATGCCTCCTAAAAAGGAGGGAATATGTGATATTTGTGGAGGAGAGTTATATCAACGAAGTGATGACTATCCCGAGGTTATTAAGAAAAGATTAGAAACTTATTATAAAGAGACCCAACCTCTTATTGATTATTATAAAAACAGAGGAGTAATGTATACAATAATTGCTGAAAAAGATAGAGAAGAAGTTTTGCAGGAGATATTAAAGGTGGTAAAAGATGGTAATTGAGTTAAAAACAAAAGATGAAATAGCAATTATGAGAGAAGGAGGAAGAATATTATCAAAAATTTTTAACGGGATAGAAAGAGTCCTAAAAAGTGGAATAACAACTTATGGTTTGGCAAGAAGAGCAGAAGAATTTATGAATAACTATAATGTTAAACCAGCTTTTAAAGGTTATAGGGGTTATCCTGAGGTAATATGTGTTTCAATAAATGAAGAAATAGTGCATGGAATTCCAAGCACAAAGAAACTAATAGAAGATGGAGATATTGTAAGTGTAGATATTGGTATAGAATATAAAGGATTCTTTTTAGATGCTGCAAAAACATATGCTATAGGAGATGTTTCTCCTTTAGCTCTAAAACTTATAAGAGTTACTGAAGAGGCTCTTTGGCGAGGAATAGAGAAGGCTAAAGTTGGGGCAAAACTTTCAGATATATCATGGGCAATTCAAGAATATGTTGAGAAGAATGGATTTAATGTTATAAGAGATTTTGTTGGGCATGGTATAGGAAGGAGATTGCACGAGCCCCCAAATGTTCTTAATTATGGACCTCCAGGAATGGGACCTGTATTACAAGAGGGGTTAGTTATTGCTATAGAACCAATGGTTGTTACAGGAAGTTATGAGGTTAAAATTTTGAATAATGGTTGGACAGCTGTTACAGTAGATGGTGGACTTTCTGCTCATTTTGAACATACAGTAGCAATTACTGAAAATGGTCCTCAGGTATTGACCATAGATTAGGGAGGGCCTATGACAAAAAAGGATAGAGAAGTTATTGAAGTTGTAGGAACGGTAAAAGAGGCATTGCCAAATGCTACATTTAAGGTACAATTAGATAATGGTCTTGAAATAATGGCTTATATATCTGGAAAAATGAGGATGAATTTTATAAGAGTAATGCCAGGTGATCGAGTAAAAGTAGAGCTTTCGATATATGATCTTACTAAAGGAAGAATAACATATAGATTCGTAAATAAGGAGGGTAATAAGGATGAAGGTTAGAGCTTCGGTGAAGAAAATATGTGAAAAATGTAAGATTGTAAAGAGAGGCGGGAGAGTTTTTGTTATCTGCGAAAATCCAAGACATAAACAGAAGCAAGGATAGGAGGTGTTTTATTTAAAATGGCACGTATTGCAGGAGTAGATTTACCAAACAATAAAAAAATAGAGATTGCTCTAACATATATATATGGAATAGGAAGAACTACAAGCAAAAAGATTTTACAAGCTACTGGTGTTGATCCTAATAAGAGAGTAAAAGATTTAACTGAAGAAGAAATAAGCAAATTAAGAGAGGAAATCGAAAATAATTATAAAGTAGAAGGTGATTTAAGGCAAGAGATAGCCTCTAATATAAGGCGTCTTATAGAAATAGGATGTTATCGTGGTATTAGACATAAGAGAGGATTACCTGTAAGAGGTCAAAGAACTCGTTGTAACGCACGTACAAGAAAAGGTCCAAGAAAAACTGTAGGTGCTAAGAGAAAGGAAAAATAATTTTTAGCTTTAAATAAAACTGATAAAATTTGTTAAAACAGGAGGGAAACTAAGTAAATGGCTAAAAAGAAGAGAACAAGAGGTCCTCGTAAAGAGAAAAAGATTGTTCCTGTAGGAGTTGCGCATATAAACTCAACATTTAATAATACAATTGTTACCATTACAGATCCTGAAGGAAACGTTCTTACCTGGGGTAGTGGTGGCACAGCTGGTTTTAAAGGTACAAAGAAAGGCACTCCTTTTGCTGCTCAACTTGCAGCTGAAATGGCAGCTAAAAAGGCTATTTCAGAGTATGGAATGAAGAAAGTAGATGTATTAGTTAAAGGTCCAGGACCTGGACGGGAGACTGCTATAAGAGCCTTGCAAGCTGCAGGCCTTGAGATCTCTCTTATAAAGGATGTTACACCAATACCTCATAACGGGTGTCGTCCACCCCGTAGAAGAAGAGTGTAAAATTTAAGGGAGGAGAGAAAATGGCAAGATATACAGGACCAGATTGTCGTTTGTGTAGAAGAGAAGGAATGAAATTATTTTTAAAGGGTACAAAATGTTTTTCTGAAAAATGTCCCTTTGATAGAAGATCTTATGCTCCAGGACAGCATGGCAGAGCTCAGAGAAAACTAACAGAATATGGATTGAGATTAAGAGAAAAACAAAGAGCTAAAAGAATATATGGTGTATTAGAGAGGCAGTTTAGAAGATATTTTGAGATAGCTTCTAAAGGAAGAGGGGTTACAGGTGAACGTCTTTTACAATTATTAGAAACAAGACTTGATAATGTGGTTTACAGACTTGGATGGGCACTTTCTCGTGATCAGGCAAGACAAATAGTTTCTCATGGTAAGATTGCTGTTAATGGAAGAAGAGTAAATATACCATCTTTTAATGTAAAACCAGGAGATATAATAGAACTTTTAGATAAAGATTTACTTCCAGTTCAAGAAGCTCTTTCTGTATTGGGAGGTAGGTCTGTTCCTCCTTGGTTAGAATTGGATAAAGATAATTTTAAAGGTAGAGTTTTGAGACTTCCTGCCAGAAATGAAATAGATACACCAGTACAAGAACAACTTATTGTAGAGTTCTACTCTAGATAGTTTTTGTGGCAGGATAAGGGAGGTAGATAATTTGCTAATAGAAGAAAATGTAAGGGTTATTATTGAAAAGAAAACTGATGATTATTGTCGTTTCATAGTAGAACCCTTAGAGAGGGGTTATGGTTGGACTATTGGAAATGCTTTGAGGAGAATACTTTTATCATCTATCGAGGGTGCAGCAGTTGTTTCTGTAAAGATTGAAGGAGTGAAACATGAGTTAGAAGTGCTTCCAGGTCTTAAAGAAGAGATTCTTGAAGTATTAATGAATTTGAAAAAGATGGTAGTAAAGATAGAAGATAATAATTCCCATATACTCCATCTTGATGTTATGGGTCCAAGAGTAATAAAGGCAGGAGATTTTGTAGTACCTGCTAATGTTAAAATAATAAATCCTGATTTACAAATTGCAACCTTAGTCGATAAAGTACCATTTAGAATGGAAGTAGAAGTTAAAAAAGGAAAGGGTTATGTTACTGCTGAAGAAAATAAAGAGCCTAACCAACCTATTGGAGTTTTAGTTTTAGATTCTATTTTTTCTCCTGTAAAGAAAGTTGGTTATGAGGTAGAAAAGACGAGGGTAGGTAGAAGGACAGATTTGGATAGACTTGTTTTAGATATATGGACTAACGGATCTATAACTCCAGAAGAAGCTTTTAGAGAAGCATCGAGAATTCTTATGGAATATTTTAAACTTTTAGCAGAGAAAGACTTTCAAATTTCTTATGAAGAAGTAACTGAGGAAATTACAACTTTAGAAGAAGAGAGCAAGAAGGGATTAACTCTTGAGGATTTAGGTCTTTCAACTCGCGCATATAATTCCTTAAGACATGCTGGTATACATACTATTGAGGATTTACTTACAAAAACAAGAGAAGATCTAATGAAGATTAAAAACTTTGGTTTAAAGTCTCTCCAAGAATTGGAGGAAAAGCTTAGAGAAAGAGGCTTGAGTTTAAGGGATACTGAAAACCCTGATTTAGAGAAAGGAGAGGACTTAGAATGAGACATCGAAAGGCATATAGAAAATTAAGTAAGCCAACACCTCAAAGAAAGGCTCTCTTAAAAGCTCTTTTAATTTCTTTATTTAAAAACGGAAAGATAGTTACAACTTTACCAAGAGCAAAAGAGGTAAGTAGATTAGCTGAGAAGCTTCTTACTATAGCCAAGGATGACTCTGTGCATCATAGAAGGTTAGTTTATGCATGGTTACAAGATAGAGAACTTGTAAGAAAGGTTTTTGTAGAAATAGCTCCAAAATATAAAGATAGAAATGGTGGATATACAAGAGTATTAAAAGCTGGTTTTAGAAGAGGGGATGCAGCAGAAGAGGCGGTAATTGAACTTGTATAATGATTCAATTGAGAAATGTTTCTTATGTCTATCATGAAGGTACGATTCAGGAGAAGGTAGCTCTAAAAGATATTAATATAGAGATACCTTCTCCTTCTTTTTTAGCTGTTATTGGGGCTAATGGTTCAGGTAAGTCAACTTTTGCAAGGCTTTTGAATGGCCTTTTTATTCCTACATATGGTGACGTGATCGTTGATGGTTTAAATTCTAAAAACTTTGAAAATTTGTGGGAAATAAGAAAAAGGGTAGGATTAGTTTTTCAAAACCCGGATAATCAAATAGTAGGAATGACTGTTGAGGAAGATGTAGCTTTTGGTTGTGAAAATCTTGGTTTGCCTCCCAAGGAGATTGAAGAAAGAATTGCTTTTGCTTTAAAATCTGTCGGGATGGAAGAATATAGAAAATATCCTCCTCATCTTCTTTCTGGTGGACAAAAACAAAGAATAGCAATAGCTGGAATATTGGCCATGTTACCTAAATATATAGTTTTAGATGAACCTACAACTATGTTGGACCCAAAAGGTAGAAAAGAGATAATGGAGGTTATAAAAAAATTATATAAAGAAGAGAAAACTTCTATTATACTTATTACTCATCATATGGAAGAGGTTGTATGGGCGGATAGAATAGCAGTCTTTAATAAAGGAGAGATAGTTTTAGAAGGTTCTCCAAAGGAGATATTTATGGAAGACGAAAAGTTAGAAAAATGGGGACTTTCTGTACCATTAGTTACAAAACTCTCTAAATGTTTAGTCGAAAGAGGTTTTGAAATACCTCATCCCATTCTTACCATTGAGGAACTTTCTGTATGGCTTTGATAAGCCTTAAGAATGTACAATACATATATTTAGAAAAGACCCCCTTAGAACGAGAAGCAATTAAAGATATTTCTCTGGATATAAGGGAAGGGGAAAGTATAGGAATAATAGGGAAAACAGGATCTGGTAAATCAACTTTGATTCAGTTGATTTCAGGTCTTCTTTATCCTACTCAAGGAGAAATTTTTATAAAAGACAGAGATATTAGAAAATGGAATTCTAAAGAACTTTGTAAGATTATAGGGATTGTTTTTCAATATCCAGAACATCAGTTTTTTGCTGAGACAGTTTTTGAAGAGGTAGCATTTGGTCCAAGGAATATAGGGATATCAGATAAAAAGTTAGAAAATTGTGTAAGAGAAGCCCTTATTACAGTTGGATTGCCATATGAAGAGATTAAAGATAGATCTCCATTTAATCTCTCTGGTGGAGAAAAAAGAAGATTGGCTATTGCAAGTATTCTTGCTATGAATCCAGAGGTACTTATATTGGATGAGCCTACTGCAAACATAGATCCTAAAGGTAAGATCGAAATAATGAACTATATTAATAGGTGGATACAAAGTAAAAATAAAACCTTAATCTTGGTTTCTCATGATTTGGATGAGATAATAAAAACCGTTAAGAGGATAATAGTTTTAAAAGAAGGAAAAATTATTTTTGATGGTCCTATTGAAAAATTGTTTTTAAATTACGAAAAAGTTGAAGAAGCAGAGTTGGAGCTTCCGGAAATTCTTAAATTAAGAAAGGTATTAGAAGATAAAGGCTATCCTTTAGAAGGAGCCTTTACTGTGCATGAAATTGTAGAGAGAATTGTAGCTTTTAAGGAGCATATTTCGATATGGAAATCTTAAAGACATTTCCGTTGGGACAATACATTCCGGGAAATTCTTTACTTCATGGAATTAGTGCTAAAGCTAAGATTATAGTATCTTTTTGGTTGATAATTATTATTTTCCTTCTTAAACTGAATTTCTATTCTTATTTACTTTTCTTTCTCTTAGTTTTACTTGGAATACTGTTATCTTCTTTATCAATAAACTATTTTATTAGAAGTCTAAAACCAGTTTATTTTTTGATATTATTCACGTTTGTAATTCATTTTTTCTTTGGAGAGGAAGGTGGAAAAGTATATTTTAGATATGGAATTATTCATATTACTGACAATGGTATCAAAATGGCTTTATTTATGTCTTTAAGACTCATATACTTAGTATTGATAACTTCCCTTCTTACTCTTACCACTTCAGTATTAGAGTTAGCCCAAGCTATTGAGGATCTATTAAAGCCATTAAATTTTGTTAAATTTCCTGTACATGAATTTTCCATGATGATGACTATAGCAATAAGATTTGTTCCTACTCTTTTAGAGGAAACAGATAAGATTATTAAAGCCCAGAAGGCGAGAGGAGCGGAATTTGGAAAAGGAAATTTAATATCTCAAGCCAAAAGTTTACTGCCTATAATTATTCCTTTATTTATAAATGCCTTTAGAAGAGCAAATGAGCTGGCTGAAGCTATGGAAGCTCGTTGTTATAGAGGAGCAAAGGGAAGAACAAGATATAGAATATCTCATTGGACTATAAAGGATTTAGTATTCTTGACTATTGGTATTTTATATCCAATTTTATTGCTGGTATTTTTTAGTTGATATGCCAAACTGGAAATTGGAGATATCTTATTTAGGAAGAGATTTTTATGGCTTTCAAAGATTAAAAGGTAAAAGAACAGTTCAAGGGGAGATGGAGAAAATATTGAGTTATATATTTAATGAGGAAATAAAAATTGTTGGAGCTGGAAGAACTGATGCTGGTGTCCATGCATTGGGACAGGTAATTAGTTTTAAATCTCAAAGAGAATGGGAGGAAGAAAAAATTAAATCTGTTTTGAATAAGTTACTTCCTACGGACATTGTAGTGAAAAAGGTTGAAAAGGTTGAAGACAATTTCCATGCAAGGTTTTCTGCTAAAAGAAGGTGGTATATGTATTTCATATATAATCATTCAGAGAAAAATATTTTTTTAAATGACTTTTCTTGGTGGATAAAAGGGCCTCTTGATAGGAATCTACTAATGAGAGCAGCATTTATTATAAAAGGTAAACATGATTTTGTGAATTTTGCAGTTAAAGAATCAGAAAAAAATACTATTATTGAAATTTTTGAATCATTTTGGTGTTTTAAAAAAAACTATCTTTTTTATTTCATATGTGCCCCCTACTTTCTAAGAAAAATGGTAAGGTTTTTGGTAGGTAGTATGGTAGAGATATCCTTAGGTAGAAAAAGTTTAGAGGATTTTGAGAGTTATTTAATAGAGGAATATAAAGATAGATTTTCAGCTCCTGCTCCCTCTAATGGTTTATATTTATATAAAATAGATTATTGACATATTTTACAAATTTATATTAAAATGCAACGGGAAAGGAGGAATATTTAAAAATGAAAACTTTTATGGCAAAAAAAGAAGAGGTAAAAAGAGAATGGTATGTGGTTGATGCTAAAGGAAAAGTTCTTGGAAGGCTTGCTTCAGAGATAGCTAAAATATTAAGGGGTAAGCATAAACCTATTTTTACACCTCATGTGGA
This sequence comes from uncultured Dictyoglomota bacterium, assembly GCA_964654465.1. GTDB lineage: Bacteria > Dictyoglomota > Dictyoglomia > Dictyoglomales > Dictyoglomaceae > Dictyoglomus. Next base: position 19,433 of record CAZZIO010000034.1, read on the forward strand.
TACAGGGGATTTTGTGATTGTGATTAATGCTAAGGATGTAGTTCTTACAGGAGAAAAAGAAAATCAAAAAATCTATTTCTTTCATTCAGGATATCCAGGAGGGCATAGATTAATTCCTGCTAAGGAATTAAAAGCTAAGAAGCCAGAGATGTTAATATATCTGGCTGTTAAGGGAATGTTACCTAAGGGTCCATTAGGAAGAAAAATGTTAAAGAAATTAAAGATTTATCCTGGACCTGATCATCCACATCAAGCACAAAAGCCAAAAGAACTGAATATATAAAACGGGAGGGATAAATGTTGGAGTTTGCAAATCAGGAAGTAAAAGTAATTCATGAGGTAGGTGGCAGAAAGACAGCAAGAGCAAAGGTTTGGCTTAGATTTCCAGGAGAAGGTAAAATAATAGTTAATGATAAACCAATGGAAGAGTATTTTGGAGGGAGAATTTTTTTCCATAAAGTGGTACAAAAGCCTTTGGAACTTACTGGTATGAAAGATCAAGTGGATGTTTTAGCTCAAACGATTGGTGGAGGAGTTAGTGCTCAAGCTCAAGCTCTTGCTCATGGAATATCTAAGGCTCTTGTTGCCTTAAAAGCTGATTGGAGAACTCTTCTTAAGAAAGAGGGACTTTTAAAGAGAGATCCAAGAGAAAAAGAAAGAAAAAAGTATGGTTTAAAGAGAGCACGAAGAGCACCTCAATACTCAAAACGTTAATGTGGAAGAATTTATATGGATATTGGTTATCATATAGTCTCTTTGGCAAGGAAAGCTATTGAGACATACCTCAGGGAGGGGAGAGTAATTTCTCCTCCCTCGGATTTACCTCATGAACTTCTTAGAAGGAGATCAGGTGTATTTGTGTCTTTACATAAAAGACAAAATGGAGAGCTTAGAGGATGCATTGGTACTATTTTACCTACTACTCCCAATATAGCTGAGGAAATTATAAGGAATGCTATAAGTGCAGCTACTGAAGATCCTCGATTTCCTCCTGTGTCCTTAGATGAGTTAGATAATATAGAAATTTCTGTAGATATTCTTTCCCCTTTGGAAGAAGTTCAAAATATTACAGAACTTGATCCCAAAAGATATGGTATTGTAGTTCAGAAAGGATGGAGAAAAGGGGTATTACTTCCTGATTTAGAAGGTGTGGATACAGTGGAAGAACAGCTAAATATCGCTCTTGCTAAGGCTGGAATATATCCCGATGAGGATTTTAAAATATATAGGTTTTCTGTTCAAAGATTTAAGGAATGATTAATGAGAGAGGCTCTATTTTACCAAAAATTAGATCAAAAGAAAGTTCACTGTCTTTTATGTCCTCATAAATGTATAATTTATCCTAATAAAAGAGGAATATGTGGTGTTAGAGAAAATAGAGAAGGTACTCTTGTAACTCTTATATACGGAAAAGTAAGTTCTATTGCTTTAGATCCTATTGAAAAAAAACCTCTATACCATTTTTATCCAGGAAATTCGATTCTTTCTGTGGGCACAGCAGGTTGTAATTTTCAGTGTCCTTTTTGCCAAAACTGGAGTATTTCTCAAGTTTTACCAGAGGAAATTTACTTAGAAGAGATTTCTCCAGAAACTCTTGTTAATATTGCTTTGAAAAATAAATCCATAGGAATAGCTTATACATATAATGAGCCTTTTATATGGTACGAATTTGTTTTTGACGTTTCTAAACTCGCGAGAGAATATAACTTAAAAAATGTTTTTGTGACTAATGGATTTGTTGAGGAAGAACCTTTTTTAGAGATTGCTCCATTCATAGATGCTATGAATATAGATATTAAGTCAATTAATCCTGATTTTTATCGAAAACTTTGTAAAGGAGACTTAGAAAAGGTAAAAAGAATTATACTTTTGGCTTTTGAAAAAGAGATTCACATTGAGTTAACAAATTTAATTATAACAAATTATAATGATAAGAAGGAAGAAATAATCGGATTAATTGAATGGGTAGCGGAAATTAGTAAGGATATTCCTTTACATTTTACTAGATATTTTCCAGCATATAAATTTATAGAGCCTCCCACTCCTCTTGAAATAATTAATTTTGCATATGAAGAAGGAAGAAAAAGATTAAATTATGTATATACTGGAAATGTAAGGGATGTTAGGGGTAGTACTACATATTGTCCTTCTTGTGGTAGTGAATTAATTGTAAGAGAAGGATATTTTATAAGAAAAAATCTTTTACGACACAATAATAAATGTCCTTATTGTGGTTATGGACTTCCTATATATGTAGGGGGTAATTTGTCATGAAATTTTTTAAAAATAAAAGAATAAGAAATTTTTTAATTTTTTCATTTCTTTTATTATGTTTTATTGGTTATAGTTATTACGATTGGTTAAAAGACTCTCCATGGAGAGAGAAATGGAGAAATATAGAAAAATATATAGGGAAAGAAATAACCCTAAAAGGTGAGGCTACAAACCCTTATGGTATATGGGGAAGTATATATTCTGCCTATTCTCTTACTTTTGAAAACTTTCAGATTACTGTATTAAGTACTACTGGAATTCCTGCTGAAGGTGAAAAATTAATTGTAACTGGTGAGGTAAGAAAGAATTTTGAAGTGGTTGGTTTTTGGCAAGGTAAAGAGGTAAATGAAAAATATGATATTGTTATTTTGGAAAAGGAGAGGAGTGAAATTAAGTGAGAGAACTTTTTGGTACTGATGGCATTAGAGGTATTGTTAATAAAGCTTTAACTCCTGAGCTCGCGTATAAATTAGCTAGAGCTCTTTTAGGTTATTTTGAGAATTCTCGAGGCAAGAAGGTTATTATTGCTCAAGACACGAGAAGATCTTGTGATATGATAAAAAGTGCTTTGTCAGCAGGACTTACTTCAGGTGGTATAGATGTATTAGATGCTGGAATATTGCCAACATCATCTGTATCTTATTTAGTTAAAACTAATCCAGATATTTTATTGGGTATTGTAATTTCAGCCTCCCATAATCCTGTTAAATATAACGGTATAAAAATTTTTGCTAATGATGGATTTAAGTTACCTGATGAAGTAGAGGAAAAGATTGAAGAATACATGAAAGGAACTGATAATTATTACAGGGCAGACCCTTATGAAATAGGAAGAATATTTCAATTTAATGAAGGAAAAGAAATATATAAAAATTATCTTAAACAAGTAGTGAATGAAGACTTCACTGGTTTTAAAATTATGTTGGATTGTGCTAATGGATCTGCATCTAATGTGGCACCTGAAATTTATAGAGAATTAGGGGCAGAAGTGTATGCTTATAATATTGAATATAATGGTCTTAATATAAATGAAAATTGTGGGGCAGTATATCCAGAGATAGGTAAAGCTCTTTTTATAGAAAGTAAGGCTGATATAGGATTTACATATGATGGAGATGCGGATAGAGTTATAGTATTCTTTAAAGATCAAATTATCGATGGAGATAAAATTTTGGGTATTCTTGCAGAATATTTTAAAAGGCAAGGAATCCTAAGAAATAACAAAGTAGTTGGTACAATTATGACCAATTATGGGCTTGAGATGTATTTAGATAAAAAAGGTATAAAACTTATTAGGGCAAATGTTGGTGATAGGTATGTACTTGAGACTATACTAAAACATGATTTAAATTTAGGTGGAGAAACTTCTGGCCATATAATTCTTTTTGATTATTTACCTACAGGAGATGGAATTCTCACATCTCTTTTTTTAGTAAAAATTTTTAAGCATATGAAAGATGATTTTGTAAGAATGTTGGAAGAAATAAAACTTTTATCTCAAGTACATGATAAGATAAATATAAGTGGAATAAAACTTACAGAAGATGATGAGAAAAGAATAATGGATATTGCTAAGGAGGTGATAAAGGATAATAGTATAAGAATTATTATAAGAAGATCTGGCACAGAACCAGTTTTAAGAATCACATTAGAAGGAGATGTCCCTAAAAAGGAATTAGATTGTTTTCTAAAAGATATTAAAGAGAAAATTTTAAGTTATTTGAGTATCTAAGCGCCAGGACTTGCCTTTTAGGCAAGTTGACGAGGTGGAGGTTAATCGAGGTTTTCGGCGGATGCCTCCAGGCAGTAGCTACCTGCCTTAAGGGGACTCACAAAACTGGTGGGTGACTACCAGGACAAAAGGTCCCTAAGTAGCTATAGGGACATTCTCCTTCTCCCAGAAAAATTTAAGGAGGAGGAGAAAGATGTGTGGTATTTTTGGATATACAGGAAGTAATAATTCTTTGCCTTATATAATATCGGGTCTCGAGAAATTAGAGTATAGAGGTTATGATTCAGCTGGTATTGCTTATATAAAAAATGGAGAGATAGAAATTAAAAAAGTGGTAGGAAAAGTACAAGACCTTAAGAATAGTTTAGATTTTTCTACTATTTCAAATATTGGTATTGGTCATACAAGATGGGCTACTCATGGTGGTATTACTTACGAAAATGCACATCCTCATGTGGATTGTTTAAAAAATATTGCCTTAGTACATAATGGAATAATTGAAAACTACAAAGAGGTAAAAAAGTTTTTAGAGAATAAAAGTCATAAATTCTTAAGTCAAACAGATACTGAAGTTTCAGTTCATCTTTTAGAGTATCTTTTAGAAGAAGAAAAACTTAGCTTAGAGGAGGCTATTGAAGAAATCTTCAGAAGACTTGAAGGATCCTTTGCTTTTTTAGTTATGGATAAGAGAAGAAATAGAGAACTTTTTGCTATAAGAAGGCAAAGTCCACTGATTATAGGATATGGAAAAGGAGAGAATTTTATAGCTTCTGATATTCCTGCTTTAGGTATGTATACAGATACTTTTTATTTTTTAAAAGATAATGAATTTGCTAAGGTTTCTCCCGAAAAAGTAGAGATATTCCATGTGACAGGTGATAAGAGTAAATTAATTACAATTAATCCAATAAAAATACCCCAAGATAATATAAGGGCTGAGAAAGATGGTTACCCTCATTTTATGCTTAAAGAGATATTTGAACAACCTTCTGTTGCAAGAAGAATTATTTCTAATTTAGAAAGGTACGATAATGTTTTTGAAATTAAAGAGTTAAAGGAGAGTAATATTGAATGGGATAAAGTTCAACATACTTTCATAATTGCTTGTGGTACATCATATCATGCAGGCTATTTTGCAAAATTTCTATGGGAATCAGAGCTTCCTTTTTCTGTAGATATAGAACTCGCATCACAGATCTATTACAGATCGCTAAAGGTTCCTCAAAATACTCTTTTTATTGCTATAAGTCAGTCTGGTGAGACAGCAGATGTGATTACAGCAGTTAAAAATTTGAAAGAGAAAGGTTTTAAAGTTTTATCTTTAGTGAATAATACCCAAAGTACTATTGCAAGGGAAAGCGATTATGTAATAGGGCTTAAAGCTGGAGTTGAGATTGGGGTAGCGGCTACAAAAACTTTTATAGCTCAATTAATATGGTTAGGTCTATTAAAAGATTATATAAAAGCTAAAGTTTTAAAAGAAAATATTAATTTAGATAATTGGAATTTACTGCCCACTTATTTAGAAAACTATTTAGATAGTGTAAAGAATCTTGTAAAAAATATTTCGGATAAATATTATTTGAAAAGAAATTTTCTATATCTTGCTCGTGGTAAAAATTATCCATTAGCCTTGGAAGGTGCATTAAAGCTTAAAGAGATATCTTATATACATGCTGAGGCGGTTCCTGCAGGAGAAATGAAGCATGGTCCTATTGCCCTTTTAGATTCTGATACTCCTGTTTTTGGTTTGGTATATAAAGATGAGACCTATTCTAAAATGGTAAATAATTTAGAAGAAGCAAAGGCACGTAAAGCTCCAATTATAGCTATAGGTAATGAAAAGGATGAAAAATTATTAAATTTGGTAGACGATTTGATTCCTATGCCTAATATTGATCCTTTTTATTACCCATATTTAGCTGCTGTTGTTTTACAGCTTTTTGCCTATTATATGGCTAATAATTTAGGTAGAGAAATAGATCAGCCAAGAAATTTAGCAAAATCAGTTACGGTAGAATAGATAATATGGAGAACGTGATTATTGAGGTAGGTTTGGATATTGTTGAGATAGAAAGAATAAAGAAATTATGTGAAAAATATAAAAGATTTAAAGAAAGGATATATTCTTTAAGAGAGTTAGAGCAATTAAGTGGGAAAAAAGATTTATATCCCTCTTTGGCTGCGCGTTTTGCAGCCAAAGAGGCCTTTATAAAAGCCATTGGTGTGAGATATTCAGGTTGGGATTGGAAAGATGTGGAAATTCTTTACGGAATAAGTGGAAAGCCTGAGATTAATCTTAGGAATAAAGCTCTTGAATTTGCTCTTCAAAAAGGAGTTAAAGATATAAAGGTGAGTATTTCTCATACTCATAAATATGCAGTTGCAGTAGTTTTAATAACTATAAAAGGGGATAAATAATGAAAGAAAGTCCTCTAGAAAAATTGAGGGATAAATTAGAAGAGTTGAAGAAGATTTCTGGAAGACTTATAGTACCTGATTTTAAAGAAAGTGAGTCATATATTGAAAAATTTTTGACATTAAGACAAGAAGTAGAGGAATTGCTTATTGATCTGAAAAAATTAAATGTTACAATTGATCCAGAGCTTTCTCGATTGAGTGAAATAGATGGCGAATTAAAGAAGAATATAAATTCTTTGTATAAGATAATGAGAAAGAGTAATAGACTAAAGGACAAATCTAATCTTTATCCTAAAGAGTATTGGTGGTGGCACATAGTTGAAATAGTGGATGAAAAAAGGAGAAGAAAATTAAAAAGAATTTTTTTAGGAAGTGTTGTTGTTATTATGACTATCGGGCTAATTATTTTTATAGCTTTAAATTACAAGACACCTGCTGAAGAGATCTTAGAGACTATTGACCAAAGTTATAAGTTTATGGCAGCTAAAAAATATAGAGAGGCTGAAAAATTATTGAAAGAAAAAATCAAAAAATATAAAGACAAAGAGGAGTTATACATAGTTTTAGGTATTATTCAAGAAGAAGAAGGAAAAATAAAAGAAGCTGAAGAAACCTTTAAAAAGGGGCTTTTTATAAGTGGTGAGGAAAATAGGTTTTATTTACAGAGAGCATTAGAGTATAAAAGATTACGTAAATTTGATAAAGCTAAAAAAGACATCAAGGAAGTACTTAAAAGGAATAAAGATAATTCAAATGCTTTGTATATTTTAGCTACTATTTACGAAGAAGAAGACAATATCATTGATGCCATAAAAACTTATAAGATTATTGAAGAATTAGGTGATAAAGCTGATCCGCAGATTTTAGTTATGACGAAAGTTAGACTTTCAGTGCTACTTCAGAAAGTAACCTTACCACAAAAATAGGGTTGTAATTGAAATTTGTTTGGTTTTGTGGTATATTCAATTTAGAAAGCCCTGCTGTGTGCGTGGTGTATGCTGTGGTCCTGGCTCAACACCTTGTTTCAGGAGGCTGATCTCCTGACTTGGGATTGCGGCTCTTAAAGAGCTACATAACCAAGCAGGGTAGGCCTCAAAATTGTGGAACGGGGCACAAGGACTTCGGCATCACGGCACAGCGGGGCTTTTAATAATTGTTTAAAAAAATTCTTTCATTAGAGGGGTTGTAGAAATGAGAATAAGCCAACAAATAAGAGAGAAATTTACACAATATTTCGTTAGAAATGGCCATTTACATTTACCCAGTGCATCTTTAGTTCCTGCAGATGATCCCACATTACTTTTTACCACTGCTGGGATGGTTCCTTTTAAACCATATTTTTTAGGGCAAGGTATACCCCCTAAAAGGCGTATTACCACAATTCAAAAATGTTTTCGAACTACAGACATAGAAAAGGTCGGCCTTACCCCAAGGCACTTAACTTTTTTAGAGATGCTTGGTAATTTTTCTTTTGGTGATTATTTTAAGAAGGAAGCGATTGGTTTTGCTTATGAATTCTTGACGAAAGAATTAGAGATTCCTTTATCAAGAATTTGGATTTCTGTATACGAGGAAGATGATGAGGCTTTTGAAATTTGGAATAAAATTATGGGAATTCCAAAAGAAAGAATAGTAAGATTAGGAAAAGTGGATAATTTCTGGGGTCCTCCAGGACCCACGGGACCTTGTGGTCCATGTTCTGAGATATATTATGATTTTGGTCCCAAATCTAAGGAGGAAGAAAATTGCAAGCCAGGTGATCCTTGCGATCGTTTTATGGAGATATGGAATTTAGTATTTATGGCTTACTATATGGATGAAGAGGGAAAACTTTCTCCTTTACCTCAGAAAAATATAGATACAGGAATGGGGCTTGAGAGAATAGTAACAGTTGTTGAGAATGTTAGTAATGTTTTTGAAACAGATCTTTTTCAACCAATTATTCAAAAGGTAAAAGAAATTATTAAGGATTCTGATTTGGTTACAGAAAGAATGGTTTCAGATCATATTAGAGCTATAACTTTTCTTATGAGTGATGGTGTGGTTCCTACTAATGAGGGAAGAGGCTATGTTTTGAGAAGGTTAATAAGAAGAGCATTAAGAAGAGCTTATAAGTTAGGAGTGAAAGAGCCTTTTCTTTACAAAATTGTGCCTACTGTTGTAGAAGTAATGGAAGATGCTTATCCTGAATTGGAAGAAAAATCTGACTATATTATGAAAGTACTTATCAAAGAAGAGGAGCAATTTATAAGAACCTTAGAGCAAGGTCTTAATCTTTTGGAGGATTATTTTAGAAAATCTACAAGTAAAGTTGTTAATAGTGAATTTGCTTTCAAACTTTATGATACTTATGGTTTTCCTATTGAATTGACGCAGGAAATTGCAGAAGAGGTAGGATTTAAAGTTGATATTGAAGGATTTAATAAAGAAATGGAGAAACAAAGAGAGAAAGCAAGATTATCTACTCAAGAAAAACTTGAAAGTACATTCATATCATTATCCGATGATGAGGTATATCAATTAAGGGAGATTCCTAACACTGAATTTGTAGGATATGATACTCTTTCTTCTGAAAGCAACGTTCTTTTTTTCTTAGGAAATAAACATAATAAAGAAATAAAAGAAGAGGAAGAAGTATACTTTGTATTAGATAAAACACCATTTTATCCAGAAAGTGGAGGTCAAGTTGCAGATACTGGCAAGGTATTTAATGATAATGTGGAGGTAATAGTTTCTGATGTAAGAAAACTTGGAGATAAATTTATTCTTCATAAAGGAAAAGTAGTTAAAGGAATCTTTAAGGAAGGGATGAAGGTTAAGGCAGAAGTAGATAAAGAAAGAAGATATCATACTATGAGACATCATACTGCCACCCATTTATTACATTCAGCTCTTAGGAAGATTTTAGGTAATCATATTATGCAATCTGGATCTTTAGTTTCTCCAGAATTTTTAAGATTTGATTTTACTCACCATTCTCCTATAATAGATGAGGAATTGAGACTTATTGAGAGAGAGATAAATAAAAATATTTTATCAAATTTTAAAGTTGATAAATTCTGGACTACATTAGATGAAGCAAGAAAAATGGGAGCAATAGCTTTATTTACTGAAAAGTATCAGAAGGATGTTAGGGTCATTAAAATTGAGGATGTTAGTATGGAGCTTTGTGGTGGTACTCATGTAGATTATACGGGAGAGATAGGAAGTTTTTACATTTTCAGAGAAGAAGGAATTGGGAGTGGAATAAGAAGGATATTTGCAGTATGTGGAATTAAAGCTTGGGAATATCAGAAAGAAAAGGAAAGTATTCTTAAAAAGTCTATGGATTTATTAGGTGCAAATAATATGGAAGAAATACCTTTAAGAATTGAAAGATTAATTTCAGAGTTAAAAGAAAAAGATAAAAAGATAGAAAATCTAGAGGAAGAAATAATTAAAAAAGAATCCTCTAATTTACTAAATAAAATTGAGATGATTAGGGATATAGCTATACTTTGTGAAATTGTTGACATGGATAATGAGGCTATAAAAAGATTGGGAGATTATTTAAAGAGTAAAAAAGAAAATCTTGTTATAGTTTTTCTAAAAGAGATTGATGGACGTTTTACAGGTACAGTTATGATAAGTCCTAAGTTAGTAGATAGAAATATTCTTGCTAAAGATATAGTAAGAGTAATAACAGAAGAGTTTAAAGGAAGAGGTGGAGGAAGGGATACATTAGCACAGTTTAATATTCCTAAAATAGATATCACAAGAATTAAGGAATATTTGAAGGATTATTTTAAAAACAAATGAGTAGATATCTTGGAATAGATTGGGGAGAAAAATATATAGGTTTTGCTATTTCTGATCCGTTAGGGGTTATAGCTCAAGGATTAGATGTTATAGAGTTTAAAAACGAAAAATCCTTTTTCGACTATCTCAAAGGTATACTTCAAAGATATGATATTGAAGGGATAGTGATTGGCTATCCGATAAGCTTAAGAGGACATGAGAATGAGAAAACAGAAAAAATAAAAGAATTATCTAAGAAAATAGAAGAAAAATTTAAAATCAAAACCTATTTAGTAGATGAAAGATTCACTACTATGGAGGTAGAGAGGGTTTTAATAGAGGCTAATGTTAAAAGAAAGGATAGAAAGATTATTAAGAATAAGCAGTCAGCAATAATTATACTACAAAAGTTTTTGTCATCCATACAACTTGACATCGAAGAACAAGAAAAGGTATAATTTTGCATTGTAAGGGCGCGTAGCTCAGTGGGAGAGCACTATCTTGACGCGGTAGGGGTCGGTGGTTCAATCCCACCCGCGCCCACCATAAGAGAAAAGGCGAAGAAGAGGAAAGTAATCTATTTCAGATATACAGAGAGGAAGACGAGAAGCTGGAAGTCTTCCATATCTGAAATAGATGAAAACCACCTTGGAGCTTCCTGTTGAAATTC
>CAZZIO010000035.1:0-80818 GCA_964654465.1 uncultured Dictyoglomota bacterium
ATGAAGGAAGAGGAGGCTACTGGTGATTAGAGCGGAGGGGAAACGCCCGTTCCCATTCCGAACACGGAAGCTAAGCCCTCCAGCGCCGATGGTACTGCCCTGGCAACGGGGTGGGAGAGTAGGTCATCGCCAGAGAGCCTCCTCTTTTTTTGATCAGTGTAAATTATTTCTGTTATTATTTTTAATCAATTTTAAAATTAGGAATCTTGACAAAAAATTTTTAAAATGTTAGTATTATTTCAAAAAGAATTTGTTAAGAACCTTTCCAGGCGAGGGTCCCCTTCCCCCCTCACCCATCACCCCCTACCTCGCCTGGAAAGTTCTTTTAATTAATATATGCAAAAAGGGAGGAGTTTAAAATGAAAAAAATGATGAAGAATAATAGATTTTTAAAAATTTTTTTAATGATTATATTATTTGTCCTATTAATTCATACATCTTACTCAATAGCCAATATAGGAGAAAATGAAAAAGCTATAGATTTTTCACTTAAAGATCTAAAGGGGAAAAATTATAGGCTTTCTGATTTTAAAGGGAAAGTTATTTTATTAAATTTTTGGGCTACATGGTGCCCTCCATGTAGATATGAAATGCCGTTATTAGATAAGCTATACAAGGAACATAAAAATAAAGGATTTGAAATAGTGGCTGTTAGTCTAGACTCCAATCCTAAAAATGTTAATGATTACTTAAAGAATAATCCAGTTAGTTTTACTATTCTTTCTGACAGAGAAGGAAAAGCAGGATATACATATCAAATTGTAGCTATACCAACATCTTTTTTAATTGATAAAAATTTTATTATAAGAAAAATTTATTTAGGAATTATCTCAGAAAAGGATATTAAAAAGGAATTGGAAAAATGGCTAAAAAAGTAATTATAAGATTTTTTATATTCTTTCTTATATTCCTTTTTTTGACTATTGGTATTTATATGGGAGAATTTTATGAGATCTATAGAAATAGTATTATTTTGTGTTTATCTTGTATAGGTATTCAATAATTATTAGTAAAAATAATCTTTTTCTCTGAAATAATAATATCAACTTTTTGATCGTAAGGATCTTTTGGAAGTTCATTAATGATTAAATCGTCAAAGGTTAAACCTATTTTTATACCTCTTTTAATGTTGCTTAAAAAACGATCATAGTAACCTTTACCATAACCTATTCTATAACCTTTAACATCAAATGCAATTCCAGGTACTACAATAATATCGAACAAGTTATAATCTATTTCATAAATCTCCTTAGGTTGCAGTATACCAAATGGACCTTTTTCTAAATCATTAATTGTCTTAATTTCTCCAAATTTTAAGTCTTTACCAAAGATAACGGGGCAAAATACTCTTTTGTTTTCTACAAGAGCATGATAAATTATGAACCTTGTATCTACCTCATCTTTTATAGAGACATAAGTGTTAATTATAGATGCTTTTCCCCAAATAACTAAATTCTTCAGCTTATGAAAAATTTCATGAGATTTTACCTCTTTATCTCTTATATTCCTTCTTTTTTCTAAAAATATCTTCCGCAATTCTTTTTTATCCATTTATATAACCTCTTTTCTTTTTTTAGTTTATATATTATAATCCAAAAAAGCCTGCAGATCTTTAGGATCGCGGGACAATATCAATAAATATCAATATAAATAGTCAAATCAAAAAAACGGCATCCCTTGTTGGGGAGCCGGAAGGGAGGTATTAAAATGTTTAAAAACATCAAAAAAATCTCATTAGCATCTCTTTTTGTTGCAATTACCCTCTTATTAGGTTTTTCACGTATAGGCTATATATCCCTACCAACACCAGCAGGTGCTGCAACAATAATGCATATTCCAGTGATATTAGCAGGCATTGTTATGGGACCATGGTTTGGAGCCTTAGTAGGTAGCATTTTTGGCATTTCTGCAGTTATGTATTTTTCCCATATTGCTCCTTTCTGGGTGCTTTTTCCTGCAAGACCTTTTATTGGTATTGTTTCAGGTCTTGTTTATAATTTTCTCTTATCCTTTTTTAGGTCTCAAAAGAAGCTTAAAAACTCTACCGCTTTTATTATCTCTTTTGTAGTTTTCTCTTTCGCATATCTTAGTGGTGTCTATATCATGAGAGAGTGGTTTACAGAAAGCCTTATTAATTACTCTTTAGAATTTAGTTTTTTAATAGCTTTAATCTCTTTTATCATAGCTTTTTTAATTTTATTTATAATAAAAGAAAAAGAAGGAGAAATAGTTGCCATTGGAATAGCATCCTTCTTAGGAAGTATGACTAACACTGTGGGAACTCTTGGTCTTGCAGCAATTTTTAAAATTTTCCCATTAGGAGTTATTATATCCATAGGAATTCTTCATGGTATTCCAGAAGCAATTATCGCGTCAATAATTTGTCCACCTATAGTTGTATTATTAAAAAGATTAATTAAGGAGAGTGCATAGGGTATGCTTTTAACTATAGATATCGGCAATTCAAATATAGATATAGCTTATTTTAAAAAAAATAAAATTATATCTCATTATGAATTTGAGACTAAGAAATACTCTACAAGCTATGAATATTCACTACTTATTGAATGGACTCTAAAAAGAAATGGGATCTCCGAGGCTAAAGTAGAAGGTATAGCTATATCTTCTGTAGTTCCATCTCTTACCTCAGTTTTTGTTGATGCCATAAGATATATCTTCAATTATTCTCCTTTTGTTGTAGAACCAGGAATAAAAACAGGAATCTCCATAGAGACAGAAAACCCCAAAGAGGTAGGTTCAGATCTTATATGTAATGTGGTTGCTATTCAAGAAGAGTATGGTCCAGTTGGAATAGCTATAGATTTTGGCACAGCAACTACTTTTTCTGCTATAGAGAATAAGAAATTTTTAGGAGTAGCTATAGCACCGGGCGTAGGGACGGCATCCTACGCCCTCTTTGAAAAAACCGCTAAACTTCCTCAAGTAGATATTAAAGCTCCAGAATCTTCCTTAGGAAAAAACACTATATCTGCAATTCAAGCAGGAATAGTTTTTGGGTTTGCAGGACTTGTTGATGGAATTTTAGAAAGACAAATATCAGAAATGAATGGAAATCCTGTTCTTATAAGTACTGGTGGTTGGGCTAAAAGAATAGTACCTCATTCAAAATACCTTAAATTAGAAAATATTGATCCTTATCTTACTCTTAAAGGACTTTGTTATCTTTATAAAAAAAACCTGTGATATAATATAAAAAGTTTAAGATTATTTTAAAAACAATTTAGTGGGGTGTATTAAAAATGTTTAAAAAACTTTTTGTCTTTCTTTTAGTTTTATTAATCCTTATTGTCCCTATTTTTGCTCAAGCAACAAAAAGGGTAGCAATAATAACATATCTAAAAGGAAATGTTTATGTAAAAAAGGCTGAATCAGAGTTATGGATACCTGCTAAGTTAAAAATGGAACTTTCTTCAGGAGATAAGATTTGGGTACAACAAAACTCACAAGCTATATTAGAGTTTTCAGATAGATCAACCCTAAAACTTGCTTCAAATACCCAGCTTGATATTTTAAGATTGGATCGTGATAAAGATACACAAAAAGAAGTATCAATATTTAAATTACTTTTAGGAAAAGTATGGGCGACAGTTGAGAAGATATTATCTATAGGAGAAAGAGTAGAGATACACACACCTACAGCTGTTGCAGGTGTAAGAGGTACGGAATGGATTCAGCAAGTAAGTGAAGATGGAACGACTGTGGTGAAAACTCTTAAAGGAGTAGTTTCTTTTTCTGCTAAAGGTGTAACAGTAGATGTAAAAGAAGGTTTTCAAAGTATTGTAAAACCTGAAAATCCTCCTGAAAATCCGACACCAATAACAGAAATTGAAAAGTTTGATGAAGAAGAGAAACCAAAAGAAGAAAAGCCCAAAGAAGAGATTAAAGAAGAGAAACCTATTACACCTCCTCAAAGGGGATCATCCGAAGGTGTTAGATTAGCGCTTAATAATAATTTAGATTATGGTTTATATAAAAAGAATGATTTGATGCTTGCTAAACTTTCCTTTTCTCCAGAACTTTCTTTTGGAATATTAAAACTCGGTCTTGATCTTTCTTTATATACCGATGGAGAAAGTATAAGTTATATTCAAGGAAAAATAAGGTATGGAGAACTAAATTTACCTTGGCTTGGAATAAAATATGGTGTTATAGATCACTTTACTCTTGGATACGGATTAATTGCCAATAGATATTCCACATATGAAATGGAGGGGGTAGTACTTCGATTAGAAGATCCAAAAAGAGGGGGTATTCTTACTCTCTTTCCTTCTCCTTTTAATAAATATGAAAATCTAACCTCAACATATGCATTGAGAGCTTTTTATCGACCCATAAATAGATTAGAAATTGGTATAAATGGTATGATGGATATGGATGTTGATGAAAATAAAAGACAAGCAATAGTTGGAGCAGATTTATCGTACTTTTTGACAAAAAATACTGTTATTTATTCATCTTTTGCACAAAGAATAATACATGATGGAGTAACAATTAGTGATCCAAGAGTTCTAAGTGAAAATGGTGTTGCATTAGGTCTTCAAAGCAATTTCAGTCTTTTCAACAGTGTTTTTAGTGTCCAGCTAATAAACTTTTCTGATAATTTTTATCCTGGTTATTTCAATGCTTATTATGAAAAGAATAAGGTACTTAAAACTCTATCTCCTTTAAAAGAGTCTGTAAATAGAATATTTGGTTTAACATTAGACTTAGACACTAATATATTAAATATTGCCTTTTTAAATGTAAATTACCAATCTTTTAATGGTATGCGTCCATCTATATATAGTAGATTTACTATGTCATTAAATGAAAGATTAAAGATGAACTTACTATACGAGCAAAAAGAGATAAAAACTCCATTTATGCTCTTTAATGAAAATACAATTATGACTTTAAATATAACCTATCCATTAGCTCAAAATGTAGATGCTATACTAACTATAAAAAGAACT
The DNA here is from genome assembly GCA_964654465.1 of uncultured Dictyoglomota bacterium. Classification (GTDB taxonomy): domain Bacteria; phylum Dictyoglomota; class Dictyoglomia; order Dictyoglomales; family Dictyoglomaceae; genus Dictyoglomus. The sequence goes on from CAZZIO010000035.1 coordinate 4,974, forward strand.
TTTGATCCTTATGGTAATCCAACAGATATATATTTTGTATCGACAAAGTTAAGACTTTAAAAAGTGAATTATATAAATAGGTTTATAAAGAATGGCATAATAATAAGATGTATAATAGTGCTAATATCTTTTGTAGTGACTTTATTATTGTTTCAAAGTCAAGTACTTCAAAAACTTGAATTAGGCTCTATTAACTTAAGATTTATATTTAGAGGGGAGAGAGAGTCAGAAAGTAATATCGTAATAATAGGAATAGACGATAATTCAATACAAGAATTAGGTAATTTTCCTTGGAATAGATCTTTATATGTGGAATTAATAAATAAACTAGGGAAAAATCCCAAAATTATAGCCTTTGATATATATTTTGATACAGAAACAACTCCGGTAGATGATAAGAAATTTGAGGAACTTTTAAAAAGGGATAAAAGGATAATACTTTCTGCTTTTTATATATCAGTGGATGATCCAAGATATGGTTCTCTTAAAAGACTCTTTCTTCCCATTGATAAATTTTTGAAAAACGCTAAGGTTGGACTCGTTAATCCAGAACATGATTTGGATGGATTTATAAGAAGATTCCAACTAAAAAATTTCGTATTAGAAAAGGAATGGATTTCTTTTCCTTTTTTAATAGCATTAAAATATCTTTCTCTAACTTCAGACGAATATATTTCTAAAACAAAATTGTTCACAGATAAAAAAAATAACATATATATAAATTACAGAGGAGGACCCTTTAGTTATCCTGTTTACTCTTTTGTTGATATATTAAAAGGAAATATTGATCCAAATGTTTTTAAAAACAAAATTGTTCTTATAGGTGCAGTAACTGAGACATTACACGATACTCATTTTACTCCATTTTATGGTTTTATAAGATATGGAGGTTCTATTAGATTAGGAAAAATGCCGGGAGTAGAAGTTCATGCTAATGCTATAGACACCCTTATTAGCAAAGATTTTATAAAACCTTTTAATGATGGATCCCCATTATATATAATTACACTACTTATGAATTTTATTCCTTCTATTTTAATAAGAAAATACAAGACAATTTTTATATTTGTAATATCCGTGATATTTTCCTTATTATACCTCACAATAGCCAATTTATTTTTTGTTTATTTTAATACGTTACTTCCATATTACATACCAGTATTTGGACTTTTAATTTCTTATTTATTTAACATGTTATATGAAATTATAAAAACAGAACAAGAAAAGAGAGAAATTAAGACATTATTTCAAAGATTTGTCTCTCCAGAAGTAGTTGAAATGCTTCTTAAAACAGAAAGAGATAAAATTTTCACTACCAAAAGAGAGAAGATAAGCGTTCTGTTTGCAGATATTAGAAATTTTACTTATTACTCTGATATAAGAGAACCTGAAGAGATAATTAAGATTTTAGATGATTTCTTAAAAAGCTCTTCAGATATTGTTTTAAAAAACAATGGGACTGTAGATAAATTTATGGGAGATGCAATAATGGCAATTTTTGGAGCTCCTTATCCTTTGGAAAATACTGCAGAAAAAGCTGTACTTTCTGCCTTAGAAATACAAGAAAAGATCAGGAAATTACAATTAGAATGGAAAAGTCAAGGTTATCCTTCTTTTGAAGTGGGAATAGGAATTTCCTCGGGAGAAGCTTTAGTGGGTATTATAGGACCCAAACAGAAGATAGAATATACAGCAATCGGAAATACTGTAAATCTTGCATCTCGATTAGAAGGTTTAGCTAAAGGAGGAGAGATTCTAATATGTGAACAAACATATAATGAAATAAAAGATAAGTTTATTATTGAAGATCTTGGTTTTTTCAATATTAAAGGAAAAGAAAAACCTGTTCATGTATTTAGAGTATTAGGGTACAAAAATGAAAATTAAAATAGGTAAAATACTTAAAGAAAATATATCTTTAAAAAAAGAAATAGAGAGACTCTATTTAATTAGGGAGATTTCCTATAAGATTGTTTCAAATTTGAATCTTTCTGATCTTTTAAAAATAATCATGGAAATAGTAAAAGAGAGTTTAATGGTTGAGGCTTGTTCGTTACTTCTTCTTGATTCCAAAAAAGAAGAATTATATTTTGAAGTAGCTCTTGGAGAAAAGGGAGATACAATCAAAAGATATACAGTAAAAGTAGGGGAGGGGATTGCAGGAAAAGTTGCTCAAACAAGGACTCCTATTATTGAAAATAATGTGGAAAGTAGTAATATATTCAATCCAAAATTTGATTATTTAACCTCTTTCAAAACCAAATCCATTTTAGGGGTACCAATGTTGTATAAAGATGAACTAATAGGTGTAATAGAAGCTATAAACAAAAAAAGCGATAAACCTTTTGACTATGAAGATTTAGACTTACTACAAACTATAGCAAATGAAGCTGCTGTAGCAATAAAAAATGCTCTTTTATACAATAACTTAAAAAGTCTATTTTTTGATACTATAGAATCTCTTGTAAATGCTATTGATGCAAAAGATCCTTATACTCATGGACATTCAAAAAGGGTCTCTGAATTTTCATATTTAATTGGTAAAGAATTAAATTTAGATTCTGATTATTTAGAAAAAATTAGACTTGCAGGGTTACTACATGATATAGGAAAAATTGGGGTAGAGGATAATATTCTGAGGAAAAAGGATAAACTTTCTGAAGATGAATTAATGGAGATAAAAAAGCATCCAATAATAGGGAAAAATATATTAGCACCCATCGATCTTTTAGAGGATATTATAAAAGGTATTGAAGAACACCATGAAAGATATGATGGTAAAGGATATCCAAAAGGCTTAAAAGGTGAAGAAATTTCTCTTATTGGAAGAATTATTTCTGTGGCAGATACTCTTGATGCTTTAATATCTGATAGACCTTATAGAAAAGGTGTAAGTTTAAATTTGGCAATAGATAGAATTAAAGAGGAAAAAGGAAAGCAATTTGATCCTTCTATAGTTGAGGCTCTTTTATCTCTTTACAGAAGGGGATTACTTAAATGTTCTGGTTTTTAAGGTTATTTTTAGCACATCTTATTGCAGATTTCACTTTACAGACGAACAGAGTATTTAAATATAAAGTCTATAATAAATATGGAGTACTGATACATACAAGTATTTACTTAGTAATTACAATTCTACTTTCCATACCTTACTTAACTTCCCCAATGTGTTTCTCTTATATTTTTATTCTATTTTCATTACACACTATAATAGATCTTTCGAAAATCAAAAAGATATCCAAAAGTAATGGTATTAGGGAATTTTTGAAAGATCAAATTCAACATTTTATAACTTTAATTTCTGTTTTCTTATTACCTCAAGCAAAGGAGCCCAAATATCTAAATCTAAGCTCTCCTTTATCCTTTTTAAATCGCTTTTATAATAGTGATTACTATATTCTTTTATCTATTGGTTATTTTTTCGTTGCTTTTGCAGGAACTATCTTTTATTTTTATGTTATAAAAACCTTTGGGGGGAAAAATATATTTTACAAAGATGGAATATCAATAAAGGAAAAATATATGGAGGTTATTTTAAGAACTATAATATTCATTACTTACTATATAGGCTCATTTTATGTATCACTTTTTGTTTTTATAATTTTGAGAATTTTAGAGATGATCATTAATAAGACTTATAGAAACATTATATCTTTTCTATTGATATTAACATATGATTTTACCTTTATATTTTCCATGATTACTTTTCTAAATGCCCTTTTAGGAACTTAGTTAAATCCTCAAGATTTTCAAATACAAAGTCAGGTTTTATCTTCGATCTTTCTAAATCTTTACTTTGAGTTACTCCTGTAAGGAGTAAAAAAGTTTTTACATTAAGTCTTTTTCCTAAGCAAATATCTGTATCTATTCTATCCCCAACAACCCCTACTTCTTCTGATTTCAGGCCCAACTTTTCTATAGCAATTTTTCCCATGTATGGTGATGGTTTCCCAATTATAAAAGGTCTTTTTTGAGATGCTGAAGAAACAGCTGCGACCAAAGATCCAGCTCCTGGATCTATACCATTTTCAGTTGGAAATGTCTTATCGGGATTTGTAGCTAAAAACTTCGCCCCATTTCTTATATGGTAGTTCGCTTTTCTTAATTTTTCAAAAGTAAACTCTCTATCTAATCCTACTACCACAGAATCAACCATATCCTTATCTTCGCATAATTCCCAACCAATGTCAGAAATAACTTTCTTCAATGCTTTTTCTCCTATAACGTAAGCTGTACCTTGATTTTTAATTTTTTTAAGATATATAGCTGTAGCAATTCCAGATGTTAGAATTTCATCAGTATTAGTGAAAATTCCCATTTTTTGTAATTTTTCTATATATTCTTCGGGAAGCTTAGTGGAATTGTTAGTTAGAAACATGAATTTCACATTTTTCTCTCTTAAAAATTCTATGAACTCTTTACTGTAGTGAAGTGGGACATCTCCTCTATAAATAGATCCATCAAGATCAATAAGTAATCCTTTTAATTTCAAGTGAAATACCTCCCCATGGATATTTTTTGATTTTATTTTCTTCTTCCAATATAATACTTCCATTATCATCTATATCTACTATTTTAACTTCTTTTCCATTTAATCTGTTTACAGCATTACTTCCTATATACGGAAACCTACTCTTGTAAAACTGAAATACATAATCCCACTTATCAGGATAATCAGCTATATGCGAAAGAATCTGATTTCTTATCTCTTTTAATATGATTAGTTTATCTTCAACCAAAACAAGGTCTTTAAGGGAAGTAGCATCTATATCATATTTTTGAAAATATGACTGTTCTACAAAAAGATTTATTCCGACACCTGCTATTATGTATTTTATTTCATTATTTTCATAAATACTTTCCAATAGTATTCCTGCAACCTTCTTTTTATTGAGTTCTAAATCATTAGGCCATTTAAAATTAAGAATATCTTTTTCTTTCAAGAATATATCTAAAGCTTTATATACTGCTACAGATATAAGAATACCTAAACAATCTATTTTCTTTTTCAGATAGATAGAAGGATAAAGGATTATAGAAAACCAAAGGCCACCCTCAGGAGAAATCCATTTTCTTCTTAATCTACCTCTTCCTTCTGTCTGTATATCAGCCAAAATAATTGTGCCATGAGGAAAATTCTTTGAAGCATAATCATGAGCAATATCCATAGTAGAGGTTACTTGTTTATAGTAAATAATCACCATTACATTGACCTCATAAATAAAGTAGTAATAATGTTTAGAACTTCGTCTATTGTGGTATATGAATTATCTATAAAATAACCTCCCTGAGGAAGCCTAAGAGGTGCTACATCTCTGTTTATGTCTAAGTAGTCTCTTTCTCTTATGCTTTCAAGAAGTTTTTCTTTATTTGTATCATTAAGATCTTTTGCTCTTCTTTCACATCTTATATCAATATTAGCATTAATAAAAAGCTTTAAGTTTGCGTTTGGAAAAACTATTGTCCCACTATCTCTACCTTCTATAACTAATCCCCGTTTCACCTTTTTAAGAAAATCTCTTTGCCAGTCTGTTATAATCTCTCTAATTCCTCTAAATCTACCTATTTTAGAAGCTACAAGTCCTACTTCTGTAGTTCTTATCAAATCTGTTAATTCCATTTCTTTATAGAAAACTCTAAATTTTTCTCCATCCCACAAAAATTTTATTTGATTTTCTTTTATAATTTTTGCCAATTTACTCTCATCAAAAATATCAAATTTCATAGCCAAAAGTCCCACACTTCTATATAATGCACCGCTATCTATGTAATCAAAATTAAATTTTCTTGCTAAAGATTTTGCTATTGTAGTTTTACCAGATCCTGCAGTGCCGTCTATTGTTATGATTTTAATTTCTTTTTCTTCTTCATATATTCTATATTTTATAAATAAAAGGTCTTGAGTTATTTGCTTCTTTAATTCTTCTAATGAGGGAAATTTTATATCAGGTCTTATGTATTCTTCTAAGACTAATTCAATAATCTCGTTATAAATATTACCAGCAAAATCAAATAAATATGCCTCTATACGAAGCTCTTCACCATTAAAAGTAGGTCTTGTTCCTATGTAAATAGCAGAGTGATATATTTTATCTCTTATTTTAGCTTTACCTTTATATATTCCATTTTTAGGAATAAGTTTAGAAGGATCAGGTTTTACATTTACAGTTGGAAAGCCTATCTTTTCTCCTATATTATCACCTTTTATCACTTTACCTCTTATAAAATATTTATAGCCTAACATTTTATTAGCAAAAGAAATGTCTCCTTTCTGAAGGGCTTCTCTTATCATACTACTTGATACAGTTGTATTATCTATATCATGAAGTGGCTTTACCAATACTTTAAAATTGTAATTTTTACTCAATTCTAATAAGACACTTACATCTCCTGTTCTTCCTTTTCCAAACTTGAAATTATCCCCTACAAGTATGCATGAGAATTCCATATTTTTTCTAAGAAATTCAATAAAATCCTTCGGACTAAGATTTCTAAGTTTTGAGTCAAAGGGCAAACAAAACATATAATCAATTCCTTTTAAACCTATCATTTCTCTTTTCTCATCCTTTGTTAGTAGAAAGGAGGATAAATTTTTGAAAACTTTGGGATATGTATCTTCAAAAGTTATTATTCCAGTATTTGAATCACTAATCAGCGCATAGTTGAACATCTCTTCCAGAATAGAGGAATGCCCTTTGTGTATTCCATCAAATACTCCTATACTTAGAATTAGTTTTCCCTTTTTTTCTATATTGTTCAGCTTTATTACTTTAATATCTTTTTCCATAATAATTATTCAATTGAAAAGACCTTTTCTGGTTTTAGAACATTTCCTTTTATCTTACCTACAGCAATAAAATTATCTTTTGAATTAACCACTGAGACAAAAATTTCCTTATTTTCATAAGTAGGTAAAAGAACATTGTTTCCATTTAAAATTCTTTTCTCTTCCAGAGCATCAACTTTTATTAGAGGAAAGTTTAATATTTTAACTGGAGAAACTAAATTTTCTTTCCAATGTTTAGAGAGTTTGTTAAAAGATATACTATCACTTATAGAGATATGACCAATTTCAGTCCTTAATAAAAAAGAGGTTATTGCATAACATCCAAGTTTCTCACCTATATCTTTTACAAGGCTTCTTATATAGGTACCAGCTGAAACCTTAAATTCAATTAAAGCAATAGGAAATTTACTTTTCTTATAATCTAATAGTTCAGCCTTAAATATTTTTACCTTCCTTTTTGGAAGTTTCAAATTTTTCCCTTCTCTTGCTAGTTCATAAGCCCTTTTACCATTTATATGAAGAGCAGAATAGATTGGGGGTTCTTGTTCAATTTCTCCTAACAAGCTTTTTAATATTTCTTCTATTTTTTGGGGAGAAATATCTTGATTTTTTATGTTTTGATATTTAAAAGAATAAGCCTCTCTATCATAAGTATCACTACTTATACCAAAATGAATCTCTACAATATATGTTTTTGTAAAGTTTAAAATGTATTCCTCTAATCTTACATATTTTCCCAAGCCTATTATTATAAGCCCACATGCTCTGGGATCCAAAGTACCCATATGTCCTACTTTATCTATTTTTGTTATTTCTCTTATTTTTTTTACTACATTGAAGGAGGTTATACCAGGAGGTTTATTTACTAAAAGAAATCCGTTCATTTTCTTCAATAAACTCTTTTAGCTTATTGATAACTAAGTTATAAACATCGGAATTGTTATTTTTTACTTGAAAACCTGCTGCCTCTTTGTGTCCCCCTCCACCAAAAGATTGTGCAAATTTACTTACATCAATACGATTATCTTTAGATCTTAGGCTGACTTTTAATGTTTTTTCATTTATTGGATAGAAGAACACTACAACTCTCACATCTTTCAACATCCTAAGATTGTCTATTATTCCCTCTGTGTCTTCTAAAGTTGCATTATATTTCTCCATATCTTCCATATTGATAAAACTCCAAGCAATATCTTTATCAACATTTATTCTTAGTAATGATATTCCTAATAATTTTAATGATGAAAGTTTTCTTTTCTCGTATATCTCCTTTGATATAGAGGAAATATCAACCCCTATCTTAACAAGATTACTTGCTACTTTTAGGCTTTTAGGAGTAGTGTTACTAAATCTAAAGCTTCCTGTATCAGTTATTAGACCAGTTAAAAGACAAGCAGCCACATTTATTGATATGTTGAATTTTGATTTGGTAAGAATATCGTAAATAATTTCTGTTACCGATGAAGCTTTTTCGTTTATAATATTTATGTCTCCAAATTTTGAATTTGAAGTATGATGGTCTATATTTATTAGTATTTTAGTTTTTTCTTTTACGTTTAAATCTTCCTTAACCCTATATATATCACTACAATCAAAGACAATACCTATATTATATGATCTATCCAAATTACTTATTGTGTTTACATCCCCCTTTAAAAGGAATCTATAAAAAGAGGGGATAGGTGAATTTAGAAAAATATATGGTTTTTTTCCTATTTCTAATAGAAAATAATAAAATCCTAATATAGATCCAATAGCATCTCCATCAGGATTTATGTGTGTGAATAAAATAAAATCTTGATATTTTTCTATTATATCTATTAATCTTCTAATCTCTTTATTGATCTTCTTCATCCTCTAATTTCAATTCTTTCAATTTTCTAAGTATCCTGTCTCCTCTTTCTAAGGATTCGTCAAGCTCAAAAGAAATTTCTGGTATAAATCTTATTCTAAGATCTTTTCCTAATTCGCTTCTTATGAATCCTTTAGCACTTTCAAGTCCCTTCATAGTTTCTCTTTTTTCTTCTTCACTACCATAAACACTCACATATATTCTTGCATATCTAAGATCTTTACTAATTTCTACCTCAGTTATTACAACAAAATTAGATGAGATTCGAGGATCTTTAACCCTTCTTAATAATATCTCACTTATTTCTTCTCTAATTAAAGCACTTAATCTTTCTTGTCTTTGTCTCATGTTAACATCACTCCTGGTAATTTACAAAATTTCTATTTCATAATCTACTATCTCTGTGTCTTTTTGTTCTTCTAACAACTTTATAACATCTGATAATATTTGATATATATGTTTTGACTCTGTAGATACAATACTTATTCCTAAGACAAGTTCGTTCCATATTTCTTGAGCGTCTACCTCAGCTATAGAAACATTAAATCTTGTCCTTATTTTGTCTACAATACTTCTTTTTACTCTCCTTTTTTCCTTAAGGGAGAAACTTTCAGGAATCGATAAAATAACTCTACATACTCCTATTAACATAAATTACTGAACTTGTTGAACGGTATAGACTTCTAAAATATCCCCTGGTTTTATATCTCCAAAGTTCTCTAAACCTACTCCACATTCAAAATTTGTAAGAACCTCTGTGACATCCTCTTTAAACCTCTTTAAAGAGGCTATCTTTCCATCATATATAACTACACCGTCTCTTATTAGTCTAACCTTTGCATTTCTTTGAATTTTACCTTCTCTAACATATACTCCTGCCACAGTACCAACCTTGGGAACATTAAATGTAGCTTTCACTTCGCCTCTTCCTATAATTACTTCCTTGATCTGGGGAGCTTTTAACCCTTTGATATAATTTTGTAAATCATCTATTATTTCATATATAATTCTGTATGTTTTAGCAATTACTTTTTCTTTCGTAATAGCTTCTTGAGCCCTTGAATCGGGTCTTACGTTAAAACCTATAATCATACCTTTGGAGGCAGATGCTAACATGACATCACTTTCTGTTATTCCCCCTACACCTGAATGTATTATTTTAACAGTTATATCTTCTGTTGGAAGTTTGTCTATAGTTTGTAAAATAGCTTCTAAAGAACCCTGAGTATCAGCTTTTACAATTAATGGTAAAACTTTTTCACCAAGTCCTACCACTTCTATGTTAGATTTTTCCTTCTTTTTCTTTCTTTCCTCTAAAATCTCTTTGGCAACTGCCTCATTAGGTACAACTTCAAGAATATCTCCAGCTTGTGGCAACTCTTCAAATCCTGAAATTTCAACAGGCCAAGAAGGATAGGCCTCCTTTAGAGATCTACCCTTATCATCGACCATTGTTCTAACACGTCCCATAACATCCCCAGCCACAAAAATATCCCTTAATTTGAGGGTTCCTTCTTGAATTATTACTGTTGCCACAGGTCCTTTACCTTTATCTATTCTTGTTTCAATAATTGTTCCTTTGGCAGGCTTATCAGGGTCAGCCTTTAATTCTAAGACATCTGCCATAAGTAAAATCATTTCTAATAATTGGTCGATGCCTTGTTTCCTCATAGCAGAGATAGGCACCATTATGGTATCTCCACCCCATTCTTCCGGAATAAGGCCATATTCAGACAATTGTTGTTTTACTCTTTCAGGGTTTGCATCAGGTTTATCAATCTTATTTATAGCCACAATAATAGGTACATTAGCTGCTTTGGCATGATTGATTGCTTCAACCGTTTGAGGCATAACACCATCATCAGCAGCTACCACAAGTACAGCTATATCTGTAACTTGAGCACCTCTTGCCCTTAAAGCTGTAAAGGCCTCATGACCAGGAGTATCTAAAAAAACAATCTTTCTTCCATTATGTTCTACCATCGACGCTCCAATATGTTGAGTTATCCCACCATATTCTTTTTCTGCCACCTTTGTCTGTCTAATAGCGTCTAAGAGGGTAGTTTTACCATGATCCACGTGTCCCATTACTACTACAACAGGTGGTCTTGGTTTTAGTCTTGCTTCTTCCTCAGGTGTTAACTGCACTCTCTTAACTATTGCTTGAGGTTTTACCTCTTCTACTTTATATCCATGTTTAATCGCAAGTTTCTTAATAACATCTGGATCTAAAATTTGATTCACATTGGCTAATATTTTCATATTTAAAAGTTCCATTATTAAATCTGTAGGAGATACGGAGAGAGCATCAGCTACATCTTTTATCCTCATACTTCCTTGTATTATTAATACCTTTTCCTTTTCTTTAACAGTTATTTGCTCGTTTTCCTCTGTTTTTTGAGATTTTGTCTCTGTTAATTTTTGATCTTCCTTTATTTCTTCTACTTGAATAGCCTCTGAGGCAGTGGGGGGATTTTCTTCTTTACTCTTTCCTGTAACAAGTTCCTTTATAATCTCTTCTACTTCTTCATCTATTACATTTAACGCTGACTTTGCATTAACTCCTAAATCACTAAGAATCTTTAATAAGTCTTTACTTTCTATACCCAGTTCTTTACTTAATTCATATATTCTCTTTTTCATTACTTTATCTCCCCCCGACGAGAAATTTCGTTTTGTAATTCTTCTTTAATTTTTTGTAATGTTCCGAAAGAAACCTCACATCTTAAAGCATGTGAAAATGCTCTTTTCTTGAAAGCCAAATCTAAACATTCTATCTTTGGACATAAATATGCACCTCTACCCGAAGCCTTACCAGTAGGATCAAAACTTATATTATTATCTTCATCTCTAACAATTCTCAAAAGCTCTCTTTTGGGCTTTTTTTCTCCGCAACCTATACATGTTCTTATAGGCACATGCTTACTCACTTTTTTCTACCACCTTCTCTATTTCCTTATTATCTTTTTCTTTAGAATATTCTTCTGGAGTCCTTACATCAATCCTCCATGATGTAAGTTTTACAGCTAATCTTACATTTTGACCTTCTTTGCCTATAGCTAAAGAGAATTGATCAGGAGGCACTATAACAATAGCTTTATGTTCATCTTCCTTTATTTCTACTGATATGGGTTTAGCAGGACTCAAACTTCTTGCAACAAATTCCGCTGGATCTTTACTCCATAATACTATATCAATTTTCTCACCATTAAGCTCGTTTATAATATTTTGTATTCTAACTCCCTTAAACCCAACACAAGCACCAATTGGATCTATTTCAGGATAATGAGAATAAACAGCAACCTTCGATCTTAAACCTGGTTCTCTTGCTATGCTTACAATTTCTACAGTTCCTTCTTTAATCTCAGGAACTTCCAATTCAAAAAGCCTTTTTAAAAATCCAGGATGGCTTCGTGATAATATTACTAAGGGATCTTTTGTGGTCTTTCTTACCTCCAAAAGGTAAGCTCTTAATCTTCTTCCTATCCAATATTCTTCTCCTGGAATCTGTTCTTTTACAGGTAACACTGCCTCAATATCAGGAAATCTTACATAAACATTTCCTCTTTCTATTCTTACCACAGTACCATTAACTAATTCTCCCTCTTTAGCTTTATATTTATCATATAAAATTTTTCTTTCGGCTTCTTTCAAACTTTGCATAATAACCTGTTTTGCAACTTGAACAGCTATACGCCCAAATTCTTGAGGTTCCACTTCTATTTCTATCTCATCTCCTAATTTTGCATCAGGTTTTAAGGCCTTTGCCTCATCAATCGTAATCTCTGAAATTGGATCTAATACCTTTTCAACCACTCTCTTTACCACATAAATTCTTATTTCTTGTCTATTTACATCTATTTCTACACGCGCACCTTTGCTTGTACCATAAGCTTTCTTAAAAGCTGAAAGTAAGGCTTTTCTTAAAGCCTCTATAACTACAGCTTTATCTAACTTTTTCTCTTTAATAATCTGTTCTAAAACAACCCAGAAATCTTCACCTAATCTCATAAATTATCATCCTCCTCAAAATTCTACAATCAACCTTGCTTTTTTTATTTTGGAGAAAGGAATATGAATAAATTTACCATCAACTTCTATTATTACATTTTCTTCATCAGTACTTATAATTTTTCCCTCAACCTTCCTTCTCCCTTCAATATTTTCTAAAAGTAAAATATTTACTTTTTCGCCAACATGTCTATCAAAATCTCGCCTTTTCTTTAATGGTCTATCTAAACCAGGAGATGAAACTTCAAGCACATATGAATGTGGAATTGGATCGTGAATATCAAGTTCCTTGCTTATTTTTTCACTTATATAAGCACAGTCCTCTACTGTGACACCTCCTACTTTATCAACAAATACCCTTAGTACCCATCCACGAGATTCTCTTTGATATTCTAAGTCTACAAGTTCAAAATAGTATCTCTCGCAGACAGGCTCCACGATACTTCTTAGTTTTTTGATAAACTCCATATGTATTTGATCTTTCACTTTCTTTTACCTTATTAAAAAGAAAAAGTGGGAACTCCCACTTTTTCGTCCTTAAACTTTCTCTTCTAACAAACTTTATTTAAGTATACATTAAATCACTATAAAAAGCAATAAAATAATTAAAAATTTTAGCTTATTTTAACCATCATTACTAAAAATTTCTTTTGGTATTTCATATATTTCTATAACATTCAACAAAGCTAAGATCTTTAAGAAAGTGTTTATTTCTAAATTTTTAGTATTTATCCCTCTATCCTCTGCCTGTTTTTTGTATATTTGAAAAAATTCTGATAAACTAAGTTTTGGAGCCAATATCTTTTGACAAAGTATTAAAATTTCTCGAGCATTTCCAATAGCAACCACAGGAATATCGTACCTGTTAATATTTTCATCTTTTTTCAATATTCTTACTATATATATTGGGAAATTGTAGCTCAATCTTAATACAACTCCCATTCTTTTAAAGAAATTTTAAACAAAGTATACCATAAATAAAAATTTCTTTAAATAGTCTTGTAAACCAAATCACTTCGTGATATACTCCTTTTTGAATGATTTGAGAACTCACCCTTCCAGATTCTCTTGGGGGTGCTTCTCTTTTAGGAGAAGTTCCAAGAGAAGAAGAAGGAAGGGGAGGAAAAAACCAAAATATGGAGGTGTTACAATGGCACATGTATTAATGAAACAGCTCTTAGAAGCAGGAGTTCATTTCGGGCACCAGACAAAAAGATGGTGTCCAAAAATGAAAGAATACATATTTTCTGAGAGAAATGGTATCCACATTATTGATCTTCAAAAAACACTTGTTAAACTTGAAGAAGCTTATGAGTTTGTGAAGGAACAGGCAAAAGAAGGTAAAACTTTTCTTTTTGTAGGAACAAAAAAGCAAGCTCAACAGACCATTGAAGAAGAAGCAAAAAGATGTGGAGCGTTTTATGTTACACAAAGATGGCTTGGAGGTATGTTAACTAATTTTACTACTATAAAGGCAAGAATTGACTATATGATAAAATTAGAAGAGCTGAAGAATAATGGTTATTTTGAAAAGCTACCTAAAAAACAGGCATCAAGATTAAACAGAGAATTAGAAAAACTTGTAAAAATATTTGATGGCTTGAGAGGTATAGAGAGAGTTCCAGATGTATTGTATATAGTTGACCCCAAAAGAGAAGAAATTGCTGTAAAAGAAGCAAATAGGTTGGGTATACCTATTGTTGCTATTGTGGATACTAATTGTGATCCTGAATTAATCACTTATCCAATTCCAGGAAATGATGACGCAATAAGATCTATAAAACTTATCACTTCAAAAATAGCAGATGCTATTATAGAGGGCAGAGATTTAAGAGAAAAAGAGCTTTCTCTTGAGTTTAAAGAAGAAGATCTTCAATCAGAAATTTCAGAATAATTAATAAAAAGTAGGAGGTTGAATAAAGATGGAAATAACTATTGAAATGATAAAGGAATTAAGAGAAAGGACAGGAGCAGGAGTAATGGAGGCTAAGAGAGCCTTGGAGGAAGCTAATGGAGATATGGAAAAAGCAGTTACCATATTGAGGGAAAAGGGTGTTATAAAGGCTGCTAAAAAAGCTGGAAGAATAGCAAAAGAAGGGATTATAGAGGCATATATACATACGGGAGAAAAACTTGGAGTTTTAGTAGAAGTAAACTGTGAAACAGACTTTGTAGCAAGAACAGATGAATTTAGAAGGTTAGCAAAAGAAATAGCTCTCCAGATTGCAGGAATGAACCCCCAATATGTAAGTAAAGAAGATGTTCCTCAAGAGGTTATTGAAAAAGAAAAAGAAATATATAGAACTCAGCTTAAGAACGAAGGGAAACCTGACCATGTGATTGAAAAAATTATAGAAGGAAAACTTGAAAAGTTTTATGAAGAAGTATGTTTATTAGAACAACCTTTTGTAAGAAATCCCGAAATAAAAGTAAAGGATTTAATAACTGAGGCCATATCCAAACTTGGAGAAAATATAGTGGTGAGAAGGTTTGCGAGGTTTGTTGTGGGAGAAGAGTAAGTATATGGAACCTAAATATAAAAGAATACTTCTAAAAATAAGCGGAGAATCGTTCAGTGGAACTCAAGGTTTTGGTTTAGATCCTGAGAGTATTAAAAATATTGCTGAAGACATAAAAGAAGTTCATGATTTAGGGGTAGAAATAGGAGTTGTTGTAGGAGGAGGAAACTTTTTTAGGGGCAGAGAAAGTAGAACTTTAGGAATAGATAGGGTCACTGCTGATTATATGGGAATGTTAGCTACAACAATAAATGCTCTTGCATTACAGGATGCATTAGAAAAACTTGGAGTTGTAACAAGAGTACAAACAGGAATTGAGATGAGACAAATTGCTGAACCTTTTATAAGAAGAAGAGCCATAAGACATTTGGAGAAGGGTAGAGTAGTAATTTTTGCAGCTGGAACTGGAAATCCTTTTTTCTCTACCGACACTGCTGCTGCTTTAAGGGCAGCTGAAATTAAAGCAGAAGTTATTCTAAAAGAAACAAAGGTTGATGGAGTTTATAACAAAGATCCATTAAAGTATCCTGATGCTGAAAAATTTGATTCCATAGAACCGATTGAATTTCTTAAATTAAGATTGCAAGTTTTAGATGCTACAGCAGTTTCTTTATGTATGGATAATAAAATTCCTATAATTGTATTCAACATGTCCGAACGAGGGAATCTTAGAAGAGTTATATTAGGAGAAAAAGTAGGAACCTATATAGGAGATGTTGAAATTATATCCGAGAAGGGGGGAGAAGATGGGTAAAGAGCATTTTAAAGAAATAGAAGAAAAAATGAAAAAGGCAGTAGAGGTTGTAAAAAAAGAATTTCAGGGTATAAGAACAGGTAAACCTTCTGTAGGAATATTTGATGAAATAAAGGTTTCATATTATGGGAATCTTATGCCATTAAACCAAGTAGCAAGTCTTAAAGTGGCAGAAGGAAGAATAGTTATTATTCAGCCATGGGACAAAAGTATTTTAGGAGAAATAGAAAAGGCTATATTAAAATCTGATCTTGGTTTGACCCCACAAAATGATGGTCAGGCGATAAAAGTTGTATTTCCACCACTTACTGAGGAGAGAAGAAAAGAACTTGTCAAAGTGGTACATAAAGAGGCAGAAAATGGACGTGTAGCCATAAGAAATATTAGAAGAGATTATTTGGAAATATTTAAAAAAGAAAAACAAGAAGGAAAAATATCAGAAGATGAATTTTATCGTCTACAAGAAGAACTGCAAAAACTAACTAACAAATTTATAGATGAAATCGAGAAACTTATAAAATTAAAAGAGAAAGAGATTATGGAAGTTTAAATCTATGGGTTATTTAGGAAGAAAATACGAAGAAATAGAGAGAGAAATTGGCAAAGAAAATATAATTTTTGACTTAAACTATTTAGATGCACCATGCGAAGCCTTTGGAGATTTAAGAATAGTTGCTGAAAAAAGAGTAAATGGGAAGTGGTATTTCTTATTATCATATGAAAATTACCAAATAAGAAACATCAAAGATGGTAGAGATTCCAAAAGATAAATTACCAAATCATATAGCTTTTATAATGGATGGAAATGGAAGATGGGCAAAAGAAAGAAATCTTCCGAGACTGATGGGACATAGAGAAGGTGCTTTGGTTGTTGAAAGAATATCTGAAACTGCCTTTAATTGGGGGATAAAATATTTAACCTTTTTTGCCTTTTCTACAGAAAACTGGAAAAGGCCAAGAGAAGAAGTAGAAGGTCTAATGAAACTTTTGGATGAAAGTATTGATAACTTTAAAGACAAATTAATTAAAAACAATATTAGATTGAAGGTTATAGGAAATATAGAAGCTTTACCAGATTATTTACAAAGAAGAATAAGATATGTAATTGAAGAAACTAAAAATGGGAAGGATAGAGTATTAACCATAGCATTAAACTATGGTGGAAGATGGGACATATTAGAGGCAGTAAAAAAGATTTTAAATGAGGTAAAATCTAAAAAATTCTCATTAGATGACTTAGACGAAAACACCTTTTCATCTTTTCTTTCAACCTATGATATTCCAGATCCAGATCTTTTAATAAGAACAAGTGGAGAATTTAGAATAAGCAACTTTCTTTTATGGCAATTAGCTTATACAGAGTTATGGTTTACACCAAAATATTGGCCTGATTTTAACGAAGAAGACTTAAAATTAGCCTGTATTGAGTTTTCTAAAAGAAAACGAAGATTTGGCGGTTTAGATAACAATGCTTAAAAGAATTTTTACTGCCTTATGGGGAATTCCCTTAATTTTATGGATTGTTCATGTAGGTGATCAACCTTTCTTTATATTTGTGGTATTAGTCGCATGTTTAGGACTTTACGAATTTTATTCTCTTTTAGAGAAAAATAATTATAAAACTCTTAAAACAGAAGGTATAGTAGCTGGTTTTTTATATTTAACCTTTCTTTATCTCGAAAGTAGATGGGCTCTGAGAATTTTTTTACCTCTACTTATAGTTTCAATCCTTGTATATGAATTACTGAAAAAAGAACATTCTATAATAGAAATATCACTAACCTTCTTAGGCTTCTTTTATATTCCTTTTTTATCGGGCTACTTTTTGTTATTGAGAAATCTTCCTCAAGGTGAAGTATTAACTTATTATACCCTTTTTGTTACTTGGGTTAGTGATTCAGCATCATATTTTATAGGTAAGTTTTTTGGTAAGCATAAATTAGCACCTTCTATTAGTCCTAACAAAACAATAGAAGGGACTGTTGCAGGTATTATAGGATCAATTATAGTATCTCTTGCTTTTGGGGCTGTTTATTATGAAAAATATTTATTACCTATAATTCTTGGAATATCCTTAGGTATAATGGGACAATTAGGAGATCTTGTAGAATCAATGTTAAAAAGAGAAATAGGGGTAAAGGACTCATCTTCCTTACTTCCAGGTCATGGTGGGATTTTAGACAGATTTGATAGTCTATTTTTTATTGTACCTACTACTTATTACATGTTGTTTATTTTACGATTATTATGAGAAACATAGTAATATTAGGTGCTTCTGGATCAATAGGCATACAAACTATAGACGTGATAAGAAAACATAAAAACAAGTTTAAACTTTTGGGGTTAGCTGTAAGGGAGAATATATCATTATTACAAGATGTAATAGAAGAATTTAAACCCCCCTATATCTCTATTTATAATAAATCAGTAAAATTACCAAATTTAAATTATTCACCTAAAGTTTATTATGGAAGAGAAGGTTTAGAAATTTTAGCCTCTTTAAGCGAAGCAGAACTGATTGTTATAGCTATTTCGGGGATAGAGGCTATTTACCCTACTCAAAAAGCAATTTTAAATAATAAAAAAATCGCCTTAGCCACAAAAGAAGTAATCGTTGCTGCAGGAAAATTTATTAAAGAGTGGCTAAAAAATACAAAATCAGAAATAATACCTGTAGATAGTGAACACAGTGCTATATTCCAGCTTATTAAAAATAGGATCCATATAGAGAATATTATATTAACAGCATCAGGGGGACCTTTCTTTAAAAATGATAAAAAAGATATTGAAAATGCAAAAATAGAGGATGTATTGAAACATCCCCGATGGAAAATGGGGAAAAAAACTACTGTTGATTCTGCAAATCTGGTTAATAAAGCCTTAGAAATCGTGGAAGCTCATTATCTTTTTAATGTACCGTATGAAAATATTAAAGTTGTTATACATCCACAGAGTATCGTTCATGGAATCATTGAATTATTAGATGGTAGTATGATGGCATATCTTTCACCTCCCGATATGAGGTTTGCAATTCAATATGCTCTTTTTTATCCTGAAGGACCAATTTATAAATGGGAAAAATTAAACCTCCAAAATTTAATACTTGAATTTTATCCAGTTGATGATGACATGTTCCCTATTATTAAATATCTTTATAATGTGGTAAAAAACGGTGATATATATCCTGCAATTCTTGCTATTTCTGATGAAATATTTGTTTCATATTTTATAAATGGACAAATAAGATTTTCTCAAATTGTTCCATTAATAATGGAACTTATGGAAAAATGGAAAGGAAAAAGTAACATTGACAACATTGATGAATTGTTTAGCCTTATTGAATGGGTTAAAAAAGAATCGGAAAATCTTATTAAAACCTACTCTTCTTAAATATAGTACCCGTTTATTAGAATTAGAGTTCATATAATCTATTTTGGAATTCTATATTTGTTGAATTTTTGCTAAAATCAATCTAAAATTTGTATAATACTAATTCTTAGGAGGAATCATTTATGAGGAAATGGAAAATGATTAAAAAGATAGAAACAAAAGAAGATGGTAGGCTTATGTATTATTACGATTTTGAATTAGAGGGAGAGATTAACGATGAGCAGTGAACTTAGATGGCATCCATTTTT
Source organism: uncultured Dictyoglomota bacterium (assembly GCA_964654465.1). Taxonomy (GTDB): domain Bacteria; phylum Dictyoglomota; class Dictyoglomia; order Dictyoglomales; family Dictyoglomaceae; genus Dictyoglomus. The sequence goes on from CAZZIO010000035.1 coordinate 24,535, forward strand.
AAAAGAATGGGTAATTGTGGCTGGTAAGGTCCAAGAAAGACCTGTTCTTCCAGCAAGAAATGCATGCCCATTATGCTATGGAGGTGTAGAGATTCCAAAACCTTTTGATATAGCAGTTTTCGAAAATAGATATCCATCCTTAACAAAAGAAACTCCTGATATTATACCTTGGGAAGATGATTTGTATAAATTAGAAGAGGGAAGAGGAGTATGTGAAGTTGTTCTTTATACTATGGATCATGATTCCTCCATGTCGAGAATGCCCTTAGAACAAATAGAAAAGTTAGTTTTAGTTTGGGAAGACAGATACAAGGATTTAGGAAGTCTGGATTTTATAAAATATGTTTTTATATTTGAAAATAGAGGAGAAATTATAGGTGTAAGTTTACACCACCCGCATGGACAAATATATGCTTTTCCTTATATTCCTCCAATTATAGAAAAAGAGATTATATCAAGCGATGAATTTTATAATCAAAAGAATAAATGTCTCTTTTGTTCAATTCTGGAAAGAGAACTTAGTGAGGGAGTAAGAGTTGTATATGAGAACAAACATTTTGTAGCTTTTATGCCCTTTTATGGAAGATATCCTTTTGAATTACATATATACTCTAAAAGACATGTAGGATCTCTTTCAGAGATGACATATGCTGAAAAAATATATCTTGCTGAAATAATTCAGAAAATCACAAAAGCCTATGATAATGTATATGGCTTTAACTTTTCCTACATGATGGTTTTTCATCAAAAACCTGTAAAAGGTGACTTTCCTAATTATCATTTTCATATAGAATTTTATTCCCTACATAGAGCAAAAGACAAAATAAAATATTTAGCAGGAGTAGAGTCGGGTGCCGGAACTTTTATAAACCCTTTATCTCCAGAAGAATCTGCTGAACTTATGAGGGATAGTATAAGGAGGCTTTAAAGATGCTTGATGAAACCATTAAGAGGATTTTTGACGATATAGAAGGATTTAGAATTTTTAGAGCTCCTGGAAGAGTAAATCTCATAGGTGAACATACTGATTATCATTATGGATTTGTGTTACCAGTAAGTATTGATAGATATTTTTATTTTTGCATTAAGGAAAATAATCTCAATAAATTTAGAATATATTCGGAAAATTTTACAGAACTTTATGAATTTGACTATGACTCTATCAAATATGATCCCGAAAAACTTTGGATAAATTATTTAAAAGGAGTTATCAATGAAATTATAAAACTGAAAGGTAAAATACCTTATTTTGACGCATTAATATATGGCGATATACCAATGGGATCTGGACTTTCAAGTTCTGCAGCCTATGAAGTTGCTGTAGCTTTTGGAATAAATACTTACTTTAATCTTGGAATAGATAAAAAAGAGATTGCTAGATTATCTCAAAGAGCTGAAAATAATTTTGTGGGTGCACCATGTGGTATTATGGACCAGTTTATCGCTACTTTTGGTAAAGAAAATACAGCCTTGTTTATCGATACATTAACTTTGGATTTTGAGAATGTACCTTTTGATCTAAATAAGAGAAATTTAAAATTAGTGGTGGTTGATACAAAAATTAAGCATTCTATTGCTGGTGAAGGATACTCTACAAGGAGAAGGGAAGGGGAGGAAGCCTTAAAAATTCTTAGGAAATATCTTCCCATAAATTCACTTAGAGACTTAAATGATGAAAGTTTTAAAATATCACAAGAAGTCTTGCCTTCACCATTAAAAGAAAGAGTCGCTCATGTTTATAACGAAAATAAAAGGGTTGTTGCTTTTGTTGATGATCTCAAAAGAAATAATTGGGAAAATCTTCCTAAATATATGTTAGATTCCCATTTAAGTTTAAAGTATCTCTATGAGGTTACTTGTGAAGAATTAGATTTTTTAGTAGAAAAAGCCTTAGAATATGGTGCATTTGCATCGAGAATGACAGGTGGCGGTTTTGGAGGATCAACAGTAAATTTAGTTCATCAAGACATATTAGATAAATGGTCTGATAACATTTCTAAGAGCTATAGAGAAAAATTTGGTTTTGATCCAGGAATTTTATTACTAAATATCTCAGATGGGGTGCGGGAGATTTAAATCTCCCGCATTTTTAGAATTCCATATTCTATACTCTGGACTAATGCTTCCCAGCTTGCTTCGATAATATTAGTTGAAACTCCCACAGTACTCCAAGTTTCTCCTTTAAAATTAGAAGAATCAATTAATACTCTTACCTTTGCTGCAGTACCTGCACCTCCATTAAGTACTCTGACTTTGAAATCTGAAAGATGAATGTTTTTTAACTCTGGGTAGAACTCAATAAGAGCTTTTCTCAATGCTTGATCTAATGCATGTACAGGACCATCCCCATCGGCTGCAACGTGAACCACATTATCTCCGATTTTTAATTTTAATGTTGCTTCAGTAATAGTTTCACCTTTATCTCCAATTTTCTCTATAATAACTCTCAATCCTATTAGATCAAATAATTTAGTTTCTTGCCCTAAGGCATGTCTTACTAAAAGCTCAAATGAAGCTTCTGCACCTTCAAAATAGTAACCCTCATTTTCAAGATGGGTAATCTGTTCTAATATCATTTTTGCGAGAGGTGAATCTCTATCAATATCAATATTTAATTCTTTTACTTTTGATACTATCGTACTTGTACCTGAAAGTTCAGATATGAGAAATCTTCTTTTATTTCCTACTTTTGATGGATCAATATGTTCGTAAGACCTGGGATTTTTTAACACAGCATTTACATGCACTCCACCTTTGTGAGCAAAAGCACTTCTTCCAACAAAAGGAGCAGTAGGATCAGGAGGAAGATTTGCCACTTCAGAAACCCAATTAGCTAAATCTGTAAGCTGAGCTAATTTATCTTCTGGAAGTACCTCATATCCCATTTTTAATTGAAGAATTGGAATTATTGTACATAGATTTGAATTTCCACATCTTTCTCCATATCCGTTTATAGTTCCTTGAACCTGTGTAGCTCCTTCTCTAACTGCTATTATTGAATTAGCAACTGCAACACCACTATCGTTGTGAGTATGAATACCTAAAGGAACTTTTATTCTCTCTTTTACTTTTTTCATAATTTCTTCTACTTCCCATGGTAGTGTACCACCATTTGTATCAGCTAATACAATCCAATCAGCTCCTCCTTCGACTGCAGCATCTAATGTAGCCAAAGCATATTCCGAATCAGACTTGAAGCCATCAAAGAAATGTTCAGCATCATATATTACTTCTTTATTATGACTTTTTAGATATTTAACTGAATCATATATCATTTTAAGATTATTATCTAAAGTAGTTTTCAAAACTTCCATAACATGAAGATCCCAAGTCTTTCCAAAAATTGTAACCACAGGGGTTTCGCTTTCTAAAAGAGATTTTAAATTAGCATCATCCTCCGGTGTTACCTGGGCTCTTCTTGTACTCCCAAAGGCTGCTATCTTGGCTTTTTTAAGTGGTATTTCCTTAATTCTTTTGAAGAAATTTAAATCCTTAGGATTAGAACCTGGCCATCCTCCTTCTATGTAATCAAAACCAAATTCATCAAGTTTTTGAGCTATTCTAATTTTATCTTCTAAAGAAAAAGAAATTCTTTCACTTTGAGCTCCATCTCTTAAGGTAGTATCATATAAAAAGATTTTTGTCATGAATTACTAAGCACCTCCTTCAATTATCTTACAAACCAAATCACCCATTTCTTCTGTACTTACTAATTGCTTTGCGTAGGGATTTCCTGTAAATAAATCTTGTGTAAAGTATCCACTATCAATTACTTTATCCACTGCATTTTCTATATCCTTTGCTTCTTTTTCTAAGTCAAAAGAATAACGGAACATCATAGCCACAGAAAGAATTGTTGCCAAAGGATTTGCTATATTTTTTCCTGCAATATCTGGAGCTGTACCATGAATAGGCTCATATAAACCTTTTGTCCCTTCCCCTAAACTTGCTGAGGGTAACATTCCTATTGAGCCTGTAATTACTGCTGCTTCATCACTTAAAATGTCTCCAAAAGTATTTTCAGTAAGAATTACATCAAACTGTTTAGGATTTCTTACAATCTGCATAGCACAATTATCTACGTACATATGCTCTAAATTCACATCCATGTATTCTTTACTTACTTCATCCACAATCTTTCTCCATAACCTTGAACATTCCAATATATTCGCCTTATCTACTGATGTAACTTTTTTATTTCTTTTTTGAGCCATTTTAAAAGCCACATGAGCAATTCTTTTTATTTCAGAAGCTTTATATGTCATAGTATCTATAGCCATTTCTTCTCCATTTTCAACCCTTATCTCCTTGGGTTTTCCAAAATATAGTCCTCCGGTAAGCTCTCTAACTATTACAAAATCTACTCCTTTTAAAACCTCTGGTTTTATAGTAGATGAAAATGAAAGTTTTTCAAATACTTTAATTGGCCTAATATTAGCAAAAAGATTAAAGCCACCTCTAAGTTTTAAAAGAGCTTTTTCAGGACGTTTTTCACCCGGAAGATTGTCCCACTTAGGTCCACCTACAGCTCCAAGTAGTATAGCATCGCTTTCTTCACATAATTTCCATGTCTCATCAGGCAAAGGATCTCCATATTTATCAATTGCTTCTCCTCCAACAATACCCTCTAACAATTCAATCTTATGCCCATATTTTTTCTCAATAGTTTTAATAACTTTAATAGCTTGCTTAACTACTTCAGGACCTATGCCATCACCAGGAAGTACTGCTATCTTAAGCTTCATTATTTCCCTCCTTTAATTCTTTCCTTAGCAAAATTAATTAGACCACCTTTTTTAATTATTTCTTGAATAAGGGGAGGGAAGGGGAATGTTTTAAAAGTCTCTCCCGTTGTTATGTTCTTTACAATCCCATTATCAAAATCTACTTCTATTTCGTCTCCTTCTTTTATTTTATCAACTGATTCTGGTACCTCCAATATTGGTAAGCCAATATTTATAGCATTTCTATAAAATATACGAGCAAAGGATTTTGCTATTATACATTGAACTCCAGAAGCTTTAATTGCAATAGGGGCGTGTTCCCTGGAAGAGCCACAGCCAAAATTTTCTCCTACTACTAATATATTTTTTTCTTTTACTTTATTTTTAAAGTACAAATCAAGATCTTCCATACAATGTTCAGAAAGTTCCTTAGGATCGGTTGTATTTAAGTATCTTGCAGGGATAATTACATCGGTATCAATATTGTCTCCATATTTTAATGCAAACCCTCTAAACACCATCATTACTCTTTCACCTCCACTTCCCATGGAGCAGCTATTCTTCCAAGAATAGCAGAAGCAGCTGCTACTGCGGGATTAGCCAAATATACTTCACTTTTCGGATGCCCCATTCTACCAACAAAATTCCTATTAGTTGTTGCTACAGCTCTCTCACCATCTGCCAATACTCCCAAATGTCCTCCTAAACACGGTCCACAACTTGGTGGTGTTATTGAAGCTCCAGCTTCTAAAAATATTTCTAATAAGCCTTCTCTTAATGCATCCATATATATACGCGGTGTGGCGGGTGTTATTATAAGTCTAACATCAGGATGTACCTTATGCCCTTTTAAAATTTTAGCTGCCATCCTTAAGTCTTCAATTCTTCCATTAGTGCATGACCCTATATAGACTTGATCTATATAAATGTCTTTACTTATTGAAGAAATCGGCTTTACATTACTTGGTAGATGAGGAAAAGCTACAACAGGCTCCCACTTACTTACATCCCATTCATATATTTCTTTATAATTAGCATCAGGATCACTTTTATAGAATTTATACCCTCTTTTTGCTCTTCCTTTTACATATTCTAATGTGATTTCATCGGGTTCTATTATTCCGTTTTTTGCTCCTGCTTCAATAGCCATATTGCATATAGTAAGCCTATCAGACATAGGAAGGGTTCTAATGATTTCACCTGTAAATTCCATTGCTTTATATCTTGCACCATCAACTCCTATATATCCTATTGTTTGTAGTATTAGATCTTTTCCAGTTACCCACTGTGGTAATTTTCCATAATAAACAAATTTTAAACTTTCTGGAACTTTAAACCATATTTCTCCAGTTGCCATAGCATAAGCAAAATCGGTACTGCCTACACCTGTTGAAAAGGCTCCTAATGCTCCGTAGGTACATGTATGAGAATCAGCCCCAATAATACAATCACCTGGTAATACTAAACCCTCCTCAGGGAGTAAAGCATGTTCAATTCCAACTCTACCGACCTCATAATAATATTTTATATTATGTTTTTTTGCAAAATCTCTTAACATTTTACTTTGCATAGCTGACTTTATATCTTTATTAGGCGTAGAATGGTCTGGAATTAAAGCAATTCTTTCAGGATCAAATACCTTTTCTGCCCCAATTTTTTCAAATTCTTTAATTGCAAGTGGACCTGTAATATCATTAGCAAGAATAAAATCAAGTTTTGCAAAAATTAATTCTCCTGGATATACTTCTTTTCTTCCAGAATGATCTGCTAATATTTTTTCTGTTATTGTCATTCCCATTTATCTAAAAGCCTCCTTTTTTTTACGAAACTTATTCTGTTAATCTTTACCCCTAAACATAATCATTTGATTAATAGCCCTTAAATAAGCTTTTGCACTTGCTTCTACGATATCAGTACTTGACGCCCTACCAACATAAAAGTTTCCGTCTTTATCTGATATCTTTACCACTGCTTCTCCTAAAGCATCAGTACCACCAGTAATAGACTTTAATGAGAAATCTTCAAGATTATGCTGTATTTTTACCGCCTTTGATATAGCTTTATAAACAGCATCCACTGGACCATTTCCTATCTCTACAGATTTTATTGTTTCACCATCTTCTGCAATGATTACAGTTGCAGTTGGTACTATTCCTATTCCGCTGACTACTTGAAGATGTTCTAACTTATAAAATTCAGGTATAAGTCTCATTTGATTAGATACTATTGCCTCAATATCCCTGTCTGTAATTTCTTTCTTTTTATCAGCCAATTCTTTGAACTTCTTAAAAGCTTCCTCCAATTGATCTGCTGACAAATTATAACCTAATTCTTGCAATCTCTTTTCAAAAGCATGTTTGCCTGAATGTTTACCAAGGACTATTCTACTTTCAGGTATACCTATCATTTTAGGATCTATAATTTCATAAGTAGTTGGATCTTGAATTATTCCATGTTGATGGATACCTGATTCATGAGCAAAGGCATTTTCTCCAACTACTGCTTTATTAGGCTGAATAGGAATACCTGTTAGAGTACTTACTAATTTGCTTGTTTTATATATTTCTTGAGTATTAATACCTACTTCATAAGGAAGTCTTCTTACTTTTATTGCCATAATAATTTCTTCCATGGCTGCATTTCCAGCTCTTTCACCCAATCCATTTATTGTACATTCTACTTGTTCTGCTCCATTTATTATTGCAGAGAGAGAATTAGCAGTAGCAAGCCCTAAATCATTATGGCAATGTACACTAACTATAACTTTATCTATATTTTTTACATTTTCTTTCAGCCTCTTAATAAGTTCACCAAATTCCCAGGGTAAGGCATAACCAACTGTATCAGGTACATTTATGACAGTTGCTCCAGCCTCTATAACAGCCTCAAACACTTTACATAGAAAATTAAAATCACTTCTAACTGCATCTTCTGCTGAAAACTCCACATCACTACAATATCTTTTTGCATATTTAACAGCTGAAACAGCTTGTTCAAGAACCTCATCTCTTGTTTTTCTTAGTTTTTTCTCAATATGTATATCAGAAGTGGCAATAAAGGTATGAATCCTAGGAGATTCTGCTCCTTTTATAGCTTCCCATGCTCTATCAATATCTAAAGGAATAGCTCTTGCAAGAGCAGCAATAATAGATCCTCTTACATTATCTGCTATATTCTTTACAGCCTCAAATTCTCCAGGAGATGCAATTGGAAATCCAGCTTCAATGATATCCACATTAAGCTTAGCAAGTTGTTTTGCTATTTCTAATTTCTCTTCCTTATTTAAGTTAACTCCAGGGGTTTGTTCTCCATCCCTCAAAGTTGTATCAAAGATGTATACCTTTGACATAAAAACTCACCACCTTAAATTAATTACTTTTTCTTTAACCAAGGCATCATTTCTCTTAAGATTTTTCCAACCTTTTCTATTAGATGTTCCTCATCCTTTTTCAAAAGAGCATTAAAAACTGGTCTTCCTACTTGATTTTCAAGTATCCATTCCTTTGCAAATTGTCCACTTTGTATTTCATACAATATCTTTTTCATTTCTTTTTTAGTCTCTTCATTAATAATCCTTGGACCTCTTGTTATATCACCATACTTAGCTGTATCTGAGATGGCTTTTCTCATAAAGCTTATACCACCTTGGTTTATAAGATCCACAATAAGCTTCATCTCATGTAAACACTCATAATAAGCAACTTCTGGCTGATAACCTGCCTCAACAAGAGTCTCAAATCCAGCCTTAATTAACGCAGTAACTCCACCACATAATACTACTTGTTCGCCAAAAAGATCTGTTTCTGTTTCTTCTTTAAAGGTGGTCTCTATTACTCCTGCTCTTGTAGCTCCGATACCTTTGGCATAAGCAAGAGCAATTTCTTTAGCTTTTTGAGAATAATCCTGATATACGGCAAACAATGCAGGTACTCCTTTACCTTCTACATATAAATCTCTTACAAGTGGTCCAGGCCCTTTAGGAGCTACCATAAATACATCAACAAAGGGTGGGGGAACTATTTGGGAAAAATGTATATTAAATCCATGAGCAAATCCTAAAGCTTGATTTGGTTTTAAATATGGCATTACTTGATTATTATAGATATGTGGTTGTTCTGTATCTGGTATTAAAAACATTATTATATCGGCTTTTTGTACAGCATTCTCTATTTTTTCTACGTTCATACCTTCCTCTACAGCTCTTTTCCATGATTCACCGTTAGGTCTTACTCCCACTATAACGTTGAGTCCACTGTCCTTCAAATTTCTGGCATGGGCACGACCTTGACTACCATAGCCAATAATAACAATAGTTTTACCTTTAATGATATCTAAACTAACATCTGAATCATGATAAACCTTTGCCATAGTAGAACCTCCTCATATTAAAGTTTTCATAATTTTAATCCTCTCTCCATAACAATCTTTCCAGTACGTACCATTTCCTTAATTCCGTATGGCTCCAAATTCTTCTTAAAGGCATCTATTTTCTCGCTATCTCCAGTAACTTCAATAATAAGATCCTTATCACTAACATCAACTATACTTGCCCTAAATATTTCAACTAAATCTATAATAGCCCTACGAGTTGATGCATCTGATTTAACTCTTATTAAAGCGAGTTCTCTTTCTACAACAGGAACACCTGTAAAATCATTAACTTTAATAACTTCTATTAGTTTGTAAGCTTGCTTTGTTATTTGCTCTAATACCTTTTCATCTCCATTTACAACTAATGTAATACGAGAAAGATTAGGAGTTTCTGTGGTATTAACTGCTAAACTCTCTATATTATAACCTCTTCTACTAAAGAGTCCTGCAATTCTTGCTAATACTCCAGGCTTATTTTCTACAATTAATGATAAGGTATGTTGCATAAAACATTCGCCTCCTTTAGTCAATCATCATTTTATCAATAGAACCACCGGCTGGGATCATAGGAAAGACATTAGCTTCCCTTTTTACTTTAATATCTACTATTACTGGAGCATCGTTTATATTCAGTGCCCACTCAATAGCATCTTCTAGTTCATCAATTTTAGTAACTTTTCTCCCATATGCTCCATATGCATCTGCTAATTTTTCAAAATCGGGAGCTACATCTAATAATGTACATGCATATCTCTTGTTATAAAAAAGTTCTTGCCACTGTCTGACCATGCCAAGACAGCTGTTATTTAAAACAAAGATCTTAACAGGTAGTTTCTCTGCTGAGGCAGTAGCTAATTCCTGAATATTCATCTGTATACTTCCATCACCTGCTATATCAATAACAATTTTATCTTTATTTGCTATTTTGGCTCCTATTGAGGCTGGAAATCCAAATCCCATCGTTCCTAAGCCACCAGAAGTAATAAATTGTCTAGGTCTTTTTACTTTATAAAACTGGGCAGCCCACATTTGATTTTGTCCTACTTCTGTGACTACTATAGCTTCTCCTTTGGTTTTTTCATAGATTTTTTCAATTACATACTGGGGTACTATTTCATCATCATACCATCTATATCTTAAAGGATACTTAGTCTTCCATTCTTTAATCTTTTCCCACCAGATAGGATTATGTTTTGGCTCTACTATCTCGCACAATTTCTCTAAAGCTCTTTTAGCGTCTGCCACAATAGGTATATCAACAGAAACATTTTTACCAACTTCAGCTGGATCTATATCTATATGAATTATCTTAGCATGTGGAGCAAAGGTTTCTACTTTTCCTGTAGATCTATCACTAAATCTTACTCCTATAGCAATAATAAGATCACTTTCATTTATAGCATAATTTGCATAAGCAGCCCCATGCATCCCTATAAATCCACAACATAACTCATGATCTTCTGGTATAGAGCCTTTTCCCATTAATGTGGTTACTACAGGAGTATTAATTTTTTCTGCAAATTTAATAAGCTCTGTAGAAGCATCTGAAGATATTACTCCACCACCTGCCAGTATAATTGGTCTTTCTGACTCTTTTATTAATTGGGCAGCTTTTCTAAGTTGTAATGGATGTGGTTCATAATTAGGACGATATCCAAGAAGTTCTACTTTGTTAGGTACAGAGTATTCAATTTTTGAAGAAAATACATCTGCTGGAATATCAATTAAAACAGGACCTTTTCTACCTGTTTTTGCTATATAAAAAGCTTCTTTAATTATTCTTAGTGCCTCACTTGGATCTTTCAATAGATAATTATGTTTAGTAATTGGCATGGTTATACCACGGGTATCTACTTCTTGAAATGAATCTTTTCCTATAGCAGAAGTTCTTACCTGTCCAGTTATAGCCACGATTGGAGTAGAATCCATATATGCTGTTGCTATACCTGTCACTAAATTGGTAGCTCCTGGGCCAGAGGTAGCCACACATACACCAACTTTACCTGTTGATCTCGCATAACCATCTGCAGCATGAGCTGCACCTTGCTCATGCCTTACTAATACGTGCTTAAGGGTAGAATTATATAATGCATCATAAAAACTTATGACAGCACCACCCGGATAACCAAATAATATTTCAATCCCTTCTTCTTCCTGCATATATTTTATTATTGCTTCAGCTACTGTCATCTGCATGATATTTTTACCTCCTTTCTTAAAATAAAAGCTTCTCAACCACAACAAGGATGAGAAGCTCCCACGGTACCACCTTTATTGCCTTAAGATAATTATACTTAAGGCCTCTCTTCTCTTTAACGCAGAGATACGTGAAATCCTACTAAAAGTTTCAGATTTCAAGCTCCGAGGCGAGTTCTATAGACCGCAACACCAGGTCACACCAACCCCCTGGCTCTCTGTAAAATATGCAAATCTACATACTGCTCCTCTTCATCGCCTTTGATTTTTTATATTTAATCAGGAATATTATCATACAAAATTTTTTTTGTAAAGAGGGTTAGATGAAATTTTTATATGAATTTTCCTATTTTTATTTTTACTTCCGATAATATATATTATGTAAAGTTATTTTGAGAAAAAAATTAAGAAAGTGGATTATATATTTAATTAAAATCCCAAAATTTTTGTTATAATATAACAAATTTTAGGGTATAATTATTTAATAAGAAAAAATTGTAAATAAAGGGAGTAGAGAGTATGAAAAATAAAAATTGGGTGAGGGAAAAGGGGGATATAAGTTTAATAACAGCTTTAACTCTTGCAATTTTTGTAACTGCTCTTATTGCTTTACTTTTAAATCTTCCCATTGAACAATCTTACTTTACGCGCAGAAATCAAGCAAGAGATCAGGTTTTATATGCTACTCAAATAGGAATCAAAAGTATTTTAACTACTGCAAGATATTATTTAAAAGAAGAAATAGGTAAACTTAAAGTCTCCGAAATTACAGAAGATAGAATGAGAAATATATTATCTTCATCAAATCCAAATTTTATAAATACAATTCAATTTATATATACAAATACAGCTCAGGTGGATCCTACTACAATATATTCCTTAAATAGTTATTCTTTTACTTTATCTGCTTATTCTGCAAGTGTTAGAGGTGGAGTTACAGATTATATAACCTATACATATAATTACACCATTGTATGTACAGGTAGGAAGGTAAATTTTTCACCTGCAGTTACTCTTACAGTTACTGTTACCGGAAAAATTGAAGGAGTTTTACGAAGAGAAAATTTTGCAAGATTTGCCCTATTTACAGATTTACATCAAATGGCTGATGGCTCAACAGTATGGTTTACAGATAGGACACGATTTTATGGACCAGTTCACACCAATGGGGAATTTGCCTTTGCTTATACTCCACAATTCTTTGATATAGTGACATCATCTGCAGCAACTGCAATGTTTTACAATAGAGGAAGAACAGTAAGACTTAGTGCAGATAGAAATCCTCCAAATGACGTTCCATTCTTTGCACAAGGATTTATAAGAGGTGCTAGTAAAATTGATCTTCCACCTACCACATATACTCAGCTTTATGCAGCGCTATCTTATTTTCCTGGTGATGTTTTTCCTACTTATTCTCCAACATACTCTATTATTAGAAGCTATTTAGGTTTACCTGTTAATAACAATCCTCCTCCAGATGGTGTATATACTATTACAATTGCAAATGGTGGTGGTATATATGTAAAAGGAGATGCTAGTATAGAATTCGGCAAAGACTCATCAGGAAGAGCTGTATATACTATCGCCCAAGGAAACAATACATATGTTTTTACTATTGATTCTGAAAATAATAAAACTTATGTAAAAATAGGGAATAATACTATTGTGATAAATAAAGTACCAAATGGAGTTATATATGTGGACGGAAATATAACAAGTATAAAGGGGTTAATTCAAAAAGATCAAAGATTGTCTGTTATTGCAGCGAACACAATTACTATCACAAATAATCTTGTTTATGAAGATGATCCAAGAAATAATCCTAATGCAATTAATGTTCTTGGTCTTTTAGCACAAAATGGAAATATATGGATTGATACCAAAAATCCAGATGGTACTCCTCTTAGGGATCCAAATATTCATGGAGTATTAATGGCCCCAAATGGAGTCGTACAAGTAATGAACTATAATACAAGATCTCCTGCAGGTGATGTACATTTACTTGGAGGAATTATATCAAAAAGGTACGGAGCATTTGGAACTTTTACTACAGATAGAAATGGTAATCCCGTACCAAAGACTGGTTATGGTAGAGATTTCTGGTATGATTATAGAATGCGTACTGGGTATGCACCTCCATATTTCCCTACTACTAATAGAACTATTCAGGAAGGTAATCCTCAAACCCAGAGATGGGTAACTATAGATTCATGGGTGGAGAGCTGGAGATGAAAGATTTAGATAGAATATTGCTAATAATCAGTATAGGCATATTTATAGTGATTCTCATATTTAGATTGATACCTTCAAAAACCGAAGAATATTCATCTATGGAAATAAAGAGTAAAGTAGAAAGGGATATTAATTTGGAGATTGAAGAGAAAAATACATATACAAATCCAATCAAAAAGGAGAATGAGAATCATAATAAAAGAGGTCCTTATCCTCCATTTGTGGAGTTTACCGAGTAACCTTAGGGGGTGATGGTATGAAAAATAAAAGAGAAAAAGGACAATCCTTAATTGGAGTGGTAATTTTTGCTATAATTTTGATGGTTCTTGTCTTAGGAGCAACAGGAGCAACAGTGTTAAGTTTTACCTTAAATAAAAGATTGAAAGATAGAGCTGAAGCTCAAGACATAGCTAAAAACATCATAGAAACAATTAAGGTTTGGTCTGGGAATAGTCTTGATAACTTTTTATCTTTAAATGAAAATGAAAAGCAGAATGTCCAAGGGGCGATCCCAGCTATTCCAACAATATGTCCAGCTATTCCAGCTGATCCTTCAGGTGGTGATATGATCTATACACAATTCATGAGCATACCTCAAGTAAATGGATCTCCCAAATATGCTGTACAATTTTTAATTAAGGATTACTATCAACCTGGAACTTCCACAGTCATACTAAAGAGAATTACAATTAGGGTATATTACACAAAAAGAGATGGAAAAACTGATACCAGTTTCCACAAGCCAGGACCTGGAAGTCCACCAAAAAGATATGAAAATCCATTAGCTGAAATTGTAGGAGTTATTTCAAGGCCATGAAACAAGGAATGTCTTTACCAGAATTAATAATATCAATTACCATTCTTTTTATAGTATTAGCTTCTGCTTTTAGTATGTGGTTTGCTATACAAAGGGATCTTATTGTTCAAAGGCTCGATAGAGAAATATTTGATCAACTATCTACAGCAAAGTCTCAAATATTAGATTCGGTTCTGAAAAGTATTTTCATATATCCTCCTGATGTGAATATTGTTTTGAGGGATAATTCTCGTTTTAATTTGAATATAAATGAAAAAGTATCCTATAATAAACTATTAACTATTTCACCCACATCAGGAGGATATTATTTAAATGCATATTTATCTGTACCAAGAAATCCTCAAGATGCATTGTTACCAAATTCAAGAATGCTCCTCTATTACAAAAAATTTATAAACTGGGCTCCTCAATATAATACTTTTACTTTAACTGTTGTAGAAACAGGAGGAACTAGAGTTATTAAACTTGCAAAAATAATTAATTATCCTACAAACATTACCTTTACTACTGGTGAAGGACCTAAGGTTATAGCTGATTATATAATAAATAATGGATTTACAGTAAATTATTATGTTGTTGATGTAACATCAGCTTACACATATACAACCTATACAAACTCCATAACATCGAGAAGTATAAATATACAACAAGTGGAAGTAACTATAAGAGCTCAAAGAAGATATCAAAATATCTACAGAAATAAGGAGATAAAATTTAAAGGTGCAGTCTTTTTAGAAGAACTTCCTATAGCTTATTAAATTCTCATTTTTAATTTATAAGAAATATTTCCTTTCCTTAATATTACCTCTCCTTTTTCCACATCTATATTATAAATCTTATATCCATCTATTTGATTTCCTTTCTCTAAAATTGTGCCTTTATCTTCTCCTACTTTTTCAAGAATGACTAATTCTTTTTCTTCTCCTTTTAAAATACCTTTAAGCTCATATGGAAACTTATCCTCAGAAGATTCTTTCTCCTCTACAAAAAGATTATTAATAGTTTTTATATTTTGACTTGTAGTTGTATTTTTTTCTTCCTTTACTTTTACAAGAGGAGCGAAAGGATCATCTCTCCCTAATACTAATTTATAGCTTTTTAATGGTTTTATATCAGGTAGTTTTATATTAACATTTTTGTCTGTTTCCAAGGAAGCTTTTTTCACATTTACAATTTCTATATAATCTTCCTTAGATATTATCCTATCTACATTTAACACTAAATATGTATTTAAACCCATGGATATTATTAATAATGATCCTAAAAAATATTCTAATTTAGTCACTTATTCCTCTCCTCCTTTAAGAATATATATATCAAAGGATGTATATAAGATAAGGTTACCATTTTCATTATTTGTTAATTGTATTTGGGTAAAACTTATAGGATAGTTCTGGTTATAAAGATTTCTAAAGAAATCTAAAAATTGATTATAGCTTCCTACTAATCTTAATTCTATAGGTAGTTTTTGCATTTTTAGTGGAAAATTTTCTGGTAAATCTTTCACATCTTCCATATCCCCTGGTTTTATTTCAAAAGATTTTATATTATTTTTCTTTATTACTATACTTAAATCTTTATAAAAGATAGGGATCTCATCCTCTCTTAGAAAAAGAAAATTTCTATCAGCAAAAATCAATTTCTTCCTCTCCTCTATTTTATTTAATGTATCCCTAAGAATAGTTAAACTCTCAATAGTATTCTCTAACTCTAATCTCTTATTTCTATAAAGGTTCACCAGTTTATTAACCTGACTATATTTAGGCATTATAAAAAGGATTAAGCCTAAGAGAAATATTAATAAAAAAATAAAAATATGAATTTTCTCTCTCATTTTATATAGCCTATCATTCTAAATTTTTGAACAGGTTTATCTCCAACAATCTCTAAAACTGAACTTTCCAATTTTATGTTTTTAACTCTTTCATATTGAGATAAAGCAAGCATTAAATCTGCTACTCCTTCGGTATCAAGACTATATCCCTCAATAATAATTTTTCTATCTAAGCCAATCTGAAAATTTGTAAGCCAACAACTTCTTGGAACAAAATTTTTAAGATCGGAAAGAAACAGAAAAGGTAACGCAACAGATGATCTTTCGTCAAGCCATCCTTCTAAGGTTTGCAACAACAAATTGCCATCATCCACTTGTTTTCTTAAATTAAAAATCTGATCATTATATTTTGCTATCTCTTGACTCAAACTTTGTATTCTTCTATTTAAATCTCTAATTCTAAGATCCAAATAGAAATTCAAGGGAAATAGTAAAGATAAAGATAAAAGCAGAGATAATAAAGAACGGGTAATGAGCTCTCTATCAATATCTATTTTCGACCTTATAAAATTGAGATCTGGTACAATCTTCTCTCTATAAAGAATTGAGCCTAAGAGGGGTAAACTTGTCTCTTGTATTAAGCTGGCTTTGAAAGTTAATGATAAATTTTCCAACAGATTAACTCCTATATTTAAAAACTTATCATCTTCTCCTACAATAACCACAGATTTTTCTTCTATGTCATATAAACCACTATTTAAATAGGTGATCATTTCTTCTTTCCAACTTATATAGGCTGGATCTATATCTAAGGAATCTAAGTTTGTAAAATCATTGATACCAACACTTAAATTTATAAAGGAAAATAATCTTCTATTATTCAAAAATATGAGATCAGTAGTATCATTTCCAATGAATATAACAGAGGCAATATTTTCCTTTTGTGTGTATAATAGATATCTAAAAATTGTTAAAGAGGTTGGCTCAAAACGAATAAGAGATATTTTATTATTTTCAAAAATATCTTTAAAAGAATTTATTATAACCCTTGGTAAAGTTGCAACAATAAGTTTTACTTTATCTTTATCATCCAATATGGGAGAAAGGGATATAGAATAATTATCTAAACTTATACCTTGAGATTCTTCTAAATCATCCAGAATATAGGTTTCAAGCTCCTTAACAGACATCTTTGGATACTCTACGATCCTCATCATTATATCTTTATTCTCAAAAGAAACAACCGCATTATTATCTTTAATTTTATTCTTCTTTAAAAATTCATTTAATGTTTTCTTTATCTCTTCTACATCTTTTTTTCTATTCCAGAAATCTCCTTTTGGTATTTCGAAGGTAAATTTATTTTTTAATTCAACTTTTTTACCTTTAATATTTACTTGCCCTATATTTAACTTTCCATCAATCCAATGAATAGACAACATATCATTCCTCTGTCCACTTATTTATAGTAAGAGAATATGGAGCAGAAGTCCCAGTTCTTACTCCTTCTATATTTAAGGCTCTTGTATAAATGTAACTTTCTCCTGTATATACCGATTCAACTTGGGCTGTTGCAGAAATAACAAATGAATTTTCTGTACTATTATAATTATATTCCAATTTTGCAGTCCCCCAAAAGCCTGTAAAGGAAAAGGTATAAGTATTAGCAAAATAAGCTGATGGATTTACTAGCCATGTTAAACTATAAATAGCTATCTCAGCTACTCCTTCTGCAAGATATAACGCTTGTTTTTCTCCTATTTGGGCAGAAATACTTTTAATATTCCCCTCCCACATAGATATAACTCCACTTATTACTAAGCTAAGTATAGCAAAAACCAATAAAACTGCAACTAAAATTTGTCCTTTTCTCATGGCATTATTGAATTTTTAGAAGCTGGTGTACAATAAGAATAATAATGATAATAGTATATAATTGAGCCAATTTTCCTTAGTCTTAAGAAATAATAATTTAGTATATTACTACTTTCCCAATTGGCAGGATCTTGAGAATTTCCAAAAATATGTTTTCTTTCTAAAGAATAGTGATAATAATAGTAATTAGGAGGTTGAGACAAATATACTCTGTAACCACCCCAGGTTAAAGAATAACTTACTTGATCTACTATATTATTATAATTATCTCTTAATACCACATTGCCAGAGTTATTTGGTAAAAGGGATGTGCCCCCTCCAAGACCCGAATTTCGCGTTCTTATGTAAGTATAAGATCCTGGAATATTATAGGACGTATTGAGAGTTGAATTACTTCCACCAATTATTGCATATCCATTGGGAGGAATATTCCATGATCCTACCACAACAGTATTAAATCTATTATTATTTATACTCCAGTTTTGAATATTTATAGTTTGGGTTGTAGGATTATATAATTCAATAAATTCCATATTTCTTTCTCCTCTATTATTACCACTCCTATCAAATGTTGGAGGATAATACATTACTTCATTAATAATCAATCTCGGAATTAAGCAGTAAACGTACAAGCTTGAAGTATAATAATTTAAACAAAGACTATTTCTCCAATTTGACGGATCATTGGAGGGAGCTGATATAGATTTACGAAGAAGAGAATAATAATTATTACCCGATGGATAACCACCCCAAGTATAGGAATAATCTACTTGATCAATTACATTTTGCCTATCATCCTCTATAACAACAGATCCATAATTATCAGGCATCTCCCCATTTGCAGAGTAAAGACCTCTTTGCTGTGTTTTCAAATATAAATAGGAAGATGGAAGATTGTAAAAATTAGTTAAATTTGAATCTTTTCCTCCTATAATAGCATAATTACCAGGTGTTAATAAAAAGCTTCCTGAAGGACTGTCAAAAATTCTTGTAGTTCTATTAACTCTCCAACCATATAAGTTTACAGTATAAGTTGTTCCATTATACAGAACAATAAATTCCATATCTCTTTCATCTTGAGAATTTCCATTTTTATCAAGACTTGCAGGATAATACATAATCTCAGTAATGAATATACCTGATAACTGTGGTTGGACTTGAGTTCTTAAAGATACCAAAGTCATATGTTTTTCATTATTGTCCATGACAAGTGTAATTGATAGAGTTCTTATAGTAGATGTCAATGTGGTGTAGGTACCATTAAAATCATATCCAATAAACCTAAGCTCTTTTATTGGACCCGCTTGAATCTCCCCATCAACAGTAAAATAATATTTTCCATTATATAATGTGTAGGAGAAACTTCTTATATCTCCTGTACAAAGCTGAATGGAAAGTTTACCAAGGGTATCAGTAGCAGAACTTATATCTAACACTTGAGATCCTTGTCTTATCTCTCTTGTTAATCTATCGAGAATTATTTGGGCATTTGAGAATATTTCTTGAGATTCTTGTTTTCTACCAAAAAGATCTATGGTTCCTATAAGAACATTGGCAAGAAGAAGAGCAATCATTCCTAATATTAAAACACCTATAATCACTTCAATTAGGGTTAAGCCATTCCTCATTATTATCTCCTTCTTGATATTAAACTAACAAGAACTGCTTTACCCTCAAAATTATCTAATGTATTGTTATTATTTGCATCATTCCAAACTGTAATTGTAAATTGTCTTAGTGAATTTGTAATGTTTGTAATGCTTATTGTATAAAGATAGCTTGTATATCCAATACTAGCAAAATTTCCAGAAATGGGAAAAGAAGCTGTCCAATTGGCTAAAATAGTTTTTCTATAATCTTCTATAACTCTTTCAGATAATTCTAAGCATGTACTTTCAATTTTTTCCATATCATCCTCATTTAAAATATGGTATAACCCAACTCCAAAGGATGCCATAAATATTCCTAAAATAAGTATTGATATCAAAACTTCTAAGAAGGTAAAACCTCTTTTCATAAACCTTCCACTTCAATAAAACCTAAGGAATTTATCCTTATAGTAGAAGTATAATTATCAATTATTAATGTTAAAATGGCATAAGTTTCTGTATAATCAGCTGTAAAATTGCCATCTCTATCAAAGGAAAATAAAGTAGCAGTTGTATTTACAGAAATATTATTAAAAAATCTTGTTACAATCTTTCCCTTATCATCAAGGAAGGTATAGGAAGTATATGCCTGAGGTGAGATTATTAATATCCAGTCAGTTTTATTAATTATTGCTCTTTGTCTTATATATCTTATATCCTGAATAAATTGATTTGTAGTATTCTGTAATAATATTTTAGAGTCCGGTTTACTCAATATAGAGTTATATGTAATCCATAAAAGGATTCCTAAGATGGATATTACTACTATAACCTCTAAGAATGAAAACCCCTTTTTCATGTTTTTATTTTATCAAATCTTTAAAAGTTTTTACAAGAAGTTTTAAAAACTCACCTTTCCATTTTTATAAAACTTTATAACTCTCTTTGTAAAAAATGTTGAAAGTGATATTTCACCTTCTGGATATATATTTCCATTTTCAAAATAAAAAGTATAAGTCCCTTTTGGGCTATATGCTCTTATACCTGAGGGAATAAGATGAGGAGAAAGATATATTTTTTTTGTTTTTTCCCCATACATCCAATAAAATTGAATAGAATTTGTCTTAGAAGAGTAATAAAAATCAAAGACTACTTTTTCATTTTTTAAAACTGAAAGCTGTAGAGCATAGTTTGCATTTATTACTATCTCATGGGAAATTATAAATGCTTGTACCCCTAACCAAAAAAATATATTAAAAAACATATAAAGAAGAATTAATAAAATACATGTAAGAAGAGTATATAATAATGGACTTATAATTTTTTTAAGCTTTAAGATATTAAAAAGTTTCTTCATTTATTAACAAAAAGCCCCGAAGACAAGCTTCGGGGCATAAATATAGTTACAAAACTATGGAGATGTATAAGATAAAGTATAGGATTTTGCTGAACCTTGATAAACTAATATATGAGCATTACTCTCATCCCAAGTAGCAGGTGCAGATCCTTGAGAAGTATATGTTTGCCCATTATACGGACATACTGGTGTTTCTGAGAAGTAGTTAGGATCTTTTAAGAAATTAACAAATGTCTGTGTATCTGTTGGATATGTGTTATTTTTGTTCCTATAATATTCTAAGCTCGTTCTTATTATTGCTATATTTGTTCTCTGAGCATTTCTTTTGGCATCTGCTACCGCATCAAAATATCTTGGTAATGCGATAGCTATAAGGATTCCAAGAATAGCTACTACAACTAAAAGCTCTAACAAGGAGAAACCTTTACTATTTTTCAAATAACTCACCTCCTTTCCCAAAATTTAAAAATTATTATCTTTACTAAATTATATCACAAATTTATCATATACCAAGTATTAATTCCTACCTTCTAAAAAGTCTTACCATATTAAACATTGGGAGATACATTGATATAACAATGAAGAAAACTACAATACCTAAAAACAATGTTAATGCAGGTTCTATTAGAGAGGTTATTCTTTTTGTTCCAATCTCTATCTCTCTTTGGGAAAATCTACTATATTCTTCTAGCATAGAATCCAATCTTCCACTCCTCTCCCCTACTGCTATCATTTGCTTTAAAAGAGGGGTAAATACATTCTCATCAATAAGCTCTGATAAATTTCTTCCCTCCAAAACCCCAGAAAGGATTTTTCTAAGATTCTCTGAGAAATATAGATTTCCCATTACGTCTTCAAGGATTTCCAAAGATTGGGTTATTAATATTCCACCTGTTATAAGTACATAAAAGGTACTAGTAAATCTATTAAGTAACACTTTTCGCCACAGATTGCCTATTTTAGGAATATTCAGTTTAAACTCATCCCACCATCTTTTTATCTTTTTAATTTTTAGGGCTTGTTTTATTCCAATAATAATCAAAAAAAACAAGATAAAAATAATAAATAGATTTTTCTTAACAAAATCTCCTAATAATATAGTAATCCTTGTGGGAAGAGGAAGAGGTACATTAGTTCTCCCATAGATTCTTTGAAAAGTAGGCACTACAAAAGTTAGCATAAATATTACAACCAAGATTGCAGCAACCATAACTATTATAGGGTAAGTAGTAACTGATTTTATTCTTTCCCTTAATTCATGTTGTTCATCAAAATACCTTGAAAGTCTCTCCAACATAATATCAAGACTTCCTGTAATTTCACCCGTTCTCACTAAGCTTATAAATATTTTGGGAAATACATTAGGATATTTAGAAAGAGCCTCTGATAGACTCAATCCAGAATCAACACTTTTTCTTACATCATTAAGTATATCTCTAAAATAAGGATTGTTGGTTTGAGATGATAAAGTTGTAAGACATTCTGTAAGAATAATTCCAGATCTTAAAAGAGTTGCAAATTGGGATGTGAATAAAACAAGCTCTGGAAGAGTAACTTTCTTTTTATAGGTTAAAGTTTTCCATAATGAGGATTCTTTTTTTAAGGATATTACATATAATTTCCTTAATTTTAGAATTCTTCTTGCTTCTCTTTCATTGGTTGCTTCAATTATACCTTTATATCTTCTTCCCTCAAGATCTCTTGCCACATATCTATAGGAGGGCAAATTAATCCTCCTCCCAAGCTATTACTCTACGTGCCTCCTCAATAGTAGTTATTCCTGATAATACCTTTTCTCTTGCATTCATATGTAAGGTTTTCATCCCCTCTCTTAATGCCATATCCCTAATTTCATCAATAGATGCCCTTTTATTTATTAATGTCCTTATGTTCTTAGTTATTTTTAATAACTCAAAAATTCCAGTTCTTCCTGAATATCCTGTATAATTACAGAATAGACAACCTTTTCCTCGCACAAGTCTTATATTTCTTCCTTCATCTTTTGTTAATCCGAGTTCTTCTATTTCCTCCGATGAAGGTATATACTCTTCTTTACAAGATAAACATATAGTCCTTACTAATCTTTGGGCTACTATCCCTATAAGTGAAGATGCAATTAAAAAAGGTTCCAGCCCCATTTGTATCAATCTCGCCACAGCACTTACAGAATCATTTGCATGAAAAGTACTTAACAACAAATGACCCGTTAGAGCAGCTTCAATAGCGGTATTTAATGTTTCTGAATCCCTAATTTCACCCACCATTATAATATTGGGATCAAGTCTCAAGATATTTCTAAGTCCCATAGCAAAATCTATACCTATCTTTGGTTGTATCTGAATCTGATTTATTCCTGGAAGTTCGTATTCTACCGGATCTTCTAAGGTTATTATATTTACTGATGGTTTATTTAAAACATTTAAAGCTGAGTATAATGT
Organism: uncultured Dictyoglomota bacterium; assembly: GCA_964654465.1. Taxonomy (GTDB): domain Bacteria; phylum Dictyoglomota; class Dictyoglomia; order Dictyoglomales; family Dictyoglomaceae; genus Dictyoglomus. The sequence goes on from CAZZIO010000035.1 coordinate 47,908, forward strand.
GGTAGTTTTACCGCTTCCTGTAGGTCCTGTGACAAGGATCATTCCAAAAGGTCTTTTTATAAGATGTTCAAATACATTAAGGTCTTCATTTGTCATGCCCAATCTATCAAGCTCAATAAGTACTTTTGATTTATCCAGTAATCTTATAACTACCATTTCTCCGTGTATAGTACCCACTGAAGCTACTCTTAAATCAAAGATTTTATTTTCATATCTATAAGTTGCTCTTCCATCTTGAGGTCTTCTTCTTTCTGCTATATCCATTCCTGATATTACCTTTATTCTTGTTACTACAGCATCTTGAATTTCCTTAGGAATACTCATAATATCATAAAGAATTCCATGGATTCTATATCTTACCTTCATCTCTTTCTCTTGGGGATCTAAATGGATATCGCTGGCATTTCTTGTGATTGCTTCATTAATTATAGAAGATACCAATCTAACAATAGGTGCTTCTTCAACGCCTATTGCAGGAGGGGCTTCAACTATTGTTTCTACCGGCATACTCCTTTGAAAGTCTTGAACAGCAGAAAGGGTACTCTTCTCTAAAGGGAAAAGTTTTGACATAATCTGATTAAACTCTTTATCGGTAGTAATAAACAATCTTATTGGTGCCTTTACTATTCTTCTTATTTCATTTACTACTACAGGATCAATAGGAGGAACTATAGCAACATGTATTATTCCACTTTCTCTTTTCATAGGTATAAATTTATATTTTCTTAAAAGATTTTCTGGAAAGGATCCAGCTAATTTTTCATCAATAGGGATTTCAGACAAAGAAATATAGGGAATTTCACTTTGCCTTTCTAATACTTTTCCAATATCCTCGGGCTTTACATATCCTCTCTCGATCAGTATTTGTCCTAATTTAACCCCAGTTTTCTTCTGTTCCTCGAGAGCTTTCTCTAATTGCTCCTTTGTTATAAGTCCTAATTCTAAAAGATATTCACCTAAGGGCTTTTTCTCTTTCATAATTTATTTAATTCTTCTTCAAGAAGATTTTTTACTAAATCTAAACTCGCTCTTCCTTTTGTCTCTTTCATCACCTGACCTACTAAAAAGTTCAAGACTTGTTTCTTCCCCTTCTTCCAGTCAGAAACTGCTTTTTCATTATTTAATATAACCTTTTGAATAACCTCTTGTAAATATGAAGTATCAGATACTGTTTTTAAACCTTCCTCTTCCACTATCTTCTCTGGATCTTTACCTGTGGTTAGATATTTTCTTAATACGTCCTTTGCTACAGGACGTGTTATTTCGTTTTTATCTACCATTTGTATTAATTTTATAAATTTTTCAGGAAGTATATTTAAATCTTTAAAGGACATATTATTATCATTCAAATAACTTAAGATTTCTACAGATATCCAATTTAAAAGATTTTTGGGATTAGTATATAACACTAGAGACTTATCAAAAAATTCTGCTAATTCCCTTTCAGAAATAATTATCTCAACTTCATTAGGTAATAAACCTAATGCAAAATATTTTCTTCTTAGTTCCTTTGGTAATACTGGAATTTCCTTTTTTATTTTTTCCTTCATCTCCTCTGTCACGATTAAAGGGGGAAGATCAGGTTCAGGAAAATATCTATAATCTTCTGCTTCTTCTTTTCCTCTTAAACTCACTGTTTTTTGCTTTTTTTCATCCCAATGCCTTGTCTCTTGTATTACTTGTTCACCATTTTTCAAAAGTTCAATCTGCCTTTCAATTTCATATTCTAAAGCCTTTTCCAAGGAATAAAAAGAATTTACATTTTTTATCTCAGTTCTTGTTCCTAAAACTCCTTCCTGAGTTTGTATAGAAATATTAGCATCACATCTTAGAGAACCTTTTTCCATATCTCCGCTACTTATTTCTAAATATCTTAAGATTAATCTTAGTTCCTGTAAAAATATTCTTGCTTCTTGAGGAGAATTTATATCAGGTTCTGTAACAATCTCAATAAGAGGAATGCCTGCCCTATTAAAATCGACAAGACTGTAATCGGCTTCTGATAATCTATCCCCTGTCCCTATATGTAATAATTTTCCAGCATCTTCCTCTAAATGAATTCTCTTTATTCTTATTTTCTTAACTTCCCCATCCACAAAAATTTCCAAATAACCATTCTTGCATAAAGGTAAATCATATTGAGATATTTGGTATCCTTTGGGTAAATCCGGATAGAAATAATTTTTTCTATCAAACTTTGAATAATTTGAAATCTCGCAGTTCAAAGCTAAACCAGCCTTTATTGCAAATTCTACCGCTTTTTTATTAAGTACTGGAAGGACTCCTGGAAACCCCATACATATTGGGCAAACATTAGTATTTGGGGGGACATTTTCATGATCCGTACTACAAGAGCAAAAAAGTTTAGTTTCAGTAGATAGCTGAGCATGTACTTCCAATCCTATTACTGGTTTTAGCATTTTTAAGTCCTCCTCTTTTGAGGAAGAGTTGGGTATTTACTTGAAAAATCCATCATTTCTTGATATGCATAAGCAAACTGAAGAAGTCTATTTTCTGAAAAGAAAGTACTCATGAATTGAATTCCTACAGGTAGATTATTATAGAAACCAGCAGGCATAGAGATAGCAGGAATACCAGCAAGGTTTACTGGTATAGTCATTATATCGGTTAGATACATTTGAAGAGGGTCAGATATCTTCTCTCCTAATTTAAATGGGAGTATAGGACTTGTTGGTGAAACAATTATATCAACTTTTTTGAATGCTTCCTCAAATTCTTTTCTAATTAAATTCCTTACCTTTGTTGCCTTTAAATAATAGGCATCATAATACCCAGCACTTAAAGCATAAGTACCCAATATTATTCTTCTTTTAACTTCACTTCCAAAGCCATGACCTCTTGTGTTCTTATACATTGATATAAGATCTTCTGCCTCTTCTCTATATCCATACTTTACTCCATCATATCTTGCCAAATTGGAACTTGCTTCAGAGGTAGCAATGATATAATAAACTGAAAGGGCATATTCTATAGAAGGAAGAGATATCTCTATTATTTCAACTCCTAAATCCTTGAATATATCAAAGGATTTGTCAAGAACTCTTAAAACTTCCTCTGAAACCCCTTTCTGCCAAAGTTCTTCAGGGAATCCTACTTTCCATCCCTTTACGCTCTTACCCAAGTTTTCAAAATAATTTGGAATCTCATAAGGAGAAGACGTAGAATCCATGGGGTCATATCCAGCAATAACCTGAAGAATTAAAGCCACATCCTCTACTCTTCTACCAAAAGGTCCTATCTGATCTAAGGATGATGCAAAGGCTACAAGTCCATATCGTGATACAAGGCCATATGTGGGTTTTAATCCTATAACTCCAGTAAAAGACGCAGGCAACCTTATAGATCCACCCGTATCAGATCCTATCGAAACAGGTACTTCTCCTGCTGAAACACATGCTGCAGATCCACCACTTGACCCTCCTGGAACTCTCTCAATATCCCAAGGGTTTTTAGTAGGACCAAAAGCAGAATTTTCTGTAGAGGAACCCATGGCAAATTCATCTAAATTTGTTTTTCCAATTATTATCGCTCCATTATCTTTAAGCCTTCTTATAACAGTAGCATCATATGGAGGTGTAAAATTTTCAAGAATTTTGGAAGCGCAAGTAGTCCTAATATTTTTTGTAAGTATATTATCCTTTACAGCAATAGGAATTCCATAAAGAGGTAAATTTTTAGGTTTTTTCTCAATTTCACTAATTTGTTTTTCTATTTCATTATAAGGCACTATAAGGAAAGCATGAATAAATGGTTCCCATTCTTCTATCTTTTTTAGATAAAAATCTATTAACTCCCTTACTTTTAGCTCATTTTTACTATATAAATCTTTTAATTCCTTAAGAGTTCTCATACTAATTATTCTTCCCTTTTTAAAATTCTAGGAATTTTGAATCCATCTTCCTCCACTTCAGGGGCATTCATAAAAATTTCTTCCTTAGGAATACTCTTTCTAATATCATCCTCTCTCCACACATTGGACAAAGGTAATACATGTGCCATTGGCTCTACATTAGTAGTGTCTAATTCTTGAAGTTTATTAAAATAATCAAGAATACTTTGTAATTGACGAGAAAATAATTCTTCTTCTTCTAGCGTTAGATATAATCTCGCCAGATGAGCAGTTTTCTTTAGTTGATTTTTAAAATCTTGTTTTTCCATATCAATATAAATGGCAAGCCACAAAATGATTTGGTTTTACTTCTTTTAATTCAGGCTCAACTTTTGAACATACATCCATTACGCTTGGACATCTGGTATGAAACCTACAACCAGTTGGTGGATTTAAAGGACTTGGTATATCTCCTGTAAGTACTATCTTTTTTCTTTTTTCTTCTAATTCAGGATCTGGTATAGGTATAGCAGAAAGAAGAGCTTGAGTATAAGGATGCAGTGGAGAAGTATATAAATCATCATTTTCTGAAAGTTCTACAATCTTACCTAAGTACATAACAGCTATCCTATCACATATATGTCTTATAACAGCTAAATCGTGAGATATAAATAAATAAGTTAATTTAAATTCTTTTTGTAAATCTTGAAGTAAATTTATAATCTGAGATCTTATAGATACATCCAATGCAGATGTTGGTTCGTCAGCAACTATAAATTTTGGATTTAATGCAAGGGCTCTTGCTATTCCAATCCTTTGCCTTTGACCCCCAGAAAATTCATGAGGATAACGGGTTGCATGGTAAGGAGCAAGACCTACAAGTTCTAATAACTCTTGTACCCTCTTCTCTCTCTCTTTTGAAGAAGATACTATTTTATGAACTTGTAACGGTTCACCTATTATTTCACTTATAGTCATTCTTGGATTTAATGATGAATATGGATCTTGGAATATAATTTGCATATCTTTTCTTATTCTTCTTAGAGCACTATGGGGAAGTTTTGATATATCTACCCCATCGAAAATAATTTCACCATCTGTAGGATCTAAAAGTCTTATAATAGTTCTCGCTACCGTACTTTTCCCACAACCTGATTCTCCTACAAGACCTAATGTTTCTCCCCTTCTAATATAAAAGCTTAGTCCATCTACAGCTTTTACATCTCCCACATGTTTTGAAAAAACGATGCCACTTTTTATTGGAAAATATTTTTTTAGATTTCTGACTTCTAAAATTACATCATCTGTATAGTTATTCATACTTTCACTCCAATTCCCTTAGCATAAAAACAGCGAGAATAATGCCCAGGTTCTACCTCAATTAAATCAGGTATTTCTTCTAAACATCTATCAGTTTTATAAGGACACCTTTCAGCATAATAGCAATAACTTGGAAGGGCAACAAGATCTGGAGGTTGACCTTCTATAGCCTTCAATCTTTCTTTCCTTACATCAAGCCTTGGCACTGATTCAAGAAGTCCAATTGTATAAGGATGAGATGGCTTTTTGAAGATAGTACGTACATCAGCAAACTCAACTACTTTCCCAGCATACATAACAAGCACATTTTTACAAGTTTCTGCTACTATTCCCATATCGTGAGTTATTAATATAAGAGACATTCCTAATTCTTTTTGAAGTTGTTTAATTAATTCTATAATCTGAGCTTGAATTGTAACATCTAAAGCAGTAGTAGGCTCATCAGCTATAAGGATTTCAGGACTACATGATAGTGCAATTGCTATCATTACTCTTTGTCTCATTCCACCACTAAATTGATGAGGATATTCATCAATTCTTTTAGATGCCTCCGGTATTCTAACAAGTTCTAACATCTCAATAGCTTTTTTTCTTGCTGAAACCTTATCTAGTTTTTGGTGTAGAATTATAGCTTCCATTATTTGATCCCCTATTGTAAAAACAGGATTGAGAGAGGTCATTGGATCTTGAAATATCATAGATATTTTGTTCCCGCGCACCTCTCTCATTTCCTCTTCTTTCTTTTTAAGAAGATCTTCTCCTCTAAATATTATCTCTCCACCAACAATCTTTCCAGGAGGATCTTGTATGAGTCTCATGATAGAGAGAGCAGTTACACTTTTACCACTTCCTGATTCTCCCACAATTCCTAAACTCTCTCCCTTTTTTAAACCAAAGGATACATCATCTACTGCTTTAACGATTCCTTCATCTGTAAAAAAATATGTTCTTAGATTTTTTACCTCTAACAAACAATCTTCCACAACAATGATTCCTCCGTCAGCTAATTAAAATAAAACCCTTCCCTGAGTATTGGGGAAGAGTTTCATATTCTAATTTGGTGCCGAGGCCGGGATTTGAACCCGGACGGGCGTAAGCCCATAGCACCCTCAATGCTACGTGTCTGCCAAATTCCACCACCTCGGCATTTCTTGATTTTGATTATATAAATACTATAAACCGATGTCAAGATTCTAAGATAATTTTGTTATTTAGAAGAAGATCTTTTTGTAGTCTTTTCTTCTTTTGTCTCTGTTTTCTCACTCTCTTTGGGTTCTCCTGATACTTGAGAAGTTTCAAAACCCCATATCTTTCTTATTTCTCTTTCTATCTCATCAGCAAGTTCTGGATGCTCTTTAAGATATGTTTTTGCATTCTCCCTACCCTGCCCTAATCTTATATCTTTGTATATATACCATGTACCACTTCTTTCAATAACTTTTGCTTCTACTCCAGCATCCAATATACATCCTTCTCTTGATATTCCCTCACCATATATTAATTCAAATTCACCTTCTTTAAATGGAGGAGCTACTTTGTTCTTTACAACTTTAACTTTTACTTTTGTCCCTGTAACCTCACTTCCTTCTTTCATTGATTCTGCTTTCCTTACATCAATACGAACTGAAGCATAGAATTTTAAAGCTCTTCCTCCAGGTGTAGTTTCGGGATTTCCAAAGAAAACTCCTACTTTTTCTCTTAATTGATTGATAAATATGGCTACAGTTTTAGATTTGCTAATAACTCCAGTTAACTTTCTCAAAGCTTGAGACATAAGTCTTGCTTGCAAACCTATAAAGGCATCTCCCATCTCTCCCTCAAGCTCCGCTCTTGGCACTAAAGCAGCTACTGAATCTATGACAATCACATCTACACTGCCACTTCTTACAAGAATCTCAGCAATTTCTAATGCTTGTTCTCCAGTATCTGGTTGTGAGATAAGAAGATTTTCTAAATTTACTCCTATTCTTTTTGCATAATTTGGATCAAAAGCATGTTCAGCATCTATAAAAGCAGCAATTCCGCCTTGTTTTTGAGCAGAAGCAATAATCTGTAAGGCAACTGTTGTCTTACCAGAACCTTCTGGTCCAAAGAGTTCAATAATTCTTCCTCTCGGAACTCCTCCAACTCCTAAAGCATAATCCAAGGTAAGAATACCAGTCGGTATGACCGGTACCTCATATCTCTCATTACTTCCTAATTTCATTATGGAGCCTTTTCCAAATTGTTTCTCAATCTGAAAAATTGCTGATTCTAATGCTTTCTCTTTTTCCATACTTTAATACACCTCAAAATTTTTTATATTTCTAAAAGTATTATAACAAGAGTAATTTTTTATAACAAGTTAATTTGAAAATTTTCGTCAATTTCGCGTTTTAGTTCTTTTGATAAAAGACTTATTAGAGCTGATTTAGGGGATTTTCCACTATACAATACTTCATAAACTTCTTCAGTAATAGGCATATAGATATTATATTTCTGGGAAAGATTATAAACTGATTTTACAGTATAAACTCCTTCTGCTACCATACCATGAAGTTCAGATAATGCCTCCTGTAAACTTTTCCCTTCTCCTACATATTTTCCTACCCTCCAATTTCTACTTAAAGTACTTGTAGCTGTAAGTACCAAATCTCCAAGTCCAGAAAGACCGAGTATAGTAAAAGGATTAGCTCCAAATAAAATAGCAAACCTATTAATTTCTGCCAAACCTCTTGTAATAAGACTTGCTTTTGCATTATATCCAAAATTTAAACCATCCGATATTCCAGCTGCTATTGCAATTACGTTCTTCAGAGCACCTCCTAATTCCACACCTACTATATCATCACTTCTATATACTCTCATAAAATCCATATTAAAAATATTTTGTAGAAATTCTGCAGTTACAATACTTGGAGAAGCAATCACCATAGCTAAGGGTTTTCTTTCCATCACCTCTTTTGCAAAACTTGGACCCGAAAAAATAGCAACTTGTCCCTGTTCAATATTAAGCTCTTCCATTATTATTTCAGAAGGCCTTTTAAGAGTTTCTATATCTATACCTTTTCCAGTGTTAACAAAATATGGAATATGGGTAAGATAATATCTATTCGATCTAATAAAATCTCTCAAGCCTTGAACAGGAATACTCAAAATTGCTATCAGAGTATCCTTTGTGGCTAATTCTATATCACTTGTAATCTTTAAATTGGGATTTAACTTATACCCTTGAAGATAAAAGATATTTTCTTTTTTTTCTTCTATAATTTTCGCCTTTTTGCTATCTCGTACCCAAAGAGTTACATCATAATTCTTTTCCGATAATATATCTGCTAATGTGGTTCCCCAACTTCCTCCACCAAAAACTGTAATTTTTATCTTTTTATTCTCCAATCTATTTTATGTTCCTCCCCTCTTATAAGCCTCCTAATATTAGGTATATGTCTATAAATAATAAAAAGACATACGATTACCACACAAATCATATATTCCATTACTGGTCTTTCTAAAGAATATAAAATAAAAGGATAAATAATAGCAGAGGTTATAGAAGCTATTGATTTGTATTTTGTTATACTCACAATTATTATGGCAATTATCAGAACAGTCAAAGAGGTTTTAGGGAAAAGATAAAAAAGAATACCAAAAGAAATCCCTACACTTCTTCCTCCTCTAAAATCAGCAAATATAGGAAAAGAATGTCCTATTACTGCAGAGATAACACATAATAAAATAGCTATATGATCATTTTTAAGGATAAATGTTGCAAGATATACAGCTAAAACTCCCTTACCCACATCCATTAAGGCTGTAATAATAGCAGGTCCCCATCCAAGCACTCTAAGAACATTAGTAGCACCTAAATTACCACTTCCATGTTTTCTTACGTCTATACCTTTCCAAAGTTTACCCACAATTAATGCACTAGGTATAGATCCTAATAGATAAGAAATCAACATTAATAAGATTTTTGTGATCATGGCTTTTACTCCCTCTTTCTTACTTCTATTTTTATAGGAGTACCTGTCCAAGAAAAGTAATTTCTAATATACTTTTCAAAATATTTTTGAACATTCTTATTCATGATTTCTGGTTCATTTACGAAGAAGACTATTCTTGGAGGAGAAGTTTCAACCTGTGTGGCATAATAAATTTTCAAGCTTTTACCCTTTTTTGAGAAGGAAACTCTACTTAAAGCTTCTTGAATTGCCATATTAATTTGAGATGTAGGAATTCTCATATGACTTAGTCCATACAATTTGTCTACCCAAGGAATAATCTTTTTTACATTATATCCAGTAAGGGCAGATGTAAATATAAAGGGAAAATAATCGAAAGGAGAAAGTAAACTTGGAACTATTTTTTCAAACTCTCTTCTTTCTTTCAAAGAGGGAAATAAATCTGTTTTATTAAAAACAATTAAACAAGATTTTCCCTTATCTTCAATATAATGCAAAATTCTTTTCTCTTGATCTCTAATTCCTATCGAAAGGTCAACAACCATTATAGCTACATCCAATCTTTTTATAGTATTTAATGCTTTTCTTACTGATAATTCTTCGAGCTCTTCTTCAATTCTTGAGGGCCTTCTTAATCCTGGAGTATCAAGAATCATGTATTTCTTTCCATTAAATTCCCATATTATATCCACTGTATCTCTGGTAGTTCCAGGAATTTCACTAACAATATTCCTATATTTACCTATCAAGGTATTTACTAAGGATGATTTACCGCTATTTGGTCTACCTACAAAAGCAAATTTTATTAACTGTTCTTCTTTTCCTACTTCTACATTTGGAATAAGGGATAATATTTTCTCAATAAGCTCAGTAAGATTTTGTTTATGAATAGCAGAGATAGGGAAAGGTTCACCTAAACCCAACACAGTAAAAGGAGAAAGATAAATTTCAGAATCAATTCTTCCTTCCATTTTATTTACTACTAAAATTATCTTTTTTCCAGATTTCCTAAGAATCTCAGCAAATTCAAAATCAAGAGAAGTAAGCTCTGACCTTCCATCTACCACAAATAGTATAAGATCACTTATTTCAATCACTTCATATATTTTTTCTTTAACAAGTTCACTTAAATCATCATTTAATCCATATCCTGCTGAATCTATAAGATAAAAAAACTTACCTTTATATTCGCAAAGGTGCACTAAAGGATCCCTAGTAACTCCAGGCTCATCAGCAACTATAGCTTTTTCCTCTCCTGCAATTCTATTAAAGAGCACAGATTTTCCTACATTAGGCCTTCCTACAATACTTACTACAGGGATTCCTACTTCTATACCAAATGTATCTCTAAGGGATGATGGGTTTCTAATAATTTTAAAACCTCCTCTACAAAAGCATCTGGTGTAGATGTGCCTGTTATAATACCAATTTTTTGTTTATTATCAAACCATTCCATATCAATTTCTTCTAAGTTTTCTATATGATAAGTAGGCACACTTTTAACTAAAATATTATACAATCTTCTTGTATTAGCACTATTTCTTCCTCCAAGAACTAACACTAATTCTACCATTTCTGATAATATCTTTGCCTTTTCCTGCCTTTTCTCAACTTCAGGACATATGGTATTGAAAATCCTAATTTCCTTCCCTTTAGTTAGTATTAACTTTATAATCTCTTCCACCTCTTCCCAACTTTGAGTCGTCTGAATAACTATACCTATTTTAGGAAATGACTCTACCATTATAGCATCATTAATATTTTCAATTACTATGCCTTTTTCTTCAGCATAACTCATTATACCAATCACTTCTGGATGTTTTTTCTCGCCAACAATTAATACTTTATAACCATTTTTTTTTAAAAATTCAGCTAATTTTTGTACCTTCTTAACCAAGGGACACGTTGCGTCATAAATTTCATTACCATACTCTTTATATTTTTCTACCTCCTTATATGGCAAACCATGAGCTCTTACAATAAGCTTTTTTCCCTCTGGAATTGACTTATTATTCCAAATTTTTATTCCTTTTCTTTCTAAATCTTCTATCACTTTTGGATTATGCACTAATGCACCTAATGTATATACTTCACCTTTTGTTTGTAAAATCTTTTCCGCTAAACTAATAGATTTCTTAACACCTGAACACCATCCATAAGGTGTTACCAAATATACCTTCATTTTAAAAGCTCCGTAATACTTTCTTTAATCTTATCATTAAGATCTTTTATCTCTTCTTTAGTAGGTTTATTATTTTTTATAACAAAAATTGGTCCTCCTATTTTTATAGTAATATTTCCTCCTAATTGAGGAATTACTTTTCTTCTTCTCCAGATCTTTTCAGTACCCTTAATTCCAATCGGAAGTATGGGAAGACCATGAGTAATTGCAAGAGTGGAAGCTCCATCCTTTATCTCAAGAAGTCCTTTCTCAGGATGTTCATTTCTTGTTCCCTCAGGAAAAATTACAATTATTTCATTTCCTTTTATAAGTCTTTTAATCTTTTTCCATGTTTCAAACCTAAAATCTCGTCTATCTACATCTATAGCTCCAAGCCATCTTAGAAAAGGGTTGAAAATCTTTGATTTAAAAAGCTCTTTTTTAGCAAGATAAAAAAGTCTCTTATCAAAGGCAGCACCTATAACAATAGGATCCAATAAACTGACATGGTTAGCAACCACAATGAAAGAACCTTTAGGAATCTTTTCTTTCCCTTCAACTTTATAGCCCCATAAAATTTTTAATAGAAATCTTACAATATAAATAATTATTTTATAGAAAAAATAGGAAATTTCCTTCTTAATCCTTTTCATTTTCTATCCTTGCTTCCATTAAAATTTGATTTATTATTTCCATCACTTTATTCGTAAATTCTTCTTCTTTCTTTCTATCATGTTCACCCTCATAAACTAATGGTTCTGAGTATATTACTTTTATTTTGCCAGATAAATGAGGAAATTTTTTCTCAGGAGGCCATATATTATCAGCTCCAATTATAGCTGTAGGAATAACAGGAGCCTTAGTCTTCGCTGCAAAATAACCAATTCCTCTTTTGATTTTAACATCTCCATTATCTCTTCTTAAACGCGTGCCTTCTGGAAATATTAATAATACTTCACCTTCTCTTATAGCTTCTAAACCATCCTTTACAGCAGACAAATCAATATTTTCTCTTTTAACTGGAATTCCTCCCAAATATCTTGCAAATCTACCAAATATGGGATATTCGAATCGTTCTATTTTACCCAAAGCCTTAATAGGTCTTGGCAGGGTCGTAGCTATAACCAAAACATCGAGACTACTCCTATGATTAGGAGCAATAATGACAGGCCCTTCTAATGGTATATTTTCAATACCATACACTTTCAAATTATAAAACCATTTTAGTAATCTTCTAAGAACAACTGCAATACTTTTATAAACAAATATTTGAAACTTTTCCCTATATCTCCTCTTTTTCATAGGGTACTCCATCTGCCGAAGGAGGAGTAGATTTTCCTACAGCTCCTGCTAAAACTAACATAGTAAGAATATAAGGTATCATTTGTATAAATTGCGTTGGAATACCTACACCTTCTAGTCTCATTCTTAGAGCTTCAGCCAGACCGAAAAGTAAACATGCACCTAAGGAACCTATAGGATTCCAATTACCAAATATCATAGCAGCAAGAGCTATAAAACCCCTTCCCCCGGTCATATTCTCGACAAAAACCCTCGCATGTTCTAAGGAAAGAAAGGCACCTCCTATACCCCCTAAAATTCCACTTATAAGCACACCTATATATCTGTATTTATAAACATTTACTCCCAATGTATCTGCTGCCTGTGGGTTTTCACCTACTGCCCTTATTCTTAAACCAAAGACTGTTCTATACAGTATATATTGGGACAAAAAGACAAGAACAATCATAAGGATGATTAGTGGAGAAAGGTCTCTAAAAATTAACCCTATACCAGGGATTTTAGAAATGACTGGAATATCTATATGTACAAAACCCTCAATGTGGGGAGAAGATCCTGCAGCTTTAAATATCAGCCTTGACAAAAAAGTGGTACCTCCAACAGCTAACATGTTTAATGCTGTACCACTTACTATCTGATTTACTCTAAACTTAATCGATACCACTGCATGAATAAATGCAACAATTGAACCAGCAATTATAGAGAATAATAATCCAATTAAAGGATTTTTAAAAAAATATGTTCCAACTGCAGCAAAAAATGCTCCAAATAACATAATACCTTCTAAAGCTATATTCACTACTCCACTTCTTTCCGAAAAAACTCCCCCTAAGGATGCATAAGCAAGTGGAGTTGCCATTCTTATAGCAGAAGTTATGGTTTCCCAGGCAAAAATTGTTTCAAGCATATGTAACTTTCCTCCTTTTTTTCAGAAAGCGAATGAGTACTTCGTTACTTACCACAATAGTTAATATTATGACTGCTTGTAGGACTGAAATTATTTCTCTTGGTATATGAGTAAAAACATCCATACCAATAGCCATTCTATTTAATGCACCAAAAAGAAGTGCAGAAAATATTATGCCTACAGGGTGATTTTTCCCAAGTAGAGCAACTGCTATTCCAGTAAAACCAAGTCCGTGAGAAAAATTATCAAGATATCTGTATCTATATCCTAAAACATCGTTTATACTAGCAAGTCCAGCTATAGCACCACTTATTAACATAGTTACCAATATGACATTTTTCACATTTATACCTGCATTCTCTGATGCATGTATATTAAGCCCCAAAGCTCTTATCTCATAGCCTAATTTAGTTTTCCATAATAAATAGTAAGTAACTATAACCATTAATGTAGCAATTACCAATGCATAATTTACAGGGTTACTTTCTGGTATATTAATACCTATCTTTTGAAAAATTGAATACAGCTTAGGTAGAACTGCTGAAGGAGGCAATTTATCAGTTTGTGGTAATGGATATAAAACTCCTTTTTCTCTAAAAGTATTAACAACTAAATAATTAGTAAGAGCATAACCTATCCAATTCATCATTATGGTATTAATAACTTCATGGACCCCTAATCTTGCCTTTAATATGGCAGGAACAAATGCCCAAATAGCTCCACCTAAAGCAGAAAAAACAAGAGTAATGGGTAAGTGTAGAAAGGGTGGAAATAACGGAGCTATATAAAGACCTGCCAAAGCAGATACTAATCCTCCTACAAGAATTTGCCCTTCTGCACCAATATTAAAAAGACCTCCTTTAAAACCAATAGCTACTGCTAATCCAGCTAATATAAAAGAGGTGGTATTAAATAATACATAACCCCATCCATTTGGATTTCCAAGAGAAAAATTTATCACTTCTCTATATGTTTCCCATGGATTATGTCCAAGTAAATAAATAATAATCCCGCCAAAAAATAATGCTATAAATATTGATATTAAAGGACTTATTATACTGAGAATTAAGTTTTCTATAAATTCCCGATTTTTCAAATTAATGCCTCCTTTAATTCAGTCTGCCTCTTAACTCCAGTCATGTAATAACCTAATTCTTTTTCATCAACTTCTGATTGACTAAAAGATCCTACTATTTCCCCATTATACATTACCAAAATTCTATCACTTAAATTTAAAATTTCATCTAAATCCGCAGAAACAAGAAGCACAGCTTTTCCTTGATTTCTTAGATCTACTAAAAGTTGATGAACAAATTCTGTAGCTCCTATGTCTAAACCACGAGTTGGTTGAGCTGCGATTAAAAGATCAGGTAAAAAGCTTAATTCCCTTCCTAAAACTATTTTTTGTTGATTACCACCTGATAAATTCCTAATAGGTATTTTTATGTTAGGAGTTTTTACTTGATATTTCTCTACAATTTCATTGGCATGTTTATACACTTTTGAATAATCTATAAATATTCCCTTTGAAAATTTATTAAAATAGTGAAGACCTAAAATACAATTCTCCGCTACAGAGAAATCTAAGATTAATCCTCTTTTATGCCTATCCTCTGGTATATGACCAAAAAGAAGACGTCTTTGTCTAATCTTTTCCAAAGTTATGTCCTTGTTTTTAAAAAATATTTTTCCTCTTTTTAAAGGTAAAAGCCCTACTATAGCTTCTACAAGCTCAGATTGTCCATTTCCCTCAACTCCTGCTATACCCAAAATTTCTCCCTCTCTTATATTAAAAGATACACCTTTAACTACATCTAATCCCTTTCTTCCCCTTACCCATATATCCTCAACTCTAAATATTTCGCCTCCTCTTTCTCTCTTAATTTTATCAACTTTTAGAAAAACCTCTCTTCCTACCATCATTTGAGCGAGTTCAAACTTATTTGTTTCTTTAGTATTTACTGTATTTACTAATTTTCCTCTTCTCATTACACTTACTCTATCAGATATCTCAAGGACTTCATTCAACTTATGAGAAATAAATATTATGGTTTTCCCTTGAGAAGAAAGCTTTCTAAGAATAGTGAAAAGCTCTTCTACTTCTTGGGGAGCTAACACAGCTGTAGGTTCATCTAAAATTAATATTTCAGCCTTTCTGTATAAAAGTTTCAAAATTTCTACCCTTTGGGCCTCACCAACAGAAAGATTTTCAACCTTTTCATACAAATCTATTTTAAAACCAAGAGAATTAATAATTTCATTTAGAGTCTCTTCAGCTTTTTTTAAATTTAAAGATATACCATTTTTTACTTCTGATCCCAAAATAATATTTTCAATAACTGTAAAAGGAGGTATCAGCATAAAATGCTGATGCACCATACCTATACCATAATTTATAGCAATTTTAGGAGAATGTATATTAACCTTTTTCCCACTTATATAAATTTCACCTTTATCTGGTCTATAAAGACCATATATTATCTTCATTAAGGTAGATTTTCCAGCACCATTTTCTCCAACAATTGCATGAATTTCTCCCTTATAAATTGTTAAGGATACATTATCGTTTGCAACAACTCCTGGGAAAATCTTAGTGATTCCTTCTAATCTTATTATCTCTTCCACTTACTTTCTTACCTCCCTTTATAAAACCCCCTCCCATTATGAGAGGGGGTAAGAAATTATATTTTTACTTTAGATATTTTGCTTTAAATTGTTCGAAGGTCTTACCATCATATGGAACTACGATTTTTCCTAATATTATATCTTTTTTAACTTGTTCAACTTTTGAAATTACACCTAAAGGAAGAAGTTTTGTTTTTTCATAATCAACCCCACCATTTGCTGCACCAAAAACTCTAATTCCCGGTTTAAATTTTCCTTCCTTTACATCTTTTATGGTTTCATAAACTGCTACATCTACCCTCTTTAACATACTTGTAATAATCCTATCGGGCATAATCCAAGATTGAGGAGAATCTACTCCAATAGCATATTTCTTAGTTTCTTTTGCTGCCTCAAATACTCCTTCTCCAGATGCCCCAGAAGCATGATAAATTATGTCAGCTCCTTGTTTGTATTGTGCCAAGGCTAATTCTTTACCTTTCACTGGATCTTTAAATGCATCTCCTGTTACACCAATATAATTTATCAATACCTTTACTTTCGGATTAACATACAATGCTCCAGCTTTATACCCAACTTCAAACTTGTGTATTAAGGGAATATCCATTCCACCTACAAACCCAATAATATTACTCTTAGTCATTAAACCTGCAATAACACCTACTAAGAAGGATCCTTCATGCTCATTAAATACTAAAGAAGAAACATTAGGAAGTCCCTCTATAACCCCATCTACTATGGCAAACTTTACTTTTGGAAAATCTTTAGCTACTGCCATAATAGCATCAGTGAAAAGAAAACCTACACCAATAACTAAGTCATAGTTTTGTTCAGCAAGGGTCCTTAATAGTTCTTCCCTATTCGCCCCTCCAGGACCAGGTTCTAAATCCTTTCCTTCCACTTTAAGTACCCTAATCGCTCTTTGCAATCCATTATATGCAGCATCATTAAAAGATTTATCTCCTCTACCACCTACATCATATACTATACCAACTCTAATAGTTTTTGCAGAAAATCCTAAAGAAGAAAATAGGATAAGAGAAAGAACTAAAAAGGTAATTAAAAACTTACGCATAATAATTTAAACCTCCTCCATTGAGAAAATTTTCTAAAACAAACAACCCCTTAAAATTCTAAATTCTTAATCTTACTAGATGTCATCACCTCCCCTTAATACTCTTCTTGGTTTCCCCTCTCCTTGTGATGCTACATAACCCTTTTCTTCTAATATATCTAATATTCTTGCTGCCCTATTATAACCTATACTAAATTTTCTTTGAATATAAGATGTAGAAATTACTTTTTTTCCCTTCAAAAGTTCTATAACTTTTGGTAGAAGTGGATCTCCAAATTCCTCAATCTCTTTTCCTTCTGTCTCTTCTTTCTCTTCAAAGGTAATAATATCATAATTTAAATTTCCAAAATTTTCTACGATATATGATACCACATTTTTGATATCTTTGTCTTCCACATAAGGTGCTTGGAGCCTTATAGGATGACTGCTTGTTATTGGATGAAATAGCATATCTCCCCTTCCTATAAGTTTTTCAGCACCTGCATCATCCAATATTATTCTTGAATCTATTTGTGATGATACCGCAAAAGCAATACGAGAAGGAATGTTAGCCTTTATAAGGCCTGTTATTACATCTGTAGAGGGTCTCTGAGTAGCAACCACTAAATGCATACCAGCAGCTCTTGCTTTTTGAGCTATTCTACATATTAAATCCTCAATTTCCTTTGGAGCTATCATCATAAGATCATTCAATTCATCTATAATAATTACTATATAGGGTAAATTTTCTTCTATTTGAGAAAGATTTTTATATTCATCTATGTTTCTTACTTCCAATTTTTCAAATACCTCGTATCTCCTTTCCATCTCTGAAACTGCCCATCTTAACGCATAAACAGCTTTTTTAGGTTCAACCACAACTTTGTGTCTCATATATTTACCTAATAGTTTATTATACATTGATAATTCTACTCTTTTTGGATCTATAAGAATGAGATTCAAATTTTCAGGGGAATTTTTGTATAAAAGACTTAAAATTAAAGAATTAATAAACATACTTTTACCAGAACCTGTAGTACCAGCAATCAAAAGATGGAGCATTTCTGCAAGGTTACCAACTTTTATATTTCCAATCAAATCCTTTCCAAGAGCTATAGTTAATGGATGAACAGATTTTTTAAAAACATCACTCTCTAAGATTTCCCTCAAATATACTTTAACTGGCTTGCTTCTTGGAATTTCAATTCCTATAACTGATTCACCGGGAACTGGAGCCTCAAATCTTACACTTGGTACTGCAAGAGCTAAAGCTAAATCATTAGAAAGACTCAAAATTCTACTTACTCTAACTCCAGGAGGTATAGATATATTATATCTCACAACAGAAGGTCCAATATTCCAGTCTTTAACCTTAGCTTCTATTTTAAAGCTTTTAAGAGTTTCCTCCAAACTACGAGCCATTTTTTCATAGTTTTCCTCATCATTTTTTTGAGCAGAATAGGAAAGAATATTTAGAGGGATAGAAAATTCTTTAGTAACAGGTTTTTGAGAAGTATTTATAAATTTGGCTTGCTCTCTATTTTGTATCCTATCAATCTTTCCTTCTTTCTTTCTTTTTACTACTTTTTCTTCCTTTGAAAGAGTCTTTTTTTTATTAAAAATTTCAAAGGATGGATAAAAGAGAAATCCTAAAAAAGTAAAAAACAAAGTTAATAGTATGTATCCACCTATTCCCACATATTGATATATGTTAAAAGATAATCTTCCAATAAATTTACCATGATCTTGAAGATTAAAAATATGTATCAAGATCGAAATTAGAAGCAATAAAGATAAAAAATAAAACAATAAAGCCTTTAAAATATTTGGTTGATAGTCCTTTTTAATGAGCAGAAATGAAATACTTGTTAGATAAAGAAACAAAGGAATTAGGTATATACCAAAAACACAAGTTAAAAAGTCTATTATAGTTTTCCCTAAACGACCGCTTGCATCAGGAAATAACCAAGCCATAAAGATAAATATAACAATAGAGAAGATAATTATTCCTATAAGCCTATGTTTCTCCATAACTATATTTCCCATACTAAAGGAATTATTACAGGCTTTCTTCTTATTTCTTCATTAAAAAAGTTTTCCAGATAGGTCTTTACTAATACTTCCTTACTTACATTACCATTTTTAATTTTCTTCTTAAATAATTCTCTAACGACCTCTTTAGCTTCTTCTATTAATTCTTCAGATTCCTTCATAAATATGAAACCCTTAGATATTATCTCAGGTCCTTCAAGAATTAACCCAGTAGCACTATCTAATAAAACACCTATTACTAATACTCCATCTTCTGCTAATGCTCTTCTTTCTCTAAGAACAATATTTCCAACATCTCCCACACTTAACCCATCCACATAAACATTAGAAAGTTCTATATGATCAACTATTTTAGCTGTTTGTTGATCTAATTCTAAAACATCACCATCTTCCATCAGAATTATTCTATCTTCAGAGAAACCTAAATCTTTACCTAACTTTTTAAGTAATACTAAATGCCTATATTCTCCATGATAGGGTATAAGATATTTAGGTTTTAGAATATTTATTAAAAGCTTTATCTCTTCCTGAGCAGCATGACCTGATACATGTACTCCTGCATCTTTTCCATATATTACCTCAATCCCTTTTCTAAAAAGCTGATCTACCAATCTATACACAATTACTTCGTTTCCTGGTATAGGCTTTGTAGCAAGAATAACAGTATCTCCAGGTTGCAAAGAAAGTTGTTTATAGGAATGATTAGTAAGAAGTGATAATGCAGAATAAGTTTCTCCTTGACTTCCAGTGGAAAGTACCAACACCTTTTCAGGAGGAAGATTATTTACCTCTCTAATATTCATAATAAGATTATCTGGTATATCTAAGTATCCTAATTTCTTCCCTACTTCTATATTGTTTATTAAGCTTTTACCAGCAATAGCTACTTTTCTACCAAATTTATGAGCCATATTTATAGCTTGTTGTATTCTATGAAAGTTAGAAGCAAAAGTAACAAGAAAAATCCTACTTTTCGTAGATGCAAATATATTTTCAAAAGTGCTTTTAACAAGACTTTCAGAAGGAGTTGTACCCGGTTGTTCAATATTTGTAGTATCACAAAAAAGGGCAAGAACACCTCTTCCGGCAAGTTCAGCCATCTTTTTAAAATCAGGAGTTATACCATCTATGGGATTCTGATCAAGTTTAAAATCTCCACTTATAACTACTAATCCTACTGGTGTATTAATAGCAAGTCCAACAGTATCTGGTATACTATGGGTTTGCCTGAAAGTTTCAATTATAAAGGGTGATATTTCTATAGACTCTCCAGGTACAATCCTCTTCAGGGTTGCCTTATACCCAAATTCTTCCAGTTTTCTCTCTATAAGTCCCAGGGTCAAAGAAGTTCCGTAAATAGGCACATTTATATCTTTTAAAATATATGGTAAAGCTCCTACGTGATCTTCATGTCCATGAGTTACAAAAATAGCTTTAACTTTCTCTTTATTAGAGACCAAATATGAGATATCTGGTATTATGAAATCAATACCTAACATGTCACCATCAGGAAACATTAACCCTGCATCTACAACCAAAATACTATCCTGGTATTGGATAGCCAACATATTTTTCCCAATTTCTCCAAATCCTCCAAGAGGTATAATCTTCAACTTATCCTTCATTTACTTCAAATCCATACTCTTTCAATACTTTTATAAGATCAGCTCTACTTTTCGCATCTATAGGGTTTAGTGGAAGTCTACATTTACCTACATTATACCCTAATAAATTTAATGCCTCTTTCAAAGGTATAGGATTGGTGGTTACAAAAAGTACCCTAAATATAGGTAAAAGTTTCAGATGTAATTCAGATGCTCTATTTACATCACCTTTAAAATAGCTATTTATCATTTCTTTTATTTCTTTTCCTACAATATGGGATGCTACACTTATCACCCCATCTCCCCCCACACTTAAAAGAGGTAAAGTCATAGAGTCATCTCCACTATATAGTAAGAAGGGGTGTGGTAGAATTCTTCTTATAGTAGAAATTTGATTCATATCACCGCTTGCTTCCTTAACACCCACAATATTAGAGTAATCATTGGCTAATCTTTTTAATGTTTCAGGAAGAACATTAACTGCTGTTCTGGATGGGATATTATAAACAATGATTGGTAGTGATGTTTCAGATGCTATTTTTGCAAAATGTAAATACAATCCATCTTGAGGTGGTCTATTATAATATGGTGCAGTAGCTAAAATACCATCTACCCCAATTTTTTCTGCTTCCTTTGTAAGTTCTATCGATTCTTTTGTACAATAAGTAGTTGTTCCTGCAATTACTTTAGCTTTGTTTCCTACTCTTTCTTTTATTCGTGCAAAAAGTTCTAATTTTTCCTTCTTAGACAATGTTGGAGCTTCGCCTGTAGTACCAGATACAAGAATGCTATCACTGCCATCCTCTAAAAGCTTATCTACTATTCTATCTACTTCTTTCCAGTTTATTTCATCATCGTTACTGAAAGGTGTTATCATAGCAGTAATTAATGAACCAAAATGAATCATAAGCTTTACCTCCCCTCTATTCTAAAAAGCTTTCTAATCCATAAAAGAAACCATCTCTTTTTACAATCTCTCTTAAAGCCATAAGGACACCAGGAATATAACACTCTCTACTCAAAGCATCATGCCTGATAGAAAGGGTTTGCCCTATACCTCCAAATATAATTTCCTGATGAGCTACAAGTCCAGGAAGTCTTATACTATGAATATTTATACTTTCTACTTTCCCCCCTCTCGATCCAGGGAGTTTTTCAATCTTTGTAGCATCTTTATGAGTTAGATTATATTTTTTCATCTCTTGAGAAAGAAGTTCGGCAGTTAATAAAGCTGTTCCTGAAGGAGCATCTATCTTCTCATTATGATGCAATTCTATAATTTCTACATCAGGAAAATACTTTACTATTTGTTTTGCAATCTGCATCATAAGAACTGCACCGAGAGCAAAATTAGGTGCAATCAATATCGAAGTCTTATTTCCTATAGCTAAATTCTTTATCTCTTCTATACTTTCTTTAGGAAGTCCTGTTGTTCCCACAACCATTCTTTTACCTTTCAACAAAACCTTCTTTATGTTATCATAAGCTGCTTCTGCTGTTGTGAAATCTACTCCTACATCAAAATCATCCTTTACTTCATCAATTGATCCTAACACATCTAAAGAAATTTTATCAGTACCTATAATTTTTCCATAGTTTTCCCCAGTAAATTTAGGATCTATTGCACCTACAAGTAACATATCATCTGCATCAACTATTGCCTTTCCAATAACTTTTCCCATCTTACCACAAGCGCCAAATAGAACCACTTTTATCATAATACTCTCTCCCCTTTTAAAAAATTTTTTATTTGAGAATCTAAAGTACCTATTACTGCTAAAGAGAAAGGCTTGTTAAAGATATCCATTATAGTATCATTAACATCATCTATTTTTATCTTTCTTATCTTTTTAATCTTTTCAATCCAAGGAAAAACTCCTCCATATACTAGATAAGAGTCTATTAAATAAAAAAGTCTCTGCGTTGGACTTTCGATAGCCATAAGTATATTATTTATGATTTGTTTCTTTGCAAGATCTAATTCCTCTCTCTTTATTCCATATTTTAAAAGTTTTTTCTTTTCTTCTGATAGAGTTTTAAAGGTTTCTAAAAATGAATTAGGAGAAGTAGCCGTATATATACCGAAAAGAGATGCATCCCTAAAGGTAATAAGTTGGGTCTCAATATTATAAACTAAACCGCGTTTATCTCTTAATTCTCTAAATAATCTTGAACTTATTCCACCCCCTAATGATACAGAAAGGAGAGACAAAGCTTCTCTTTTTTCATGACCAGGTGGGTATCCTTCAGTTCCCCATATCAATTGAATTTGCTCAAAATTTCTTCTTAGAAAAATATTTTTAGGTTTAAAAACAGGTGGTTTAGAAGAGATTTTTTTATTTACATTGTTGATATTTGACTCATTAAAAATAAAAAAGTTTCTGAAAGTTTCTTCAACTCTCTTTGTAGGGATATTACCACTTATGCCAATAATGAACTTATTTGGTACATAATGTTTTTTATAAAAAGAGACAATAAGATCTTTATTATAACTTGACACTTTTTTTTCAGTCCCAAGAATTTCTTTTACCAGTGGATGACCATCCCAAGATGCCTTCAGAAAATTGTCAAAGACTAATTCTTCAGGTGAATCTCTATACATTTTTATCTCTTCTTTAACTACCATTTTTTCTAACTCTATTTCTTCCTCAGTAAAATCAGGTTTTAATATAATATCACTGAGAAGTTTAACTCCTCTTGTAAAATGATATCCTAAAATCTTTAACGTGAAATAGGTAGTTTCCCTTGTGGTGAAGGCGTCCAACTCTCCGCCTAAGCGATCTATTTCTTCGTGAATGTCATCAATTTTCCGGGCAGAATTGTTTTTGAAGAGTAAATGTTCTACGAAATGAGCTAAGCCATGCTCTTTTTTATCTTCATCACGGGTTCCTACCTTTACTGCTACTACAACATTCACGGTTTTTCTGCCTGGATTAAAATCATGAATTATCTTTAGACCATTTTCAAACTCTATTTCAGTAACTTGCATCCTTTTAACATGAGTTATAGATCTTTTCTGCTCAGACTGATTCTACCCATTGGATCAATAGAATCAACCTTAATCAATATCTCATCTCCTAAATTAATCTCTTCTCTTACCTCACTTTTACCGCTTTTTGTAGTTTTAAACTTTGATATATGAAGAAGTCCTATTTTTCCAGGTAATATTTCTACAAATACTCCATAATCTGTAACTCTTACAACTTTGCCTAAGAACACATCTCCTTCTTTTATCTCTCTAGTATAATTTTGTACCATTTTAGCTGCTTTTTCTGCTGATTCCTGATTGGGAGCTGAAATGTAGACTAATCCTTCAGGTTTTATATTTATAGTAGTATTTGTCTCTTCTATGATCTTCTTTATATTCTTACCACTCGGCCCAATAAGATCTCCAATTTTATTAGGATTGATCTCTAATACCATGATACGAGGAGCATAAGGTGATATTTGAGGTCTTGGTTCAGGAATAGTTTTTTCCATTATTTCAATAATTTTGGTTCTTGCTTCTTTAGCTTGCCTCAAGGTTTTCTCGATAATATCAAAAGTAAGACCATCTACCTTTATATCAAGTTGTACTGCTGTTATACCATTACGTGTACCAGCTATTTTGAAATCCATACCACCTAAAGCATCCTCAAGACCTTGAATATCAGTCAATATTTCATACCTATCACCATCTTTTATTAATCCCATAGCCACACCAGCCACATGTGTTTTTATAGAAACTCCAGCATCCATTAAAGATAAACTACTACCACAAACACTAGCCATAGAAGTTGAACCATTAGAACTTAAGACTTCTGATACAACCCTAATAGTATATGGAAATTCTTCCTCCTTGGGTATAAGTGGGAGTAAAGCTCTCTCAGCAAGAGCACCATGCCCAATTTCCCTTCTCTTTGGCCCTCTTAAGGGTTTTGCTTCTCCTACTGAGAAGGGTGGAAAATTATAATGATGAATATATCTTTTAGGCTCATTCTCTATTACACTTTCAATTATCTGTTCTTCTCCTGCACCTAAGGTTACTACAGAAAGAACTTGCGTTTCCCCTCTCTGGAACAAGGCTGATCCATGGACTCTACTAAGTACTCCTACTTCACAACTTATTGGTCTTAACTCATCAAGTTCTCTTCCATCAACTCTTCTCTTTTCCTCCAATATAACTTTCTTTAATATTGCTTTTGCTTCTTCATTTATAATTTCATCTATTTGTGCTTTTACTTCTCCATAGATAGGTTTCAAATAATCAAGAGCTTTTTTCTTTAGATCCTCTAAGGATTTCTGTCTTTCCGATTTACTGGGTGTAAATATCGCATCTTTGATTTTATCTAAGGTTACGAAATCAAGAACTGCTTGCTTTAGTCTTTCATCGACTACAAATGGATTATAAGAAAAGGGATTAGGATTTACTGTAGAGATAATTTCTTCTTGAAAGCTTATAGAATCTTGTAATGCTTCATGAGCTTTAACTATAGCTTCTAAGAAAATCTCTTCAGGTACTTCCTTGCCACCTCCTTCTATCATAAGAACAGCATCTTTAGTGCCAGCCACAACTAAATCTAAAAGCAAATCCTTTGATAAAGAAATAGATGGATTTATATACCAATTATTACCATCCCAACCAATTCTAACCGCTCCTACTGGACCCTTAAATGGAAGTCCTGAGAGTATTATTGCGGAAGATGCACCAATGATTGATGGTATATCTGTAGAATTTTCGTTATCATAAGAAAGTACAGTTACTATAACTTGTACTTCATTTCTAAAATCTTTAGCAAATAAGGGTCTTAAAGGACGATCTATCAAACGAGCAAAAAGAATTTCCGGCTCTGTAGGCTTACCTTCCCTCTTGAAAAAACCTCCTGGAATTTTGCCTGCAGCATATAATCTTTCTACATACTCAACTGTTAGTGGAAAGAAATCAACATCTTCTTTACTTTCTTCTGAAGCTACAACAGTAACTAAAACAGTGGTTTCTCCATATTGTACAAGAACTGCTCCTGTCGCTTGCCAAGCAACCTTACCAACTTCTATTTTTAAAGGTTTTCCTGCATATTCTTTAGTAAATGTATAAACTTGCCGCATAACCTTACTTTCTCAAACCTAATTCTTGTATTAGTTTCTTATATCTTTCAAAATCTTTCTCTTGAAGATATTTTAATAATTTTCTTCTTCTTCCTATCATCTTTAAAAGACCAACACGAGAATGGTAATCCTTTTTATGAACCTTCAAATGTTCAGTAAGCCTCTTTATCCTTTCAGTAAGCAAAGCAATTTGTACCTCTGGTGAACCAGAATCATTCTCATTCAATCTAAATTTTTCAATAATTTTTCTTTTTTCTTCTTTTGTTAAAGCCATTTTTTACCTCCTTTTTTATTTCAAAAAATCGCCTATAGCAATGGTAACCCATCACTATAGGTTAGTTATATTTTAACATAAATTATTCAGTTATGCCAACCTTAGGTAATACAAACATCAATAAGTTTCTTTTTGCATCATCATAATCCTTAGGATATATATACAAAATTCCATCATAACCTCTATCTTTTCTTTGAGAAAAAGGTAAAAACATAACATTGATTCCGTTTCTCTTAGCTACCTTTAATTTTAAATCTAACCCAAGTACAGGATTGATCTCTCCATTATTAGAAATCTCTCCTGTTCCTGAAATCTTTAGGTTTTTTGGAAAACTCAATTTTTTCTCAAAACTCCAGAAAGCAAGATTTAAAATAATATCAGAAGATTTTCCATATATGTATATATCTTTTCTTGTTTTATATCCATGAAAGCTTTCCATTTTCACATTGGTTAGATTGTCCTTTAAATACAAATGACCCTTTAAAAAGAGAAAGATAAAATTATAAAAATGAGGTTTTTCTTCCTTTAAGAGTATTACATAAAAATTATCAGGAAAATGTTGAGGCAGATTTTCTAAAATCTCTTTTATATTCATACAAAAACCATCATAAAAGTAAACGTAAAATTGGGATACTATTTCTAAGATAAAAACTATAAATAAGAGTAGTATAATTATAGTTCTGATTTGCACTTTCTTATTAACTCTATTTCTCTTTCCAGTAAATTTTCAACCTTATTCAAAAGATTATTAATATAACCTTCCATCTCCTTTTTAATTTCAGTTGCCTCTTTCTTAGCATTATTTATAATTTTCTCAGCTTCTTTTTGAGCTTCTATGGTAATATTATTGCTACTGACAAGAAGCTTAGCCTTTTCCTTTGCGTTTCTTATAATATCTTCTGCATCCTCATAAGCTCTTTTGAGAATTTTATCCCTTTCTTCTACTATTTTTTTGGCTTCTGAAAATTCGGCAGGTATACTTTTCTCAAGATCACTAATAAGTTCTAAAAGCTTCTCTTTATCAAGAATAACTTTATCCCAGACAGGAACAGTAGGTGAATTTTCTAAGATACTTTTAAGTTTTTCTAAGTTTTCCAATAATTTATCAATATCCATACTTATCTTTTTACATTAAATTTTTCATAAAGTTTTTTAGCCACACATTCTGGAACCAAATCCTCCACACACCCACCAAATTTGGCTATTTCTTTTACCATACTTGAACTTAAAAAAGTATATTTAATATCACTAATTAAAAATACCGTCTCACATTCAGGATAAAGTTTTTTGTTGGTCAATGCTTGTTGAAATTCATATTCAAAATCTGAAACAGCCCTCAACCCTCTTATTATTATCCTCACATCTATTTTTTTAATATAATCCACTAACAAACCTTTAAAAGAGTCTACTTTAACATTAGGAATATGTTGTAGACTTTCTCTCAGCATGCTTAATCTTTCTTCTAAAGTAAAAAGAGGTATCTTAGATATATTTTCAGCCACTAAAACAATAACCTCATCATATATCTTAGCCCCTCTCTGTATTATATCTATATGACCATTGGTAACAGGATCGAAACTTCCTGGATATACTGCTCTAATCATGTATTTACTCCTTTACAACCGTAAAAGGATAATACTGTTTCTCCATAATTTTTATTAAAAATTAATACCAAACTACTATATTCTTTTAAAAGTTCTGTTTTTTTGTGATGTTCTATTATTAACATGCCATCCTTTTTAAGCCATTTATTATCTCCTATGTATTTTACCACATCTTTCATCTTTTCTCCTAATTCGTAAGGTGGATCTGCAAAAATAATATCAAAAGTTTCATGAGGATTTTTTCTAAGAAATGTAAAAACATCATCAAGATGAACTTCTGTCCTATTCTCTAATCCGAATTTTTTTAAATTTTCTCTCATTAATCTTACAGCAGGTAGATGTTTTTCAACAAATACTACTTTTTTCGCCCCATAACTTAAGGCTTCTATTCCCACAATTCCCGATCCAGCAAATAAATCCAAAAAGCTACAATCTTTTATTTTTTCATCTAAAATATTAAAAATAGAACTCCTCACTTGTTCCATTGTAATTCTATAATTCCCCTTTTTAAGAGTCTTTATGGTCTGACCCTTCAAATATCCACCAGAAATTCTTACTTCAGAGGACAATTCCCTTCTCCTTATAAGGAATATTCACTGAAAGATGTTTTTCAAGAATTAGTTTTTCATTATCTTTCACTTCGATTTCATTTTTTATAACAGAAATAGCCTCTTCTCTTGCCATTTCTAAAAGTCTCATATTTTGAGATAAATCTGATATATTCACATTTAAAATTTTCATTGAAGGTGCTCCATGTTGTCTTACTCCAAAAAATTCACCAGGACCCCTAATATTAAGATCCTCACTTGCTATCTTAAAACCATCATTTGTCTCTACCATTACTTTTAATCTTCTTTTGGCCTCTTCAGTATTAGTATTAGCTATTAAAAAACAATAAGACTGCACTGATCCTCTACCAACCCTACCTCGCAATTGGTGGAGTTGGGCAAGACCAAACCTATGAGCATCTTCGATAACCATTATAGAAGCATTTGGTACATCTACACCCACCTCTATCACTGTTGTTGCTACCAACATTTTTATTTCTCCTTTTCTGAATTTTTCCATTATCATATTTCTTTCATCCCTAGGAACTAAACCATGGATAAGTCCCATAGGAATATGAGAGTAATACTTTTGAAGCTCTTCAAATAACTTTTTTGCAGATTCCACCTCTAATTTTTCCGATTCCTCTATCAAAGGACATACAACAAATGCCTGTTTACCCTGCATTATTTCCTTAGCTACAAAATCATAGATCTTTTTTCTATCTCTCTTAGAAACAAGATATGTTATTACAGGTTTCCTACCAGGAGGTAATTCATCAATTACTGAAACGTCAAGCTCTCCGTATAAAACAATAGCTAAAGTTCTCGGAATAGGAGTTGCGGTCATAACTAAAAGATGAGGATTTTCTCCTTTTTTCCAAAGTATAGATCTTTGAGTTACTCCAAATCTATGTTGTTCATCTATAATTACTAATCCCAATTTACTAAATTTAACATCCTCCTCAATTAATGCGTGAGTACCTACAACTACAAATAATCGACCTTCAGCAAGATCGGTATAAATTCTATTTTTTTCCTTTTTAGATACACTACTTGTAAGAAGACCAACTCTAATTTCTAAAGGTTCAAGATATTCCCTCAATCTATTGTAATGTTGCTCTGCCAAAATTTCTGTAGGAACCATAAAAGCAGACTGATATCCGTTTTCATAGGCACATATTATAGAAAGGACTGCTATAATAGTTTTTCCAGAACCCACATCTCCTTGTAACAATCTATGCATTGGTCTTCCAGATGAAAGATCATTTTTAATCTCCTCCCAAACTCTTTTTTGTGCATTTGTAAGTTCAAAGGGTAATTTAGAGATAAATTTCTCAACTAAAGTGTTTTCCGTTTTAAAGATAGGAGCCTTAAGTTGTTCTATCTCTTGCTTTTTCCTAATTAATAATAACTGCATAAAGAAAAGTTCTTCAAAAAGAAGCCTTTTTGTAGCACTTCCCAAGGTAAGAAAGGAAGTTGGAAAATGTTTTTCCCAAACACTTACTGGCTTATCTAAAAGATTATATTTCTGTTTTAAACTTTGAGGTATAGGATCTTCTATAAACATTGTATATTCTGTTAAAGCGTCATAAATTATTTTTCTAATTACTTTTTGAGAAAGTCCAGCAGTTGATGAATATATGGGAACAATTCTTCCCACATGAATCAATTCTTTTTCTTCTTCTTCTTCCAATATCTCATATTCCGGATTTTCAAATTCCCAATGACCCAAAACCCTTTCTGGTATTCCAGATAAAAGAACTTGAGTCCCAGGTGGTAAAACTTGTTTAATATATTTTTGATTATACCAGACAGCAAAAGCTACTCCTGAGTTATCTACCACTCTTGCCTTTACAATAGGGATTTTCTTATATAGTGTTTTTCCTTCCTCATATTCGATTATTTTAACTTTAACAGTAACCTTTTCGTTCTGTTTTAATTCTGAAATCTTTTTTAACTTAGATCTATCATCATAGTCTCTGGGATAATAAGTTATAAGATCATGAAGAGTTTTAATTTCAAGTTTCTCAAACAATTTTGCTTTTTTAGGACCAATACCTTTTATATATTGTATCGATCTATTCCAAAAATCTTCAGATGAGTAGAATACTATAGCTTTATCAATTATTTCATATACTTTATCCACCACTATCTTTCTTTCATCCAAAGGTTTTATATCATAATATTTCACTAAATCTAATACCTTTTGAGTCCAGAAACCATTCCAGATAGGAAATTGATTAATAGCCACACTTACAGTCTTCTCTAAGCCATATTTAATAGCTTTATTTGAATATCCTGAAGAAATTTCTTTTTCAAGGACCGATTTTAGTCCTTTAATAATCTTCACTTTTTCTTGCATTACCAACTATTCAACACCTAAATAATAAAAATAATAGGGTTGACCACCATAAAGGAGTTCAATTGATAATGAAGGATATTGGTTATTTAATTTATTAACTAATTTCTCTGCTTCTTCCTTAGATACATCTTTTCCATAGAAAACAGAAATAACCTCTGAGTCTCCATCAACAAGAAGCGAAAGAAGATCTAAACATACAGTCTCTATATTTTTACCAGCTACTTTTACCTCATCATTCGTTAATCCAATAATATCTCCTTCTTCAATCTTTAATCCATTATAAGATGAATCTTTTACAGCCCTTGTTATTTCTCCAATTTTAATTTTTTCAATACTTTTTTCCATTTTCTCTTTTAGAATTTCCCATGTATCTCTTGGGTTATATTCATAAAGAGCTCTTATTCCTTCTAAAACGTGCTTTGTGAGAATAATTACAACTCTTTCTTTATGTATATTTTCCAGCTGTTTTGCTGCTAATATAACATTTTTATTATTTGGTAAAACAAATACTTTTTTGGCTCTTACTTTTTCTACTGCATTTGAAAGTACTTCTACGCTAGGATTTAAAGTCTGACCTCCATTTACAATAATATCTACTCCTAATCCTTTAAATATTTCATTAATCCCTTCGCCCCAAGAAACTGCAACAAATCCTATCTCTTTTAATGGAGTTATACTATCTCTATTTATCTCTTCTTTTAATCTTTCTTCATGTTGTTCTGCCATATTGTCGATCTTTATTCTCGAAAGCGAACCTAATTCCAAGGCTTTTTCTAAAACAAGACCAGGATGATTAGTATGAATATGAATCTTCAAAAGTCCAGGAGCCTCAGAAGTAACAATACTATCACCTTGACTCTCTAACCATTTCTTGAAACCACTGAAATCTGTATTTTCAGAAGAATTTATTATAAATTCTGTACAATATTGATAAGTAATTACATAACTTTCAAGAACCTCTTTTTCCGGTCTTTCCTTTACTTCTATCTTTTCCTCTTTCTCCTTCATCGGTTTTTCTATGAAAATTTCTATCCCCCTAAGAACCTCATAGAATCCTGTCCATATCCATACAAGTCCCTGTCCTCCAGCATCTACAACTTTTGCTTCCTTCAAAATAGGAAGAAGATTAGGAGTGTTTGCTAAAGATTCTTTAGCTTTATTTAACATTCTTTCCATAATTAATGTAATGTCATTCGTTTCTCTTGAAGCAATTACCCCTTCTTTTACCCCTTCTCTTAATACTGTCAATATAGTTCCTTCTGTTGGTTTTATTACTGCTCTATATGCGACTCTTGTGGCATTTTGCCAACTTTTAATCCATACTTTTGCATCAATATACTCATTTTCTCTCATTACCTCACAGAAGCCTCTTATTATTTGTGAAAGAATAACCCCAGAATTCCCACGAGCTCCCATTAATGAACCTTTTATTGCAGCTTCTGCTATTGTCCTTATAGTTTTATTTTTAACTTTTCTAATTTCATCTAAAGTAGATTGAAGAGTATATAACATATTTGTACCTGTATCACCATCGGGTACTGGAAAAACATTAAGTAAATCTATCTCTTCTCTATGTTTCTTTAATTCGTAAGTTGCGTATTCAAAAAGCTTTATCAAAAGATCTGAATCAATATTTTCTACTCTCATCATATCTCTTCCCAAGGAAATGGCTCCTTTTCTTCTTGAAGTCTTATTCCCCACACATTAACATTTATTTCTTTAACTGATAAACCAGTTACCTTTTCAAGATTCCATTTAACTCTTTCCATAATATTATGGGCAACCTCAGGAATCCTGACACCATATGCTACAATAATATAAAGATTTATTTTTATTCCATTCTCATCAATCTCAACATCGACACCCCTATTAACCTCTTCCAATCTTAATAATTCAGAAATTCCATCTGCTATATTTCTTGCAGCCATACCTACTACACCATAACTTTGTATAGTTGCCATACTTGCAATAGAAGCTATGGCATTTGGTGAAACTTCGATCCACCCTATTTCTGTATAATATTTTTGCTTATTTTTTTCTTTTTTAGATATAAAGTCTTGGATCCAACGCATCTCTCAAACCATCCCCTAATAGATTAAATCCAAAAACTACTATCATTATGACAACACCGGGAGCTATAGGATACCACCAACAACTCCTTAGATATGCAAGTCCCGCTTGTACCATAGAACCCCAGCTCGGAGTTGGAGCTTGTACACCAA
>CAZZIO010000036.1:0-24770 GCA_964654465.1 uncultured Dictyoglomota bacterium
TATATATAAAGCAGAAACCGTACCAGGCGTAAAAATAAGCCACTCAGGTTTAACATCCCAGTTAAACTTTGACTTAATTCTTTCAATCACTGCATCTATAAGAGATTCAGGAATAGTAGTATATCCATAAATTGCATGTTCAGCCCTTTTCAAAATTGCTTCGTATATAGGCCTCGCAACTTCAAAATCCATATCTGCAATCCACATGGGAAGAACATCTTTATCCCCAAATATATCATGAACAGCATCCCACTTTAATGAGGCTGTATTTCGTCTATTTATAACTTTATCAAAGTTATATTTCATAACTGCCTCCGACAAAATTTATTTTACAACATTATAAAGCATAATGTACTAAAAAACATACTTAACCATTGGTATTGTCTCATTAGTTGTACAAATCTTTGAGAGGTATTTTAAATTTATTTCACAAGGAGGTCAAAAAGCTACTTAAACACCTTTTGGAAAACCTCATGCTTGGAAAGCAATATTAACTTTTTGAATTATCCGAAGGAGATAAGACAATTTATATACACAACAGATCAACTTTGAGAGGCTATTATACTTGATTTTTTAAGATGGGAGATTAAACTCAAAGAGATTAAGGGACTTAAGGGAGTGTAAAATGGATACTATACCCTTTAAATAAAATTTTACATAATAAAAGAGATGCTACGAAACCATTTATTAATATTTCAATTCAGAATCTACAATTTTTTCAAACTTTCTTCAATTTTCAAACTTTCTTCTATTATGATAATATCTATTATAGATAATACTTTCTGAAAAAAGGAGAAAATTTTAATGTTAAAAGATGTAATAATATTCATAATAAGCTTATTCTTTCTAATAAAAGGATCCGATAAATTTACTGAATATTTAAAAATAATAGGGATAAAACTAAGAGTAAAAGATTTCGTTATTAGCCTTATACTAGCAAGTATTGCCACAACACTTCCTGAAATCATAGTATCCATAATCTCCTCATTAAAGGGAAATAGTAATTTAGCCCTTGGTAATGCCTTAGGAAGTGTTATTGTTAATACCGCCTTAATTCTTGGTATATGTTCTCTCATATCTCCCATGAAAGTGGATGATTTAGCGTGGAAAAATTCATTTTTTTTATTATTTATTAATTTCCTCTTATTTTTATTAATGTTTGATATGAAAATATCAAGATTTGAAGGCTTTATTTTATTAATCCTGTATGCTATATTTATCTATATAATTTATAGGGTTAAAGGAGACAACAAGTCTGAAAATTACCAAGACCAAAACTCAGCAATAAAAATTTTTATACTTATGATACTTAGTATAGGAGTAGTTATTGTTAGTTCAAGATTTTTAGTAGAGAGTAGTATAAATATTGCTCGCTTTCTCAATATTTCAGAACTTATAATAGGCCTTACATTAGTAGCATTAGGTACTTCTCTTCCAGAACTTGCTAATTCTGTTATTTCAACAATAAAAAAAGTGCCAGATATAGGAGTTGGAAATATAATAGGTGCAAGTATACTAAATGTATTAGTGGTGATAGGAATAGCATCTATAATAAATCCCATAAAAGTTGATCAAAAATTTATCACTTATATAATGCCAGTAATACTAATCACCTTACTTGCATTGAGTATATCTCTTAAAAGGGATAACATTATAGGAAAGAAAACAGGGCTTATCCTTCTTTCTTTATATTTCATTTCTATAATACTAAATTTTATTTTTTAAAATTAGGAATAATTACAAAATTTTTATGTCTAACATATTATGGGAAGAATCTAATCCATAAAAAGGGAGGTAGAGAAGATATGAACAAGAATCTTCCAAAATGGTTTCCTTACGTAATTGTGGTGATTATCATGGTAATAATTATAGGAGTGATTATCTCAACCACAGGGAAAAAGGCTCCTGAGCAAGGATCCACTCCTGAGACCCCTGCTGTTACTTCTCCTGTGGAGACTGTAAAGGAAAAAACACCAGATGAAGAGGCGTATGAAAAGGCAAGAGAATTATAT
Source organism: uncultured Dictyoglomota bacterium (assembly GCA_964654465.1). GTDB lineage: Bacteria > Dictyoglomota > Dictyoglomia > Dictyoglomales > Dictyoglomaceae > Dictyoglomus. Next base: position 2,013 of record CAZZIO010000036.1, read on the forward strand.
TATGATGCTAAATATAAAGAAGCTATTGAAGCATATAGAAAGTTTATAAAAGACTTTCCTGACAGTGAATACGCAGACGATGCCCAATATGAAATTGCATTAAGCTATGAATTCCTTGAAGATTACAAAAAGGCTATAGAAGAGTATGAAAAATTAATTAAAAATTATCCTAATAGTGAATATGTGGAATCTGCAAAATCATCAATAGATTATTTAAAGGATTATTTGAAACAATAAAAAAATAAAGCCCCCTATTCTATTTAGGGGGCTTTTCTCTAAAACCTAATCTTTATTTCTTTTATACCTTTATTTGGCTTAATTAATATACCTTTATCTGTCTTTTCTAAACTACCGCCTTCTACCTTTTCTATCTCATATGTATTAAATAAAAGTACAGAAAACATCTTTCCAGAATCCTTTTCTACATTTATTACTATCTCATCTTTATCTTTTAACAAATTCACCTTTAATTCTACTTCTCTTTGCTGATTATATATTTCACAGACTGATACTTTCCCATCTTGAGGTTCAAAAACATACAAAGTCACACCATCTGCATAGTCATAATCAGTTCTTTCCTTATTATTCCCAATAGCAATTATGCTTCCAGGTCTTGCCATAAGAGGTAAAGAGAAATAATCATACTTTTCTTTGTACCACTTACCCCCTTCTTTTCTCTCTCCTGTTATAAGATTTGTCCATATACCTACATTAGGAAGATAATATTCCACTTCTCCCGTTTCTGAAAATATGGGAGCTACAAGTAAAGAATCTCCAAGCATATATTGTCTATCTAAGAAATGACAAGTAGGATCTTCTTCAAATTCAAGAAGCATAGCTCTCATCATTGGAATTCCTTTATTTACTGCTTCTACCGCCTTTGCAAAAAGATAAGGCATTAATTGGCATTTTAAATTTACAAAAAATCTCAATACATCTACAGCTTCTTCGTCATATAACCATGGAACCTTATAATCATGATTTCCATGAAGTCTTGAATGGGAAGAAAGAAGTCCAAATGCTACCCATCTCTTATAAAGATCAGGAGTAGCAGAACTATCAAATCCTGCAATATCATGACTCCAAAAGGCAAATCCACAAAGACCTAAGGAAAGTCCTCCTCTTAATGTCTCTGCCATGGACTCATAAGTAGATAAACAATCTCCCCCCCAATGTACTGGAAATTTCTGACTTCCTGCAGTAGCTGATCTGGCAAACACTATAGCATTTTCCTCTCCAAGCTCCTCCTTTAATGCTTCAAAAACAGTTTTGTTATATAGATAGGTATAAAAATTATGCATCTTTTCAGGATCTGATCCATCATAATAAACCACATCTGTAGGTATCCTTTCTCCAAAATCTGTCTTAAAAACATCAACACCCATTCTAATAAGCTCTTTTAACTTATTAGCATACCATTTTCTTGCAGATGGATTTGTAAAGTCCACAATTCCCATGCCCGGTTGCCATTCATCAGTTTGCCATACATCACCGTGAGGCTTCTTTAAGAGATAACCCTTCTCTTTTCCTTCCTCAAAGAGTTTTGATCTTTGAGCTATATAGGGATTAATCCATACACATATTTTCAAGCCTCTATCTTTTAACCTTTTCAACATATCTTCGGGATTAGGAAACACTCTTTGATCCCATTCAAAATCAACCCAATGATATTCTTTCATCCAAAAACAATCAAAATGGAAAACATGTAAAGGTATATTTCTCTCCTTCATTCCATCAATAAAACTTGTTACCGTTTTTTCATCGTAATTGGTTGTGAAAGACGTGGTAAGCCAAAGTCCAAAAGACCAAGAAGGAGGAAGAGCAGGCCTTCCTGTAAGAAGGGTATAATTTTCAATTACTTCCTTTAAATTTTCTCCTGCAACTATAAAGTAATTTATCTTTTCACCCTTTACACTAAATTGCACCCTTTCAACATTCTCTGTAGCTATCTCAAAAGAAACCCTCTCTGGATGATTTACAAAAACTCCATAATCTCTATTTGTTATATAAAAAGGTATATTTTTATATGTTTGATCTGAAATAGTTCCTGCATCAGCATTCCACATATCCACCTGTTGCCCATTTTTTATAAAAGGACTAAATCTTTCTCCAAGGCCATATACCAATTCCCCTACAGAAAGATCTAATTGCTCTACCATATAAGGAGTCTTGTTTTCATCAATAGCATAAGCCATATGCTTGAATCCAGAAGACGTCAATTTCTTATCTTTCCAGAAGAAGGTATATTTAAACACTCCTTTTTTATTAATTTCCACCCTAAGATTTCCAGACTTTAATATGATCACATCCTCTTTATCTAATATCTCAGGTTTAAAATTTTTATCTTTATTTAACTCGAAAGATGGTCCTTTCTCTACCACCCCTTTAAAATGGTACGATATCACCTCTATAACATTAGGAAATGGAGCTGAAAAATGAATTTCTAAAAGAGGACCAAATAGAGTTTCTCCCCTATTTCTAACAAAGGTATAAGGTGCATATACTATAACTTCTTTTTCCTTAACTTCGTAATCCCAAACCATGAAAGGATAATGTATTCTTATACCTTCTCTAATACGCCAATGCCCATCAGTAAATCTCATAAAATCATCCTCCTCACTCAAATTTCAACCAATTTATTTTTACTTCCTTTTCTCCTCTTATATACATATCTTGTTTACCTAAAATATTCTCATCTAAAACAAAAACAATTTCTTCCCATTCATTAAAAGTATCTATTACATCAAAAGAAAATTCTTTATCAATTTTGCTAAAATATAAAAACATTTTGGAATTTTTGGTAGTAGATATTTCCATCCTTATCCTTTGAGAGGGTCTATAAAAATTTAAATCCTGAAATAGTATCCATGAATCTTCTTTAGGAAAGATTACATAAGTTTCTTCCCAATTTCTTTTTGTATTGAAAACTAAATTGTATCCATCATCAAAATTAAAAGCTTTTATTCTCTCAAAAGGATCTCTATCTTCAATTTCCTCTCCCCCCACATAAATTCTTCCTCTTAATCTTATATCCTCTGATGAAGCACCAACTAAAATCTCGTATTCTCCTTTCTCAACTAAATACTTCTCTTTTCTCACATCCCATATAAAAAGCTCCGAAACAGGTACTGTAAATTCAACCTTAACCTTTTCTCCCTTTGGAATAAATATCCTTTGAAAACCTTTTAACTGAAGCTTTGGCCTTTTTATCTTTGAATTAATAGCTCTAACATAAACTTGTGGTACCTCATCAGAATCCATATCTCCGACATTTCTAATCTCAAAACTAAGCCTTATTTCATCTTTTATTCCATAATTTTTAGAATTTAAAAATAAATTACTATATTCAAATTCAGTATAAGAAAGTCCATGTCCAAAAGGAAAGAGGGGTTCTTTATCAAAATACATATAGGTTCTCTTTTCCCTTATTACATCATAATCTATCATGGGAGGTATATCATTTACAGATTTATACCATGTAATACATAATCTTCCTGCCGGAGAATAATTTCCAATTAATACATCTGCTATAGCATTTCCCATTTCTTGTCCCCCATGGGAAGACCATAAAATGGCTGGTATATGCTCCTTTGCCCAGTTAATAGCGTAAGGATAACTACTAATTATTAAAAGCACTGTGTTAGGATTTACTTTATAAATCTCTCTAACAAGTTTCTCTTGGTGATCTGGTAAAACAATGTCTACTCTATCTTCTCCTTCTCTTCCATTTACTAAAGGATTATTTCCTACACATAATACTACTAAATCGGATTCTTTTGCTATATTGCAAGATTTTTCTATACCATCTTCTAATTTCTCAATTATAAATTTTTCCTCTGGAAGGTTTTCAAAACTATCTTTGAATTTAATCAAATTTCCATTCTCTTCATCTATATAAAGATATTTTCCATGCCAAGTCTTAATATAGAAGGTACCATCTCCTAAGGAATCTATTTGGAAAAGTTCCTTTACAAACCACCCAAATACTTCTTCTGATGCAGACAGGATAGAAAAATTAGAGTCATCACAAGTTAAGTATTTGTTATTTGCTAAAGATTGCAGGCTTTTATTGCCCCATCCCCAATCTATAAATCTAAATTTTTCCCTTGGGCCAATTTCTTCACTTATAGCCCATAAAGGACTGATCTCTGATTCTATAACTCTCAAATATTTATTATTTTTTACCGATTTTATTGCAATAATATCATAGGAATCATAATATTTTATTTCCTTATTATATAATCTGTTTACTATTCCTTGGAGAATAGAAACTTTATATGGATAAGTACCACTATACCAATCATTATAGTTTTTATTGGCTAAAGGACCTATGACCGCAATATTATTTATTTTTTCTTTATTTATAGGAAGGAATTTATTCTGATTCTTTAAAAGTACAATAGATTTAAGAGCAGATTGATATGCAAGCTGAGAATGCTCCTTATCACATATTTTGTTAGGAGAAACATAAAATTTTTTACTTATTTCTTCATCAAATTCACCAAGTCTAAATCTTACACGAAGGGTATTAAAAACAGCCCTATCAATATCCTCTTCAGTTATTAATCCCCTTTCAAGAGCTTTCCATGCTGATTCTATAACAAGATCAGGATCATCAGTAAAGGCATCAATTCCAGCTTTCAGAGCATAAGCCATTGTCTCGTAATGATTATCAAAAGTTTTATGTGAGGTAACTGTTTGACTAAAATCTGCAGCATCAGTTACTACATATCCACTTAATCCAAATTTCTCTTTTAAAACCTTCTTTACTATTGGATTTACTATACAAGGTACACCATTTACAGCATTGTAAGCAGTCATTATTCCCATAGCTTTTCCCTTTTCTATAACCCTCCTAAAAACATCTAAGTAATATTCATACATATTTCTGGGATCAATATTGGCGGAAAATTTATCTCTATCCTTCTCATTATTATTAGCAAAGAAGTGCTTAGGAGTCATTGCGGTTTTAAGATATACTTCATCATCTCCTTGCATACCTTGTATATATGCACTTGCCATTTCTCCAGCAAGATAAGGATCTTCACCATAACCTTCTTCCATCCTACCCCATCTTGGATCTCTTTCCATATCTACAGTAGGAGCCCAAAGCATAAGTCCCCCAATCTTTCCCCTCATATAGTAGTAAGCTCGAGCCTCTAATGAGACCACTTCTCCTATTTTTTTCATAAGATCTCTATCAAAGGAAGATACAAGACCAATAGGTTGAGGAAACACAGTGGCTTTTCCCAACCAAGCTACACCATGAGCGGATTCCCCACCTATATGAAACTCTCTTATATCTAATCTGGGTATTGGTGCTTGTCTGGTAGGAAGCAACTTAATCTTTTCTTCAAGGGTAAGAAGAGAGAGAAGATTTTTTACTCTTTCATCAATAGGGAATAAAGGGTTCTTAAAAATATATTCATCTGCCATAAAATATTTAAAGCCTCCTTCACAAAATAATTTTAATTTAGGATTATATAATGATACATGAAAATAATAAATTGCAAGATTTTACTAATTTGAGTTAAATTCATAGTATAAATAGCTATTCACCAATTATTTTTACAAGTACTCTTTTTCTCCTCATTCCATCAAACTCACCATAAAAAACCTGCTCCCATGGACCTAAATCAAGCTTACCATCAGTAATTGCTATTACCACTTCTCTTCCCATTATGGTACGCTTTAAATGTGCATCAGCATTATTTTCACCCACATTATGGTAATATTGATTATATGGTTTTTCAGGAGCAAGCTTTTCTAACCATATTTCAAAATCTTTTAAAAGACCTGGCTCATCATCATTGATAAAAACACTTGCAGTAATATGCATAGCATTACAAAGAAGAAGCCCCTCTTTAATTCCACTCTCATCTACACATTTTTGCAAGGTATCTGTGATATTCACAAACCCCCTTCTTGTTGGAAGATTAAACCACAATTCTTTTCTATAGGTCTTCATACCTTTGATCCCTCCTTAAATTATAAAAATGTTATAATTATATTACAAATTTATAAAGGAGTATTAGGCAATGAGTAAAACCTTTAGAGATTTATCCCTTGAAGAAAAAAGAAAATATATAGAAGTCCGAAAAAGACTTGAGGAAGAAGAAAAAAAGCTATTAGACATAAGATATGAAAAGGCATTAAATTTAGCAAAAGAAATCTCTGAAATTCTTTATAAAAAATATAAAGCTAAGAAGGTATTATTAGTGGGATCTCTTAAAGATAAAGAATTATTTACAAAATGGTCTGATATAGATTTAGCTGTATCAGGAATATCTGATAAAGATTATTTTAAAGCAATATCTGAAGTTTTATCTTTAAGCACAGATTTTAAAATAGATATTATTGATTTGGATAGCTGTGAAGAAGAAATTAGACTTAGTCTTGAGAGAGAAGGTATATTACTATGAAAAAAATGTATTTATTAATTTCAAGTAGGATAAAAAACGAAATTATAGAGATAGAAGAAACAATAAAAAGAGCACAAAAAGCATGGGAATTAATTAAAGAAGAAGATTCGCTATATATAGATAGTGTAGCACTAAACCTTCATAACTTTTATAGTGGTTTAGAGAGAATTTTTAGTTTAATCGCTAAAGAGATAGATGGTAAAATTATAGAAACACCAGATTGGCACAAAGAACTTTTACTCCAAATGTCTATAGAAATTCCTTATGTAAGACCTGCAATTATTTCTAAAGAGCTCAAAGAAAAACTTGAAAACTACAGAGCTTTTAGACATGTTGTTAGAAATATATACGCCTATAAGCTAAAACCTGAAAAGATAAGAGATCTTATAACAAATCTTCCTATAATATGGGAAGAAACTAAAAAGTATCTTTTAGACTTTTGCAACTTTTTAGAGATGCAATGAATTTACCACTTTATCTATAATATTTTTTGCCTCATCTATATCATCAAAGGATACATCTTTGTGAGTCACAAATCTTAAAGTCTCTTCATCAAAACTTGTAGCAAGTAGTCCATAGTCTTTGAACCTTTTAATCAAATCAGAAGCCTTAAAACCATTTTTTATTTTTACCTTTAAAATATTGGTTTCTGGCTTTTTAATGTCAAAAATTGGTATAGTTTTGAGAAAATCATATAAATTGTAAGCCTTCCTATGATCCTCCTCTAAGCGATCTATCATATTATCTAAAGCCCAAAGACCACAAGCAGCAACAACTCCAGCCTGCCTCAAGCCCCCACCCAACCTTTGCCTATTTTTTCTTGCCCTCTCAATAAAATTTGAAGATCCCACAAGAAGAGAACCCATAGGGCAAGAAAGACCCTTGGAAAGACAAAACATCACTGAATCGGCATATTTAGCTATCTCCTTTGCAGGAACCTTTAAATAAATGGAAGCATTAAAAATTCTTGCCCCATCAAGATGAATAGGTATGTTATATTCTCTACTTAATTCATATACCTCTTTCATATAATCTAAAGGAAGTACCTTTCCTCCAGCCCTATTGTGAGTATTTTCTAAAACAATTAAAGAGGTTTTTGGAAATACCTTTCCTTGTGGTCTAATCGCTTTTCTAATCTTTTCTACAGGCATCATTCCATCTTCACCTTGAATAAGGAATGGTTGCACCCCAGCATTTCCTGCCATCCCACCTGCTTCATAATAGTACATATGGGATTCTGCCTCAAGAATAACCTCGTCTCCTCTTGATGTCCAAGAAAGAAGAGCCACCTGATTCCCCATAGTTCCTGAGACTACAAAAAGAGCGGATTCTTTACCTAAAAGCTCTGCTGCTTTTTTTTCTAATAGATTTACTGTAGGGTCCTCACCATACCCATCATCACCTACTTCAGCTAAATACATAGCCTTTCTCATCTCTTCTGTGGGCTTTGTAACAGTATCACTTCTTAAATCAATAATTTTCAATTTTTTCACCTCTTCCTTATACGTTACTCTTTTAGAAGTTTATAACTATTATATTATCTTGAATTTTAAAGTGTAAATGAAAACTTTGAGGAAATTCAAAAAACAAATAATATTGAAAATAAGAGAGCCTTATGTGTATAAAAAATAAGAAAGAAAAGAATTGATAAAAAGGTAGATTTTCCCTCTTCTACAAAATATTGCCAGACTATAAATTTATAAGTATAATTAAAATAAAGCTTAATTAGGGGGTGAAAGGATGAACATCGGGAAGACTGACGCCATCATTAGGGTGATCGTTGGTATGATTTTACCTCATCTTACAAAATGGGGAATTGTTTCAGGGACTGCTTGGGGTATAATCTTACATATAATAGGGTTTATTTTAGTATTTACTGCGGCCGTAAGATATTGTCCTCTCTATAAACTTATAAATAAATCTACAGCTTAAAAAAAAGAGGGGGATTTTCTCCCCCCTCTTTTAAAATCTATTTATAACTATCTTTCCTGCCTTTTTCTCTTTTAAAAGTTTTAATCCTTCATTTATTTCTTCTAAGGATATCCTATGAGTTATCATTTCTCTGAAAATATCCTCATGTTTTTCTATGAATGTTACAGCCTTTCTAAAGTGTCTTGCATCACTTACCCATACCCCTTGAACATTCAAATTCTTTGAAGAGATATCATAAAAATCTATGGGTATTTTATCTTGAGGTGTAGCAATTCCAACTATTAAATATGTACCACCTTTTCTAAGTAATTTTATCCCTTCAGTTATAGCACTATTAAAACCAGTAGCCTCAATTACCACATCTGCTCCTTTTCCGTATGTTACATCATATACTTTTTTTATTCTTTCTTCCTCAGTAAACTCGTCTCTTTTTATTACAAGATCAATACCTATCTTTTGAGCTACCTCTATTCTTTTTAGGCTTCCCGTTATAAGCACTACATTTTTAGCTCCCTGATACTTAGCTAAAGCAGCAGAAAAAAGCCCCAAAGGTCCTCCCCCTTGAACCACCACAGTACTACCTAACAGGTTATCCTTCAAATAGTCAAAGGCATGAACTGCTGTAGCTCCTGAACAACCAGCTATCACCATTGTTTCTAAATCTACTTTTAAAGAAAGTTTTATGACTTCAGTTTTTTCTTCTAATATTATGTACTCACTAAATGCTCCAAGAAGATAGGGGTATTCCGAAAATGATCTATTAATTCCATAAACTTTTCGGTTTTCACATAAAAATGGCTCATTTAATACTTTACAGTAGAAACATTCTCCACACACAATCCCTCTATTCCAAATAATTAGATCTCCTTTCCTTAATGATACCCCATTAAGATCCTTCTTTTCTCCATTAATTTCTACTACTTCTCCTACCCCTTCATGACCTAAAATTATAGGCAAAGGCACTCTGGGATCCTTTCCCTCTATGATGTGCAGATCTGATCCACAAACACCTGATGCGACTAATTTTACTAAAAGTCCACCAGAAGGAATTTCAGGTATCTCTACACTTTTCAAAACTAAGGGTTTATTAAATTCTTCCAGAACTGCAACCTTAGCCTTCATAGTTTTTAGGTCTTATAGGTTCTTTTATTTCATATTTTAACTCTCCATCTCTTTTATAAAATATTATGTACTTATTCCATTCAGACTTTTTAGGAAGGAAATCCATAACAGGGGGATTGAACTTTTTAAATCTTAAATGAGGACCTCTACTTTCATCCCTTATTAAAATAGCATTTAAAATTAATTCCGCAATATCTAACATATTTAAAGTCTCATAGTAATAGAAGATCCCATTCTCATCCAAGGAAACACCCTCTTTTTTAATTTCCTTTATCAAAGATATACCTTTTTTAATATCTTCTTCCATTCTAACTAAAAATCCATATTCAGATACAATATCTCTGATCTTTTCCCTAACTAACTTTGAGGGTAAACCCCTTTGAGAAATTCTTTCTTCCACCTCATCCAAATTAAAATCTACAAAATCTACTTTAGAAGCGTATTGAACTGCATTTTCTCCCGCTATTTTACCAAATACTTGAGTATCAAGGAGTGAATTTCCCCCAGGACGATTGGCACCATGTTGCCCACCTGCTACTTCTCCAGCAGCATAAAGCCCTTCTAAACTTGCTCTTGCATCTTCCTTTATTTTTACCCCTCCTTGAAAATGTTGAAGAGCATTTTGTATGGGAAGCAATTCCCTGGAAAGATCTATATTATAATTTTTCAGCCATTCAATAATTGAAGGATTTATTAATTTAAGCCTTTCATAGGGAGTAGTATCTTTAAAAATCTCTTTTCCAATCTTTTCACTCCATTTCAATATTTCTTCTGGAATACTTTCATAAGATAAGTAAGATGGATTTTCCATAAAATTCATATATACTTTGTGGCCTTGTTTTATATGATGATAGACAGCCAAATCAATTACCTTTGTAGGTGATTCGTAAGATACTGGCCAACGAGCTCCCTTTTTAAACTCAAGAACACAAAGATTAGCTTTATCCTCTTCTGAAAGATAATCTAACAAAAATTCTCTACCATTTTCATCCACTATCTTAGGCAAAGCTCTAAACATACTTCCTGATTCAGCAAAGAGAATCTGAGGATGGCATATACCAATCTGCATAAACTCCATATTAACCATTTGAGCCCCAGCTCTTAAAGATATTGCATATCCATCACCTGTCATTTCTGAAGTAAATACATTTTGACGATATAAAGATCCTGCTCCACCTGTAGCAATCACAAAAGCCTTTCCCTTAATAATTATTTTTTCTTGCGTACTCATATCTATAGCTTTTGCTCCAACAACCCTATTATCTTTGACTATAAGATCATAAACCATTACATTTTCATAAGTCTCAATATTTGTTTCTCTTATCTTCTTAGCTAACGCTTTAGCTATCTCAATAGAAGTGTTTGGTCCTACATAACACGCCCTGGGATATTCGGAACCATCGGTAAGAAATTGATCAATCTTTCCATCGTGGGTTCTGACAAAAGGTACCCCTATAGATATAAGGTAGTTAATAGCTTCTTCACTATTTTTAGCCAATATTTCAGCCAGATTGTAATCCGATACTTCTCCTCCGATCTTATATATATCCATAGCATGATAAATATAATTATTTTGTATAGGTAATGTATAGGATAATGTAGCATGAAAAGCCATTCTATCTGAAAAGGCATTAGCAGTTACGCCACCTTTGCCAATCGGTTTCTTAGATAATAAGATAATTTTCAAATTTGGATTTTTTTCATAAGCAGTTAAAGCAGATCTAAGACCTGCCCCTCCAGCACCTATAACTATCACATCACCCTTAATTACTTTCATTGTCTTTCCTCCTTGGTATCATGCGTATTGCTTTTACAGGGCAAAGCTTTACACATAAACCACAACCATCACATAAATCAGTAATAATATATTTTCCATTTTTCTCGATTGGAGCATCATAAATACATACCTTCTTACATATCCCACAAGAGGTGCAAAGATTTTCATCTATACATGCTTCATAAAGATGTCTTCTATCAATATCATTATTCCCAAGAATAACCTTCCCTGAAACTTTCCCCCTAAACTCTGAAGGACTTGTATAATTCTTTTTCTCCATGAATCTCTTTAATCCTTCTAATATTTTTGAAATGATTTCATAACCCATAAGATAGACCACACTGCATATTTGAACAACATCAGCACCAGTTAGTATATACTTAGCCACATCATCTCCACTCCCCACTCCTCCAGAGCCTGCAATTGATAATTTCAAATGAGGACGAGAGGTTGCAATCCATCTCAGAACATAATTAAATGCCCAAGGACCACCATGTCCAGCATAACCACCATGTAAAATAGGCTTTTCTGTATCAAGATCTATATCAAGACCCGTTAACCTATTAAACATAACAACTCCGTTAACCCCAATATCTTCCAAAATTTTAGCTATTGCCAGAGGAGATGAAAGTTGCATAGGCAGTTTTACAATTATGGGAATATTTACATTTTCTCTTACCATTTTCGCCACTCTCAAGATAGTATCATCCACATCTTGTCCTCTAAAGGATATGGATGCATGAGGACAAGAGACATTAAGTTCAAGAGCAGGAGCACCTACTTCTTCCGCCATCTTTGAATATTTAAACCAACCCTCATCGGTTATACAATTTATACTGGGGATTACTGGTATAGATAAGGTATTTAAGGCCTTACTAATCTCCTTAAAATATTCTTCAGGACCAAAAGGGCTTGCCTGCTCAAAGGAATAAAATGTCTGAGATCTAAGAGGTCCCATGGTCCTATTTATTATCTCAAATCGAGGAGTAGGTGATATCCTACATATTTCTTCCTCAAAAAGAGATTTTACCACCACCGCCCCTGCTCCATTTTCTTCACATTTTTTCATATTTTTAACATTTTCTGTAAGTCCTGAAGACGCAATAATAATAGGATTTTTAAGCTTCAATCCTACATAATTGCAAGATAAGTCCATACAAATTTCCTCCTTTATTTCTTACCCCTTAAAGCATTAGATATTTTCTCGCAAGTTTTCAAAAGTTCAGAGAGATACATATCTTTATTTTCCTCTACCGATAAGTAGTATCCAGATATAGAGACTGCAGCTACAACCCTCTGAGAAAAATCAAAGATAGGAGCACCAATACATTTTATTCCTCTTTCATTTTCCTCATTATCAAAAGCATATCCTTGATTCCTAACCTTCTGCAATTCTTCTCTTAATTTATTAGGGTCTGTAATAGTTTTATCTGTTCTTGGAATCAAAGGTACCTTCTTAAGATAATCCTCTATATAATCGTCGGAGCTAAAAGCAAGAAGAACTTTACCAAAACTTGTTGAATAAAGAGGCATTCTCATACCTATTCTTGACATCATAGGAAGAGTCCCTGGACCTTCTACTTTGTCAATATATACTCCTTCATATCCATCTTTTATAGTTAAATGTACTGTCTGCTTTGTGTTCTCCATTAACTCAATAAGATAGGGACGAGCAATATCTCTTAAATCAAGACTTTGAAGAATATAGGAAGAAAGTTCAAGAATTCTAAATCCTGGCTTATATAATCCTGCAGGTGTCTTTCTAACATATCCCTTATCAATTAAAGTTGACAGATAACGATGTACAGTAGATATGTGAAGCCCAATCTCCTCCGATATCTCTTTTAAAGAAACCTCTCTTCCAGCCAAAATTATATACTCAAGAATATCTAAAGTTTGCCCTGCAGATCCAATACCTATTTTAGATTTCATCTTTCTACACTCCATTCATTATTAAAAGATTCTAAAAACCCTTCTAAAGTCTCTTCATCCAATGCTAAAAAGTCACCAAATACACTCATCTTTAGTGATGCTAATATATTTCCATATTTGGCACATTCTTCAAGAGTTTTACCCTTTAAATACCCATAGAGAAAACCAGCAACAAATGCATCTCCCGCCCCAATTCTATCTACCATATCTGTAGATAAAGCCTTTTGAAGAAAATATTTATCCCCATAAAGTACAGAACATCCTTCTTCCCCTCTTGTAAGGACATAAATTTTTTCCTTTCCAAACCTCTTCTGAAGATTATATAAAATTTTATCATCTTCTACATTATTTCCAAAGAGTAACTTGTAATCTTCTTTCTTAATAAAAAGTATATCTACAAAGGGAATCACTATATCTAAGAATCTACGACATTCTTCTACACCCCATAACTTTTGTCTAAAATTTACATCAAAGGATAATTTTTGACTCTCTTTTTTGGATGTACAGATCTTTATCACATTATTTTTACATATCTCACTTAAGCTGGGAGTTATTCCAGTAAGATGAATAAGTTTGGCTTTTTTTAGATAATCAAGATCACTATCAGAAAGAGGAGTTAAGGAAAAAGAAGAATTTTTTCTATCATAAAGCACTTTTATGCCTTTTGTTCTATGATGAAGCTCCACAAAATACATTCCCATTCTTCCTTCTGATATAAGCCTCACCCTATTTGTTCCAACACCATATTTTCTAAGCTCACTTAAAGCTCTATAACCCAAAAAATTGTTAGGAAAAAAAGATATAAACTCAGTTTTTAATCCTAACAAAGAAAGGGAGATAAGAACATTAGCCTCTGTACCACCTATTTCCACGTTCCAAGTATTACTACTTAGAAAAGTACGATATCTCTCAGGGGTGATTCTTACCATCACCTCACCATAAGAAATAATATCCACCATATTTCCTCCCTCTTTCTATGGATTTATTCCCTAAACTTTACTACATACATCTCACTATTAGCAGTACTAAAAGACTCAGATCTACCTACGATCACTACATAATCAAGATCATATATAGCTCCCCAACCCTCATCCAAATCCGCTCCACCAAAAAACTTCTCCCAAATAAGATCCCCATCCTCATTAATCTTCACCACATATACATCACTATTTCCTGCCCCTTTAGAATTAGATCCGCCTACTATCAAATATCCCTTTTCATCTTTAGAAGGCATAATAAGGAAGCCCGTCTCATAACCTTTACCACCATAAGTTTTCTCCCATATTTTGTTTCCATCTTTGTCTATCTTTATTACATATAGATCAGGATTATCAGAAAAAGAATTGGAGTTTCCAACAATCATATAACCATCCCTGCAAGAAGTAATACTGTATGCATAATCAAATCCCTTACCCCCAAAAACCTTATCCCAAATCAAGTTTCCTTTTTTATCCACTTTTATTACATATATATCCTGAGATTCTGAAAAAGAATTAGATATCCCTACAGCCACATAACCATCTTTATCAGACACTACCCCATATCCATATTCGCTCATTTTATCTCCAAATGCTTTTTCCCAAAGCTTATTACCCTTACCATCGATTTTTAATAGATAAAGATCATATTGCCCTTTTCCAAAAGAATTAGTCCTTCCAACTATGACAAAATTACCATCAGAATCCTTTGTCACTCTCCAACCTTCTTCAAAACCTTTACCGCCAAAAGTTTTTTGCCATAAGAGATCTCCATTTTCATCTATCTTTAACACATATACATCACTATTTCCTGCTCCCAAAGATCTGGTACCACCAACAACAAGATATCCATCCTCTGCCTCATTTATAGAATAGGCATAATCATCCTTAGACCCGCCATAAAATTTCTCCCAAACTTTTTCCCCTTTTCTGTCTATCTTAAGAATATAAACATCTTTTCCTCCACTACCAAAAGATGAAGTCTCTCCTACAAGAATATATCCATCCTTACTTTTAACTATTCCATAACCTTTTTCACTTTTTTCACCACCATATACACTCTGCCCAAAATCCAACATTTCTTTTTCTTGAGAAAAAGAAATAACAAACAGAGAAAAGAAAGTTAAAAAGAAAATCAAAAACCTTTTCATAAACCCTCTCCTTTAAGGTAAAAGTACCTTCTTTCCTGCTCCTGCTCCTTTTTCCAATAGATATGGAATCACGTCAGCTTCATCTAATTCATATTCATAAGGAATATTAAAGTCCTCCAATTCTTGAGTTATATTATTTTCTCCACATTCCCAGTAAAAATTATTAGACTCTTTTATATACCCATCCTGTGGACTTTCAAACTGAGTAGTCATTGGAATTTTTACATTCTCAAAATAGTTATTTTCTACAATAACTTTTGCCCCCATTCTGGATGCAATACCATAAAGAAGTATATTTTTATAATAGTTATTAAAGATATGGACAGCCCCAAATCTTACAGAAGGATTTCTTGAATTAGTATTTCTAAAGATATTATGGTGATAAGTTACCCTTGCATCTACATCTACAGTAGAGCTATCACTACTACCTACTTGAGTACATTTCCAACTATTCTCAAAAATATTCCATGAAACAGTGACTCCTTGAGATCCTTTGATAATATCTAATAATGCATCAACTCTATCCTTTTCTTTTTCTCTTTCTGGTACCACAATCATATCACTGGTTAATGTGCAGTGATCTATCCAAACGTTTTTAGAGTTTTCAACAGTTATGGCATCATTTTTAGGATTTTCAAAAGTATTTTTAATGGTTAAGTTTCTGATAATTACATTACTTACTCCTTTTAAATATAAGCCCCAGCCAACAATACCTGCATCTTCTGTTATACCAATAATAGTCTTATTAGATTCAATAGTAATCTGACCCTGTTCTTTACTAGTATCTATAATTCCTTTTACAAGAATAATATATGGATCTTTATCTTGTGCATACTTTTTAAAATCATTAATATTATCAACAGTTACAACTTTTCCACCTTGCCCACCTGTTGTCCCTGCCCCAAAACCTACTGGCTTATCATCAAGAGTAAGTATAGTTTCATCTATATTTTCTTGAGAGAAACCAAAACTCATTAATAAAGCAATAATTAGTAATAGAATAAAAAGCTTCTTCATGACTCTATACCTCCTTTATTTTTCTCCAAAATATTTTAGAAATCTTTTTGTACCATCAATCATTCTATCAAAAAGTTCTTTGGCTTTAGAATGATTTAATCTTGACTCTACTAATGGATCATTATAAAAAGCCCTAAAAGCAAGCTTTAGATCTTTTTCCAAAACTGCTTGAAGGATCATTTCTTGATTCATAATATGCCTCAAAACCCATGAATTCACATCATTAGGTAATTTCCCTGCATATATAGGTAGTATATTATCTCTTGTTATATATACATTAGTTTCAACTATAACATCTCTTGGTACTCCATCCATCTGCCCAACATTAGGATAATTAACATTAGTTATAAAATCGGAAAGCCCAAGAAGAGCTTTCATTATTTGGACTCCTACCTCTCCAGAAGGTTTAATAGGAAATTCCATCTCTCCTTTAGCAAGTTTTTGACTCATCTCATAAAGTTCTTTTGCTTGCTGTCTTCTAAAGGATACAGGAGTTAAAGAAAACTTCCATTCTTTTACCTTTTCAGGATTTTCCAAATACCAGTAAGCAGGGAAAAACTCTGCTAAATGTCTGTCACCAGCAGCTGCAATTATTCCATATCTTTTATAAAGATCAAATTTTACCCTATTAGCAGAGGCAAAATAATCCCAAGTCCATCTACCTTTCTCTTCTTCATAACCTTCATAATAATATTTCTCGGCAAATTCACCATAAATGGGTAATAGATCCATATTTCTGTAGGAAATCTTATCTACCCATGTAAAATGATTAATTCCTAAAACATTTTGTTTTATCTCAGAAAGTGAGACATCAATATTCTCCTTTTCCTTTAACATGAGAGACAAAATCTTAGGGATTTTAAAAACTTCATGACAACAACCTATTGCTTTTATCTTAGGAAATACTGTATATAGAGTCCTCACACAAAGAGCCATAGGGTTTGTGTAATTAATAACCCAGGAAGTGGGAGAATATTTTCTAATAGCCTCAGCAAATTCCATATATATAGGAATAGTTCTTAAAGCTCTTATAACTCCTCCAGGTCCAGGTGTATCTCCTACTGATTGATAAATACCATACTCCTCTGGAAGATGCACATCTATTTCCATCTCATCCAATGTACCTGGAAGAATGGAAATAACTATAAAATCTGCACCTTCTAATGCTTCCCCTATCTCCTTTACCGCTTTATATCTCCATTTACTTTTAGCAGACTTCTGTTCACTTATTCTATTTCCAATAATCTCATTAGTTTTTGCAGACTCAAAATTTATATCATAAAGTCTCACTTCTCCAGAAAAACTCTCTTCAAGAGCAAGATCTGCCATAAACTTCCAAGCCCAACCCTTAGATCCTCCTCCTATGTATGCTATCTTTACATCATTCATTTTTTTAATTCCTCCTCTCCTCTATCCTCTAAGCCCTGACGTGGTTACACCTTGTACAATATATTTCTGGAAGAATACAAATAATATAAGCACAGGAAGTAAAGATAACGTAGACATAGCAAAAACTGCTCCCCAATTAGTTACTGCAGAAGGATCTGAAAAAGCTCTTAATGCTACTGAGACTGGATATTTTTCAGGACTATTTAAATATACCAAAGGTCCCATAAAATCATTCCACGCCCAATAGAAAGAGAATATGGTAGCAGTAGTAATTACTGGTTTTAAGTTGGGAAGAATAATATGATAAAAAATACCAAATCTTCCTGCCCCATCAATAAAGGCAGACTCATCAAGTTCCTTAGGTATTCCTCTAATAAATTGCATGATCATAAATATAAAGAAAGGACCCCCAAGAAAAGCCGGTACTATAAGAGGTTTAAATGTATTTATCCATCCAAGCTTAGAAAATAAAATATACCTGGGTACAATCTGAACCTGCATAGGAAGCATCAATGTAAGAATTACAGTAGTAAATATGATTTTTCTTCCTGCAAAAGGAATTCTGGCAAGTCCATATGCTACAAGAGTTGAAGATATAACTGTTCCAATAGTATTAAGACCTGCTAATATAAAAGAGTTTTTAAAGAATGTAGCAAAAGTTATACCACCAAATCCCCCCCATCCTTCTATATAGTTATTTATTGTAGGTTCCTTAGGTATAAGATTTAAAACATCACTAAAAATCTCCCACGGCTGTTTAAAAGAACTACTTAACATCCACAAGGCTGGATATACCATAATGAAGGCAAGAAAAGTAACAAAGGTATAATAAATTATATTATTCAAAGTTTTCCTTTTCACTTATACTCCCTCCTCTGCTTCATAATAAACCCAACGATTAGAGGTCTTGAAAATGATAATAGTAAATAAGCCAACTAAAGCTAACATAAACCAGGCAAGGGCTGAAGCATAACCCATTTCAAAATCATTAAAAGCCTTCCTATACATGTAAACTGCATAGAACAAAGTTGAATCTAATGGACCTCCCTGAGTAATAATATAGGACTGTGTAAAAGCCATAAAACCATGTATCATCTGGTTAATAAGATTAAAAAGAATAACTGGTGTAATCATAGGAAGAGTAATAGATGTGAGTCTTTTCCAAAAACTTGCACCATCAATAGTCGCAGCTTCATAAAGCTCAGTAGGAACCTGTTTTAACGCTGCCAAAAATATTAACATGGGAGATCCAAACTGCCAAACTGCAAGTAAAATAAGAGTCCATATAGCAGTACGAGTATCTCCAAGCCAGTTTATACCATGAATTCCAAAAATAGAAAGAAATGCATTAATGATTCCATCATATCCCCATATCTGTCTCCAAACTACCGCTATAGCTACACTTCCTCCAATAAGAGAAGGTATATAATAGATAGCACGATATAAATTAAGAATTTTACTTTCTTTCATACTAAATATAAGAGCAACAATAAAAGCAAAAATAAGCCTCAATGGCACCTCGAATAAAACATATTTAAAAGTTGCTTTTGTAGCACTCCAAAATCTGGGATCTTGAGTAAACATTCTTATCCAATTCTGAAAACCAATCCATCTTGGTGAAGTCAAGATGTCATATCTGGTAAACGAAAGGTATAAAGAAGTTACAAGGGGAAAAATTATAAAGGCAATAAAACCTATCAACCAAGGACTTACAAAAATATATCCCATAAGTAGATCATGTTTTTTCTTTTTAGTAAGTTTTTTCATAAATCTCGCATTACCTCCTCAAAATATAATAGGGAAGGGAGTTTGCCTCCCTTCCCTAAATAAAATTTACTTACCTCTTTAATATCTGTATTACTTGTTCTCTGAACTTCTTTGCTGCTTCTTCTGGGGTAATCTTCTTATACATAATCTGGTCATATAGAGGAGTGTAAACATTATTATAAATCTCTTGCCATCTTTCAGGATCAGGTGCTGGAGTTGGAGCTCCATATTTTTCAACTATAGATATGAAATTAAATATTTCTTTCTCCACTGGAGAAAGAAGAGGTTTTAGTGCAAGTTGTACTCTCTTGGAAATAGGTACTCCCCTTTCTGCCATTAATATCTTTGCTGCTTCAATATCATTAATAAAGAAGTCTATAAAAGTTGCAGCTTCTTTGGGATATTTAGTTTTTGCATTTATTGCGAAAAACATGGAAGGCTTTAAGAAATTACCTACTTTTCCTTTAAGTGTAGGAAGCATATAAAGTCTTAATTGTTTTCCTTTTAAAGCTTTACTCATAGCAGTAAGCTGGTTACTCCATGTAAATTGCATAGCAGATTTTCCAAGACAAATGAATCTTTGCTCAGGGCTTACACTTCCTCTTGCTATTTCTACATCTCTTGATGGAATTACACCCTCATCTTGTAGTTCAAGAAGCATTCTATAGAAGTTGGCATAAACATTATCATCTTCATATCCAAGAGATTTTCCATCGTCACTAAATAGATAGCCACCATTCTCTATAGTCCATACTCTAAATACATTATGGTCTCCTAAGTTTTCTGCTGCTCCATATATTCCAAGTTTTCTATGAATTATCCTTGCAATTCTCTTGAAATCTTCCCATGTCCATAAAGTTGGAGGTAAAGGTACACCTGCTTTTCTGAAAATTTCAGGATCAATAGCAAATGCTTGAGAGTTATTACCCAAGTTTATAGCATAAAGTTTTCCCTTTAACTTTCCTGAATCTACTATACTCTTTGCTACATCTTTTAGATTTATTACTCCTTGGGCTACTAAATCATCCAAAGGAAGCAAAAATCCTTTTTCTACCCATCCCCTTAAATAGGCATGATCCTGTTGCATTATATCTGGTAAATTACCACCGGCAGCCATAGTAGTAAGCTTTGTATAATACTCTGACCATCCAGTATACTCAGCTACTATCTTTATGTTAGGATACTTCTTTTGGAATAAATCAATAACTTTTAAAGTTCTATTATGTCTATCCTGAGAGCCCCACCAAATAATTCTTAAAGTAACCTGCTGTTGAGCTGGAGAAATGGCTAATAAGAAACAGACTAAAACTAATAAGATCATCAGTAATCTAAAATTTCTTCTCATTTTTAATCCCCCCAAACTAAGTTTTTTAATAAAAGAAAATCAAAGCAAAGCTAAAAATTTTTTTATTTCTTTATACACCTCCTTTGTATATTATGAAATTCATTTGTATTATATTATAACCACATCATTAAAATTTTTCAAGCAAATTTTAAATTAAGGTTAAAAATCCCCTTGAGAGTTGAGTTTCGTAATTAATACATCTCCTAAGGATGCTCCCCAAGATCTGGTTAGTCCAGCCAAAATATATCCATTATCCTCTGTTTCTATTATTGTTTTACCATCATCATCTCCGTCTCCATCGTATACTTTTTGCCATAATAAGTTACCATCAGAGTCTAATCTAATTAAATATACAGCTGTTCCGGTAGTTCCAAATGATCTTGTACTTCCCGATATTATATATCCTCCATCTGATGTTGTTCTTATACATTCACCTTCATCTCCCGAATCTCCACCATAATACCTTTCCCAAAGCATATCACCATTAGGATCAACCTTGATAATATAAACATCACTATAGTTACTATAAGAAAGTGTAGATCCAACTAATATGAAGTTTCCATCCTTTGTCTTCTCAATTCTATTTCCCACATCATCTTTTGTTCCTCCATAAGTTTTATACCAAATTACATTTCCATTCTTATCAAATTTTACAAGTACTACATCCTTACTCCCATTACCAAAAGACATAGTATATCCTAACACCAAATATCCGTCTTCTACTTCTACTACCGAACTTGCCTCATCAAAATTCCTTCCACCCCATGTTTTACTCCATATAAGATTTCCATTAGGATCTAATTTGAGAACATAAAAATCAGAGTTTCCTTGCCCAAAAGACCTTGTCCATCCCACAAAAATATAATTTCCATCACTATCCTCAATAACCTGTCTTCCGCCATCCATATCTATTCCACCGAAATTTTTAGCCCAAGCAAGATTTCCTTTTGCATCATACTTTATTGCAAAAAGATCCTTTGAAATTCCTGTAGCATAAGAATAGCTTTCACCTAAAAGTAAAAGTCCTCCATCACTAGTTTCTATTACACTTTGAGCATTATCATCTCTTTCACCAAAAAAGAATATCTCCCAAAGAATATTTCCCCATTTATCAATCTTTAGAAAATAAAAATCATCTTCTCCATTAATATTCTTAGAATTGCTCATTCCTGCAAGAATGTAATTTCCATCCTTTGTTTTTATAATATCATTAACATATTCATTGCCTGAATATCCATGAATCTTTCTCCAAGTAGTCTTAGGAGTAAAATAAGTACATCCTGAAATAAAAATAATCAGAAGTACTACAAATAACATCTTCAAATATAGATATCTTTTCATTTTGTTACCTCCTTTTAACCAATAAAACGACAAGGTTTCAACGGGGAGTCCCTAAAAGGACCCCCCCCTATTATTACTCATACTTAACTATAATCTTTCCAGCTCCTGCCTTCTCTAAGATTACGCTTGGCAGGTTAATAGGATCTTCAGGTGAGTAGTTATAAGGTATCCAATTGGATATATTTAGCCACTCATCTGCTCTATCTCTGAAATCGTAATTAATACCATCTGTCAGTTGATCTAAAGTAGGTAAGTTTTTCTGAGGAGTACCACTCTCTATATAGATATTTGTATCTCCGTTTTCTGGATCCTCTTTAGAAAAAACAATAAACCCTGGAGGAGAATTATATGTACCTGAGGCAGGAATCTGAACTCTCTCAAAGTAATTATATTCTACAAGAGCTCTTACAGCACATGTACCATTAGGACCAAGCTGAACATCAGTATAATAATTATTGAAAATATGTACTATTCCATACCTCATTCTGGGATTTCTTCCAGCGGTACCATTGAAAAAGTTATGATGATAAGTAACCCTTAAATAATCAGCATCATCTGATAATTTATCATCACTCCCTACTATACT
>CAZZIO010000037.1:0-3339 GCA_964654465.1 uncultured Dictyoglomota bacterium
CATATCCGAAGTAAATTTAACATAATTCTTTACACTATTTAATAATTCTTCTAGGCCAGGTTCATAGATTGGAATAATACCTCTTTTTAAATTGTTTATCTTTTCTTCATCATTATCCATACAAATAACATTATTGCCTAAGGAAGCAATAGCGATTCCCGAGTTAATCCTACATATCCAGTTCCTATAATTCCAAGCTTAGTCATTAATTTATCTCTCTCTCAATTAAAATTTAAATTTTAAAAACACTTCCACACTATAAATACAAAGGCTTCACTTCTTTTTATTCAAAACTTTAATTTTGTATATCATACCATTCATAAGTTTTCTTTATTCCCTTTTCTAAACTAATCTTTGGTTTCCATCCAAGAGATTTTATCTTAGATACATCTAAAAGTTTCCTCGGTGTTCCATCAGGCTTTGAAAGATCATATTTTATCTCTCCTTCAAATCCTAAAATATTCTTTATAAGTAAAGCTAAATCTTTTATTTTAATATCTTCCCCTGTTCCTAAATTTACAAAATAATCTGAGGTTATTTTTTTCATTTCCTCTGCATCTATGTTTTCCATAAGAAAAATACAACCTTCAGCCATATCATCTACATATAAAAATTCTCTATATACCTCTCCGCTTCCCCATATCTCTACATAATCTTCTGTAATTCCAACTTGTTTTAATATCTCTCTTATAGAATCTTTATTATCTAAATTAATCTTCTTATCCAATCCAAAACCAATTGGATATCTTTTAATATCATCTCTTATTTCATCAAAATACTTATTCCTTAACAAATTAGCTAAGTGAAATTTTCTTAAAAGGGCAGGTAGAACATGGGCTGTTTCAAGATTGAAATTGTCATTTGGTCCGTAAAGATTTGTTGGCATTACTGAGATAAAGTTAGTCCCATACTGTTCGTTATAGTATCTTACAAGTTTAATTGCAGTTATCTTTGCTAAAGCATAAGGTTCATTAGTTGGTTCTAAACTTCCTGTAAGGAGATGTTCCTCCTTCATGGGTTGTTCTGCATATTTGGGATATATACAGGATGAGCCCAAATTCAAGAGTTTCTTTACTCCATATTTATAACTTGAATGTATTACATTGGCAGATATCATTATGTTATCATATATAAACTCTGCCTTATAGGTATTATTTGCAAGAATTCCCCCTACTTTTGCAGCAGCAAGAAATACATATTCTGGTCTTTCTTTCTCAAAAAATCTTTCCACATCTTCTTGTCTTCTCAAATCTAATTCTTTACTTGTTCTTACTATTATATTTGTATATCCCTTCTCTTGTAGCTTTCTTAATATTGCAGAACCTACTAATCCTCTATGTCCAGCTACATAAATTTTAGAATCTTTTTTCATATTCTCTCCCTTATCTTTTCATAAAATGAGAATTCATGATTTGTCCAGTTATATCCACTTTTTTGAGAGGCTATAATTCCCTCTCCTTTGGGTTCAAGACCATTTTGCAACATATCATAATCTACCATAATTTTAATAAGATCTGAAAATTTAACTTTTGGCTCCCATCCTAATTCGTTTTTTGCTTTTGTAATATCTGCACATAGAGATTCTACTTCTGTGGGTCTAAAATATCTCGGGTCTATCTCAATTATTATATCTCCTTCCTTAACTGTGCCCTTCCATTTACTCTCTATACTCTTAACTAAGCCTTTCTCATCAACCCCATTACCTTTCCATTCAATTTCTATTCCCGCATATTCAAAAGCCTTTTCTACAAATTCTCTTACAGAATGACTTTCTCCTGTCCCTATTACATAATCATCAGGATTCTCTCGTTGAAGTATAAGCCACATTGCCCTTATATACTCTGGAGCAAATCCCCAGTCTCTTTTGGCATTTAAATTCCCTAAGTATAGAACTTTTTGTTTACCTGAAAGTATATTAGCTATGGCTCTTGTTATCTTTCTTGTAACAAAAGTCTCTCCTCTTCTTGGACTTTCATGATTAAAAAGGATTCCATTACAAGCAAAAATTTTATACGCCTCTCTATAGTTTATAGTTATAAAATAAGCATAAACTTTTGCAACTGCATAAGGACTTCTTGGATAAAATGGAGTTTTCTCGTTTTGAGGAGGAGGTGATGCACCAAACATCTCCGAAGATGATGCCTGATAAAATTTTGCTTTTATGCCACTTCTTCTTATAGCTTCTAATATTCTTAATGTTCCTAAACCTGTAATATTTCCTGTGTATTCTGGCATATCAAAGGATACTTTAACATGAGATTGTGCTCCAAGATTGTAAATTTCATCTGGTTTTATATTCCAGATAATCTCAGTAAGAATACCTGGATCAGAAAGATCTCCATAGTGTAAAAAAAGTTTAGCAGTTGGGTCATGAGGATCTACATAGATATGTTCAATTCTTTGAGTATTAAAAGAAGACGATCTTCTAATTAAGCCATGAACCTCATATCCCTTATTTAAAAGAAATTCTGCCAAATATGAACCATCTTGTCCTGTTATTCCTGTTATTAAAGCTTTTTTCACGAAATCACTCTCCTCTTAGTTATTATCTCCCTTATAGATTGCTATATTATTCCCTCTCCAATACTCCCCTATTAGACCTCAGTAATTTCAATTGGTATTTTACTATGATTAGATAATCTATGCAAGTCTGCGAATTGAATCATAAAAAATCTACTCGAAAATTAATCGTTGCCTCATATAAAAATCTACTTGAAAATTTTAAAATATAAGGAGGAATCTCTCAAATGAAAGAAACAATAATTACAGACAACATAATGGCTTTTAATCTTAAGGAAAGAAGATATAAAATCTTACGCAAGTTTCGTATTAAGAAATTACTCTAAAACTTTCATCTCTAAATCTCATGGGAAAGTTACAATTTTTAAAAGTGACCATAGAATGAAGAGAAAAAGAAAGAAGAAAAGAATATATGATGAGAAAGTTCTGAGGGTTCTTAAATATCTATGGGAGATTTGTTAAGAATCTTAAAACTCATCAATTGATCCTTCTACTTCTGTATTCTATAATCCCTATCCTTTTTCTATCCCAATATAATAGACAAATTCTCTAAAATTAACTATATTATTTAAAAATTCATATAGTCTCACTAAATCAATTTTCATATATTCATGTACAAGTAAGTTCCTCAAACCTATCATATTAATCAATCTTTTACCTAAATCTTCAGGTATATACCCATTTTTTATTAAAATCTCTACACATTCTCTATAATTTTTAGGACTTCCTAAATTATTACTACTTACTAAAGCACAAGATATATCTACTACTTCTTGAATACACTCTAAAATTCCATATCTTAAAGCCCACTCTTTAACC
>CAZZIO010000038.1:0-10779 GCA_964654465.1 uncultured Dictyoglomota bacterium
TGCTTTTATTTCTTGATGCTGATGTGGAACCAAGAGAAGATTTTATAGAGGTTCTTTTAACAAGTTATGAAAAATATAAAGGATTGGTATCTTGTTGGCCATATCAAAGATTTGAAAGGTTTTATGAGCATTTGAATTTTACCTTTAACTTAGTATCCATATTCTCCATGGCATTATTGGGTAAAAAAGATGGGGCCTTTGGACCAGCCATGTTGATATCTAAAAAAGATTACGAAATGGTAGGGGGCCATAAAGAGGTCAAAGATAAAGTAGTAGAAGACATGTCCCTTGCCAAAAATTGCATTCAAAAAAACATACCTGTAAATAACTTCTTAGGAAATGGATATATAAAATTTAGAATGTATCCTAATGGGATTTTAGATCTTTTCAGAGGTTTTAGTAAAAATATGGCCAAAGGAGCTTTTTCAATTAACCTATTAAACTTCCTTCTTATTTTCTTTTATATTTATGGTGTATATGCCAGCATCTTCTATTTCAAGAGCAATCTTTTCAATATACTATACCCCCTTTATGTCTTTCAATTTTATATACTACAAAGAAAATTAGGAGATTATAAATGGTATGATGCCCTATTTTTTCCCTTACATTTTATCTTCTTTTTATTTGTCTTTTCCTACTCCATATTTAGAACCTTCTTTACAAAAACAGTAATATGGAAGGGGAGAAAAATTCGTGTGGATTAACATTTTGGTAATTCTTTTTCAATTTCTTTCAGGTTCCATAATGTACTCATATATTATAGCTAAGATGTTAAATATAGACCTATCAAAAATAAGAGATGGAAACCCAGGGGCATCAAATTTATGGAGAGCAAAGGGATGGAAATATGGCATATTAGCCCTACTCCTTGATTACTTGAAAGGAGCATTACCCCTTACCATTTTTATATCCTTAGGTATGGTAGAGAATAAATATATCATAGCTTTTTCTGCTCTTGCTGGAGTACTTGGACATGCCTTTTCCCCTATGTTAAGATTTAAAGGGGGAAAAGCTGTAGCTGTATCCTTTGGAGCATGGTCTGTACTTACCAAATGGGAGGCTCCTACTATTTTAGGAGCCACTTTTACTATCTTTACAATGATAAAACCTAAAGATACCACTGTAGAAGAGGATGCATTAAGAGTAATCATGGGATTTATAGTACTTTCTCCATACATAACTTATAAATTCTTTTTGGGTGAAAAACATTTACTATTATTTTACGCTGGTAATTTTGCCGTTATACTGTATAAACATTGGAAAGATCTTAAAGGTTATCTCTCAAAATTTTTAAATTATTCGTAAGGGCCTATTTTAGTTTTTTTAAAATATAAGAAAAATTTTCTATAAGTTCTTTAACCTTTTGAGGAGTGGAGTGTTTTTTCTATAAGTTTTTTAATTTTCCATTTTTTCTTTTATATTTATCCCAAACTTCTGAAATAGGAAGTTTAATTATTGTGTGTTTCTTATTGATTATAACCTTTTTATCAAGCATATTTTAGATCACCTATTATTTTGCATCCTGGTAGTGTTTTCTTTTTAAGAATCTACTTATATAGTTCAGATAGATCAATAAATATATATTCAAAATAGAGAAGAAACAAAAGAACTTTATCCTCTTTCCATAACTTTTATATATGAACCCTTATTTCTAATTCTTAGTATGAGTTTGATGGTATTAAGAAAGGTTTTTTTCCCCAGAACATAAAAGAGATATTAAACACCTCCAGTCTTTCCACATAAGCCTTTTAAAACGCCTTTAAACTTGCAAGAGTCTCAGATTTCATCGGTGAAATAAGTGTTAATAAACAAATACTAATCTTACTCGAGGCTTTAGAAAAAAATGAAATCAAATACAGAACTTATAAACTATCATAAGATTGTAAATTAAAAACATGAACCAATTTACCAGTGGCTAAATTGCTACGGGTTTTTAACACATCTTAGTAGATTTTACATTAAAGATGCATAAGATTAAATTTCTCCACTTTATATAGCCTAACCATTAAGTAAAGTTAGATCTGAATTGCTGAATCAGTTATTTCATGTTATTATTAATACAGATAAGTTAATAGATAATCATTATTGAGGTAAAATTATGATTAGAATATGTATAATAGGTGCAGGAAACGGAGGACAAGCTTTAGCAGGTTACCTTTCTATGAAAGGTTATGATGTTTCCTTATACAATAGAAGCGAGTGGAGAATAGAACCTATTAAAAATTCTGGAAAAATCATATTAGAAGGAGAATATTCTGGGGAATATGAAATCTCTTTAGCAACTACAGATATAAAATCTGCAATAAAGGATAGAGAACTAATCTTAGTTGTAGTACCAGCCTTTGCTCATAGAGAGATAGCTGAGAAATTGGCACCTCACTTAGAAGATGATCAATTAATTGTTTTAAATCCAGGAAGAACAGGAGGAGCTTTGGAGTTTAGAAAAGTTTTAAAGGATAAAGGATGTAGAAAAAAGGTGTTTATTGCTGAAGCCCAAACTTTCATATTTGCTTCAAGATGTTCTAACCCTGGAGTAGTAAGAATATTTAGAAAAAAGAATGCGGTTCCAGTATCCTGCCTTCCTGCAAAGGATAATCCAATATTACAGAAAACATTAAAAAGAGTAATGCCTGAATTTGAAATTGCAAAAAATATAGTTATTACAAGTTTCAACAATATAGGTGCAGTTTTTCATCCAGCTACTACAATTTTAAATGTAGCAAGAATTGAATTCACTTTTGGAAAATTTGAATTCTATTTTGAAGGAATATCCCCTTCTGTAGCAAAAGTTTTAGAATCTATTGATGAAGAAAGATGCAATGTTATGAAAGCTTTTAAAGTAGAGCCTCTCACAGCAAAACAATGGTTAAAATATGCTTATGATGTAGATGGTAGAGATCTTTATGAAGCTATTCACAGTAACTCTGGATATAGAGACATAATGGCACCTACCGTAATTGCTAATAGATATATTTTAGAAGATGTGCCCATGAGTCTTGTCCCCATCTCCTCCTTTGGAAAACATTTTGGCATCTCTACTCCTACTATAGATGCTACTATACATCTTGTTTCTGTTATGATGGGAGAGGATTACTATTCTAAGGGGAGGACTGTAAAATCTTTGGGCTTAGAGGGAATGACTGCAGAAGATATAATAAGATACATAGAGGTGGGGGAAGAGTGAAAAAGATTTTAGGGGCAAGTATTGGAAGTTGTATTCATACCGCAGGAGTTCTTAATTTTTTAAACCTTGCTGAGAAATTAGGCTTTAAAACTATATATCTTGGAGGAGCAATTTCCATAAAGGAACTCATAGAGGCAATTATTGAGACAAATCCAGAAATTGTTGCTATAAGTTATAGATTAGGAAGAGAACCGTTAAGAAATTTACTTTCAGATTTAGAAAAGGAACTTAAAAGCAAAAACTTAATGGAAAACAGGATATTTCTATTTGGAGGTACAAAGGAAACAGGTGAAGTAGCAAGGGAATTTTCCTATATTTATAAGGTTTTTGATGGCTCAGAAGAGATAGAAGATGTCATAGATTTTTTAAAAGAGATTCAGGGAGAGATTATAGATAAAAAAGATAAAAGGACATTTCCTCAAACTTTAAAAGAAAGAATAAATTGGAAAAGTCCCTTTCCTCTATTCAGACATCATATAGGCCTCCCAAGTCTTGATGAAACCATAAAAGAAATAGAAAAATTAGCAGATTCAGGATTATTAGATATTATCTCAATAGCTCCAGACCAAAATACTCAAAGCTATTTTTTTGAACCTGAAAAAATGGATCCAAAACAAGATGGTGCAGGAGGGGTTCCGTTAAGGAAAAAAGAGGATTTTATAAGATTATATAATGCTACAAGAAGAGGAAACTTTCCATTATTAAGATGTTATTCTGGCACTAAAAATCTTATTGAATTTTCAAAGCTTCTTAAAGAAACCATTAATAATGCATGGTCCGCTATACCTCTAACTTGGTATTCTGATTTGGACAGAAGATCAGATCGAGAACTTTTATCAGCAATAAAAGAAAATATGGAAGGTATAAAATGGAATGCAGAAAATGGAATTCCTGTAGAAATCAATGAATCTCATCAATGGGAACTAAGAAATGCCCATGATGCCATTGGAGTTGCAACATGCTATATAGCTAGTTTAGTAGCAAAGAAACTTGGGGTTAAGGAATACGTAGCTCAATATATGCTAAATACTCCTCCCAATATATCACCTAAGATGGATATAGCAAAGGCTCTTGCAAAGATTGAGCTTGTAGAATCTTTACATGATGAAGATTTTGTCTCTTACAGAATGATAAGAACAGGACTTTTATCCTTTCCAGCAGACCCTTATTCTGCTATGGGACAATTGGTATCCTCAATGTTTTATGGGGCCTATTTAAAACCCCATATAATTCATGTAGTATCCTATTCTGAGGCTATGTATCCTGCGAGGAGTAAAGAGATTATAGAGAGTGTAAAGATGGTGAAAAGAGCTTATATCTTAGCTTCTTCAGGGCTTCCTGATTTCTCATCGGATCCCGAAATTCTCAAAAGAAAGGAAGAACTAAAAGAGGAAGCTTTAATTATTCTCGACGCTATAAAAAACTTGGCAAAATCAGAGGATGATTTTTTATCACCTGAAAATATATATAATGCCATCAAATGCGGTATATTAGATGCTCCCATGCTCAAAGGATTCTCTGTGGCAAGAGGGGAAGTTAAAACTTTCGTAATAAATGGTGCTAATTATTGTGTAGATGAAAGGGGAAAAATTCTTAAAGAAAAGGAAAGAATAGAAAGATTAATATGAGAATTGGGATAGCTTATAATCTTCCTTGTTCTTCAGATTATGAATTAATGGTAAATGAAATAGAAAATATTCTAAAAGATGAGGGATATACTGTAACTTTAATCCCTGTCTCAGAAAACTTTCTAGAAAGAATTAAAAGTGTTGACTTTGTTTTCAATCTTTTCACTCAAGGAAAAGAAACAAGACAAATACTTATACCATCACTATGTGATTTTTTAGGGATCCCCTATACAGGTCCTTCAGCATATACCCACTCTCTCTGTCTTAATAAAACCCATACCAAGATTTTATTACAATACTACAAAATTCCAACACCTCCATTTTTTCTTGTGTATCCTGATGAAAGAATACCCAAGAATATTAATCTTTCTTTTCCTCTTTTTGTCAAACCAAACAGAGAGGGGAGTGGAAAGGGAATAAGAAAAGAGTCCTTAGTAAGAAACAAAGAAGAGCTAAAATATATGATAGATTATATTCATAAAGAATTTCAAGAAGAAGCTTTAGTTGAGGAATTCATAGAGGGTAAAGAGATAAGTGTGGGAATTCTCGGAAACAAGAAGAATTTAGAGATTCTCCCCCTCTTGGAAATTGATTTTTCAGAACTTCCTGAAAGTGTTGAAAGATTTTACTCTGGAAGAGTAAAAGAAGAGTTTGGAGAGAAAACTAAATATTTTTGTCCTGCAAGAATAGATAAAAATATAGAAAAAAGTATAAAAGATATTGCAAGAAGTATTTTTATGTATTTTGGACTTAGAGATTATGCAAGGATTGATGTGAGAGTAAGAGGAGAAGAAATTTTTATTTTAGATGTAAATTCACTTCCTCTTTTAATTCCTAATTACTCTGATATTGTAAAAATGGCAGAAGCAAAAGGATACAGTTACAAAGATTTAATATTAAAAATCCTTAATAGCTCACTATCCAAAGAGTGAAATAGAAGATCATTTCTACAGAATAAAAGATAAAAACTAATAATATCTAACGAATTGAAGTTGTGCTATTTAAATCCCACATAGTTCAGATCAAACTTTTTCATGATAATATCTTTAAATTTTACCTTAATGAACTAAGAGACAGGATAAGAGCTTATAGATGTGGAAGAGATGAAAACTTTATTAAAAAGGATAGTTTGTGGATATTTTAAGACTTCAGATTATAAATCTATTGAAAAAGGAGAAAAATTGTTATACTTAGGGGAAGTAAGAGAAAAAAGATATTTAGTATCTATCAAAGATTTAAAATGGACAATTAATGATTGGAGAGATTTTTAGAGGATAACAAGATTTTAAAACTAAAAGGAGGAAATTAATATGGTAAATTTAGATAATTGAAGTTATTAAAACAAGAAGAATTGTTAGAGAATATATAGATAAAGAGATTGAAGAAGAAAAGCTAAAGTAAAAAGCAGTTTAAAAAAGAGAAAGATGAATTTTTCATTAAGTGAGATATTTTGGCTAAGTTTACTAAAAGATTATAGGTAAACCAACCATCCTTTGTGATAAAATATATAGACTTAGAAGTAACAGTAAGAATTCCTGTATCCACATGAACTTTTTTAAAAGTTTCTACAGAATTTCCTTTAAAAGATCCAACACGATAATAAACCCTTTTGGCTATTTTAATATTTTCTCCATACTTCTCTTCAAGGTAGTCTATACTACCTTATCAAAGTATATTAAACTCATTTAAATTAAAGGTTAAAGAAATAAGATAAAGTTCTAAAAAAAGCAGAAACAAAGGAAATTTTCTTGTAGAGATTGAAGTAAATTTAAAGACTTGTAATCTGCTCTCGCTTATGATAAACAAAATGTAACCTAAAAAATAAAAAAACATTACAACTCTACTATAATCCATACCTTTATAAATGATACTTTTTTTAATAAAAATTATCCTTAATTAAAGTAACAAGTATACCCATTATAAACTGTATTAATGTTGGGCTATATATTCTTTTTTGGGATAAAAATTCTCACACTTTTTCCTCTTTCTCAATCTCTATCCCTGCTTGTTTTAGCGTTTCTAATATTTTATCTTCGTAATCAGAAACACTAACTTCTCCATTCTGTGCAGATATCTCAATCTTTACCCTACACTCATCAAAACGGGCATTCAGATAATTAACGACTTTTACTACATCAGATATTTTCCCTTTGGGAACATCCAATTTAAGGTCTATTTTTTTATATCTTTTAGAAATAATTTTCCCTTCTTCTTCTCCTATTTGAGATTCTTCTACAGATACTTGATATTCATATAAGGCCTTTTGTTCTTCAACTTTCTGGAATTTAGGTTCTTCACTTTTAGTTATACAAAGTTCTGGTTTTAAGATTATCTCATTATCTGAAAACTCTGGATATATATTTTCCTTAAAATACTTACATTCGGGTATTCCATTTTCAAGATACCCAAGACCAAAGATTCCTTTTTCAACTCCTTCCTTAATACTTTCTTTAAAAATCTCTGAAGACATTATTCTTAGCTCTCCAGGAGTTTTCCATAAAGACTCAAGTATTTTTCTTGTTTCGACGTATTCTCTATCAGATAGATATTTATTCTTTATCATCGCTGGAGAAAGTTTTTCAAGGATTTCTTCATCATTTTTAAGTTTGTTATATATCTCGTTAGTTGATTCTCCAAAAGTTTGAATGCCAAGATCTATTTCTTTGAAACCATCCTTTTTAGGTATAAAAACCTTGCGATAATACTTTCTTAATTCCTCATATAATCTTTTTTCGTGAGTTAAAAGCTTATTTTTTACCTCATTCTTCTGAGCCTCACTCAAATGTAGGCTTTCATCCCTACTAATAGATCTTAATGCCAACATCCTTCTAACAAACCTATAGAAATTCTCTCTCTGAGTCTCGTCTATACAAAGAAAAATCATTGTATTGCAATATACCCTTGGGCTTTCTCCGTGTTTTTCAATAAAATCCCTATCTGGCTCTCTCTTATTCAATACAATCAGTTTTATGTCACTTGTGTCTGGAATATCTCTGTGATCTCTGGGCCATATATATTTTTTTGAAAACTGCCTTTCGTTTGAAAGATATTTTTCTATAATCTCTCTTTCTTCCTCTATAATCTCATCATTGATTATATTCTCCTCTCTCGTTAACAAGATCTTATTAAGGTTAGGTCGGTTTGTGAAGTATAATCCCTCGTCAGATAAGTAAAACAGATGTTCCCTTAAATTAGTTATAACTGTATCAATTACAGTACTTGAAAGGTCTGGATGCAATACGCTGAGTTTGAGCTCTTTTATGGTACTACTTCTCTCACCTTTACCCGAGAAAGATAGCATAAAGATAGTAGTACCTACGACGGTTCCAAGTTGATAGGGTTTATAAGCAGAGCCTATAATATTGTCCACCTTCTTTGCTCCTGAATTTTGGGAAACTATATCATTAGCGATAATACTATCCCACTCTTGACCTATATGTTTAATCAGCTCCCTTTTTATCTCATTATTTTCAAGATTAAAGTCCCCAAGGCGAATGAATGGAATATTTTTTCCAAGAAGGTTATGAATAACAAGGGAAAGAAGTCTCAAAACACTTCTTGTTCTCTGAAAGGTTGGAAAGGATCCCCATCTTTTATATAAAACATCAATAACTTCCGGTTTGAAAGGATAACTTTTTAAAAACCTTTCTCTGTATTTTACCGCTTCTTCATCTGAAAGTAGTCCTTCGCTTTTTGCATAATCCACAAATTCATCCACCACTTCTTTTGCTTCCTTTTCATTTATGCTCTGAAAGAGTCTTTTTCTTATTACATACTCAATCTCATCATCCTCTACTGGAGTATAGATTTTCTCAGTTCTTCCAGTAATTTTTTGTAATTGTGTAAATAGCTTTTCAGCATTTTCATCGTAATGCTCTAACTCACTTGAGGGCAGAGTAATAACAAGAAGAGCATTTCCAACAGTAGATACTACTCCAGAAAGTTCCTGAATAAAAGCAAATACCTGAGCAGCAAGATTGGAATCTCCAACCTTTATACCAGCTGCTTTTGTAGTATATAGAAGGACTTCATCCATAAGAATAAGTACAGGAGAATTCTTTGAAATCAATTCAAAAAGTTTCTCTCTACCGGGTGATATATCTCCTTTGGTAATCTCAACTTTTCCTGTTAGCTGTCTCTCAAGTTCCTCCCATAGCCTTGTTTCCTTGATATCAAATTCAGTTCCATCTAAAACCACAACCTTCACGTTCCATTCCTTTGCTTTATGGTAAAGGGCAATTAAAGTATGGGTTTTACCTCCGCCAAAGGGTGTCTGGAGCTGAATTACTGGATCTCCAGATTTGCCTTCAAGTCGGTTTTTAGCTATCTCAAGAACTTCCCTTAATCCTTTTGTTATATGAGTTTTTCTAAAAAATAGATCCTTGTCCTGATATTCTGCTTGAGCTATTCCTTTTGCCACCTGCCAGAGGTCTGCTGCAAAAACATCCATGGTAAGACGTCCTTTAAGAATATCTTCATGAGGTTTTGATATCTGAGTAAATGGTTTCATTTTTCATCCTCCCCTATATTTTCTTAATCTATCTTTACTTCTTGCTTTGAAAATCTTCATTCAAAAGTTCCCTTTGTATCGGTATATCTTTAATCTCATCTATCAGTTTCTCTTTCCCACTTAAAAATCCATCAAGGAGTTTTTTCTCCCTGCTTTCAATAGGCAAAGTCTCTGAAATAGCTTGGGCAACTTTATAAAAAATTTCCTTTTTAATGTATCCAGTTTCTTCAAGCACCTTTTTCATGTTCTCTTTCTTACCAGCTTTCCAAAGTAGCAAAACATGGTGAAGAACATCAATAAGTTCATATGAACCTTCAAGCTCCTCAAGTTTTCTATCTTGGGGTCCAAGAACCCTTATAAATTCCTTCTCCTTCTTTATAAAGCCTTTATTCCAATGTTTCTCAAGATCAATTCCTGTACTCTGGGCAAGCTTTCTTGCATCGTCAAAAGGTACAGTAGCCTCCTCATACGTCCATCTCCATAGGATGTAAAACCTTGTTAACGGGGTTAGCTCTCCTGCAATGCCATTGTGAAGAATTTGCCTTACTGCATAATCGGTAACAATCTCTCGGACATACTCAAGGAGTTTATAAGCCTCAACTATATTTCCTTCATAATCCATTATTTTTTTGTATTTACCAAATATCTCAATGGCAGAGCCAATTGCTGCAATAAAGTAATCAGCCCCACTTACTCCCTCTTTCCAAAGATGATCCAATTTATTATATACATATTTTTTGATCTCCTCTTTTACCTCATGAAACCATCCTATACCCTCCTTTTTTGCTTTTCTTGCCACTATATATATGGAGGATGCAAGAGATGCTGTTTCTTTTGCATTAATCCTTGACTTCATCTCGGTATCTATAGGCCAAGAGGCAGAGGGCACAAGACCAGAATCTAAAAGGGAGTTTATCAAAGTCTCCCAACCTGAGGTAGATTTATGAGTGTACACAATCACACAGATTCCATTAGGCTTTAATACTCTATATATCTCTTGAAAAGCCTTTTTAAGATTTTCCTCAAAAAATTTCTTTGCATTGATCGAACCACCATGCCTAACAGGATTTGCTACTATTTCTTTACTCTTAAGTGTCAAAGGGGTTAAAAATAAATCTGGGTATAAATCCCCTATACTTCTTTTTAACCACACATAGAAAAAGTCTGAAAGTTCAGAATAATTTATATTATCATAATAAGGTGGATCAGTAAAAACAGCATCAAAGAAATTATCAGGATAAGGAAGTTCTGTGGCTGATGCTTGAATAACTTTGGGTAGCAAGAGTTTTTTCATTCTTTTCCCTCCAAAAGTTCAAAATAAATTTTTTCAAGGGAAGATTTCCGTTTCATACCCTTTCAAGCTCCCTTAATATATCACTTTTAATTTCCTCTCTAAGAAGCTTTTCCCTCACAAGGTCAACCTCACAACCAAGAATTTTTTCAAGTTCATCCCACAA
>CAZZIO010000039.1:0-7216 GCA_964654465.1 uncultured Dictyoglomota bacterium
TGTATAAGAACCAAATACTCCAAGTATAACCACACCGTATTTTTCCCTTATCTCCTCTTTGTGTTCCCTGAGAATCTTTTTAATCTCCTCTAAGCTCTTCATTCCTCCTCCTCTTTCTCTACAGGTGGGATCTGAGAAAGGTGGGAGAGAGTTTCTATCGTATCCTCTATTAAGGATTTCCACCCTCCCACACTATGACTTAAAGGATTAATTTCAGTATAGTCCCATGTCATACCCAAAGCTTGTCTTGAAAAAGCTCTTTGAACTTTTTCAAATCCTGGTTGCCATGGCGTTAATACACAATGATAAGAAGAAAATCTACTTAAAAATAGCCCCAAATAACTCACCACTGCCTTCGCATACTCTTCATCATATCCTTCCTCAATCATCTTTTTATATGCCTTTCTTACCCTCTCCGTAAAAGTAATCAATGCCAGCTTTTGGCGAGAGTTAAAAAGATCACCCCATGTCAACATTCCATATCTCTGTACCCGAAAACCAAGAGTTTCTTTAGGGGGCATAGGTTCATCCGGTACAGGATCCATTCCCCATTCTTCCATTAATTTATTTCTCTTTTCTTCTAAGTATCTCTCTGCCTCTTTAAAAATTTCCATATCTTTTTCTGTTGCCAATCTATATGTCTTTCCTTCACCTTTCCCACTATATAAGACTACTGCTATCATTCTCTGGCCAGATTTTCCATTTTGAAATAGCTTTCTTGTGGTATCATCATCTATGGTAGATCCACATATAGGGCATACTACTATAGCCCTTGAGACAGTGCCTTTTTCAGGATCAAAATCCTTTGGCATTTTTTCATATCCATCGCCAACAATCTTAAACTTAACCTCTTTTCCCTCTACATAGGGATACAGAGAGATCTTTTTATTATCCTTTTTGGCAAGCCAAAATTGCCTTACAAGGGGGATTTCTGCCCCACAACTTGGATTTTGACATAGTATAGTTCTTGCCCAAATATATCCAACAGGAATTTTTCCATCTTCATCCTTGGGGTAAAATCTTTCTATCTCCTTTTTTGCCTCATTAAGTACCCATTCTCCCCATTTTTTTACGTCTTCAACAAGAGGATTTATCTCTATCTCCTCTTCCAAAAGCCCATTATTTCTTTTTACTTTCTTTCTTCCATACTTTTGGGGATACTCCAAGGTGCATTTTAATATTAAAGTTGCCACAGGATTATATTCACTGGCATATACTTCGCATCCAATCCTATAAGCTTCTAAGGGGATAGATCCTCCTCCTGAGAAGGGATCAAGAACCTTTGGTGGAACCCCATTATTTGCAGAAAGTATTTCCTCTCTTGCCCTTTTTATATAATGTCTATTAAGAGAATTTTCCCATTTAGAAAAATTTATGATAAATTGCCTTATTTCCGCCTCTTTTACTGGATCATTAGGAT
The DNA here is from genome assembly GCA_964654465.1 of uncultured Dictyoglomota bacterium. Classification (GTDB taxonomy): domain Bacteria; phylum Dictyoglomota; class Dictyoglomia; order Dictyoglomales; family Dictyoglomaceae; genus Dictyoglomus. Next base: position 1,421 of record CAZZIO010000039.1, read on the forward strand.
ATGGGATTAATGCAGAATAAGATGTAACACGTGAGCTTGCTAAGGGACGCCTTGCCCACCAAATATGTAAAGTTGATATATGCCCTTGTCTAATATTTTTTTCCTTGGAGGACTCTTCACTTACCTCTTTAACAGGGAATGTTACCTCAATAAATCTTTTATCTTCCTTCATTATCCATATTCCTCCCTCAATTATTTATTCTTATTCCCTTCTCTTTCCATTCCTCAGGACTTACTATATATCTAACCACTTCTATTTTCTCCTCAGGCTTTATAGTGGCCGAAGGATTTTTGATAATATAAAGCTCAGGTGATTTTCCACAATTCACTACCACATAAAGATAATATTTATCCCCAAATCTTTTTGCCATGTACCATTCATTTGGTGTAAGGGCTACCGATCCCTCATCAACTCTTGCCTTTACTTCAATATATCTTACTTCATTCTCTCCTCGTGATTTGATATCATATCCTAAATTTTCCTTTGATACATCCTCGGGAATCCTTCCCTCTTTTCTCTCAAAATCCATGGCTACTTTCATCCCTATTCTCTCTATCTCTTCATCGCTTACCATCTCATCTTTACTTTTTCCAGAGATTACACGTATGACCGTAAGAATTCTGGGCTTAGTATAGGATAAAGATGTCTCTTGCTCAATTTCCTTTTCCAAATTTTTCCTTGCTTCTTGATATTTTTTCTTTTGTTCTTCCTTATTACTAATGACAATATCAACCTTTTCTCCCTTTGCTTTTCTATCTTCATATTCTATGATTTCATTATCAAGCTCTGTGATAAGATCATTTAAAGATTTAAGTCCATATTTTCTTTTTATTTCTGCTTGTCTTTCTCTCTCCTCTAACAGCTCCTCTTTATATTTTTCTATGAGATTTAGGGAAAAATTTATTATTTTCTTTTCATCAAAATTTATATTTTCATCAACTTTTTCAAAAGGAGTAAGTTCCCATACTATCTTAGGATTCACCTCTCTTATTTCCTTTCCATCATCATATAAAGCAAAGATTCTTTTACCAGCAATACCTTTTGCATCCCTTACTTCTCCCTCTACAAAGTATATAATTCCATTATATCTTCCATCTGGATCTAAAAAAGTAGCTCCTTTCCTTAATTCCTTTTCTCCCTGTTTCATCACCCAAGAGAGGACAGCTTCAAAAAGAGGATGACCAAAGGAAACAAACTCAGCATTCTCTCTTGATGCTATCTTTTTATCAAAGGTTATCTTACTATAACTTGTCGAAATTGTTCCGTATGCATTCTTAAAATTATCATCATTATTAAACCTTCTCAACTCATAAGGCACAGAATCTACTGATAAAATGCCCTCTTTCTTTATTGATAGTTTTCCCCCCACTTTTTCAAAGGCATGTTTGAAAAATCCCTCCACATATTCTGGCACAAGTCTTTGTTCTTCAGCAAGCTCAGTCATCTCCTTTATTGCTGTAAAATCAATATTTCTTACAGCAAGAGATTCAGCAAGCACCTCTTCCTTTATCCTTTTAAGCTCTTCATCATTTCCTATAATCTCTATCTCTTTATATATATCATCTATGCTCTTAATCTTAACTACAGCATCAATAACCAACTGATAAAGATTCTTTCCAGCAAAGATATCACCAATCACATCATATACCCTATCACTCCCTAATTTACTCTTTATTTCCTCCAATTTATCTAATAGCTTACCTAATATCCTACCTTCTATGGTACCCTCAGCTACCATATTAAATATATATACATCCCTATTTTGACCAAATCGGTGAATTCTACCCATCCTTTGTTCCAGTCGAATGGGAGTCCAAGGGATATCATAGTTGATCATTATATTACAAAATTGTAGGTTAATACCTTCACCTGCTGCTTCTGTTGCTATCATTATTTGGGTTTCATTCCTAAATATTTTTTCCTGCTCTATTCTATCCTCAAGTTTCATCCCACCATGTATAAAATTTACCTTATAACCCCATTCTGATATTTTCTTCACCAAATATTCCAAAGTGTCTTTTGCTTCAGTGAATATTAATATTTTTTCTGGACCACCTGTCTCTTTTATCTTATTAAATCCTTCTTCAATAGCTTTTTTAAGCTCGCTAAGCTTTACCTCCTCGCCTCTTTCGTATATTTCCTTCGCCATATTCATTAATTTTTCAACAATTCTTATCTCTTCCCTTAACTCTTCCTTTGTCCTTGAAAAGGTTAATGTCTCCCATTTCTTTTCTTCTTCCCATCTATTTTCCTCTTCCATATCATCAATCTCTTCTATACTTTCTATATCTAAAGAGGGTTTTTCTTGAATATCTCCATCATTTAATAATTCCTCTAATCTCCTTTTTCTTCTTTCTAAGGATCTATACAAAGCATAAGCACTTGATGCCATCCTCCTTTGGAGTACTAAAAGGGCAAATCCCACATTTCTTTTATTATCATTAACCTTTTGTTTGTTATATTCCTCTCTTACATATCTTACAAGCTCATTATAAAGTTCCTTTTCCTTATCTGAAAGTGGAAACTTAACTGTTATGGAATACCTATTAGTAAATATGGGTTTATTATTAAAATCTCTTAAATGTTCTTTTAACCTTCTCACAAAAAGTGGATTATCATTGTTCCTCAAAGATTCTTCTAAAATTTCTTTACTGGAAAAATATCCTGGTCTAAGTAGATCTAAGAATAATCTAAAATTTTCAGGATCTCCCTTATGAGGTGTTGCACTCAAAAAGAGCAAATGAGGAGATATTTTTGATAATACCTCACCTAACCTATATCTTTTGGTTTTCTTAGTTTTATCATTATATCTATATGCAGCCATCTTATGGGCTTCGTCTACAATTATAAGGTCCCATGTGGAATATCTCAAAGCTGATAAGATTTCATCTTGTTTTGCAAAATCAATAGATGTAATAACCTGATTCTTCCTGTTAAAAGGATTATCTCCATATGTAGAATCAAAGATTGATCTATCTATCACCTCAAATGTTTCGTCAAATTTTTCTTTCATCTCTCTTCTCCACTGATCCATTAAATGTCCGGGTACTACTATCAATATTCTATTTATTATTCTTCTAAGCTTTAATTCCTTTATCACTAAACCAGCCATAATAGTTTTTCCAGCACCAGGGTCATCAGCAATAAGAAATCTTATCCTTGGTTGTTTTAAAATATTTCTATATACTGCATCAAGCTGGAAGGGAAGGGGCTCAATCTTTGAAACATTTACAGCTAAGAAAGGCTCAAAAAGATCTGCATATTTAAATCTTATAGCTTGAAGATTCAATTTAACAAACTCAGGATCTCCAAGAAAATCCCAAATATTAGAAATTTTATTTATCCTTTCTAAATCTGATTTGTTAATTATACTATCAACAGCAAAATTTGATTTTATTCCTCTACCTAAAATACGAATCCTCTCTTTAAAATCTTCCACATCTGTGACTTCCACAGGCTCATTCCAATATTTTCCTTCTATTATATCCCCCTTTTTTATCTCCTCCATAGATTAAAAATCCCTTATTTTTAACTTGTTTTTTATTTTATTATAATATATTTAGTAAAAACTTAAAGGATCTATCAATATTACCTTAAAAATGAAAAAAATATACTTTCTCCTATTACTTTTCATAGGGATTTTAATTATCTTTACATGGATCTTTACCCATAAAGATGAGATCTTTATTTTTAGAAACAATAAGGAACCCTTCTTTGCTAAGGAGCCAATCTTAGAAAATTTAATGTTTACCTCTAAGAAAGAAGAACTTTTAAAAAAATTTGGAAATCCTGTTAATACAAAAAGAGAGTATTGGGAAACCTATGAAGATTACATAGAATACCTTTATTATCCATGGGGTACAGTATGGTTTGCTCCTTCCCCAAAGAATAATGATTTAGCAAGGTACATATTCTGTGTAGAGATTACTAAAAGAGGATTAAAAGGACCAAGAGGAATTCAAGTGGGAGATAGTTATAAAAAAGTACTAAATAGCTTTAGATATAACCCAGAAAAAATAAGAGATAAAGAGTATCTTTATTATTTTTCAAAAATTGAAAATGGCATATTATATGAAAAATTCGGAATTATAAATTATAAAGATAAAGAGATAGATAGTATCTTCTATCAAGACTCACTATATTGTAATGTGGAATTTAAAATAGAAAAAGGGAAAGTTATAAAAATTAAGGCCTATCTTCATGAATTTTGATAACCTATGTTTAAAATTACTCATGTGATCCCCATCACTTACTTTATTTTTGAAAATGATTTAAAATATTAATAGTTAAAAGATGAGGGGGGATCAAAACCTCAGTCCGAAACATTACATTGATTCTTCCTCAACTTTTAACAAGCAACAATTAAGGAGGAAAAAATGAAAAAAGTATTTCTCATTATTGCTCTTCTATGGCTCATTCTCTCAATTAGTGTTGTAAGTGCTCAAAACTTTAATGTTCCACAAATTCCTCAAAATATTCCCAAAATATCAGTAAAACTAACCACTCCAGTAGTACTCGATGCCAAAAGTTCCAAAATTATCATTATTAAGAAACCACCTATTACTTTCAAACCCTTTGATTATACCTTCTTTAAGATTCAAAAAAGTCAGATAATCACTCTATCAAATGGAAAAAAAATTACCAGTGAGGATTTTTTAAAAGAGATCAATGAGATCGAAAAAACATTAAACTCCTATGGATACTCTTTGAGAGATCCAGAAGAAGAAATTTTAATACAACGCATAGTAATACCAAAACAAAATTTTGAAATCCAAAGAAAAATATTTAAAGAAATGATCCCATATACTCCAGAAACAAAAGAAGAACCACCAAAGGAATTTAAAAATTTAAATTGGGAAAGAATTTGGGAACTCCCATTAGGGAATGAAGACTTTAATGTAAAAGTAGGGACTGGGCTAAAACTTATAGGAGAAGAGAAGAAAGTAAATTCAAACGCCTTTGCATATGCCACAGTTGGACTTTTAGGTAAAAGTGCAGAATTAATTAAGGTGGAAACTGATATAGGTGCAGGAGAAAACAATACATCACAAAAGGGTTATACAAGAGTCTATATACTGGGAGAAAAAAAGATTGAAGAATCCTTTAAGACAAATGTAAAATATAGGGATAAATCTGAATATAATGTAGATTGGAGCTTTCCAATAACCTGTCCAGTAGGTCCTTTTAATGTATCTGGATCCTTTGGATTAAGAGGAAAAATAGGTGTAGAATTAGGAGCGGTATTAGATCCTCTATATTGTAGTGGTTTTATTAATCCATATGTAGATACCAGTGCTTATGCAGAGATTGGATTAAATTATAAAGTGGCAAGTGCAGGTGTAGGCGGAGAATTAACCTTACTAAAAGATAAACTTAATATAAATGGTAATTTAAACTTAGTATTACAAAATCCAGTTTATAACTCCTATTTCCAAATCTCTGCAAAAGGTGAAAATGAACTAAATGCCTTATCTGGAAATTTATATTTCTTTGTTCAAATAGATTACCTTGTAGGCAAAAAGAAGTTTAAAGCAGAGATCTATGAATGGGACGGATTCAAATACTCTACAAAACTTTTTGAATATAATTCAAAAGAACCAGCATATAAAGACAAAGAATTATGGTTATCCATAAAAGAGATTAGAGGATTAACTCCCTATAGTGCAAGAAATGAAGATTTAAAAATAAAATCTAATTCTTTCCGTGTAATAATAGATGTAGGAGCCCAAACATATAGTAAAGAATTCATAGATTTAGATAAAAATGGGATTTTATCTTCCAGAGACTCTATATGG
>CAZZIO010000040.1:0-254036 GCA_964654465.1 uncultured Dictyoglomota bacterium
GCTAACCCTTCCGCCGCTAATACCATCGTTATGGCCGACGTTAATGTCGTCTTACCATGGTCTACGTGACCTATCGTACCTATGTTTACATGTGGCTTCGTCCTTACAAATTTCTCCTTCGCCATCCTTTATCTCCTCCTAAAATTTGGTTTTGATTATAAAAATTAGAAAATAAAACACCTAAGATTATATTTAAAATGGAGCCCACGACCGGGATCGAACCGGTGACCTTACCCTTACCAAGGGTACGCTCTGCCGACTGAGCTACGTGGGCCCATTAAATATAAAAAATTGGTTGCGGGGGAGGGATTTGAACCCTCGACCTCCGGGTTATGAGCCCGGTGAGCTACCTGGCTGCTCTACCCCGCGATATTAAATGGTGGGGAGGGAGGGATTTGAACCCCCGAAGGCGTCCGCCAGCAGATTTACAGTCTGCCCCCTTTGGCCACTTGGGTACCTCCCCATATTCACACATCTTATGGAGCCGAGGAAGGGATTCGAACCCCCGACCCGCTGATTACAAATCAGCTGCTCTGCCGCTGAGCTACCTCGGCTTAATTTTTTCTTTCATAAACTTATCTCAACTGGACACTGAAAAGTATATACATAAATCAAATCTAAGTCAAGGGGCAGGCTTATTTTTTATAACAGTAATTGATGATATAATTAAAAAGGTTTTTGGTAATTTATTAAGCTATATTAAAGGAGGGATTCTATATATGGAAGAATTATCAGAAATAAAATTAGAAGATTCAGATTTATCATTAACTACAGACACTCTCGTTTACGGTGCTGTTCTAAGTGAGGATAAAGATGGGATATGGTTAGATATTGGAAAAAAATATGATGCATTTTTACCATACACTGAATTATCTAAGGAAATAAAATCCAAGATTGAGAAAAAACAGAAGGTAGATAAAATACCCGTCATTATTCAGCATATTAATTTTAAAGATGGTGTTATTTTAGTATCAAACAAAAAAGCCATAGAAAATAAAATATGGGAAGAGTTAATGTGGGCATATGAAAACGAAAAACCTATAAAGGGTAAAGTAATTGACTATCAGGATAGAAAATTTATCATTGAGATTGAAAATGAAATCATTGGAATAATACCACATAGAGAGATAGATATGCCCCCATTAAAACCTCCAAAATTTTATCTAAACAAAAAAGTGGAAGGGAAAATAGTAAAAATTAACCCGGAAAGAAAACAATTAATTATATCCGTTAGAGAATTATTAGAGAAGGAACAAGAAGAAAAAAAATTAGATCTATGGGAAAAAATTAAAAACTCTGATATAGTGAGAGGCAAGATCATAAAAGTAGAAGATGATAAAATAACAGTAGATCTCGGTTTTGGTATAATCGGAACTGTCAATTATGATGAATTATCGTGGTTCCTTATTAAAAATGTTAGGAGATTTTTTGAGGTTGGAGATATTGTTAAAGCTAAGATTTTAAAGTTAAATGATGAATCAAAAACTGCAGAACTCAGTATTAAACAAACACAACCCAATCCATGGAGTGTATTTAAAGAAAAATACCCCATAGGAAGTATTATAGAAGGAGAAATAATTAAAATCACAAATGGAATTCTCGTTAAAACAGATAATTTATTTGGTTATGTACCTCAAAATGAGATCACATGGGGAAGAGTTAATGAAGAAAGAGAAAAATTTAAAGTCGGAGACAAAATAAAAGTAAAGGTATTATCGGTTGATGATGAAAGGCAAAGAATCATATTGAGTGTAAAGCAAACCGAACCCAATCCCTGGGAAGTGATTGATGAGATCTTAAAAGTAGGAGATATAACAAAAGGTAAAATCACTAATATTACAGACTTTGGGATCTTCTTAGAAATAAAACCAGGCTTAGAAGGCTTAATTCCTAAAAAATATCTCTCTTGGGAAAGAATAGATAACCTTTCAATTTTCTTTAAAATAGGAGACATAATAGAGGTTAAAGTTATAAATATTGATAAGGAAAATAGAAAACTCACTTTAAGTAGAAGAGATTTATTAAAAGATCCTTGGGAAGACATAGATAAAAGATATAGAGAAGGAGATAACATAAAAGGAAAGATAATAGAAAAAACAAAAGATGGAATAATTGTAGAAATAGAACCAGGTATAGAAGGATTCCTACCTCAAAATCAAGTATACCTTGATAAAGAAGATAATGAAAACGTTACAGATTATATAGAAGCTAAAATCATAAGAATTAATACTCAAAACAGAAAAATTATTCTTTCAAGAAAAGCATTATTAAAAGAGAGATTAGAAAAAGAAATTAAAGAACAACTAAAAGAATTTTCTCCTCCGCCTATAACATTAGGTGAAATCTTAAAGCTCAAAAATATTCAATAGCATAAATACTACCTACCCCCTCTTTTGTTATTTTGAAGGAGGGGGTATTTTTTTATTTAGACATAATAATTTCTAAAATCCTTGTGATTTTTTTATCTAATAGAGCAATTTTTTGATCTAAATCTTGAAAGTTTAAGGTTGTAGATTGTTTTTCTGCTACTTTTTTAACCTCTTCTAATAAAGATGTTTCTTGTGTTCTTAAAACTCTCAACATCTCTGAAATTTCTCTTATCTCTCTCCTCAAAGCTTCTTCCTTATTGGACAGTTCTTCTATTTTTTTATTTATCTCATATATCTCTGTAATTTTACCTTGAGATGAACTTAAAAGTCTATATAAGAACACAAGAAAAACAATAATTATTCCAAAAATAACAAAATCTAAAATTCTACTAATATTAATCATCATTCTCCTTATTCCCCCTCACAGACATTTTTAAATAGACTTTGAATTTTCTGTTATACTTATAAAATATATCATACAAGGAGGAAATAGTAAATAATGATATATAAGACACATTTAGCTTTAAATTACTTAGTTCTACAGACCATTCTTAAACTATCAGATGGGATGCCAGAAAAGATACTAACTCCTTGGGGTATTGGCACCATCATAGGAACAACTATTGGTACTTTTGTACCAGATGTTGATGCACCTCACTCAGAAGTCTCAAAAAGACTTCTTCCAACAAAAACACTGCTCAACTTACTAATTCCTATTTTATCTGTTTTTTTCAGTTTAGCTTTATCTTTACTGATATGTTCTAAAACTGGACTAAACTATATATATGATAAAATAATCTTATTTTTTGTTATTTTTACAATTGTATCCATAATTCTATCTTTAGTTTTTAAGTTATTACTAAAGCCCTTATTTGTACATAGAGGCTTACTTCATAGTATATGGGGTTTATTAATTATAAATCTTTTTCTGTCTGCAATGTATATTAATAACCTTAAAAATCTTCCATTAAGTTTTATAAACATGTATAATGGATTCTATATAGGAATTAATATTGGCTATTTAGGCCATTTAATAGGCGATATGATGACATTTCATGGGATTAATCCCGTATTTCCAATAAAATGGAAAATAAGTCTGAAAATATTTCGTACAAATAGCTTAGAAGAAAAGATCTTCATGATTATCTTAATAATAGTAAACATAATCTTTTTTCTTGCAAATATTTTTAAAGTTTAGGAGGTAAACCATGATTGATATCAAAACATTAAGAGAAAATCCTGATCTAATGAAAGAAAATATCCTATTAAGAAACTTAGATCCAGAAAAATATAATGTGGACTATATTTTAGAATTAGATTCTAAAAGAAGAGAACTCCAAAAAGAATTAGATAACCTAAGATCACTAAGAAATAAAATATCTCAAGAAATAGGCAAAAAACAAGATCAAGAAAGGGAAAAGTTAATCAAAGAAGCTAAAGAATTAAAGGAAAAAATTGAAAAAATCGAAGAAGAGTTCAAAAATATTGAAAAAGAACTTTATCAACGTCTCTGGCAACTTCCTAATTTTCTTTCGCCAAAAGCCCCAAGGGGAAAAGATGAAAATGATAATGTAGAAATTAAAAGATGGGGAGAAATTAAAAAATTCAACTTTACTCCCAAGGACCATCTGGACTTAGGAATGATGAATGATTTATTGGATTTTGAAAGAGGTAGTAAAGTTACAGGATCAAACTTCTACTATTTAAAAAATGAAGCTGTAATATTAGAATTTGCTCTGATGCAGATGGTTATAGATACTTTAGTTCCAGAAGGTTTCAAAATATTTATTACTCCAGACTTAGCCAAAATGGAGATCATTGATGGCATAGGTTTTCAACCAAGAGGACCTGAAGCCCAAATTTATAGAGTAGAAAATTTTGATTTAGGCCTTATTGCTACTGCAGAAATAACTTTAGGTGGTTACCACAAAGATGAAATTTTAGATGAGTTAGACCTTCCACTAAAATATTTAGGCTTTTCTCACTGTTTTAGGACAGAGGCTGGAGCATATGGAAGATATAATAGAGGTCTTTATAGAGTCCACCAATTTAGTAAAGCAGAAATATTTATTATATGTAGGCCTGAAGATTCAGAAGACATGCATGAATACATATTAGGATTAGAGGAAAAAATCTTCCAAAAACTAGAAATACCATATAGAGTTTTAGATATTTGCTCTGGTGACTTGGGAGCACCTGCTGCAAGAAAATTTGATATTGAGGCATGGATGCCAGGGAGAGGAGATTTTGGAGAGGTTACAAGCTGTTCAAATTGCACAGACTACCAAGCAAGAAGACTAAATATAAGATTTAGAAGAGTAACAGGAGAAGTATCATATGTACATATGCTAAATGGTACAGCTATTGCAATTTCAAGAGCATTAATTGCTATCCTTGAAAATTATCAACAAGAAGACGGAAGCATTTTAATTCCGAAAGCTCTACAACCTTATACCTTAGGTATTAGAGAGATTAAACCCAAAGCATAAAATAAGCCCCCTTAAAATGGGGGCTTATTTTTTAATAACACTTTGAGTAACCACAAACTCTACACGTTAAGCAACCTTCTGCTATCTGTAGAGGTGCACCACATTCTGGACATGGAATTCCTGAATAGGAACTTTCCTTATCTGAAGATTTAGGCATAATTACAAAATTATTGTGAGAGGAAAAATTTACACCACCTTCTTTTAGCACTAAATATTTTTCCAATGCTTTTGCAATAGCATCAGAACAAGAGAAGATAAAATCACCCTCTTCTGATCTTGTGGGATTAGGACATCTTATTCCCTTTAACTGTTTAATAATAGAATTTATATCTACACCACTCCTTAAGGTCAAAGAAATTAGTCTTGAGATTGCTTCAGTTTGAGATGCTGCACATCCTCCTGCTTTACCTAAGGTTGAGAACACTTCACATATGCCAAATTCATCTTCATTCACTGTTACATATAGATTACCACAACCAGTCTTTATTTTTATTGTTGCACCATGAGTTATATTTGGACGTGGTCGTGGTTTTACTTTATGTTCAGTTTTATCCTCCTTTGCCTCTTTCGTTTCTACACTCAAAACTTGTTCTGTTCTTGATTTATCTCTATATACAGTTATTCCTTTCAAACCTAACTCATGGGCCATTAGATAAATTTTTCTTATATCATCTTTGGTAGCTGATTGTTTTAAATTTACAGTCTTTGATACCGCATTATCTACATATTTTTGAAATGCAGCTTGCATTAGAACATGATCTTCATAATCTATATCTAATGCTGTAACAAACAATTTTCTTATCTTCTCTGGTATCTCTTCCATATCTTTAATAGTGCCTTTTTCTAATATCTTTTCTATTATTTCATCTGAATATATCCCTTCCTTTATTAACGCTTCCTTAAACAAAGGATAAACCTCATTCCATTCCCCCAAGCTCACCTTTCTTTTATATGCCAAAGCAAAAATAGGCTCAATACCAGAAGAAGCATTAGCTATTATACTAATACTTCCAGTAGGAGCAATAGTAGTTAAAGTAGCATTTCTTAACCTTAAACCCATATCCTTATAAATACTCTTTTCCCAATTTGGGAAAACTCCTCTTTTTTCTGCAAGATTTAGAGAAGCATTTCTTGCTTCATCAAGGATAAACCTCATAATTTCTTCCGCTATATCTCTTGCTTTCTGAGTATTATAAGGAATTTCAAGAAGAATCAAAAGATCATAAAAACCCATAACACCAAGGCCAATTTTTCTATTAGTTTTTGTAATCTCTTCTATTTGCTTTAAAGGATATGTATTAGCATCAATTACATTATCTAAAAAATGAACTGCCTTGTGTACTGTTTCTCTTAATTTATCCCAATCAATCTCATTCTTATCACCATTACTCTTAATCATTTTACCAAGATTTATAGATCCCAAATTACAAGATTCAAAAGGAAGTAAAGGTTGCTCACCACAAGGGTTTGTAGCCTCAATTTCTCCAACACCAGGCGTCGGATTTTTTCTGTTAATTTCATCAATGAATATTACCCCAGGTTCCCCATTTTTCCAAGCCTGTTCCACAATAAGATCAAATATTTCTCTTGCTTTTACTTTTTTAACAACTTCTTTGTTTCTCGGATTTATCAATTCAAAATCATCATCCCTCAAAACAGCTTCCATAAATTTATCTGTAATAGCAACAGATATATTAAAGTTGGGTAGCACTCCTTCTTTATCTTTACAGGTAATAAATTCAAAAATATCAGGATGATCAACTCGAAGAATTCCCATATTTGCGCCTCTTCTTACACCACCCTGCTTTATGGTATCTGTTGCTGCATCATAAACCTTCATAAAACTTACTGGTCCAGAAGCAACACCTCCAGTTGTCCTAACAATATCCCCCTTAGGACGAAGGCGAGAAAATGAAAATCCAGTACCTCCTCCAGACTGATGTATTAAAGCCGCATACTTCAATCCATCAAATATGCTCACTAATGAATCCTCAATTGGTATAACAAAACATGCTGATAGTTGTCCTAATGGTCTACCAGCATTCATAAGTGTAGGCGAATTAGGAAGAAACTCTAAAGAAACCATCATATCATAAAATTTTTCTTTTGTTTCTTCCCAATTAGCATTAGAGTCATAAATAAGATCTATTTTAGCAATACTTTCAGAAACTCTCTCAAACATCTCTTCCGGAGTCTCAATAACATTTCCGTTTTCATCCTTTTTAAGATATCTCTTTTGTAGTATATTTAAAGCTTGTTCAGTTAATTCTACTTTCTTCATTTTTAATTACTCCCTTTTCCTTTAAGTTTTACCACTTCATCTAATAGACTCTTTAAAGATTCATCGTTAGGCTTGTATTTAAGTCCATCCTTTATAATTTTTTCAGCCATATCTATCTTTCCTTTTTGTATTAAAACATAAGCAAGATTAGAATAAGCTTGAATATAGTCAATTTTAGCATTTATTGCTTTTGAAAACCAATACTCAGCATTATCATAATCTCCCAACATATAATAACAAGCCCCAATATTATTCATAGCTTCAAAAGAGTTAGGATTTGCCTCTAATGCTTTCTTAAAAAACTCTATGGCTTTCTGATAATTTTTATTATTATAATAGTCAAGACCCCTTTGTACTAAAACATTATCGTTTAATTTTATTTGGGGTAAAGATTTTTTGATTCCCCAAGCTTCATAAACTTTCTTTAAAAGGGCTAAAACTTTATCGTCATAGGGATCATAAGATAGTGCTTTCAATAATAACTCCTCAGCCTTTTTATAATTTTTCAATTGATAATAAATTAATCCTAAATTGACATACAAATCCTTACTGTCCGGCTTTTTGCTAAGGAGATTTTCATAAATATTCTTTGCTTCTTCATATTTTCTTTTCGTATAGTAGTATTGTGCCATATAATTCAACGCTTCTTCATGATTAGGATCTATCTCTAATATCCTTTTTGCAATTTCCAACACTTTATTCTGATCTTTCAAATCAAAAGAATATAATCTCATCAAATTCTCCATAGGCGGTATTGAATATTTATCATAAGATAGAGCTTTATATAAACTTTCTTCAGCTTTATATAGTAAACTTTTATCCTTTTCTCCTAAATAATGATAAGACTGTGCATAAAATGCTCCTACAAGGTTATATGTTAAAGATCTGTAATATGCATTTTTAAGCATACCCTCTATATGATATAAACCTCTGTTAAAAGCATAATTTTTATCATTTTCATTAGTAGTAGCTCCCATTATATTTAAATAGGCTTTTACTGCTGCTTCTCTAAATGCTGATTCTTGAGGACGAAGTCTAATTGCTTCCTCAAATAAAGCTGATGCCTTTCCTGCATCTCCTGATACAGAGTAATCCAAACCGAATCTATAAAACACCTCTGCCCTGAAAAATCTTGCTGATATATAAATGCTAAACAAACTAATAAAAGTAAACATAATAAATAGAATACTTTTTAACATATGAGGCAAATTCCTCACATCTATCTTCCATACTTTATCAGAATCATAAAATTTATAGGATAGAAGTATAAAAGCAGTAAGAGACCAAAAATAAAGATATGTAGCTGATAATCCAAAAAGAACCAAACTTTGGATGATAAAACCAATCCATCCTGAAATAACCCCTAAATATAATATCCTCTCTGAATTAGGAATTTTATCAATCATGTAAATACCGTTTCTGAAAGTATTTATTAATATCATACAAAAAGATAGAAGGCCAAAAATGCCAAGAGGAAATAGAATATCAAGAAACTCATTATGTTCCCTATCTGGATATCCTTTACCTCGATCATATCTTGCAAGATCTAAGGACTTATATGGAGTAAAATTGAAAGAGAAAGTTTCATGACCAAGTCCTATCAGTAACCTTGGTGATTTTAAAATTTTATCCGTAAAAAGATTAATACTATCTCTCCACGTCAATACACGAGGATTTGATTGTGTAACTCCTAATCCTACACCAATACTTTGGAATCTTTCCTTTAACGAGAAAACTCCTAAATTTTGTCTTTTTATATAGTATTCTTGTTCTGTAAAATAGAAGACTCCTACTGTAAATATCATTCCTACGATTAGCAATATTGTGATTATAGAATTTTTCTTTATAAAATTTCTATTTCTTAAAAACATATATCCATAATAGAATACCAGAGATATAATGAAGGCTATCCAGGAACCACGTGTATAACTACCTAATAAAACTAAAAAAGAAGAAAGAAAAATTAGAAGATATAATATTTTTGAATAGTATTTTTCCGAGGTGTAAATCTTGGACAAAATAATAGGAATAACCATTACTAAAAAATGGCCTAAAAAATCAGCATGCCCTAAGGTAGAAATAATTCGTGATTCAGTTCTAACCCTCTCAAACCAAGGCATCAATCTGTATATCTGTAAAATTCCAACAAAAGTTACAATAACTGTGGAGAAAATTATTGCCCAGAAAAAATAGTTTTGTTCTTTTTGAGAATCAACCACATCATAGATAAGGAAAAAAATAACAAAATAAAAGAAATAGCTAAGAAACCCCATCTGTCTCATATAGGAACCAAAAAAGCTTAGATAGAAATTAGTTGAAAAAATTGTAGATAAAATCCAAGAAATTAAGAATAAAAAAATCCATATAGAAACACTCTTAGGAGGTAGTATAAATTCTCTTTTTCCTAAAATTAACCACAGACCGATAAGTAATAAAGCTAAACCCCCTAATATTCTTATCAATGTTACCTTAGGTAGCTCCGAAACATCATGTATCCGCAAAAAATATGGTTGAGTAATAGGTACTAGGAAAATTAATAATAACAAAGATGCAAAAATAAAGAGTCTAAGATAATGGTCAGTATATTTCTCTTCAATCTTATTAACTTTTTTCTTCATCCTAACTCTCCCTCAAAAATATTAATTTTAACGATGGTAATAAAGTCTAACAAGGTTTAAAAACCTTGTCAATTTTTCTACTTAATAATAAAATCATAATAAGCATTAATATTTAACAAAAGGAGGATGAAAAATGAGTAAGAAACGTATAGGTGTGCTTACCGGTGGTGGAGATTGTCCAGGCCTTAACCCAGCTATACGTGGAGTAGTTATGAGAGCTTTAGATTATGGAGATGAAGTTATAGGACTAAAATATGGTTGGGCTGGTCTTATTAAAGCAGATGCTGTACCCTTAAAATTAGAAGATGTGGAAGACATATTAGAAATTGGTGGAACCATATTAGGTAGTTCAAGAACAAACCCATTTAAGAAGGAAGAGGATGTACAAAAATGCATCGAAAGTTTTAAGAAACTAAATTTAGATGCCCTAATAGCTATTGGTGGAGAAGATACCCTGGGAGTAGCATCAAAATTTAGCAAACTTGGACTTCCCATGATTGGAATCCCAAAAACCATAGATAAAGACTTAGAAGAAACAGATTATACACTTGGTTTTGATACAGCAGTAGAGGTAGTAGTAGATGCTATTAAAAGATTAAGAGATACTGCAAAATCTCATGCAAGAGTAATAGTAGTCGAAATAATGGGTAGACATGCTGGATGGCTTGCTCTTTATGGAGGATTAGCAGGTGGAGCAGATTATATTTTAATTCCCGAAGTAGAACCAAATCTTGAAGAATTATATAATCATATAAGAAAACTATATGCTAGGGGTCATACATATGCAGTAGTAGCCATCGCTGAAGGTGTACAGTTACCTGGTTTCACATACCAAAAGGGACAAGAAGGAATGGTCGACGCTTTTGGACATATAAGATTGGGCGGAGTAGGTAATGTCTTAGCAGAGGAAATTCAGAAAAATATTGGAATCGAAACAAGAGCTGTAATACTTAGCCATCTTCAAAGAGGAGGAAGTCCTTCTATTAGAGATAGAATCTTAGGATTATTACTTGGTAAAACAGCAGTTGATTTAGTACATGAAGGTAAATCTGGTTACTTTATTGCAGTAAAAGGAAGCGAATTAGTACCAGTAGATATTACACTAATTGAAGGAAAAACCAAGAATGTTGATCCAGCATTTTACGAAAGTGTAAAAACATTCTTTAATAAATAAAAACGAAGACTTTTTAGGAAGAGGGGGGTTTTACCTTCCTCTTCCTTTTTCTATATGTGATTATAATATCTTTCACAACAAAATAAGATAAAATTGAAAATAAAATTGATATAATAAGATTTCCCAAAAGATATCTTAGAATAAAAATTTTTGCACCTGTTCTTTCTAATCCACGCCATCTAACTTTTCCTGTTGTTATAAAATCTCCTAATATATAACTCAATGTCCAAAAAAAGGGAGATGTAAAGTAGTTCATTATGAATGTTCCTAAAATGCCCGCAAGATAATTAAGTTTAAATATGTAACAAATAAAAATCATTATAATCCCACCTAATCCAAAAGTAGGAAAAATTCCAATAAACACTCCTATACTGAAGCTTAAAGATATTTTCTCTGGTGTATCTTGAATTCTTACAAGCTTTAAATAAATATATCTCAGAAATCTCTTAATACTTCTTTTTTTCATTATAGATTTTTTCAATTACAGGCTTTAATTTTTTATATGTAGATGCTAAATCCTCTGGTATTACTTTAGTATCACCTATAACTACCATAAAATTTGAATCACCATTCCATCTTGGGACAACATGTAAATGTAAGTGCTCTGATATACCTGCACCAGCTACCTCTCCTATATTCATACCAATATTAAAACCATGAGGTTTCATGATATTATTTAATGCCTCGACAGATACCTGCAGTAGAAACATCATTTCTTGTAATGTTTCTTTATCAATAGATAAAATATCATTTGTATGCTTATAAGGTACTATCATTAAATGTCCATTATTATAAGGATATAAATTCAGGATTATGAAATTATATTCGCCTCTTAATAATATGTAGTTCTCTTCATCTTTACTTTCCATAGGCTTTGTACAAAATATACAGTCCTTTGATTTTTCAGCTGTAACATATTTTATCCTCCATGGACAAAAAAGTCTTTTCATCTTCTCTCTCCTTCCTTTACACTTGACAAAATATAGCTTTAAAAGTTAATATTTATAAAAAGTGCCGAAGTGGCGGAATTGGCAGACGCGCCAGACTCAAAATCTGGTGGGTGGGTAACACCCGTGCCGGTTCGACTCCGGCCTTCGGCACCAAAATTTTAATCTTACCATATCTTCTCCATCTCCCAATACAATTCAGAAGGTACTCTTTTCTTATTATTTATTACATCCTCTAAAGAGACAGAAACAGTAGTATTATTTTGCCATCCTATCATTACTCCCGAAAACCCATTCATTAGAACTTTCACAGCTTCCACACCCATAAAAGTTGCTATAGTCCTATCGAATACTGATGGGGATCCTCCTCTTTGTATGTGTCCAAGTACAACAATACGAGTAGGTATACCTACCCTATCCTCAATTTGTTTTCCAATAAAATAAGCACTTCCAACTCCCTCCGCAACCACTATAATATTATGTCTTTTATTCCTTTTTTGCCTTTCTTTTAATTTTTCTGTAATATAAGGAAAATCTATAGGTACCTCGGGAATAAGCACAATATCCGCACCACTAACTAATCCAGCAACAAAAGCTATATATCCACACTCCCTACCCATAACTTCTATAACAAAAGTCCTCTCATGAGCAGCAGCTGTATCCCTTATTTTATTTATAGCATCAATAACATTATTACACGCAGTGTCAAAACCTATTGAAAAATCAGTTCCCCATATATCATTATCTATACTTCCTGGAATTCCTACTACTTTTATACCTCTCTTATATAGCTCAAAAGCTCCTTTAAGAGAACCTTCTCCACCAATTACAATTAAACCATCTATGTTTTGATTTTTTATGTTCTCTATAGCTTTCAAAATACCCTCTTCCTTTTCAAAATCCTTTGATCGAGCAGTATGTAAAATTGTTCCACCGCGTTGAACAATTTCACTCACATCATCTCTTCCAAGCCTTCTAAAATCCCCTTCAATTAAACCCTGATATCCCCTTTCAATCCCTATAATTTCTAAATTTTTAGATAATCCATATCTGACAATAGCCCTAATTGCAGAATTCATTCCAGGCGCATCACCACCACTAGTAAGTACCCCTACCTTCATTTTTCTTTTTCCTCCTCTTGAAATCTTCCATAATTTCTTAACTTCAACCATCTTTCTTCTAATAAGATTTTTATTTCCTTCTCTCTCAACCTCTTCAATACCCTCCTTAAAGCTAATCTCAAATTATTAATTGTCCCTTCAAAATCCTGATGAGCACCCCCATTAGGCTCTGGAATTACCTCATCAACAAGACCTAACTTATAAAGATCTTCAGCAGTAATCTTAAGAGCCTCAGCAGCCTCGGGAGCTTTAGAAGAATCCCTAAACAAAATTGACGCACAACCCTCTGGAGATATCACCGAGTAATAGGCATTTTCAAGTATCATTATATAATCTCCAACCCCTATTCCTAAAGCACCACCACTTCCACCTTCACTTAAAACTACTACTATTATTGGGGTTTTTAATACAGACATTTCTTTTAAATTTTGAGCTATTGCCCAAGCTTGTCCTCTTTCTTCAGCACCTATACCTGGATATGCTCCTGCCGTATCAATAAAGGATATTACTGGTAAAGAAAATTTCTCTGCTATCTTCATAACTCTTAAAGCTTTTCTGTAACCTTCAGGATGGGGCATACCAAAATTCCTTTTCATCTTTTCTTGAACAGACTTTCCCTTCTCTTGACCTATAATTACCACACTTTCATCATTAAAAGTCCCTAACCCTGCGATGATTGCAGAATCATCACCATATAACCTATCTCCATGTAATTCAATAAAATTGTCAAACAATGCATCTAAAAAATCAGAAAAGGTAGGACGGTTTGGGTGTCTTGCAAGAAGTATTCTCTCCCAAGGCGTCAATCTTCTTTCCATGATTTCCTCCAAAGATGAGTCAATATTATAAATAAAGTATTTTTAAGCTTCTTCCTTTCTACTACTAAATCTACCATACCATGCTCTAATAAAAACTCTGACCTTTGAAATCCCTCAGGAAGCTTCTGTTTTATTGTTTGTTCAATAACTCGAGGCCCTGTAAAACCAATTAGTGCACCTGGTTCAGCAACTATTACATCTCCTAAGGAACCAAAACTTGCCAAGACACCTGCAGTTGATGGATGGGTTAACACATTGATATATGGTATTTTAGCCTCACTTAGTCTTGCAATTGCAGCACTTGTTTTTGCCATTTGAAATAAAGAAAAAAGTCCTTCTTGCATTCTTGCTCCTCCTGAAGATATTACACTAACTACAGGTATTCTATCTCTTAATGCTCTTTCAATTGTTCTCACCACTTTTTCTCCTACAACTGATCCCATACTGCCCCCAATGAATCTAAAATCCATCACTATTATATGAACAGGAATCCCATTAATCTCCCCTTTACCAACAATAATGGCATCTTTTAAACCGGTAGCTTCTTGTGCCTCTTTTATTCTTTGGGTATAGGGTTTTGTATCTATAAAACCGAGTACATCAATAGGTGAAATATGAGCATCAAATTCCTCAAAAGTGCCATCGTCAATTAAAAGATCTATGCGTTCGTATGCTGTTAATTGATCATGATATCCACATTTTATACATACTTTTAGATTTTCATTCCAATCCTTGGAATAGATGATTTGAGAACATTGAGGACATTTAATCCATAAACCATCGGGAATATCTCTAAATTTATCTTTGTTTTCATTTCTTCTTAAAAAATCCCTAAACATTTCCCCTCCTTAAAATTTTAATTTTTGATTATTTTACCATACAAAGTTATTTTAGCTAATTACAGATCTTTTATATGTTTAAGTCCAAAAGTAACACCAAACTTAAATAGTTGAATTAGATCTTTTTTGATATCCTCATTCCATTTAATCCAAAATTCAGGTGATATTAAAATTTTTTCATTATCAACCTTTATTATCACAGGCGTTAATCCTTTTCTATTTTTTAATATCTCCCTAATTTTATAAATCAACTCATACGTTCTATTTGCGTTTAAATTAATTAAAAGAACATTTCCATCCAATTCATCTACCTGTTCTACCATAATTTTTACTATTTCCTCATTTTCATCTTTATCTACTTCTAACTTACCTCCTACTACAACTCTCTTACCTTCTTGTAAAACATCCTTAAAATTATTATAAACAGAAGAAAAAACAATTATATCAGCTTCACCTGTGTAGTCTTCTAATGTTGCAAAAAGCATTTTTTGGTTCTTTCTATCTAAAATTTCCCTCACATTCTTAAGAATCCCAGGCACGACAATCCAGCTTCCAGATTCCACATCTACCAACTCATCAATAGTATTTTCAAAGAGTTTTTGTGATATTTCTCTCAATTCTTCTTGAGGATCATAGGAAACATAAAGACCGAGCATCTCTTTTTCCATCTCCATTAATTCTTCCACAGTAAATTCTTCAGTATTCATAATCATTGGATCTCTAATTAATTCCATAGTATCTATTAAGGATGCTTGTGTTACTGGCACCTTTTTAGTCGATTGTACTGAATCTAAAAGCTTATCAATATTTTCAAGTAAAGATCTTCTACTTAATTCAAAACTATCAAAAGCACCACTTTTTATCAAGCTTTCTAAAGTTCTTTTATTAATCACTCGAGAATTCAATCTTTTAACAAAATCTAAAACAGATTTAAATTTACCATTTTCTCTCTCATTTACAATTGCTACAGCAACTCCCTCACCCACATTTTTCACAGCAGAAAGTCCAAATCTTATTCCTTCATTTGTAACTGTAAAATGAACCATACTTTCATTTACATCTGGGGGTAGAATTTTAATACCCATTCTTTTGGCTTCTGCTATATATTTACTTAACTTTGAAGTATTATTTCTCACACTTGTTAATAATGATGACATAAATTCCTTTGGATAATAAACTTTAAGAAAAGCAGTTTGATAAGACACATAGGCATAAGCTGCACTATGAGACTTATTAAAACCATATTCTGCAAATTTTG
This sequence comes from uncultured Dictyoglomota bacterium, assembly GCA_964654465.1. GTDB lineage: Bacteria > Dictyoglomota > Dictyoglomia > Dictyoglomales > Dictyoglomaceae > Dictyoglomus. The sequence goes on from CAZZIO010000040.1 coordinate 15,915, forward strand.
CCATATCCTCAAATATATCCTTAGCTACCTCTTCTGGAATACCTCTCTCTTTTGCACCTTTAACAAATATCTCTCTTTGCTCTTCCATAACTTCTGGCTTCTTTTTACCCATAGCCCTTCTTAAAACATCAGCTTGTCCTAATGAAAATCCTGCCAATCTATGAGCAATTTCCATAACCTGTTCTTGATATATAATCACGCCATAGGTTTCTGAAAGAATAGGTTCTAAAGAAGGATGCATATATTCTACTTTTTCTTCTCCTCTCTTTCTCTTTATATAACTTTCTAATCTTCCTAAAGGACCAGGCCTATATAAAGCTAATACTGCTATTAAGTCTTCAAATTTTTCTGGCTTTATTTCTCTTAAAAGATTTCTCATTCCTCTACTCTCTAATTGAAAGACCCCTATCGTCTCACCTTTCTGTAACAATTCATAAACCTTAGGATCATCCAGTGGTAAATTATCTATATCTATATCAACTCCATAATTTTCTTTTATCTTTTTCAAAGTATCATAAATTACAGTAAGAGTTCTTAAACCAAGAAAATCCATCTTTAATAGTCCAAGTTCTTCTAAATTTGTCATTGGAAATTGAGTTACAATTTCACTGCTATTCATTACTTGGAGAGGCACATACTCTATTAGTGGATCCTTAGAAATAACTAAACCAGCAGCATGTATTGAAGCATGCCTTGCGTGTCCTTCGATCCTTTTTGCAATATCAATAATCTTTTTAGCTTGAGCATTATTTTCTACAAGATTTTGTAATTCTTGTGAACTTTGTAAAGCTTCCTCTATACTACTGTTAGGAGGTATTAATTTTGCAATTCTATCTACTTCGTTATAAGGGACATTTAAAACTCTACCCACATCTCTTACAGATGCACGAGCTGCCATAGTACCAAAAGTAATAATTTGAGCCACATGTTCTTTACCATATTTATTTCTTACATAATCAATAACTTCTTCTCTTCTTTCAAAACAAAAATCAATATCAATATCAGGCATTGTTATTCTCTCAGGATTTAAAAATCTTTCAAATATCAATCCCCATCTTGTAGGCTCAATATTTGTAATCCCTAAAACATAGGAAACCAAAGATCCTGCAGCAGAACCTCTTCCAGGACCTACTGGAATCCCTTTACTCTTTGCATACCTTACAAAGTCCTGTACAATTAAGAAATATCCAGAAAATCCCATTTGTTTTATTACTGAGATTTCGTATTCTAATCTTTCTCTAATGTGATTTGGAATATTATCTCCAAATCTTTTTCTTGCCCCTTCCCAACAAAGTCTTTCAAAGTAAGAATCTAATGTTTCACCTTCAGGTACTTCAAATACTGGTAAAATAACCTTGTTTAAAGGTAGTTCTAAATTACATTTTTCTGCAATTTTTACTGTGTTTTCTAAAGCTTCAGGTATACTTTCAAAAATTCTAGACATCTCTTCTTCTGATTTAAAATAAAATTCATTTGTTTTAAATCTTAACCTATCTTTGTCGTTTAATTTAGATCCTGTTTGAATACATAGGAGGATATCATGAATCTCGGCATCTTCTTTATTTAAATAATGTACATCATTAGTAGCTACAAGAGGGACGCTAAATTCTTTAGACAATTCAATTAATTTTTCATTAACATATTTTTGTTCTTCTAAACCATTATCTTGAAGTTCCAAATAAAAATCTTCTCCAAATATATCTAAATACTCTTTTATAGATTCTTTTGCTTTATCTATTCTATTGTTTAGGATGTAGGTAGGTACTTCTCCAGCAAGACAACTTGTAAGAGCTATTAATCCTCTTGAATATTCTCTTAAAAGTTCTTTATCAACCCTTGGTTTATAATAGAAGCCCTCTATAAAAGACAAGCTAACTAATTTGGTTAAATTTTTATAACCCTCAAAATCTTTTGCAAGAAGAATTAAATGAAAAAGATCTCCTCTTTGGCCTTTTTTCTCAAAGCGTGAATCTGGAGTTACATATACTTCACAACCAATTATAGGTTTAATTCCCTTCTCTTTCGTTATTTTATAAAAATCAATAACACCATACATTACACCATGGTCTGTTAAAGCTACAGCAGGCATGTTAAAATTAACAGCTTTTTCTACCAATTCATCAAGCTTACAGGCACCATCAAGCAAACTATACTCTGAATGTACATGGAGATGTACAAATCCCATACATATCGCCAAGTTTCAAAAAAATATTACTTTTGTATTATAACTGAGAAGGATCTAAACCCAAGAGAACAAAAAAACTCTCTAATGCTCTTTTTTTCCCTCTTAATTCTGGATCACTTTCATCATTTATTAAATTTTTATATTCTTCAATAGCAAACTTTATTGTCTCTTCTAATCCCTTTTCCTCTATACTTTTATAAAGCTCCTTATACTTACTGTGTCTTGCTTCTGCATTTTTTCTCCAATAATCTGGGTTTTCTGTATTCACACTCATAAGAATATCTTGCTTTGCAAGTTTAGAAAATCCATCTAATCCCTTAAGGACAGAATCTTTATCCATTATAAATCCTCTCCTTTCAATTAATATTTTTTACCAAAAGGAAAGTTGTTCTCTTTCTCCCTTTTTGTTTTGCTCTTCCTTTTGCTGTATAACATCATCATATAATTTTTTAAGTTCAATAAAATCTTTTTTAATTCCATCAAGAAGCTTCCCATGATATAAAGCCGCAGCTGGATGATACGTTACAAATACCAACCTCCCATCAACTTGATAGTATTTACCATGAGATGTGTTCATATTCACTGTATGCCCTAATAATACATAGGCAGCGTGCCTTCCTAAAGCACATAATATTTGTGGACTAATTATTTCTATCTGTTTTTTTAAAAAAGGATAACAAGCATTGATCTCTTCTGGAAGAGGATCCCTATTATTAGGAGGTCTACATTTTAAAACATTGGCTATATATACATCTTCCCTTTTCAACCCCAAGGATTCAATAAGTTCTGTTAAAAGCTTTCCTGCAGCCCCAACAAAAGGCCTACCTTGTTGATCTTCATGAAAACCAGGTGCTTCACCAACAAACATAATAACAGCATTAGGATTTCCTTCACCAAAAACTAAATTAGTTCTTTCATTCCATAATAGACAATTTCTACACCTTTCTGCTTCTCGTAACAACTCATCTAAACTTCTTATTTTATTTAATCTTTCCATCCAAACTCTCCTTTCAGCTGGACAAATCTAACATACCCAAGATTCTCCTTCAACATTTTGCCATTTTTTTTAATAATCTTACATAAATTTTGAAAATCTCTCCCTCCTATGGGAATAACCATAATTCCTCCCTCTTCTAACTGCTCCCATAGAGGAAAAGGAACATCGTAAGATGCAGCTGTCACAATAATTCTGTCAAAAGGCGCTTTTTCTTCCCAACCCAAAGTACCATCTCCTACCTTGAAATATATATTAGTATAACCTAAAAATTTTAAAATTTTTTGGGCTCTCTCTGATAGTTCTCTGATCCGCTCAATCGTATATACTTCCTTTGAGAGTTCAGCCAATATTGCTGTCTGATAACCAGAACCTGTACCTATCTCTAAGACTTTTTCCTTTTTAGTAAGTCCTAAAGCTTCTGTCATTAGGGCTACCACATAAGGCTGGGATATGGTCTGCCCAAAACCTATTGGTAATGCTTCATTTACATAAGCTAAATCTATATACTCTTGGGGTACAAAAAGATGTCTTGGAACTTTACTAATAGCATTAAGAACGTCAGGAGATTTTATTCCTTCATTCCTTAATATCTCTACTAAATTTTCTCTTTTTTGTTTGAATAAATCAGTATCTTTAAAATCCAAAGTCAATTCAACTTCTTAAATACTTAGGAATATAAAATAAAGATAAATGAGTGTCTCCATCATAAAATTTTAATTCACCGTGAATTCTTTCCTTTATCCGCTTATCAATTTCATCTTTTTGTAAGAATGGTGAGACACTTTTATCCTTAAAACCAATCAAAAATCCCCAATTACTATCAAAAGAAGGAATAAAAGTCTGGTATGAATATGAATTAGAAAATACTTTCTTTAAATTATCCCTTATCCAAAAATGTCTATATTCTTGCCCTAATTGTGTTGTATCTCCCTGTGTAACCAATATTCCATTATCGTCTAATATGTTCCAAACCAGAAAATAAAACTCTGGCAAATATAATCGGTAAGCAGGAGTATCAGGGTACGGTTCAGGTAGATCTAAAACCACAATATCAAATTTATCCGTTGTATTCTTAACAAATTCCCAGCCATCTTGAAATATTAATTTAACTTTCTCACTTTTAAAAGAACCTTGATGCCATTCCCATAAATACTTTTCAGAAAACTCAACTACTTCAGGATCAATTTCAATTGCAACAATTTCCACATAGTTATATTTTAAAAGCTCTCTGAGGGTAGCTCCTTCTCCTGCACCAACAACTAATATCTTATAAGGATTAGGGTGCAATATCATAGAAGGATGAATAAGAGCTTCATGATATATGAATTCATCCTTTTCTGCGGACTGAATTTTTCCATCTATTATCAAACATTTTCCATAGGTTGGATTTTTAATAATTTGAATCTTCTGATAATAGGAAACAATGTCAACCAAAACTTCCTCTACCATATAGCAATGTAGCTGATCTTCAGCAACTGTGTCTACATACCATCTATAATTTTTCATAGTCCCTTTCATCTTATCTCAAAATCAGTAAAGTTATTTATATTTTCATCGCTCCAAACCACATCAACCTTTTCTACTATTGCTCCTAAGGGACCTTCTTTTAATTTTTCCAAAAAAAGTTTTAATGCTTCTTCTTCTCCTATAGCTTCTACTTCCACTCTTCCATCATTTAGATTTCTCACATAACCTAAAATACCAAGACGCTTTGCCCACTTATAGGCAAAATATCTAAAACCAACTCCCTGAACTACTCCTGAAATATAGACATGAAAATACTTCTTCATAAACAACTAAATTGGTCGGGGCGACTGGACTTGAACCAGCGACCTCCTACTCCCGAAGCAGGCGCGCTAGCCAACTGCGCTACGCCCCGCATAATAAGATGGTCGGGGCGACTGGACTCGAACCAGCGACCTTCCGCACCCCAAACGGACGCGCTTCCCCTGCGCTACGCCCCGACTCGCGTTATTTATTATACCATAAAATACTTACTTTTTCACATTTAGAAGATGTGAAATTTCCTCGACAAATCGAGATGGTTCTTGATACCTATTATATCTTTTTGAAGCGTAAGACATATATAATTTCTCCTTGGCTCTTGTTATACCCACGTAACACAATCTTCTCTCTTCTTCTATTTCTTCTCTTGTAGTTGCATTATAATGAGGTAGTATCCCTTCTTCAAGACCTACAAGAAATACAATATCAAACTCCAATCCTTTTACACTGTGTAGAGTAATAAGAGAAATCTTATCACTCTCAAGAGAATTTTCTATCTTACTACTACTTAACGTAAGATGAGACAGGAATTCTCCCAAATCATTTTTTTCTGAAAACCCCTTACTAAACTCAATTAATTCTAAGAGATTTTCTTTTTTTACCTCTAAAGTATCTCTATCATACTTCTCTATTTCTTTCATATAGCCAGTTTTATCAATAACAGTCTCTATAAGGCCTTCAATATTAATCTTATCTTTTATTTCTAATAAATAATTCCAAATATCTAAAAAACTTTTTACCTCTTTCTTCGTCTTTGAGACTTCCTTAACCGCTTCCAGTAAAGAATAACCCTTGTTATAATATTCCTTTATAAAATTAAAAGTAGCCTCACCAATACCTCTCTTAGGTACATTAATTATTCTCTTTAAGCTTATAATATCATTGGGATCATGTAGGATATTTAGATATGCTACTATATCTTTAACTTCTTTTCTATCAAAAAAACTTATTCCCCCTATTACTTTATATGGAAGATTAGACCTAATAAAGGCTTCTTCGAACACTCTTGATTGCCTATTTGTTCTGTATAAAACTGCAATTTCAGAAGGATTTTTACCCTTTAAAAGTTCTATTTTTATTTGTCTTACCACAAAGCTTGCCTCATCTTCTTCATTTACAGCCCTAAAAAGTATAGGATAATTTCCATTCTTTTTATCACTCCATAACTTTTTAGGATATCTTTTATCATTATTTACTATTAAGGCGTTTGCTATATCCAGAATTTGTTGTGTAGATCTATAATTTTTAGTTAAAAATATTACTTTCAAATTTTTGAAATCTTTCTCCAATCTAAAAATATTTTGATAATCAGCCCCCCTCCAGCTATATATACTTTGATCGTCATCTCCAACTACAGAAAATCTTTTTTTCTCTTCCACAAGAATTTTAAAAAGCTCGTATTGGGCCTTATTAGTATCCTGATATTCATCGACTAAAACATATTCTAATTTGTCTTGAACATATCCTCTTAAAGCAGGATTTTCTTGTAATAATTTAATAGAATAAATGAGAAGGTCTGCAAAATCAACAGCATTATTTTTCCTTAAATAATTTTCATATTTCTTATAGATTCCTAATATTATCTCATCAAAATTATTAGAAACCATATACTGAAAATCTTCAGGAGTAATTAGCTTATCTTTTAGGCGAGAGATTTTATCTTTAATATCTTTAGAGTTATAATCGTTTTCTCTTGCAAAATCCTTAAGTATCTCTTTTACAACTTCTTCTTGTGCATCTTCATCATATATCACAAAATTGCTTGGAAACCCAAACCTTTTTCCATAGGTTTTTAAAAGATATAACCCAAATCCATGAAAAGTTCCAGCCCAAACTTTTTCACCATCTTCTGACGATATCAGTCTTGTTATCCTACTTTTCATCTCAAAAGCTGCTTTATTCGTAAAAGTTAAAGCCACAATGTTTTCAGGCTTTGCATACTTTTCAGATATGAGATAAGCTATTTTGTAAGTTATTACCCTTGTTTTACCACTTCCAGCTCCTGCAAGTACTAGTAAAGGATTATCCACATCTAAAACTGCGGATAACTGTTCCTCACTTAAGTCTTTAAGAAAATCCATAATTCTTACCTCTTCCAAAAATCTATTCTTTTAATGGTATATCAATTCTTAAAATAGATTTGTTATCCTCCTGAGATAATTCAATTCTCATATTATCAGGTTCAAAAGTGAGATATTTAGAGACTGCCTTAATTAAATCTTCTTTTAAACTTTCTATCATTTTAGGTTCAATCTTTGCCCTATCATAAACAAGGATAACTTGAAGTCTCTCTTTTGCAATTTCTTTAGAAGATATCTTTTTACTCCATATGTTAGTTATGATCATCTTAACCTCCCCTTTTTACCCCTTAAATATTTTAAAAATCTTTTCTAAGAAGCTCTCGGATTTTTCAAGCTCATCCCATGATACATCTTCTCCTAAAAGCCTCTTCACTATTAAATTAAAAGCTAAAGCGGATTTATACTTATTTCCTGAATAAATAATAGGTTCTCCTTTATTTATACTTATTATTAAATTTTCATCTTCTGGTATAATTCCTAAAAGTTCTATAGACAGAATATCCAACAAATCATCAACACCAAGCATTTCACCATTTTTTACCATATCAAACCTTACTCTGTTAACAATAAGTCTTGGATCTCTAAGTCCATAAGCTTCTAAAAGTCCAATAACCCTATCTGCATCTCTTACCGCTGAAACTTCAGGAGTAGTAATAACTATAGCCTCATCAGCACCCGATATAGCACTCTTAAATCCATGCTCTATACCAGCTGGAGAGTCTATTAATACATAATCAAACTCTATCTTAAGATCATTTATTACCCCTTTCATCTGTTCAATAGAAACAGCTTCCTTTTCTTTTGTTTGGGCAGCAGGTAAAAGATATAGATTATTTAATCTTTTATCCTTAACTAATGCTTGTTTAAGACTACATTTTCCTTCCACCACATCCACTATGTTGTAAACTATTCTATTTTCTAAACCCAGAAGAAGATCTAAATTTCTAAGTCCTATATCTGTATCTACAAGAGCAACTTTAAGACCACTCATAGCAAGACCAGTTCCAATATTAGCCACAGCAGTAGTCTTACCAACACCACCCTTCCCTGAAGTTACCACTATAGATTTACCCATCTTTTTTACCCCCTAAATTAATATGTATCAATCTTAAATTTACCATCCTCTATATATAAAAAATAACCTGCCTTTTTATACCTTGCTTTGGGCATATCTAAAATATAAGAGGCGATTTGAATCTTTTCAGGCTCAAGTCCCAAAGCAAATATAATAGCTTTGTCATTATTTTCATATCCTGCCCATATAGAACCTCTGATCTTTCCTAAAACAAAAACACTCTTATTACAAATTATTTCTGCCCCTGAATTTACATCTCCTAAAATTAAAAGATTTTCTTTTGAACTAACAAGTTTACCACTTCTTATAGGACCGATAATAATCTTTGCAATATTGGAGTAAGGAACTCTTATCTTAGGTAAGTCCCTGTTTAGCATTATACCATAATTTTTATAAATTTGTTTCTGGAGTTCCTCCCAATCTGAATTATCTATCTCTCTTCCTTGGAAGTCTATATAAATATTTACACCTTTAAAAAATTTTTCCTTATTCTTGATCTCATCAATTATAAGATTTTTAATTTCATCCCAAGATAAAGATGGATTAACTACCATCTTTATACCTTCTTTTAAATCTCCTTTTATAGATATATTACTCAATATTTTTACCCCCCTTTATCATATATTCAATTATCTTTCTTGCTATTAGAGCTGCTCTACCTCCTCCGCTTTTTCCATGCTCAACAAAAACAGTCACCACATAAGGAACATCGTTAACTCTAAAGAAAGAGGAAAACCAAGCATGGCTTTCTCCATGCGGGTTCTCAGCTGTTCCTGTTTTTCCAAATATTTCTACTCCTGGAAATTTTACAGCTATTCCTGTTCCTTCCTCCACCACTTTTTTCATTCCCTCCTTTAATATTTCCCATATTGATTTATTTATCTTTACTTCTTTAATAATCTCAGGCCTAACCTCTTCTATACCATTTTCAGTTACTATACCCTTTAAAACGTGCGGTTTAACCAATATTCCTTCTGTAGCAAGCATACTCATCATAGCATGTATTTCTAAAGGAGTAACCAGTACAAAACCTTGACCGATGGAAAGATTTACTGTATCTCCAGGATACCAAGGCTCTTTAAAGGTTTTTACTTTCCATTCCTTAGATGGAATAAATCCTTTTACCTCTCCTGGCAAATCTATACCCACTTTAGAATCTAACATAAAATCTTTTGCATATTTAAAAATCTGATCTTCTCCTACCCTCAATCCTACATTGTAAAAAACCACATTACAAGATTGAGCTATTCCATCCACAAAATTAATTCTTCTATGTCCACCCTTTTTCCAGCATTTATAAGAATATCCTCCTAAGTAAAATTCTCCTGGACAATAAAAAGTATCATTTGGTGAGATCTTTTTATTTTCTAAGGCAGAAAGAGCAACTATCAATTTAAAAATAGAACCTGGAGGGTATAAGGCTGAAATCGCCTTATTGTTTAATGGCTTGTTGATATCATTAATAAGATTATTCCATTCTTCTTTTGTAAAACCTGTTATAAATTTATTAGGGTCAAAGGCAGGATGACTTGCCATAGATAAAACTTCTCCTGTATCTGCCCGAGATACAATGACACAGCCCCTTTCCTCTCCTAAGGCATCTTCAGCAACCTTTTGAATATTCAGATCTAAACTTAATATTAATGATTCACCAGGTACAGGATCCTTCTGGCCAACTGTGATATTTTCAGTATTTGAAGCATGCAATAATATTCCTCTAAATCCTTTCTTACCCCTTAAATATTTTTCATAAAATGCCTCTACTCCGTATTTCCCAGATTTTTCCCCCAAAGAATAATCACTTTCCTCATCTTCAAGTTCTTCTTTACTTACCTCACCCATGTATCCAATAACATGAGAAGCTAATGATCCAAAAGGATAATATCTCTCAAATTCAATATTTATAGAAAATGGTGGTAAATCCTCTCTATTCTCTTCTAAAAGTAATATTTCCTTTATATCTAAATTATTTTTTAAAAGTACCGCAGGATAGAACGGTGAAATTTTATTATAAATCTTTTCGATATCTTTATCCTTCATTTTTATAACATTGCTTAATCTCTTTACTTTTTCTCTCTCATATTTGTAAGGAGGAATTAAATATAATGAATATTTTATCTTATTTTCAGCTAAAATAACTCCATTTCTATCATATATGATACCTCGAGGGGCAGGAAGGATTACTGATTTCATATAGTTTCTTTGGGCAAGATCTTGATAAAAATCACCTTTATATATTTGAAGATAGAAAAGTCTTAATATAATCAGCAAAATAGCTACTTCTATTATTCTTTTAAAGAAAATTTCATGATTCTTCATTCTTTTTCAGTAGAATAAATCTCAGGAATAAAAAAATAAAAAGGGATAAAAAATACAAGATTAGATGATATATATCTCAAGAGGTCTATTACATAATTCAAACTAAAATTATAGCCAAAGTTCCAAAATAAAAAGGAAAAGGTACTAAGACCAATTATTAAAAAGAAGGCACTACTTTTATGAATAGAGATAAAACTCTTTTTCCACATTTTTATTATAACTTCAATAATAACCCAATAAATCAGAAATAAATAGAAAGGAATAGTAGAAAAAATTTTTAAAGAAAAAGATAGAATAATAGATATTCCTTGAAAATATAAACTTTTAAAAAGAAGAAAAACAAAAAAAACTAAAACCAAATCAGGATGAAATCCTAAAAAGAAAACTTTTGTCTGCAAAAAAGCTAAAATTAAAGAACTTAAAAAGATTAAAATTTCAGACAAACTGCAACCCCCTCCATATTTGATAAATCAACCATTGGATATACTTTTATTCTGGTAAAAGCTAAAACATTCTTCTCTTCTAAATGAGAAATATATCCTACCTTTAAACCATAAGGTATATATTCATCAATTCCAGAAGTTATTACATTATGATTAGTTTTAATACCATGATCTGAAAATATGTAAGCCATTTCTATATGATCAAAGGCTCCTTTAACTATTCCATAATCTTTTGTTTCCCATATCATTACTCCTACTACTGTACTAGGGTCATAGATTGTCTTTACAATTGAAAAATTTTTCTCTGTTTTATAAATTTTTCCAATTATCTGATCCTTATAAATTACTGCCATCCCTTTTTTGACACCATCTTTTTCTCCCTTATCTATTTTAAATTCAAGATTCCACTTTACAGGATCTCTTCCAATAATGTTAGCATAAACAAACGAAAAATTTTTCTTTTCCAATTCCTTTAACCATATTGCTGTCTCTTCTTTCCGTCTTAGATTTTCTAAAATCATTTTAAGCCTTAAATTTTCCTTATATAAATCAAAGTTTTCGTTCCTTAATATCTCTATTTCCTTTTGCAAACTTTCAGTTAAAGTAAAAATAGCTTTCAATTCATTAATAAAAATCTTTAAGTCATTAATTATATTAGAAAATGCTTTTTGAATATTAGTGGTCCAAATTTCTACGTATCCACTACCCCAAAGAAGAATAGAGAGTAGTAGTACTAAAAATACCAACCGCCATTTAATTCCTTGTTTATCCATTTATAAATACTTCTTAATAGCTCTCTTTAACTGAAGCAAGTACCTGTTTATATTTATCAAATTCTTCAATAATCTTTCCTGTTCCTTTTACTACACAAAGTAAAGGCTCTTCTGCAACTATAGTTACAACCCCTATTTGTTCTGATATATATGAATCAAGACCTCTCAGGAGAGCACCTCCACCAGCTAAAACTATACCTTTATCCATAATATCTGCTGCAAGTTCTGGAGGTGTTTTTTCTAAGGTATCTCTAATTGCTTCTACAATCATATCAATGGTATCCTTTAAAGCTTCTCTAACTTCTGCCGAACTAATCTCTATATTACGAGGCACCCCAGTAAGTAAATCTCTTCCTTTAACTTCCATATAAGTTTTATTCTCTTCTCCAAAAGCAGCATTTCCAAGGTTAACCTTTATCTCTTCTGCAGTTCTCTCTCCTATAAATAGGTTGTATTTTTTCCTTATATAATGAACAATAGCTTCATCCATCTCATCCCCAGCCACCTTTATTGAGGTGCTAACCACTATTCCTCCTAATGAAATAACAGCTATTTCAGTAGTCCCTCCACCAATATCTACAATAATATTACCAGAAGGTTCCCATATTGGGAGATCAGCACCTAATGCACTAGCAATAGGCTCTGTGACAAGCAAAACATCTCTTGCACCAGCAGAATATGCAGTATCTAAAACAGCTCTACGCTCTACAGGTGTTGTTCCCGACGGTATACCTATAACCATTCGAGGACTTACTAAAAAATCTCTCTTATTGTGAACCTTCTCTATAAAGTATCTAATCATCTTTTCCGCAGCATCAAAATCTGCTATGACTCCATCCTTTAATGGCCTTATAGTGACAATCTCTTCAGGAGTTCTTCCAAGCATTTTCTTTGCTTCTTCACCAACAGCAACAACCTTCTTATCACTTCTTCTTATTGCCACCATAGATGGTTCAAAGATAACTACTCCCTTACCTCTAACATATACAACCGTATTTGCAGTTCCCAAATCAATACCTAAATCCTTAGAAAAAATTCCTGCCAAAAAATTCAAAGCCATAAGTCCTCCTTCTTTCTTTTATAATATTTTATAAAAGATTATATCCAAATTTATCAAGAAGATAATTCAATCTTACTAATGGTAATCCCACTATATTATAGTAATCACCTTCTATTTTTTCAATTAATAATGCTCCTTTACCTTGAATTCCATAAGCACCAGCTTTATCCATAGGTTCACCTGTTGCAACGTATCTTTCTATTTCCTCATCCGAATAATCCCTCATTTTTACCTTACTTCTAACAGAAGAAATATAATGTATGTTTTCAGGAGTCGCCCATACAACTATACCCGTAAAAACATAATGATATTTACCTCTTAGCCTCTTAAGAATTCTTATAGCATCCTTTTCATTTTTTGGTTTACCAACAATTTCTCCATCTAATACTACAATAGTATCAGCTGAAATAATTAAAGAATATTCACTTTGGCATAGTTCTGCTGCTTTTTGAGCTTTCTTTAAAGCATTTTTCTTCACCAAATCTACTGGCGAGATATTTCTTTTCCCTTCTATTTCTTCCACATCTACTGGTAAAACTTTAAAATCAATACCTAAACTCTTAAGAAGTTCCTTTCTTCTAGGAGAATTAGATGCAAGAATTATTTCTCTTTTCATTGTTTGAAAGATTTAAATCCCTCCCCTAATACTTCATGAGCCGGTGTTATTACAACAAAAGCTTTTGGATCATTTTTATGAATTATTTCTTTTAATCTACCAACCTCTGATTGACTTACTACACAGTATAAAATTTCCCTCTCTCTCCCAGTGTATAATCCCATACCATAAAAAACTGTAACTCCTCTGCCTAATTCTTTGAGAATTTTTTCTCCAATATCCCTTGGCCTATCTGAGAAAATAAGAGCAGCTTTAGTATACGATAATCCTTGTTGTACTAAATCTATGGAATATCCTTGAATAAAAATAACAAGAAGAGCATATAAAGCCAAAACAAAATCAAAAATAAAACCTGCGGAAATAACTATAATTCCATCTATTATTAACAATGATTGTCCTATATTTAACCCGGTAAAATGAGAAAATACTTGAGCTAAAATATCTGTTCCACCAGTAGATCCTCCGTATTTAAATACTATACCAAGCCCTAATCCCCCCAATATACCACCATAAACCGTCGCAATTATTGGGTCTTTTATAACAGGTAATTTGAAAAGATTAAGCAGATCTACAAATAAAGATAGTATAAAAGTTCCGTACAGAGTTTTAAAGCCAAAAGAAGAACCAAGCATCTTAATACCCAATACAAATATGGGTATATTTAAAAGAAGCATAGTAATACCAACAGGAGATCTAAAAATATAGTATAGAATGATAGCTATTCCACTAACTCCACCACCCACAAGCTTGTTAGGAGCTAAAAATACATCTATACTTACAGCTATAAAAAAAGCCCCCAAAGTTATTCCCAATAAATCAATAATTTTTTTCATATATTCTACCCCTTTGTATATATACGCAAAAACCTCAGAAGTCTTGGAAACCTTACAAAAATTCTTTTAGGCTCTTGTAAAATTCTGTAAAACCATTCTAACCCAAGTTTTCTAAAAATCCAAGGAGCTCTTCTTTTTACACCAGAAAGAACATCAAAACTACCTCCAACCCCCATAGCAACTCTTACCTTCAAATCCCTTTTATATTTGCTAATAAAAAATTCTTGTTTAGGAGCACCTAAAGCCACGAATAAAATCTTTGCTCCAGATTCATTAATCATCTTAATTATTTTTTCCTCTTCTTCATCAGAAAAATAACCATTTCTAAATCCTGCTACTAATAAATCTGGATATTTTAACTTTAGATTTTCAACTAATTTCCTAACAACTTCCTCTTTTGCTCCAAGGAAAAATATTGGAAATCCATATATTTCCGCCCAAGAAAGAATTTTTTCCATAGCCTCAATACCCGGGAACTTTCTAATAAAATATCCCTTTCTTTTAGCGAGAAGAGTTATACCAATACCATCTGGAATATTTAAATCAGACTCATATAACACCTTTTTAAACTCAGGATTTTCATTAGCTATTACCAACATTTCTGCATTTGGAGTGAATATAGTATTACATTTATTACTCTCCATAAAGGAGAGTATTAATTTTTTAAATTCATCATCTTCTAAAGATGTAAATTTAATCCCTAAAATATCCACATTTAACATATTTCTTTCTTAAAATTGTCTAAGTCCTCCTTTATTTTCTCTTTTTGCATAATTTTTACTTTCTTTAAGTATTCCTTATATTGATCATAATTTTTCAAAATTTCGGCAACATAATCTTTTATTTTATCAGATGAAAGTTCATCAACTACGAATTTCCAGCCAATATCTTCACAAAAACCTTTAACCTTCTCATCATAAGAAATTGCAATGAAAGGAATTTCAAAAAGTACAGATAGGATATGACTATGAAGTCTCATGCCAATAAAAATTATATTCATAGGAAAAAACTCTTCAATATTATCATCCGTTAGCTCTACAAATTTAATTTTTGATTTTATATGGTTGCCTAATTCGTCAAAAAGATGTTTGTCTTCAGTATGTAAAGCATAAAATACCATCTCTTTTTCCATTAATCCTTCTAAATTAGTAAGTAGGGAGTATATATCATTTAAACTATAATCTTTCCATCTTCTCAAATTAACCCCTATATATTTTCTCTCTAACTTTTTATAATTAAAGTCTAATAAAAAGACTAAATCTGTTGATAATTTAATCTTTTCTTCCAGGACATTTATCTTTTTCAAATAATTATAAGAAAAAGAATCTCTTACATATACTTTGTTACACTGAGTTAATATATAACCTAATAGCTTTTCTTCAATTCTATTTCTTAAAGGAGAAAAGCTTTGACCCAAAAGATATATCTTTTTATTAAAAAGTAAAGCAAAGAAAATTATAGATAAATAATAAAAAAAAGATTTTAAGCTTGTTTTGTCTTGAAAAAGACCTCCCCCTCCTGCAACAACAACTTCTGCCCATTTTAAAGCTTTGTATACTTGAAAAGGTGAAAATTTATTAAAAACCTTATAATTTGAATTTTTGTCTTTTTTCTTTGATAAAACACCTACTTCAAAATTCGTACTCAAAGAGAATAATAAGCTCTTTAAAAGAAGCTCATCACCAAGATTCCCCTCCCCATAGTATCCAAAAAGAAGCACTCTTTTCATTTATCTTTTTTCCTTTGCCATTCACTAAATAAATATGCTTCTATGAAAGGATCTAAATCACCATCAATAACCGCTTGTACATTACCCACTTCTAAACCTGTTCTATGATCCTTTACTAATGTATATGGATGAAATACATAAGATCTGATTTGATTCCCCCAACTTATCTCTTGTACTTCTCCTTTTAAAGATGCTATTTGTTCTCTTCTTTTCCTTTCTTCCAATTCCTCAAGACGAGCTCTCAAAACCCTTAAAGCCATCTCTTTATTAGCATGCTGTGACCTCTCGTTTTGACATTGAACTACTATACCAGTTGGAATATGGGTTATTCTAACAGCTGATTCAACTTTATTTACATGTTGTCCCCCTGCTCCTCCTGCCCTAAAAGTTTCTATTCTTAAATCTTCAGGTCTTATAACAATATTACTTTCAGGAATTTCAGGAATAACCTCTACTAAAGCAAATGATGTATGTCTTCTATGATTAGCATCAAAAGGGGAAATCCTTACAAGTCTATGAACCCCTTTCTCCCCCTTAAGATATCCATAAGCTCTCTCACCTTCTATTAACAAAGTAGCACTTTTTATTCCAGCTTCTTCTCCTGGAGATATATCTAATATTTTTACGTTAAAGCCTTTTCTTTCTGCCCATCTTATATACATTCTTAAAAGAATTTCAGTCCAATCTTGAGCATCAGTACCTCCTGTCCCTGCATGTAAAGAAAGAATAGCATTAGCATTATCATGTGGTTCTTTTAGGATTAAATTAATCTCAAAGTTTTTAAGTTTTTCTCCAATTTCCTTTAATTTCCTTTCAAACTCCTCTCTAAATTCATCTCCCTCTTCAATAAGATCTTTCCATTCTTTCAATTCAATAATTTCTTTCTCTATTGAAAGCCAATCATTTAACTCCTTTTGCAAGTTGTTATATTCACTTAAAAGGGCTTTATTTTTCTCCGGATCATCCCAGCTACTCTTGGCAATTTTATTTTCTAAATCCTTTAATCTTGACTTTATCCTATCTAAGTCAAAGATAACCACCCAATTTATTGAAAGTCTCTAGTATTTCTTCATATGATATTAACAAATCCGCTACAGAAACTCCCAAATCAACTCCTCCTTCCACGATTTGCTGTTTTTGTTTCTTCAGTAACACGGATATTAAATAAGTATCTTATACTTTCCCAATCAAAAGTATTTACCATATCTTGGAACATTTGATAAGCCTCTTTTTTATATTCTACTAAAGGATCATGATGAGCAATAGCTCTCAAACCAATACCTTCCCTCAAAACTTCCATATCATTAAGATGCTCTATCCAGAGTTTATCAATTACATATAAAAGTACTATTCTCTCAATTTCTTTCCAGGTATCTTCTCCAAATTTCATCTTTCTCTCTTCATATTTTTCTTTAATTACCTTTTCTAATTTCTCTTTAATAGTCTCAAAATTATCTCCAGCTATAATCTCTTCCCAATTTGATGGTAAAAATCCGAATACCTCAAGAAACATATTTTTCCAGCTTTCCATTTCCTGAGAAGACATCTGATTAAAGAATCTTTCTAATACTCTATCTAAAATCTTCTGTACTATTTCTTCCAAATTATCCATCGTTAATATTTTTCTTCTTTCAGAGTAAACTACTTCTCTTTGTTTATTAAGCACATCATCATACTCTAAAAGTTGTTTTCTTATTTCAAAATTTAACTTTTCCACCTTAGCTTGGCTATTTTCTATTAATCTCGTAAGTAAAGGAGATTCAATAGGTTGCCCTTTTTCCATTCCCAATCTATCCATTAAAGCTTTTATCTGATCTCCTCCAAAAAGTCTTAAAAGATCATCTTCCAATGAAACGTAAAACCTCGAAGAACCGGGATCTCCCTGTCTACCTGCACGTCCTCTTAACTGATTATCAATTCTTCTACTTTCATGTCTTTCTGTTCCTATAACATGAAGACCTCCAAGCTCAGCCACTCCTTCCCCTAAAACAATATCTGTCCCTCTTCCTGCCATATTTGTAGCAATAGTTACAGCATATTTCTGGCCTGCTTTAGCAATAATTTCAGCTTCCTTTTCGTGGTATTTTGCGTTTAATACATTGTGGGGAATCCCCTTCTTTTTAAGCATTTTACTTAATCTTTCTGACTTCTCTATAGATGTCGTACCTACAAGCACAGGCCTTCCAATTTTGTATAACTTTTCAATTTCCTTTACCACAGCCTCAAATTTTTCTTCTTCTGTTTTAAAAACAAGATCAGGATAATTGGTTCTCCTTAAAGGTTTATTCGGAGGTATAACAACTACCTCTAATCCGTAAATCTTAACAAATTCTTCTTCCTCAGTAGCTGCAGTTCCCGTCATACCAGCTATCTTCTTATACATTCTAAAATAATTTTGTATAGAGATAGTTGCTAAAGTAACATTTTCTTCCCTTATTCTTACACCTTCTTTTGCCTCAATAGCTTGATGCAATCCATCACTATATCTTCTTCCAAACATTAATCTTCCTGTAAATTCGTCAACAATTATCACTTCTCCGTCTTTAACTATATAATCCCTATCTCTATGATAAAAATTAAGAGCCTTTAAACACTGAAGAAGAGCATGAGCTAAATCCATATTTTGAAAATCATATAGGTCCTTTACACCTAAAAATTTTTCTGCCTTTCTCAAACCTTCTTCTGTTAAAGATACTGTTCTTGTTTTCTCATCAGTAGTATAATCTTCATCCTTCTTCAAATATCTTGCAGTTCTAATCGCAAGCTTATATATCCGACTATCTCCCTTAGCTGGACCTGAAATAATAAGAGGAGTTCTTGCCTCATCTATTAGAATACTATCTACTTCATCAATAATCGCATAGTTTAATTCTCTTTGAACTAAATGATCAGCTGATAATGCTATATTATCCCTTAAATAATCAAATCCAAACTCATTATTAGTACCATATGTAATATCTGCCAAATAAGCTTTTTTCCTTTCTAAAATTGGAGTATTATTTTGTAAAAGACCAACTTCCAAACCTAAAAACTCATAAATTGGTCCCATCCAATATCTATCCCTTTTAGCCAAATAATCATTAACTGTTACTATATGTACTCCTTTTCCCTCTAAGGCGTTCAAATAGGCAGGAAGAGTTGCTACCAGAGTTTTACCCTCTCCCGTTTGCATTTCAGCTATTTTTCCTTGATGTAGAACAATACCACCCATTAGTTGTACATCAAAGTGTCTCATCCCAAGAGTTCTTTTTGCTACCTCTCTTACTACTGCAAAGGATTCTACTAATAAATCATCAAGGGTAGCACCCCTTTCTAATCTCTGTTTAAACTCTGATGTTTTTCTTTTTAGTTCATCGTCAGATAATTTACTTATCTCAGGTTCTAAAGCGTTAATTTTCTTTACGTATTCTTCTAATCTTTTTAAAGTTCTTGAATTGGAATCAAATAATTTAGATAGTAATCCCATATTATTTACTTATTCTCCTTCGTCCGTAATAATTAATCCATAATTTCCATCTTTTCTTCTATATAAAATAGAAGTTTTATAAGTATCTGCATCTATGAAAACAAAGAAATCATGACCTAAAAGTTCCATTTGCAATATGGCTTCTTCTATATCCATAGGTTTCAATGAAAATCTTTTAACTTTAACAACCTTTTTCTCTCCTTCATCTTCCTCTTTTGTAAACATTTCAGTCAAAGAAGGAGCCCTCTTTTCTCTGTCTATCATTTTTTCTTTATATTTTTTAAGTTGTTTTTCCAATTTATCAATTACCAAATCTATACTACTTCTAAAATCTTGATTGGCCTCTGATGCTCTTATTATCTTTCCATTTGCCCTAATAGTAACTTCTACTCTATGAGCTCGACTACCATCTTTCCAATCTTCTTCCGAAAAGATAACCTCTATATTTTCAATATTATCAAAAAAGCGAGATAGTTTTGAAAGTTTTTTCTCAGCATATTCTTGCAAATTAGGAGAAATAGACACATTTTTACTTGAAAAGTTAATCTGCATAATCCAACCTCCTTGAAAATTTTATAAAAGAGCTCTTACAGCTACAAATACATAAATCTTATCCAAAATTTTTATATTGTTTTTTAAGGTATAAGCACACTCCTTTATTGTAGATCCAGTAGTATAGACGTCATCTACAATCAAAATATTTCTATAATGCAAATATTTTACCTCTTCTACTAAACCAAATGCTCCTTTAACATTTTCCTTCCTTTCCTTTAAACTAAGTGTTTTTTGTGGTTTTACCTCCTTATTTAATGACAAAAGAGAACCATATGGTTTTTTAAGACTTTTACTTAAAAAATACGCTAAATATTCTGATTGGTTATAACCCCTCTCCACAAGTCTTTTATTACTCAATGGTACATAGGTGAGAAAATCAATGTCCCATTTCTTACTTAAGATTTTATCCTTAGCAAGATCTGCTATAAATTTAGCCACATTAGGTTTATTTCTAAATTTGAGGTTCTTAATTACTGTTTCCCACATATCATCATAATATCCTAAAAATTCAAATCCGCTCCATATAGGGCTCTCTTTAGTACAATTATAACAGATTTCTGAAATACCTGTAAGAGGTCTTCCGCAAAACCTACAATATTTATTAGGAATTTTGAATTTACTAAAACATTCTGGACAAACATAACCTAATCCATATCTACCACAAAAAATACATCTTGAGGGAAATATTATATCTAAAATAAAGTCTAAATAATGTCTCATGAATGGTATGGATTAAATTCTTCTGGAAGAGAGGAGCTAAATCCGAAATAATAAAGAAGAATATCTCTTATTCTTTCACTTGCCTTTCCGTCACCATAAGGATTTAGAGCTCTTGCCATTTTATTATACTCGTCTTCATCAATTAATAATTTACTTACCTCTTCCACTATTCTTTTTCTCTCAGTTCCTATTATCTTCACTGTACCTGCCTCAACTGCCTCAGGTCTCTCAGTAACCTCCCTTAAAACTAATACAGGTTTTCCTAAGGATGGAGCCTCCTCTTGAAGACCCCCCGAATCTGTAAGAACTAAGTTGCAATTTGCTATTAGATATACCATTGTTACATAATCAACAGGAGATATAAGAATAGCTCTCCTCTCATTACCTAATATGGAATTTACAGTTTCTCTTATAATAGGATTTGGGTGTACAGGATAAACTATGTAAAGATCTTCAAATTCACTCAAGATTTCTTTTAATGCTAAGGCAACGTTTTCCAAAGGTTTTCCCCAGTTTTCTCTTCTATGAGAAGTAACTAAAATATATTTCCCTTTGGGAACTTCTTCAGGAAGTTTAACCTCAAATTTTTCAAGGTTGTTATATACAAATAAAAGAGCATCAATCACTGTATTACCAGTTACAAAAATATTGTTAGATGGTACATTTTCTTTTAATAAATTTTCTTTTGCTTTCTTTGTTGGAGCAAAATGTAAATCAGAAAGTACACCTGTAAGATGTCTATTCATCTCCTCAGGATACGGTTGATATTTATCATAAGTTCTTAAACCAGATTCTACATGTCCAATGGATATCTTCTTATAAAAAGCAGCTAAACTGGCTGCAAAGGTTGTAGTCGTATCTCCATGTACCAATACCATATCAGGAGAATCTTTTTGCCATATTACATCTAATCCCTCAAGTACCTTTACGGTTATTTGAGTAAGGGTTTGTTTTTCCTGCATTATATTTAAATCGTAATCAGAATTTAATTTAAAGATTTCCATAACTTGATCTAATAGCTCTCTGTGTTGTGCAGTAAGGATAATCTGAAGTTCAAAAAACTCAACATTCCTTAAGGCATATGCTACAGGAGCCATTTTTATAGCTTCTGGTCTTGTACCAAATACTAATGCAATACGCTTTTTATCCATTAGTTTTCTCCATGTTGTATTTTTTATAATATCCTATTATTTTATAAATAAGTCTCGCTGCTATATAATCTGCATAGTTAAGCCCAGGAATAGGAGAAAATTCTACGAAATCTACTCCTATTACTTTTTTATTTTTAAATATTTCCCTTAAAATACTCAGCACTTCATACCAAGATAATCCACCAGGCTCAGGTGTACCTGTAGCTGGCATTTCAGAAGGATTAAACACATCAAAATCAAAGGTAATATAAACATTTTCATTTTCAATGCTCGTTAATATATCTTCAATCACCATATTAAAATCCTTTGTATGAATTTTAAAATCCCAAAAAACCTTAATATTTGCTTTCTTTTTAATATATTCTCTTTCTCCTTCACTTAAACTTCTTATACCTACCTGAACAATATTAAGCCTCTCTGAAGCTTCTCTCAGTGCACACGCATGACTATCTTCAGTACCTTCATACTCTTCCCTAAGATCTGAATGTGCGTCGAAATGAAGAACAGAAAAATTATAACCCATACTTAGATAAGCTCTTAAAATTCCTTTTGTTATCGTATGTTCACCACCTAAAAATATGGGAAATTTATTCTTTTCAAGAATATCTTTTACTATTATCTCAATATTTAACAAACTCTTCTTTAAGTCTCCTAAAGGAAGAAAAAAATCAGGAAAAGTAAAGATACCTATTTTAGCAGGTATATCGTCAATCTCTTCATCATATAATTCAATATTGTAGGAAGCTAACAAAATGGACAGGGGACCCTCACGGGTCCCCTTTTTATATGTGGTTGTAACTTCCAAAGGAAAAGGAACAATAACAACTCTTGAATTTTCGATAGTAAAAGACGAAAGTCCACCAAAGGAAGGAAGGGGTCTATACTGATCCATTTTTTCCTCTTTTTAAGAGATTGACCGGAAAATCTCTGCCTCTTACCAATATTTCCCAATCAGATCTTTCAGGTAAAAGTTTTTCTTCAAGTATTTCTTTAGCCTTATCAATATTGAAGGTTTTGCACGAAAAGATATCAACACTCGCATAGTTTAAATCTGGCCATGTATGTATTGCAATGTGGCTTTCTGCAATAAGCACCACTCCTGAGATACCCCAATCTAAAGGATCATCCTCGGGTACATATCTCATTACATATGGTGGCATAATCTTTTGCATGCCTATCATATCAGGCAGTTCATCTAAAAGATCATAGATATATTGTACATCTTCCAACTTTTCCTTAGGACACCCATATAAGTCTAAAACTAAATGCGGTCCTAACATCTCCTCTTCCTTTTACCCCTTTCCTCAAAATTTTGTTCAACGCTAAATATAATACAATCAACCCCCTATGTCAATAATTTTTGAAAATTTTTTTGTGAAAATCACATATCTTCTACTTCTAAGGCAATATCTTTCCTATAATACATATTCTCAAAAAAGATATTTTGGATATTTTTATAAACCTTCTCCCTCGCCTCCTTAAAGGATTTACCTAAACCTACCACATTTAATACTCTTCCACCAGAAGTAACCAATTTACCATTCCTAAAGGAAGTTCCTGCATGAAAAATTATTGTCTCTTTTGTCTCCTTTACACTAATTTCTTTACCGACTTCATACCTTTCTGGATATCCTTTAGATGCAAGTACAACACATACAGCTTTTTTTTCGGAATATTCATACTCATTATATGTTTTGATATTTTTACCATCTTTAAGATCCAATAAAGAAAAACCAATAATAGGAAGAATAACTTGAGCCTCTGGGTCTCCAAGTCTAACATTAAATTCTAAAACATATGGTTCGTTATTAACCAAAATCAATCCTCCATAAAGAAAACCCTCATATTTTAAATTATTCTTTTCAAGTTCAGATAATAATGGCTTAAATATCAATTTTAAAGATTTCTCTATTAAACTACTATCAATCCATGGTACAGGAGCAAAAGAGCCCATACCTCCAGTATTAGGACCAGTGTTTCCTTCTCCCACTCTTTTATAGTCTTGAGCTGGTGGAAGTACATAGATTTCCCCGTCTTTAATAGCTACAATGAGAGAAAATTCTTTACCTTCAAGGAATTTTTCAATCACTACTCTCCTTCCAGCTTCTCCTAAAATACCTTCCTTTAATAACTTACCCAAGACTTCTACAGCCTCATTTTGAGAGTTAACAATAAAAACACCTTTACCAGCAGCCAAACCATCAGCCTTAATTACTAAAGGATAATGCTCCTTTTCCACGAAACTTTTAGCAGATTCAAAATCATCAAATATCTTAAAATCTGCAGTAGGTATTTTTGCTTTCTCCATAATTTTCTTAGCAAAAGCCTTGCTTGCCTCTAGCATTGCTAGATTTTTAATTGGTCCCCATATACTTAAACCCTCCTCTAAAAATCTATCTACAATACCCATAGAAAGAGGCATTTCAGGTCCTACAATAGTCCAATCAATTCTATTTTCTTTAGCAAAACTTACAATTTCATTTATATTTTCAGATTTTATAGGTACGCATTCCGCAAAACTACTGATACCAGCATTCCCAGGAAGAGCATAAATTTTTTCAACCCTTTTATCTTGGGATAATTTCCAACATATAGCATGCTCTCTCCCACCACTTCCAATAACCATCACTTTCATATATTCTCAGCCCCCTTCTTCTTAAATACTACTCTTCTTCCTATTATCTTGTATTCTTCGGTTAGAATTTTTTTGACAGATTCTACTATTAACTTATGTTCTTCCTGCAATATTCTTTCAGCCAAAGTCTCTGGAGTATCATCATCATAGACAGGTACTGCTCTCTGACCTATTATTGGACCTGAATCTATACCCTCATCCACAAAATGAACAGTACATCCGCTTATTTTCACTCCATATTCCAATGCCTTTTTTTGAGCTTCCAATCCTGGAAAGGAGGGAAGAAGAGATGGATGGATATTAATAATTTTCCATGGAAAAGCATCAAGAAGGGTTTTACCTATAATCTTCATATATCCCGCCAATACTACTAAATCTACTTTATATTCAAGAAGAATTTCTCTTATTTTTTCCTCATATTCCCTTTTGGATCTGTAATCTTCTCTTTTTACAACATAAACGGGAATATTCTCCTTTTTTGCCCTCTCAATAGCATAAGCTTCTCTTTTATTACTAATAACAACTACTACCTTCGCTGGATAATCATCTTTTTTTGAAGCATCAATAAGAGCTTGTAAGTTTGAACCCCTACCTGAGACTAGAACTCCAAGTCTTTTCTTTTCCATTCAATTTTTACGCCACCTTTCCCAGATTTTAATGATCCTATAATATAGCTCTTTTCTCCCATAGAATCTAAATCTTCCAATATCTTTTCTTCATTATCAGAAACCACAAGAATTAAGCCAATCCCCATATTGAAAACTCTAAAAGCCTCCTTTATACTTATATTCCCTTTCTTTATAAAAAATTTAAATATCCATGGAATTTCCCAAGAAGATTCAACAATAGCGGTTAAATTATCTGGAATAATTCTTGGTAGATTACCCACAATTCCCCCACCCGTTATATGAGCAATGCCAAGAATATTTTCTCGATATCTCTCTAAGAGAGGCAAAATTTTAGGGGAATATATTTTCGTCGGTCTTAATAACTCCTCTAACAGATTATGTCCGTCTATATCTTTCTTCAAAGATATTTTCTTCTTTCTCAAAATATACCTTATTAAAGAATAACCATTACTATGAAATCCGGAAGATGTGACCCCAATTAAAATATTACCATCCTTCATTTTATCTTTTTTAGGAAGCAAATTATCTTTTTCTACAATTCCAAGTACAAAACCTACCAAATCAATCTCCTTACCCCTATATATACCCGGCATTTCAGCAGTTTCTCCACCAACCAAACTACAATTTGCTTCCTTGCAAGCTAAAGAAATACTCTTCAAAATTTCTTTATAGACATCTGGATCAATTTTTGATCCACCAAAATAATCTAAAAAGGCTAAAGGCTTACCGCCAGAGGTTAGAATATCATTAACATTCATAGCTACTAAATCAAAACCTATACCTGAAAACTTACGATATTTAACTGCAAGACTCAACTTAGTTCCCACTCCGTCAGTACTAAGTAAGAATAAAGGATTCTTAAATAGCTTAAAATCCAATTCTAAAATACTGGAAAAACCGTTCCAATAAGGTAATACATATGCCTGATGGGTAGATTCAATATCCTTTCTAACCTCTTGTAATGCTCTTTCTACCTTAGAAATATTAACACCACTTAGACTATAAGTAATTTTTTTTCTTTTTTTACTATTTTTCTTCCAAAACATTCTCCACAATAACCCCTTTCTGGAAGTATACTAACTAAACCCTCCATACTTAAAAAAGCAACAGAATCAAAACCTAAAAGTCTGGCAATCTCCTCAGGAGAGTAATGATAACTTATTAATTCTTTTGTATTAGGTATATCTACTCCATAATGGCAAGGAGAAATAAGGGGAGGTGAAGAAAGTCTAAGGTGTACTTCTTTAGCACCTTCTTCCCTAAATTTCTCAGCAAGGATTTTGGCAGTAGTACCTCTCACCAAAGAATCATCTACCAATACTATTTTTTTTCCTTTAATTAAATCGCTAACAAATAAAAATTTCATTCTTACTGACAATTCTCTTTCCTTTTGCCTTGGCTGTATAAATGTTCTGCCTACATAATGACTTCTCATGAGAAGCATCTGTAGAGGTATACCTGACTCCTCACTATACCCAATAGCAGCAGGAATACCTGAATCAGGAACAGGAACAACCCAATCTGCAGATACAGGAACTTCTTTTGCTAATATTCTTCCCATTTGTTTTCTATAATAATAAACCGTCCTATCATCATAAAGACTATCTGGCCTCGAAAAATATATAAATTCAAACAAGCAAAATCTGGAGGGTCTATCTTGAAATGATCTATAATTAAAAACATTTCCATCTTTACTGAAAAAAACCCATTCACCAGGATTCAATTCTTTAATTTCTATTATAGGTAAATCTTTTAAAGCTGATGTCTCAGATGCAAAAATAACTCCTCCATCTTGGAGCCTTCCCATAAAAAGTGGTCTAAATCCTGATGGATCTCTGATTGCATAAACACCTTCGTAGGTTCCAACTATTAGAGAGTAACTTCCTTCAACTTGATTAAGAGCCTCTTCAAGCCTTTCTTGTAAACTTTGCTTTTTTGATTTAGCTGTTAAATGTAATATAACTTCAGTATCTGAATCACTTTGAAATATTATCCCTTCTTTTTCCAAGTTTCTTCTTAAAGAATTAGCATTAGATATATGACCATTATGGGCAAGAGCCATATAACCATACCTAGGAAGATTCACTACAAAGGGCTGAATACTTTGAGGTGATTTCTTACCAGAAGTAGAATATCTAACATGTCCAACAGCAATTTTTCCCTTTAAGTTTTTAAGAGATAATTCATCAAAAACTTGAGAAACAAGACCAAAATTCTTATGAACATGATATCCTTCACTGGAAAAAGTTACAATTCCCGCGCTTTCTTGGCCTCTATGTTGTAATTTTAACAATCCTCTATAAGCCAAAAAACTTGCATATCTTTCACTAAAAACTATAACTCCTATAACCCCACATTCTTCTTTTAAGGTCATTTGACCTTTCACCTTCTTTCAGAAAAGGGTCTTTATGTCTAATTCAAGAAAAGGTCTAACTATAAATTTATCTGGAATTACTTTACCTATTTTTTGTACATTTAAGTTATATTTCTCTGCATATTTTAAAAACATAGTTTCTTTTTCTCTTGATACCTCCGCAATTAAAATAGAACCTTCACCAAAAAGCATTTCAGCTTTATCTTCTCTTGGGAGATTTACATACAATCCTTTATTTCCCCATATCGATAGTTCTAACAAAGAAGCCAACATTCCCCCCTCACTTACATCATGTAAAGAAAGAATAATTTTTTCCAACCTTATTTCCTCTAAAAAATATTTTAATTTTCTATCCCAAATTAAATCTACATATGGGGGCTCACCTTCTATAACCCCATAAAGATCTTTCATAAATCTTGATCCATCTAAAGTTAATCTTGAAAAATCACCTATCACATATATAGGATTTTCATATTCTTTTAATCCCGGTGTTATTAAATATGAAAGATCCTCAATAATTCCAACCATACCAATAATAGGAGTAGGGAAAATTTTGTTATCACCTTGACCATTATAAAAACTAACATTTCCACTTACTATAGGTATTTCCAATATTCTTGATGCCAAATTAATACCCTTTACTACTTCTTTAAATTGATAGAAAACATCCGGTTCATCGGGATCCCCAAAATTCAATCCATCAGTTATAGCTAATGGTTTGCCACCAACACAAAGAATGTTTCTACAGGCCTCTGCTACAGCATACATAGCCCCTTGTTTAGGATTCAAATAACAATATCTACCATTCCCATCTGTAACAATAGCAATACCCTTATTTGTATTTTTAATTCTCAAAACAGCAGCATCACCAAATCCAGGTGGTAAAACTGTATTTGTTTGCACGGAATAATCATACTGGGTATAGATTTTTTCCTTAGTTTTTATATCTTGAATTAAAATCTCTATATATTTTTCCACATCTTCATTGGTGACTGTTACTACGTTTTCTTTCCTTTCCTTCTTGGGCCCCATTGATGGTGGATCAAATATAAGAGAACCATCCACTAAAAGCTCAGTAGGTAGATCAACAACCTTTACTCCATTAAAATAAGCTATAAATCTTTCTTCTTTAATTACCTCTCCTATAACTTCTGCTTCAAGATCCCATTTTTTAAACACTTCAATAATATCCTTTACTTTATCTGGTCTAACTACAAAAAGCATTCTCTCTTGAGATTCCGATAACAATATTTCTTCTGGTGTCATATTTTCCTCTCTTTGAGGAACTTTATCAAGATAAACTTTTACTCCACTTCTTCCTCTACGTGCAGACTCTGATAAGGCACTCACAAGACCTGCAGCACCTAAATCTTGAATACCTATAACACCATCCTTAGCTGCAGCCTCTAAAGTTGCCTCAATAAGAAGCTTACCCAAGAAGGGATCCCCTACTTGAACTGATGGTTTCTTTTTGTGAGTTTCATCATCAAGCTTCTCTGAAGCAAAACTTGCTCCTTGAAGACCATCCCTACCCGTTCTTGCGCCAACAAGTACTAGAAGATTACCTTCACCTTCAGCTTTTCCTCGATAAGATTTTTGATTTGGAGATAATAATCCTAAACACATAACATTTACTAAGGGATTTGATGAATAACATTCATCAAATACTATCTCTCCTCCCACAACAGGTACTCCAATACAATTACCATAAAAACTTATACCACTTACTACTCCCTCAAAAAGATACTTATTTTTTGGTTTATCAATTGAACCAAATCTTAATGAATCAAGTAGAGCAATAGGCCTTGCTCCAAGAGCCAATATATCCCTTACAATTCCTCCAACTCCTGTAGCAGCTCCTTGAAATGGTTCAACTGCTGAAGGATGATTATGGCTTTCTATCTTGAACACTATTTTATATCCATCTCCTAGATCTACAATTCCTGCATTCTCGCCTGGACCTTGTTCTACCCACTCTGCTTTTGAATAAAAATCCTTTAGATATTTCCTTGAGTGTTTATAACTACAATGTTCAGACCATATTACAGATATAACAGACCATTCTATATCATTTGGCTCTCTACCAAGCAATTCTCTTGCATGTTTTATTTCTTCTTCCTTAAGCCCAAAAATTCCCATGATTACACCCCTTTATTTTAGAAATGATAAGAACAGATTAATCCCATCAGAGCTTCCCAAAATATCTTCTACTGCTCTTTCAGGATGAGGCATCATACCCATTACATTACCCTTTTTATTAATAATTCCAGCAATATTATCAATTGAACCATTTGGATTTTCATATTCATATTTAAGTACTATTTGATTGTTCTCCTTCAGATCTTCTAATCCCTTTTCTGATATATAATATCTACCTTCTTTATGGGCTATAGGTATCTTAATAACCTGATTAACTAAATACCTATTCAAGAAGATATTTTGATTATTCAATACTCTTATAAAAACAGGTTTACATATAAAAGTATTGGTAACATTTGGTAACATAGCTCCAGGTAAAAGACCTGCCTCTAAAAGTATCTGGAACCCATTACATATACCTAGCACATATCCACCTTTATTTGCAAAATCTATTACCTCATTCATGATAGGAGAAAATCTTGCAATAGAACCAGCTCTCAAATAGTCTCCATAAGAAAATCCTCCAGGGAGTATTACCATATCCACCTCTTGAAGATCATGATCTTTGTGCCAGAGAAAAACTGGGTCATGTCCTGTAATCTTTAAAGCATAAAAGGTATCCATATCACAATTTGTGCCTGGAAATACCACTACTCCTACCCTCATTCTCTTTCCACCCTTATTGAAAAATCTTCTGTAACTGGATTAACAAGTACAATTTCACTCATTTTTCTAACTTTTTCCATCACTTCCTCTTCAGAATTCCCCATCAGTTTAATTTTAAGGACCTTTCCAACCCTCACATCTTTTACTTCTTCAAAGTCTAAGGAATGAAGAGCATTTCTAATAGTTTTACCTTGAGGATCAAAGATCCCCTCTTTTAAAAAGATCTCTAATATCACTGTCCATTCTTTCACTTTAATTCCTCCTTAACTCCAGATCTCTGAAATATAAAATCTATATTTTTAAGGAATACTTGCGGAGAAAAACAACTTTCTATCTCTTCCTTAGAAAGTTTTTCTGTAACTCTCTTATCTTCTAAAACTACCTCTAAAAAATCTCTTTTTTCATTGATAGCCTTAAATGCATCCTCTTGAATCCATGAATAAGCAATATCCCTTAAAACCCCTTTTTGGGTAAGAGCTAATAATAAGTTTTGAGAATAAAATATTCTATAATTAGTATTCATGTTCTCTAGAATATTCTCTTCATTAACTTTTAAATCTTTAACTATCTCATAAGTTAGATTAAGTATATAATCAGTGAGGGTAGTAGCATCTGGAAATATTACTCTTTCTACAGAAGAATGACTAATATCTCTCTCATGCCATAAAGGAATGTTTTCAAAAGCAGAATTCATATATGACCTTATTACTCTTGACAGTCCACAAATTCTTTCAGAAAGAATAGGATTTCTTTTATGAGGCATAGCTGACGATCCCTTTTGCCTCTCCCTAAAAGGTTCTTCCAATTCTCCTACTTCCGTTCTTTGGAGATGTCTAATTTCAAGAGCAATTCGTTCACAAGACGAAGCTATCATTCCTAAAACATAAATTACTTCTGCATGTCTATCTCTTGGAATAATTTGTGTAGCAACTGGTTCAGGTTCTAATCCTAAAATCTTACATGCCAATTCTTCTACTTCAGGTGACAAATGACTTAATGTACCAACAACACCTGAAAATTTTCCATATCTTATGTTTTCTCTTGCCTTTCTCAACCTCTCTAAATTTCTTTTAAGTTCTGACCACCATCCCAAAAACTTAAAACCTAAGGTGATTGGTTCTGCATGCATTCCATGAGTTCTTCCCATCATAGGCAAATCTTTGTATTGAATTGCTTTTTTTGCTATTTCATCTAACAATTTTAAGAGATCTGATTCTATATAATTAAGAGCTTCTAAAATTTGTAAAGAAAAAGCAGTATCCATAACATCTGATGATGTAAGTCCTTGATGGATGTATTCAGATCCTTCTCCTACATATTGAGCCACATTAGTTAAAAATGCTATCATCTCATGATTATTAATCTTTTCTATCTCCTTAATTTCTTCGACTTTAAATCTTGCTTTCTTTTTTATTTTTTCAAATGCTTCACTTGGGATCTCTCCTAATTTAGCTCTTGCTTCTAATACTGCCTCTTCTACCTTCCACCAAAGAGAATATCTTTTCTCATCAGACCAAACTTCTCTTAATTCCTTTCTACTATATCTTTCTAACACTTTTTTTACCTCCTTTAAAAGCAAAAAGCCCAAGCTCATAGGTTCTCCTTACGAGGGAACCTACCCGCCTGGGCTTTTATCCCTTCGGTGTAGCAAGATCAACAATCTTGCCAGCTCCGCTTGGATCTTTAGACCCTAAGGAGCTCTTCCGCTCGTAGTCAGGCAATTTACGGTTGCCTGGTAGAAACTCCCGAGCCATATTCTCGGGATTATACGAAGCTTAAGTAGATTATATAAAACTATCTCTTGAAGTTCAATATACCCCTATAAATTGCAGAATCCCCTAAATCTTCTTCTATTCTAAGTAGTTGATTATACTTAGCTATTCTATCAGTTCTACTCAAAGAACCTGTTTTTATCTGCCCACTATTCACTGCTACTGCTAAATCAGCAATAAATGTATCTTCAGTTTCTCCAGACCTATGAGATATGACAGTTCTATAGCCAGCTTGATGGGCAATTCTTATGGTATCAAGAGTCTCTGTTAAGGTACCAATTTGATTAACTTTTATCAATATTGCATTTGCAATTCCTCTTCTGATTCCTTCTGCTAAGATTTTTGGATTGGTAACAAATATATCGTCACCCACAAGCTGTATTTTCTTACCTAACTTTTCTGTTAGCTTCTCCCAACCATCCCAATCTTTTTCAGAAAGTCCATCTTCTATAGAAACAATAGGATATTTATCACATAGATATTCATAGAAAGAAATCATCTCTAAAGATGATAAAGCCTTATTTTCAGCCTTCAAAATATATTTACCATCTTCATAAAATTCACTAGCAGCTGGATCTAACGCTAAAGCTACATCCTTACCAGGTTCAAATCCTGCAGATTTAATTGCTTCCACCAATATAGCCAGAGGTTCCTCATTTTTCTCTAAATATGGTGCAAAACCCCCCTCATCACCTACATTTGTATTTAAACCTTTACTCTTAAGGATATTCTTTAAGGTATGAAAAACTTCAACAGCCCATCTTAGAGACTCTTTAAAAGTAGTAGCTAAGGGAACAATCATATATTCCTGAAAATCTAATGGGTTATCAGCATGCTTTCCACCATTAATTACATTCATCAAAGGGGTTGGCAATTCTCTTGCCTGTACTCCACCTAAATACATATAAAGAGGTACACCTAAGGATTCTGCAGCTGCTCTTGCAGTAGCAAGAGATACCGCCAGTATAGCATTTGCTCCGAGTTTTGACTTGTTATCAGTACCATCAAGATCTAGCATTGTTTTGTCAACTGTATATTGATCTAATGCCTCTATACCAATTATTTCTTGTGCAATTACCTCATTTATATTTCTTACCGCCTGTAAAACCCCTTTTCCTTTATATCTCTTAGGGTCGTTATCTCTTAACTCTAAAGCCTCCCTACTTCCTGTAGATGCTCCTGAAGGAACAATAGCCCTTCCTATAGAACCATCTTCTAAATAGACCTCTGCTTCTACAGTAGGATTTCCTCTTGAGTCTAAAACTTCTCTACCACGAACATCAAGAATTGCAGGCATAATTAGAAACACCTCCTAATTTAGATTTGTTTTTATTTTATTAAGGTTATTATAACACTTATTCTTAATAAAAACTTTAAATTTTCTTTTAAAAGAAGCCACTTTAATATAGAATATAATTAGAAAATAAAAATATTAAGCAAGGAGGCGAAAAATGGAGTACTTGGCACCCAGCTGGGAAGAAATTTATAATCTATGTCTTGATCTTGCAGATGAGATTAATAAGAATAAGTTTAATCCTGAAGTTATAGTTGGGATTGCACGAGGAGGATGGATTCCTGCAAGAATACTATCTGATCTTCTTGGAAACTCTTATACAGCTAATCTTAAAATTGATTTTTATAGAGGGGTTGGAGAAACTAAAGAAAGACCAATTATAACTCAAACTATCTCAACAATTGTTGAAGGGAAAAAAGTATTAATAGCTGACGATGTGGCAGATAGTGGAAAAAGCTTAAAGGTTGCTAAAGAACACTTAGAACAATGTGGGGCAACTCAAGTAAAAATTGCTACCATATATTACAAACCCTGGTCTATCATTAAACCCGATTTTTACATAAAAGAAACAGAAGCATGGATAATCTTCCCTTGGGAAAGAAAAGAATTTGTATCTAAAATGATAGAAAGCTTAAGAGCGAAAGGACTTAGACATGATGAAATAATGAAAGAAATAGAAAAAAGTGGAATTCCTAAGGATCTAATATTAAGATTTGTAAATGATTTAATAGGAGAAGACTCATGAAAAATGCCATTTCAGCAGGTGGAGTAATTATTAATCCTATCAACAAAAAAGTTTTTATCCTAAAAAGAAAAAATTCTAATTGGGTTCTCCCTAAGGGACATATTGAAAAAGGAGAATCTCCAGAAGAAGCAGCTATAAGAGAGGTAAAAGAAGAAACAAATTTGAATGTGAAAATTATAGATTTTATAGGAAAGACCCACTATATTGCTCCCGCTACAGAAAGACATCCTGAAGAGGACAAAACAGTATTATGGTTTCTTATGGAATCCTATGACTCTAATAATGTTAAAATCGAGGAAGATGTATTCTCAGATGGAAGATTCTTGTATTTTAATGATGCATATAATCTTCTTACCTTCGAGCAAGAAAAAGAAATATTGAGAAGAGGATATGAATTATATATGCTTCAAAAAGGCGAAAAAAAACTTCATGTTTTAATGTTAAGCTGGGAATATCCACCAAGAATTGTAGGCGGACTCAGTAGACATGTGAAAGATCTCAGTGATGCTTTAGCAGAGAAATATACTAAAGTTTCCATCGTAACATGTGGTACAAAAGATGTCCCTTGGGAAGAGCATAAAGAAAATCTCTCTGTTTATAGAGTACCAGAAAAAATAATAGACACCCCCAATTTTATCTCATGGATCTACTTTCTCAATATCTCCATGATGATTAAAGCCTTAGAAATAAACAGAACAAATCCCATAGATATCATACATGCTCATGACTGGCTATCTGCTTTTACTGGATATGTACTAAAACACTCTCTTAAAAAACCTCTTATATCAACAATTCATGCAACCGAACATGGTAGAAATCAAGGGATATATACTGAAGAACAAAAATTTATCCACAATGTGGAATGGTGGCTAACATATGAATCTTGGAAAGTAATTGTATGCAGTAACAATATGAAAGATGAAGTAAAATCTCTTTTTAACTTACCGGATGACAAAATAAAAATTATCCCTAACGGTATAAACCCCGAAAACTTAAAAACCACATTAAATTATAATGAAATAAAAAGCAGATATCTTAGTCAAGATGAAAAAATGATACTCTTCATTGGTAGAATGCATTATCAAAAGGGAGCGGAGTATCTTTTAAGATCTATACCCTATATTAATAATGATTATCCAAAAGTTAAATTCATCTTTGTAGGGACAGGGCCACAACTTGATTATTTAATTGAAGAAAGCAAGAATTTAGGTGTCAAAGAAAAAGTTATATTCACAGGCTTTGTAGATGATAACCTGAGAAATGCTCTACTCCATGCATCTGATATATGTGTTTTTCCCAGTATCTACGAACCCTTTGGGATAGTTGCATTAGAAGCTATGGCTTTAGGAAAGCCTGTAGTAGCAAGTAGGCTTGGTGGCTTTGCTGAGATAATTGAAGATGGAATAGACGGTATACTTTTTGAACCTAAAAATATATTAGATTTAGCAAATAAAATAAAAATGCTTTTATACAATGATGAGTTAAAAGAAAATATTGGAAAAATGGCAATGAAAAAAGCTTTGGAAAAATATTCTTGGAAAAGTATTGCTGAAGAAACTAAAAAGGTTTACTTTGAGATTTATAGAGAATATCTAAAAACTGATTGGTAAGGGAGGTTTTTTCATGAAAGTTGTTGTAATGGCAGGGGGAGAGGGAACAAGATTAAGACCTCTAACCATCACACGTCCCAAACCTATGACCCACATTGTTGGTAAACCTATAATGGAACATATTATTAACCTTCTTTCAGAACAGGGTTTTAAAGAATTTATTGCCACTTTATATTATTTACCTGAAATCATCCAAGAATATTTTAATGATGGGTCCAATTGGAACATAAAACTCGATTATTCTATTGAAGAATCTCCTCTCGGTACAGCTGGAAGTGTAAAATATGCCCTTAAGGATAAGGAAAAGGGAAGAATTTTAATAGTAAGTGGAGATGCCTTAACAGATTTTAACTTTCAAGAAATTATAAGATTCCATGAAGAAAAAAAAGCCTTAATTACAATTGTATTAACAAGTGTAGAAAATCCTCTAGAGTATGGCGTGGTAATTACAGATGATGAGGGAAGAATAGTTAAATTTTTAGAAAAACCCAGTTGGGGAGAGGTATTTAGTGATACGGTTAATACAGGTATATACATTTTGGAACCTGAGGTTTTAGATTATATACCAGAAAATGAGCCCTTTGATTTTAGTAAAGACCTATTCCCAATGCTTCTTGAAAAAGGTGCACCTTTATATGGTTATATAGCAAATGGATATTGGTGTGATATAGGAAATTTAGAACAATTCCTCAAAGCCAATATTGATATACTAACTGGTAAAGTAAAAATAAAGATTCCAGGTAGAGAAATTCTTCCTGGTATCTTTGTAAACGAAGATGTGGACATTTCTCACTCAGCCTTTATTAAGCCGCCCGTCTACATTGGCCAATTTTCAAAAATAAAAGAAAATGCAACTATTCTTGGACCAACAGTTTTAGGAGATTCTGTATTTGTAGATAGCGAAGCCAAGATTCAAAGAAGTGTGATATTTAATAATACCTATATAGGTAAAAAAACAAATATTTATTCATCCATAATAGGTAGTAAATGTAATATAAAAAACTCCGTAAAAATAGAAGAAGGAGCAAGCATAGGTGACAACAATACAATAGGAGATAGAGTATTTATTAATACAGGAGTTAAAATATGGCCCAATAAATATATAGAGACTGGATCCATTGTTAATACAAGTATTGTCTGGGGAAGCCATTGGAGAAAAACCCTCTTTGGTCAAAGGGGAATTACAGGAAAAATAAATATAGAAATAACCCCTGAATTTGCAACTAAAATAGGCGCGTCTTTTGGTACCATACTTCCCAAATCATCTTATGTGGTAATGAGTAGAGATGCAAGGCCAGCTTGTAGAATGATAAAAAGAGCTATTTTAACAGGTATTCTCTCTACAGGTGTAAATGTGTTTGATATAAGGACCCTTCCAATACCCGTATCCAGATATGCTACCCCAAATTTGGATACTGTTGCAGGCGTTCATATAAGAATATCACCTTATGATCCTGAAAAAATATTAATAGAATTTTTTGATAGATCAGGTATTAACATTGATAAAAATACTGAAAGAAAAATAGAAAATACTTTCTTCAGAGAAGATTTTAGAAGAACTTATACAGAAGAAGTAGGAGAAATAAAATTTCCTCCGCATGTAATAGAATATTATACATGGGGATTACTTAAATCAATAGATAAATCAAGTATTGAGAAAAAAAGATATAAAGTTGTAATTGATTATCAAGGAAATAGCGCTTCTTTATTCTTACCCAATATACTCTCCCAATTAAAGATAGAAAACATATCTCTTAACATATATGGAGAAGATACACATAAAATAAAGGTTCCCAATGAAGAAGTTATTAAAATTACAAAGGCTGTTGGGGCTGATTTTGGCTTAATTATCAATAATGACGGTGAAAGTTTCTCAATCATAACACCAGGGGGAAAATATCTTGCAAAAGATGAGTTAATCGCAGTTCTCACCTATCTTACATTAAAACTTTATCCAAACTCGCAAATAGTCATACCGGTGAATATTTCCCAATCAATAGAAAAGATAGCTAATAATTTAGGAGGAAGAATAATAAGAAGCAAAATTTCACCTTCTGAATTAACAAAAACTTTATTAAGAACAGAATCCAAATTTGGAGCTAGTGAAGATGGCCTTATATTTCCTGATTTTCAACCTGTTTTTGATGGAATATATGGTCTATTAAAGTTTCTTGAAATCTATTCAAAGAATAATCTCACACTAAAAGAATTAGTAGAAGAATTACCAGAATATTTCAAAGTAAAAGCTACGGTAGATTGTTATGCAGAAAATAAAGGAAAAATCATGAGAAAGCTTATAGAAGAGAATGCTGAAAAAAACATAGAATATATAGATGGAATAAAAGTATATATAGATGATTCTTGGGTACTTATTATTCCACACCCAGAAGAGCCCGCTCTTATAATATATGCTGAATCTACAACTCTAAAGAAGGCTCAAGAACTATTGGAGGAATTCAGCCAAAAGATTAAAGATTTAAATATAGCTTTAACCTAATTTTAACTTGACATTAATATATCTTCAAATTATCTTAAAATGAGGTAAAATTTTTTAAAAGGAGGATTAAGAAATGCAGAACCTACTGTGGATTACACCCATTTCAGGCACAATCGGTCTCTTAGTAGCTTTTCTTATTGCAAGAAATATTCTTAAAGAAGAAGTGGGACCTACAGAGATCCAAAAAATCATGAAAGCCATACAACAAGGAGCAGATGCATTTCTAAATCGTGAAATAAAAACTGTATCAATATTTGCAATAATATTCGGTATTTTTATGGCAATAGTATTACAACCTCTATTAGGATTAGCCTTCATCATTGGTGCAGCCTTTTCTATGCTTTCTGGATATATAGGAATGAAGATAGCAACAAGGGCAAATGGAAGAACAACTTATGCTGCCTCTAAATATGGAGTAGGTAAATCTTTGGATATTGCATTTTCTGGTGGAGCAGTTATGGGACTTATGGAAGCAAGTCTAGGAATCTTTGGTTCAAGTTTAATTTACCTCATTCTTAGCAATTTTATGCCAGATCCAAGATTAAAGCTTGAAATTATCAGTGGATATGCATTAGGAGCAAGTTTTATTGCCCTTTTTGCTCGTGTGGGTGGTGGTATTTATACAAAGGCTGCAGATGTAGGAGCAGATCTTGTTGGTAAAGTGGAAGCAGGAATTCCTGAAGATGATCCAAGAAACCCTGCTGTAATAGCTGATAATGTAGGAGACAATGTAGGAGATGTGGCAGGAATGGGAGCAGATTTATATGAATCCTATGTAGGAGCCATACACGCTGGTGCGGTATTAGGATTTGCATACGCTGAGATGAAAGGTCTCCTTTATCCATTCCTTTTTGCAGTAATAGGTCTTTATGCATCTATTATAGGAATCATCTTTACAAAAGTATATGCTGCAAGGAAAAATGC
This sequence comes from uncultured Dictyoglomota bacterium, assembly GCA_964654465.1. GTDB lineage: Bacteria > Dictyoglomota > Dictyoglomia > Dictyoglomales > Dictyoglomaceae > Dictyoglomus. Next base: position 54,988 of record CAZZIO010000040.1, read on the forward strand.
TGATCCTGCTAATGCCTTAAGAAATGGAACCTTTATTGCAGCTATCATCACTATTATTGGATCTTTCTTTTTATCCCAATCACTATTAGGAAATTTAGGTCCTTTCTGGGCAGGTACTATCGGAATTATTGTGGGTATAGCAATAGGTTTAATAAGCGAATACTATACATCTAATAAACCAATAGAAAGAATTGCATATGCCAGTACTACAGGTCCAGCTACTAACATTATAACTGGTCTTTCTGTAGGAATGGAAAGTACATTTCTTACTATAGTTGTTTTAGCAATTGGTATATATTTAGCTTATTTAGCTAATGGCATGTGGGGAATAGGAATCGCAGGAGTTGGAATGCTTGCAACCTTAGGTATTACCCTTTCTGTTGATGCTTATGGACCAATAGCTGATAATGCTAGTGGAATAGCAGAAATGGCCCACCAAGGAGAAAAAGTCAGAGAAATAACAAGCTCTCTTGACGCTTATGGAAACACTACTGCAGCTATGGGTAAAGGCTTTGCTATAGGTTCAGCCATATTAACTGCTCTATCTTTGTTTGCTGCTTTTAAAGAATGGGCTCAGATCCAATATATAGATGTATCAAAGGCATCAGTGCTTGCAGGTACTCTTATTGGTGGAATGCTACCATTTTTATTCTCCGCCCTATCTTTAAAGGCAGTAGGTGAGGCAGCCACTCATATGGTAGAAGAGGTAAGAAGACAATTTAGAGAAATAAAAGGACTTCTTGAAGGAAAATCAGACCCAGATTATGCAAAATGTGTAGATATAAGTACTCGCGGTGCATTAAAAGCTATGATACTTCCAAGTTTAATTATGATATTATCTCCCTTTATTATTGCATTCTTATTAGGAAAAGAAGCCTTAGGTGGTATGCTTACCGGAGCAACTGTATCTGGAGGACTTTTAGCCATATTTATGGCAAATGCTGGTGGAGCCTGGGATAATGCTAAAAAACTAATTGAACATGGTAAATTTGGGGGTAAGGGTTCTGATGCTCATAAGGCAGCTGTAGTAGGAGATACAGTAGGAGATCCTTTCAAAGATACTGCTGGACCTTCAATCAACATATTAATAAAACTTATGGCTGTAATTTCCCTTGTATTCTTACCAATATTCTTTCATTAAAAATTAAAAGACAAGAAAGGGGTGGAAGATATTCTTCCACCCCTTTTTTTATTCTTGACATAAATCTCATATATAATATACTAACCTAAGTCTTTACATATATTTTTGGAAGGAGGGATAACTTGTTCAAGAAACTACCATCACTAATAAACTTCCCACAGATGGAAGAAGAGATAATGAAATTTTGGAAAGATAGAGATACATTTAAAAAATCCTTAGAAATAAGAAAGGGATCACCCAGATTCAATTTCTATGAGGGACCACCCACTGCCAACGGTAAACCCCATGCAGGTCATGTTCTACCCAGAATATACAAGGACCTTTTCCCAAGATACAAAACCATGCAAGGATATTACGTGCCAAGAAAAGCAGGATGGGATACCCATGGGCTTCCTGTAGAGCTTGAGGTAGAAAAAGAGTTGGGTATTAACAGCAAACAAGAAATAGAAAAATACGGGATAGAAGAGTTTAATAAAAAATGTAGAGAAAGTGTATTTAGATACGAAAGAGAATGGCGACTATTTACAGAGAGAATTGGTTTCTGGATTGATATGGATAATCCCTATATTACATTAAGCAATGACTATATAGAATCAGTCTGGTGGCTTTTAAAAAAAATTTGGGAAAGAGGCTTACTTTATAAAGGATATAAAATTGTCCCTTGGTGTCCAAGATGCGAAACAGCCCTATCAGATCACGAGGTAGCTCAAGGTTATAAAGAAACAGAAGATCCATCTATTTTTGTAAAATTTAAGATAAAAAATCAAAATGATACATATTTTCTTGCATGGACTACAACTCCATGGACCCTTATATCTAATATAGCATTAGCTGTACATCCTGATGAAGATTATGTGAAAGTGAAATATAATAACGAATACTACATATTAGCAGAAAAAAGATTAACTTATGTATTTCCAGAAGGAAACTACGAAATAATAGAAAAGTATAAAGGCAAAGATTTAGAAAAAACTTATTATGAACCCCTATTCAATTTCTTACCCATCGATAAAGATTCTCATTATGTTGTACTTGGAGATTTTGTAACCTTAGAAGATGGTACAGGAATTGTCCATATTGCACCAGCCTTTGGAGATGAGGACTTCCAAATAGGGAAAAAATATGATCTTCCCTTCTTACAACCTGTAGATCAAAATGGCAAATTTATAAAAGAGGTTGAACCATGGGCAGGAATGTTCATAAAAAAAGCTGATCCCTTAATCATTGAAAATCTAAAAAATAGGGGCTTATTATTTAAAGAAGAAAAATATCTACACTCATATCCATTCTGTTGGAGATGTGATACTCCTCTAATTTATTATGCCAGAGCCTCATGGTATATAAAAACTACCGCAGTAAAAGAAGATTTACTGAGAAATAATCAAAAAATAAATTGGTATCCAGAACATATTAAAGAAGGAAGATTTGGTAATTGGCTAGCTAATAATATTGATTGGTCGCTAAGTAGAGAAAGATATTGGGGTACTCCACTACCCATATGGATATGTGAGTCTTGTGGACACCAAGAATGTATAGGAAGCTATAAAGAATTAGGTATCACTGATACAAAAAACTTTGATCCTCATAAACCTTATATAGACAAAATTACATTAAAATGTCCAAAATGCGGGGGTACAATGTATAGAGTACCTGAAGTTATTGACTGTTGGTTTGATTCAGGAGCTATGCCAGTAGCCCAATGGCATTATCCTTTTGAAAATGAGGAAGAATTTAAAGCTTCTTTCCCCGCAGATTTCATATGTGAAGCTATTGATCAAACAAGAGGATGGTTCTATAGTCTTCTTGCCATATCTACCTTAGTATTTAACAAGCCTGCTTATAATAATGTTCTCGTGACGGAATTAGTGTTAGATGAAAAAGGCGAAAAAATGAGTAAACATAAAGGTAATGTAGTTGATCCCTGGCTAATATTGAATAAATACGGGGCAGATGCTTTAAGATGGTATATCTTTACTGTAAGTCCTCCATGGGTACCACTAAGATTTTCTCCTGATGCTGTAAATGAAGCCCTTAAAAAATTCCTTTTAACCTTATGGAATACTGTTTCTTTCTTCTCCATTTACGCAGAAATAGATGGTTTTGATCCAACACAAAATAGTATCTCCTTAGAAACACTTGAAGATGTCTCTGATAGATGGATTATATCAAGACTAAATAGCTTAATATTAAAAGTAAAAGATGATATGGACAAATTTAATGCTACTTCTGCAGCAAGATCAATACAAAGTTTTGTCATAGATGACCTAAGTAACTGGTATATTAGATTAAATAGAGAAAGATTCTGGAAATCTGAAAAAGACAATGATAAATGGTCAGCTTATACAACCACTTATACTGTAATAAAAGAGCTTACTAAGCTTTTAGCTCCTTTTATCCCATTTACAACAGAAAAAATATATCAAGAAATAGTTAGGGTAGCAGAAAAGGAAGCTCCCGAAAGTGTGCATCTTTGTGATTATCCTCAAGGAGAAATTAAATATATAGATCCTGCATTAGAAGCAGATATGGAAATAGTTAGAAATATTGTTACTATAGGAAGAATGCTTAGAAATCAAGCAAACATAAAAATAAGACAACCGTTATCAAAGATATGGATAAACACGAAAGGAAATAAAGAAAATCTTGAAAAACTTTATAAATACATAAAGCAAGAACTTAATGTCAATGACGTAATTTTCGATAATCCAGAGGCAAAAGACAATATATTAATTCATCAAGATGATAATCTCCAAGTAGGATTGGACATAACAATAACAGAAGATTTATTAAAGAAAGGAATATTGAGAGAGTTAGAGCATAAAATTCAAATGCTAAGAAAAGAAGCAAAATTAGATTATGCAGATAGAATAAAATTCTACTATCAAGGATCTCCTAAAATAAAGGAAATCATAGAAGAAAACAAAGAAGAACTCTCAGAAGAAATTTTGGCTATTGAAATACATGAAGGAGAAATACCAGATACTGCTTATAAAAAGAATATAAAAGTGTATGATGAAGAGATATTAGTAGGTTTTGAAAAATTATAAAAGGGGGTTTAGGAAAGTGATGAAATTTAAAAAACTATCAATTATATTTATCATAGTAATTTTAGTAACTACTATCTTTTCCTTTTCTTCAACCTTACCAATATCTATAAAAGATGATATAGGAAGAGAAATAACCATTAAAGAGTATCCTAAGAGAATTATATCTCTTGCTCCTTCATCAACTGAAATACTTTTTGAAATAGGCGCTGGAGATAGAGTGGTTGGAGTCACTGATTTTTGTAACTACCCAAAGGAAGCTCAAACAAAAGAGAAAGTAGGAGGTTTTAGCAATCCTAACATAGAAAAAATTATCTCCTTAAAACCAGATTTAATCGTTCTATACAAAAGTTTTCCAAAGGAAGTTTTTAACCAATTGGAAAAATCTCTACCAAATACTTCATTTATTGTTCTTGATCCAAAAACTTATGAAGATGTAATGAAAAATATCATATTAGTAGGTAAGGCCGTAGGAAAAGAAAATGAAGCAAGAAAAGTTTACAACAATATGCTTAATGGATGGTTAGAGATACAAAAAAGAGTTGCTTCTATAAAGAAATCTCCAAAGGTTCTTTTCTTAATTTGGAATGATCCATTTATATCTGTATCACCTTCCACCTTTCTGGGTGATCTTTTGAAAAAACTAAAAGCCAAAAATATTGTAGAAAATAATGAGCCAGAATACCCTGTTCTTAGTTTAGAGTCTATTATCTCAAAAAATCCTGATGTTATAATTATTGGAGAAATGTCAGGTATATCAAAAGAATCCATAATGAATCACCCAATCTTAAAAGATACGAATGCAGTAAAAAATAAAAAAGTTTTTACAGTAAATGATGATTTAGTTTTCAGACCAGGCCCAAGACTTGTGGATGGACTTAAAGTACTCTACAAAACTTTATATGAAAATTAAGCTTTCTTTTTTATTAATACTTTTACTTTTTTTAAGTATTATCTCTGTAAAAATAGGAGATATAAAAGGAAATAATGAGGTCCGGGGAGTCATTATATATAACATAAGGTTGCCCCGGACTCTTTTATCTATTTTTGTCGGTGGAAATCTTGGTATTGCAGGAGCTATTCTTCAGAGTCTTTTCCACAATCCATTAGCAGAACCTCATATTATAGGCTTATCTTCCGGAGCACTATTAGGTACTACCATATATTTTCTTATGGCTGGAAGTACTTGGGATATTGATCCCCTTTTGACACCTTGGTTTGCTATTTTAGGTTCGATTTTCGTGCTATTTTTACTTTTAATCTTTAATCAAAGATTTCAAAGTTCAAATACCTTAATACTTTTAGGTGTATCATTAAACTCTTTATTATCTTCCTTTACTTCTTTATTACTTTTTTTAAAACAAAAAACTTTTCAAGGTGTTTATTTTTGGATTCTTGGAGGCTTTAATGGCAAATCATGGAATCACTTTTATATTCTACTTTATTACTCATTAATAAGCATACCATGGGCTTTCTTGTGGAGAAAAAAATTTAATATTCTATTCCTAAGTGAAGAAGAGATATATAGTCTTGGAATTTCTTTAAAAAAGATCCAACCATTAATAATAATACTTTTAACTATTTTAATAGCCCCATCAGTTGCAGTATCTGGAATGATAGGATTTGTTGGCCTTATTTCTCCCCATCTAATGAGAGTATGGGAAACAGCAGACTACAAGTGGCTAATACCATCAAGTTACCTTGCAGGATCCATCCTTTTATTATCATCGGACATTTTATCAAGAATTCTTTTTTATCCAACAGAAATACCAGTAGGTATAATAACGTCTTTCTTAGGCGTACCATTCTTTATCTATCTTCTTATCAAAAGACAATGATAAAATTTTTAAATGTAAGTGCTGGCTACGAAACCAAGAAAATAGTATTAAAGAATTTTACCTGGGAAACACCCGAAAAGGGTTTTATAGGAATAATTGGCCCTAATGGGGCTGGAAAAAGTACTATTTTTAGATTAATTATAAGGTATATTGTACCTACTTTAGGTGAGATATATTTAAATAATATCAATATTAAAAAATATTCACAGGAAAATTTAGCAAAAATTATAGCTCTTCTTCCTCAAAAGCCTATATGGGAACCCTCTTTATCAGTAGAAGAATATATATCCTTAGGTAGGTATCCTCATCATCCCTCATGGAGACCATTAAGTAAAAAAGATATTATAAGAGTAAATGAAATCATGATATCAACAGATACCATAATGCTTAAAAAGAAAAAATTACATCAACTTTCGGGAGGAGAATTACAAAGGGTTATTATCGCAAGAATATTAGCCCAAGACCCTCAAATTATCCTTCTAGATGAACCTACAAATAACTTAGATCCATATTATCAAATAAGCATCTTAGATAAGATTAGAGAATTAAGCAAAGAAATACTTATTATAGCTAACCTACATGACATAAACTTAGCCTCTTTTTATACAGACTATATCTTAGCTTTAAGAAATGGTATGGCTCTATCCTTCGGGAAGACAAAAGAAGTATTAAATTGTAATCTTTTAAATCAACTCTTTAACATAAGATATACAGAAATAAATTATAAAAATAAAAAAATATTTTTACCTTTTCACATTACCAATCAGGAAGAGAAATCTTAGAAAGCCTTCTATCTATAAGCCAGATTCGTATTATAAGGGCAAGTATACCCCCAAATATCACTTGGGAGAACGTTAGAAGATAAAAGAAAGAAAGAACAACTAAAAAAATCTTCGTTTCATTTTTTTTTGAAGCAAAAATGAAATGTTTACTTAGAGTAATCTCTCCCTTTACACTACCTGGATATTCTCTGTATATCCAAATATTACTTAAAAATCCAGGAATATCTAAATAAAAGAAATATAAAGATAGAGTAAATCCTACAATAACCTCATAGATCTCTTTACTGAAACCTTTTTGAGTTGTAAGATACCATACAAAAAGTACATATATTATAAGAAACAAATTAAGAAACCAAAATATTAGTCCTCTCTTTTTGGGTGTTTCTTTTTCTTTCTTCTCATCCTTTCTCCAAGGGGGGACACTCTCTCCTACTCCTTCTACTTTTATATATTTCTTAGCATCCTCTTCATAAGACATACTTTCCCTTTTTTCCAGTATATCATGAAATATAATCATAAATAAGACTGCCAAAGGAATAAACCATGGTTCATAAATAAGTCCCATTTATTATACCTCCTTATAAGTGAGAGTCTTCATTCTTAAAATAACATTTTTAGGATCTTCCGAACCAAAAATTCCTTGCCCACTAATCAATATGTTTGCCCCAGCGCTAACCACCAAAGGAGCAGTTTTTAAATCAATACCCCCATCTACCATTATATCTAAATTTATCCCCTCCTTAATAGCTCTTTCTCTTAGATCCCTTATTTTTTTAAGACAAAAAGGTAAAAATTCCTGCCCCCCATAACCAGGATTTACAGTCATAAGTAGAACTAAATCCACCTCTCCAAGAAGATAATCCAAAGTAGACAGAGGAGTTGCTGGATTTAAGGTTATAAAAGGACGAACTTTATGCTCTCTTATATATTTTAATAATCTTTGAGGATGATAGGTATTTTCAATATGAAATCCTAAATGATCAGCTCCAGATTCTATAAACATATCTACAAAAAGTTCTGGCTTTTCAACCATAAGATGTACATTAAGAAGTAAATTAAATCTCTTTTTTATCGCCTTCACTAAAGATGGACCATAACTTAGATTAGGGACAAAATGTCCATCCATAATATCAACGTGTAATGCATCAGAATATTCCTCGACAAGTCTTATAGATTTTTCCATATTTAAAAGATCAGCTGAAAGAATTGAAGGAAAAACTTGGACTTTCATTTTACTCTTCCTCAGAAGTATATGTAGATTCAGGAGTATTTCCATAAGAAGACGTGGTAAAGGTATATAAAAGAACCGTTCCACCCTTTTCCATATATATATTAGCTTGAGGGACTTGTTTTACCACATATCCCTCCTTATTTCCAGCAAAATCAACCACAAAACCTGCCCTCTCAAGAATATTCAAAGCCTCTCCCATATCTTTATACCTAACATCTGGAACTTTAGCAAAAGAGGCAGGCATATTTATCCATAAAATTATACTACTTCCTATTGGAACCTTAGTAGTCAATGGATTCTGATCTAAAACCAATAAAAAATCTTTTTTTCTATCCATTAATATACCACCAATCACAATTTTAAAGTTTTTTTCCGATAATATCTTAGAAGCTTCCATAATATTTTTTCCTCTTACATCAGGAGGAACAACAGATTCTACATTTGAAGATACAGTATTCTTAAAAAGGATTATAAAAAGGATAAAGATTAATAGATTTATTCCTATAAGGATATAAAGTATAAGTTCCTTAATTGAAATTTTTTTCATAATTCATCCCCCTCATAATTAAATAAGTTGCTCTTAATTGGCCACATCCAGCCCTAATTTTACTTCCATAAGAAATTCTCAATGTATTATTTATACCATTCTTATCTAAAATCTCTTTAAACTTCCTAATAGAATAAATATCAGAAGGTTCCCATGGATATTCCTTTACTTTATTCCAAGGAATTAAATTCACATGAGCAGGTTTACCCTTAAGAAGTATAGATAGTTTATCTGCATGTTCAATTCTATCATTAAAATCTTTTATAAGCACATATTCAAAAGTTATTCTTCTTTTTGTAACATTTGCATAAAACCAAGCACTTTCTAATAACTCTTCTATGGGATATTTCTTATTAATGGGAATTATTTGATTTCTCAATTCATTGTCAGGAGCATGTAAAGAAATAGCAAGCCTTACTTTAACTTTTTCATTTGCAAGATTATATATCTTTGGAACTATTCCAACAGTAGAAATAGTTATATGTTTACTACCTATTCCAAACCCCCAATCACTGTTGAATATCTCTATAGATCTTATTACTGCATCATAATTAGCTAAAGGTTCACCCATTCCCATAAAAACAATATTGGAAATTCTTTCTCCTTCTTTCCATAACTCTTTTTGAATTGTCAATGCCTGCCCAATAATCTCTTCAATCTTTAAATTTCTTTTCAAACCTATTAGTCCTGTAGCACAAAATTTACAAGAAAAAGAACAACCTACCTGCACTGATATACATATGGTATTTCTATTATGATGTCTTATAAGAACGGTTTCTATATTTTCACCATCTGATAATTGTAAAAGATATTTGAAGGTATTACCTGCATCTTTCTTATCAACAACATGAGGAAGGTCAAAAGAGAAAAACTCTTTTAATTTATTTCTTAGATTCATAGGCAAATTACTCATCTTCTCAGGATCCCATTCTCCTTTTTTATATATCCAATTCAAAATCTGATCTACCCTATAGGATAGCTCATTCCATCCTTTCAATATCTCTAAAAGATTTTCTTTATTTAGTGAAAATATATTTTTAGTACTCACGGCTCAACAAGCTAATAAAAAAACCATCAGTTTTATATTTATAGGGTAAAACTCTAAATATCCCATTAAACTCCTCATATCTATAGGAGAATTTTTCTAAAATAAAATTGGGATTATTTTGGAGAAAAGATAAAACCACACCTTCATTCTCACTCCAAGTAAGCGTACATGTACTATAAAGAATTTTTCCTCCTCTTTTAACTAATTTTCCTGCTCTCTCTAAAATCTTTAATTGTAATTTAGAATTTTCATAAATTTGATCCTTTGATAACCTCCACTTTATTTCGGGTTTATGACTTAAAACCCCTAAACCTGTACATGGAGCATCTAAAAGAACTTTATCAAAAATACCATTAAAAGATTCTGGAATAGATGTAGCATCTATATTTAAAGTCTCTATTATTTTAACTCCTAGCCTTTTTGCATTCTCTTCTACCAAACCTATCCTATTTTTATTAATATCCACAGATACAATTTTTCCCTCATTTTTCATTAATTCAGCCATATGTGTACTTTTAAGCCCTGGAGCAGAACAAAGATCAATAACTTTTTCTCCTGGTTTTGGATTTAATATTAAAGCAGGTAACATAGAAGCTTCACTCTGTACAATGAAATAACCTTCTCTAAATAGGTCCAAATTTTCTAAAAAAACTCCATTTTTCACTATTAAGGCTTGATCAACCAAATAACCATCTTCTACATCAATACTTCTTTTTGTTAATTCTCTTTTCAATTCTTCTTTATTTGTTTTCAATGTATTCACCCTTAAAGAAAATCTCTGAGGTCTATTACTCCAAGACGCTATCTTAATCTTTTCAGTTGTGCCTAAATAATCGTCCCATTCATCTAATATAAAATCTGGAATAGCATATTTTAAATTTTCAGGAAAAGATCTTAAATCAACATTATTTCTATTTTCAATGATTCTTCTTGCAACGGCGTTTATTAATTTAACTTCTCTAGGAGCTTTTTCTTTTGCTACTTCAACGATTTCATTTATTGCAATAGGAAGAATAGTATTTCTAATAAAATATACATGATATACTACTAATCTTAAAAGAATTTTTGCATATAAAGAAAGATTATTTTTTTTAACATATTTTCTCCATATAAAATCTAATGTATCTCTCCACCTCGTAACTCCATAAACTAACTCGGTAATAAGATGTTTTTCATTGATAGAAAGATTATAAATAGGAAGCCTATTCCTCAGAAGAATATTTAAATAGGCTTCCTTCTTTTCTAATTCATATAAAATCTCAGCTGACCTTTTTCTTACCTCCATTAGTCGCGATTTCTCATATTTGCAAGTAAAATAAGACGGAAGAGGTTCAATAATGCAGTTAAAGCAGCAGCAAGATAAGTAAGAGCTGCAGCATTTAAAACTTGCTTTACTCCCTCTGCTTCTTTAGGTGTAACAATTCCCAAAGATAATAAAATCTCACGAGCTCTTTTACTTGCATTAATTTCCACAGGAAGAGTAACAATATAGAAAAGTACAGCCAAAGAGAAGGCCAATATACCGATATTCATGAGACTGGGGCTACCAAATAAAAATCCTAAGAAGAAAAGTGGAAAAGCAAGATTAGTCCCTAAATTAGCTATAGGTACAAGAGAAGATCTAAGAGCAAGAGCATAATAACCTGTAGCATGTTGAACAGCATGTCCAATTTCATGAGCAGCTACACCTACTGCTGCCACAGAATAAGAAGAGTAAACAGGTTCGGAAAGCCTCAAAACCTTTGATGATGGATCATAATGATCTGTGAGACTTCCTGGAGCCATTTCTATTCTCACATCATTTAAACCAAGAGCTCTCAATATTATTTCAGCCGCTTCTCTTCCCGTTAATCTCTTAGAGTTAGGTATCTCTGAATAATATGTAAAGGTCGATCTAACTTTTAAGCTCGCATATATAGACAATAACAATGCAGGTAGCAATATAATATATGTAGGATCCCAAAAGAAAAACATTTATATATCACCTCCCAATTAATATATTATTAATCAAATTTTTCACCTATACTTAGACGATAACCATTTAAAAATTCTTTATAAGTCATCTTTTTTTTATTTTCAGGTTGAAGCTCCAATATATATAATATTCCATTTGTAGCTTTAATACCAATGCCTTTATTTCTATCTATAACAGAAATAGTACCATTTTCATATTCTAAATAGTTATTAGTAATCTCGTAATTTGCCTTGTAAACTTTAAGAATTTTACCTCTAAAAAAGGTAAAAGCACCAGGTTCTGGAGACAAAGCTCTAATCTGACACCATATTTTTTTAACATGATTATTCCAGTCTATTCTCTCCTCTTCTTTAGAAATCTTAGGAGCATAAGTTGCCTCACTATCATTTTGAGGTGTAGGTTTTAAAGTACCATCTTTTATTTTAGGAAGCACCTCTAAAAGTAAATCTGCCCCTAAATTAGCTAATTTTATAGTTAAGGATTCCCTGTTGTCTTCAGGAAGAATAGGAATCTTCCTTATTGCATAAACTGGTCCTGTATCTAAGCCTTTTTCCATTTGCATAATAGAAATTCCTGTCTCATCTTCACAATTCATTAGAGCTCTTTCGATAGGAGATGCACCTCTATACTTAGGTAAACAAGATGCATGGATATTAATACCACCAAAAGATGGTATAAGCAAAAGGTTTTCTGGTAGTATCTTTCCATAAGCTGCAACTATAAAGGCATCAGGATTAAGATTTTTTATAATTTCATCTATTTCAAAATTATTCCTTAATCTCTCTGGCTGATATAGAGGAATATTTTTCTCCTTAGCAAAAAGTTTAACAGGAGATGGAATTATTTTTTTACCTCTTCCTTGCGGTTTATCAGGTTGAGTTACTACTGCCAATATATTTAATTTCTCGTATATTTTTTCTAATATAATTCTTGCAAAAATTGGAGTACCGAAAAATATTACCCTCATCATATATTGTTTCCTACCTCTTCTGCTATACCTCTATCCACAATTAAAAATCCATCTAAATGATCTATCTCATGTTGAATAATCCTTGCTAAAAGACCCTTTGCTCTATATTTTTTCACTTTTCCACTTAAATCTTGAGCCTTAAAAACAATTCTTTCATATCTTTTTATTTTTAACTCTATACCTGGAATACTCAAACAACCCTCTAAATCAATAACCTCTCCTTCAGCCTCCAATATTTCAGGGTTAATAAAAGCAATAGGTTTATTTTCATAATCGACCACTATAATTCTAAGAGATTCTCCTACTTGAGGAGCAGCAAGTCCTACACCATTTGCAAATTTCATCGTCTCAATCATATCCTCTACAAGTCTCTTAATCTTTGTATCTATACTCTCAACTTTATGAGCTTTTTGCTTTAACACTGGATCTCCAATCTTTCTTATTTCAAGTATCATTTTTATATCACCTCATAAATTAGTTTCCTTCATATCTACATTTATTATAAATTTTACATTAGAAAAAGGAGTTTTACTATCCTCACAAATATTCTTTAGCATCCTACTCTCTATAATTCCTTTTCTGTCTTTTATCAATATCTGATATCTAAACTTATCCTTTATAAGATAAGGATAAAAAGGAGCTGGTCCTAAAACCTCCAAATCAGCATATTTTTCCTCCAATATAGCTACCATCTTTTTACCCTCATCCACAACCTCGTCTTCATCCGAACCTTCTACTATAATCTGATGTAAAATAGAAAAGGGAGGATAAAAAAGTGATTTTCTTAATTTCAACTCATAATTTAAAAAGGTACCATAAGAATTGCTTTTTATAGCTTTTACCACATAATGGGAAGGAGAATAAGTTCTTAATATGATTTCTTCACCTTTAAAGAAAGATTTAATTCTATTTAACATATTGAAAGCCTTTTCAGGCATAGAAAAATCAGGGATATGAATGAAATTATCCAAATTATATATTATAAGAACTCCTGCATCTTCAAGATCTAACCAAGGTTCTATCATTTTTGTACCTACAATAATATCAGCCTCTTTTATTAAGGATTCACCCTGAAGCTCTATCTCACTATCTATTCTTAGAACCTTATAATTCTTGAAAGTTTTAACCAAATATCTCTCAAGTTTTTCAGTACCGATACCACCAAAAATAAAATTATATCCTTGACATACAGGGCACATGGTAGGTGGAAGAGAAGTAAAACCACAGTAATGACATTTTAAAACTTTGTCTTCATCTTGATGAAAAACTAACGGTGATCTACAATGAGGACACATAAAAATATATCCACAATCTACACATTGAATATATGTAGAAAAACCTAAGCGATTTAACAATATCAGAACTTTCCTCTTTATCCTCATATTATCATTTATTCTCTTTGTGGAATAGCTATCTAAAAAATCTTCGTTTCTAATTCTTCTTAAATCAATTATCGTAATTTTTTTCTTTATTAAATCGGGAATTCTGACAAAATTAAACATTTTTTTAGAAATAGCCTGATAAAAATCCCTTATAGAGGGAGAACTAGATCCCAATATGATGGGAATTCCCTCAAACTCTGCCCTTTTTAAAGCTACTTTAACACCATCATATTTGGGTTCTTTCTCTCTTATATCATAAAACTCATTCTCTTCTTGATCAACAATAATTACCCCAAGATTATTAAAGGGTAAAAAAAGTCCTTTAGTTGTACTAAGAATAATAGCCCTTTCAGTTCCTGCAATTTTATATACTCTATATGCCTGAGCCTCTGTTAAAAGTCCATGGTAAAAGTAAAAGGGGACTGGAACTAAATCTGATAAAAATTCACCAAATTTAATTAAAGTCTTTATAGTTGGAAATACCAAGAGGACACTTTTTCCTTTCTGATAAAAATATTTTAATAACTCAAAATACATTTTCCATCTTTTTTTCTGAGATTCAACAAAAAGCAAAAGAGGTTTATTAACAATTTTAAGTATATTATCCATATCTATTTCAAGGTTTCCCCAACTATCGCTGATCTTTTCACTTTGAAAAACAGTTTTTCTTGGTGCCTTCTCCTTTATTACAATTTCAAATCTCTCCTCTATGGCCCCTTTTTTAATAAGCTCATTTATAACAGATTCAGAAATCTTTCCTACTTCTTTTTTTAGTTCTTCCACTGTTTTTTCCTCAAAAAGGCTTATAAAAACTTTTTCTTGCTTTTTTGTCATATCTACAGCCACATCCTTAGCTACTAAATATCTTTTAACATCTAAATCAATTCCTGTAGGAAATATATAATTTGCGGTCCTATATAAAGAATTCCCATAGTAATCACTTACCCAATTAACTAAATTAATAAGAGGTGTTCCAAGAGATGGAACCTCTGTAAGCCGAGCATGTATCGGCTGAAGATTATATTCTATGCTATTATCTTCTAAGATATCCCAAATATAACCAATTTTTTTAGATTTTTTTAGAGGAACAATAACAGGACTACCTATTTCAATATATGAAAATTCCTCTGGAATTGAATAGTATAAAAAATCTCTTTCTGGAATATAGGTTTCAAAAAGAATTACTTTTGCTACCTTCACCAAAAGCTCTTATAGTTCGCTCTCTTCTCCCTCTTTAAAGGTAACCTTTCCTTTAGCTATTTCTTCCATAGCAAGAATTAATGGATCCTTAGCCACAGTCTTTAAGAACTTTAGTTCCTCAAAAATTTGTCTTGCCCTTTTTGAAACTGTTACTGTCAATACATATTTATTTGAGATTTTTTCTAAAAGTTCATCAATATTAAGTTCTTTCATTAAACTCACCTCCAAATAATTTTAAAAAATATTCAATTTTCTCCCTACAAAGTTTATGCCTCTCTGCTATTATAATACTTCTTACTCTATCAACTGCATTTTCTAGATCATCATTTATAACAGCATAATCATAATAAGAAATTTTAGAAATTTCAAGAGGAGCATTCTTAAGACGGATTTCTAAATCTCTTAGATTCTCTGTTTCTCTGCCTATAAGTCTTCTTTTTAATTCTTCAAAATCAGGTGGTAAAACAAATATTAATATGGCTTTATCATAAATCTTTTTCACATTTATTCCACCTTGCACATCAATTTTTAATATAACATCAACCCCTTTATTCACAAACTCCTCTATTATTCTCTTGGGAGTACCATATAGATATCCATGCACCGCTGCCCATTCTAAGAACTCTCCCTTTTCAACCATTTCCTTAAAAGTTTTTTCATCTGTAAAATAGTAACTTTTACCTTCTACCTCTCCTAATCTTTTGGGTCTTGTGGTAAAAGATACAGATTTTACTAAGTTTGGTACCAATCCAAGAAGTCTTTCTAAAATAGCATCCTTACCAACTCCAGAAGGGCCAGAAAGAACAAAAAGATTCCCTTTAAAAATCATTTTTCATTCTCCTCTAATTTTTCTCCACCCTCTATTCTTGCTGCAATAGTTTCTGGATGTAAAGCAGACAAAACTATATGACCACTATCTAATACAAGTACAGCTCTTGTCTTTCTCCCATAAGTTGCATCTATAAGTTCATTACGATTTTTAGCATCAGATAAAAACCTTTTTATGGGTGCAGAATCAGGACTTATAATAGCCACAACTCTCGAGCTCACCACCATATTACCAAACCCAATATTAATAAGTTTCATAATTAGTTCCACTCCCCTCTATTCAATATTTAATGTTAATTCTCTAATTTTTTCCAATTCTTTTTTTAGATCAATAGCATAAAACATAATAGACGTTTTTGCAGTTTTACTTGATAAAGTATTTATTTCTCTATTCATTTCTTGAAGTATAAATTCCAATGTTTTCCCTATAGACCCATCCTTTTTTATCTCTTCATAAAATCTTCTTATAAATTCATCAATCCTAGTTATCTCTTCATTGATATCAGTTTTCATAAGAAGAAGAGCAATTTCTTGATAAAGTCTATCCTCATTTATAATGTTGAATTCAAATTCCTTTAACTTCTTTTCTAAAAAAAGTTTTGCCTCTTTTTGCCAATTCTCTTCTTCCCTTTTAACATTAGAAAGGAGTGTTTCTATTTTATTTAAACTTTCTAATATAGCCCTTTTAATGCTTTCTCCTTCTTCCCTTTTATATCCATCAAACTCTTCTATTAACAATTTTGTCTCGGAAATTATTTTTTTACAATCCTCTTCATTAAAAATTCTATTTTCTGTAAAGAATACTTGAGGGTTAGCAAGAATCTCTTTCCAATTATATATAGCCTCTGAATTTCCAGTAATTTTACCAAGATCTTTTAAGATATTACTAAGAAGATCTATATTTAACCTTGAATAATTTTCAGGTGATTTATGAATCTTTAAGGAAAAAACCACATATCCCCTTTTTACATAGCGTTTTATCTCAGCAATTATTTCCCTTTCTAAAAAAGAAAGAGCATCAGGTAGGTTTACCTTAATTTCTAAAAACCGATGATTATAGCCTTTTATTTCTAAAAAAAAAGTAAGGCTATCAATAACAAATTCTCTAAATGCTGAAGAAGTCATACTTTTCATTTTACTATAATTTTACTTCACCACTTTACATTTGCCAAGTGGAAAAATATATTTATAATTTAAGGTAAGTATGGGAAAATTATATGTAGTAGCAACACCAATAGGAAATTTAAAAGATATTACTTTTAGAGCTATAGAGGTTCTAAAAAGCTGTCCAATAATTGCTGCTGAGGATACTAATCATACTAAGATTTTATTAAAAAAATACGAGATTGAAAATAAAACTATCATCTCTTATCACAAATATAACGAGGAAAAAAGGGTAAAATTATTTTTAGATTTACTTATTAAAAAAAATTTAGATATTGCTTTGGTTTCAGATGCTGGAACACCATGTATATCTGATCCTGGTTATCAAATAGTAAAAACTGCTAGAGAAAATAATATAGATGTAATTCCAATTCCTGGCCCCTCATCACTAATAGCAGCTCTTTCCATATCAGGACTCCCTCTTAATACCTTCTACTTTGCAGGTTTTTTGCCTAAATCATCAAAAAGAACAGAGTATTTAAAAAAGATAGAAGAAAAAGAGATAGAAACTTTTGTTATATATGAATCTCCCAAGAGAATTGATGAACTTTTACAAGATATATTAAAAATATTTCCCAATTCTATATTATGCGTATGTAGAGAACTTACAAAAACCTTCGAAAAGGTATATTATGGTAATATAGAAAAGGTAATAGAGGAAGTTAATAAAGATCCATATAAAGAAAAAGGAGAATATACTATCATAGTACACCGGGAAAGAAAGGCTAAAAAAGACTTCAAAAAAGATATTTCTATTGAAGCTATACTTTTTGATGAACTTATTAAACAAGACCTTTCTTTAAAAGATGCAATTGAGAAAGTATCTAAAAAATTAAATATACCTAAAAAGGAAGTTTATAAGGCGTCAATAAACCTAAAAGAGAAAATTAAGAGAATATTATAACATTTAGAAAGGAGGAACTTTATTTTATGAAAATAGCTCTTGACGCAATGGGGGGAGATTATGCTCCTATAGAGATTGTAAAAGGAGCCATTGAATCACTACCTGAAATAAAATCAACAATTGTACTTGTAGGGAATAAAACGTTAATTGAATACGAGTTAAACAAATACAAATTTGAGAAACATAGAATTGAAATAGTTCACGCAGAAGAAGTAATAGAAATGCACGAACATCCAGCTTTTGCAGTAAAAGAAAAAGAAGATTCCTCAATTGTAAAATCTATTAAATTAATAAAGGAAAAAAGCGTAGATGGAATGGTATCTGCAGGTAATACTGGAGCAGTAATGAGTAGCGCATTACTCTATTTGGGAAGGCTAAAGGGAATTAAAAGACCAGCTATAACTACAGTTCTTCCTACTATAAACAACATACCCACTATTATGTTAGATATAGGGGCAAATGTAGATTGTAAAAAGGAATATTTAGTACAATTTGCCTTAATGGGTAAAATATATATGGAATCAATTTTTAATGTAGAAAATCCTAAAATAGCATTACTAAATATAGGTGAAGAAGAGGGAAAAGGTAATCAGTTAGTTCAAGAAACTTATTCTTTATTAAAGAATACACCTTATTTCAATTTTTATGGAAATGTGGAAGGAAAAGATTTATTTAAAGGAATAGTTAATATAATTATATGCGACGGCTTTGTAGGGAATATTGCTATAAAAACAGCAGAGGGGGTTGCAGAAACCTTACTTGAATTAATATCAAAAGAATTAAAGAGTTCATGGTGGAGTATTATTCTTGCATTACTTCTAAAATCAAAATTCAGAAATATAAAAAAAAGTATGGATTATAGTGAATTTGGTGGAGCTCCTCTTCTTGGGATAAATGGTAATGTTATCATATCCCATGGAAGATCAAAGTCCAAAGCTATTAAAAATGCACTAAAATTAGCAGAAAAGGTGATTAACTTAAGAATTAATGATAAAATTATGGAAGGATTAGAAAAACTTTCCATAGAGGGGTGAGAAAAATTAGGCCTGATAAATTTGAAAAAATTATCAATCTTGCAATAAATCTTGATGCTTCAGATATCCATCTTAAAGTGGGAACACCTCCTGCAGTAAGAATCATGAAAGATATAGTCTTATTAAAAGAGGATCCTTTAACTTCAGAGGAGGTAGAAAACTTAGCCTTCAGTATAATGCCTCCAACAGCAAGAGAAATATTTCAAAAGAACAAAGAAGTAGATTTTCCTTTTGAAAAAAAAGGATTAGCAAGATTTAGAGTAAACGTCTATACCCAAAGACAAACCATAGCCATTTCCATGAGATTAATAAAAATTAATATACCATCAATAGAGGAATTAGGTCTCCCTCAAATAATAAAAAGTCTTGTAATGAAGAGAGCGGGTCTCATATTGGTTACTGGCCCATCTGGTTCTGGGAAGTCTACCACATTGGCAGCAATGATCGAATATTTAAATCAAAATGAGAACCTAAATATCATCACTATTGAAGACCCTATTGAATATGTCTTTACAGACAAATTATCTCTCATCTCTCAAAGAGAAATAGGTATTGACACTGCTTCTTTTTCTTCAGCTCTTAAAATGGCTTTAAGGGAAGACCCAAACGTAATTATGGTAGGAGAGTTAAGAGATCTTGAAAGCGTTTCTGTAACCCTGCAGGCGGCTGAAACTGGACATTTGGTACTAAGCACCTTGCATACTATAGATGCTGTTTCTACAATAAGTAGAATCGTAGATATGTTTCCTCCCCACCAGCAAAATCAAGTTAGATTTCAGCTTGCAAGTACCTTAGTAGGAATTATTTCCCAAAGGCTTCTTAAACGAAAAGATAAAATGGGCTTAGTTCCTGCATGCGAAGTTCTAATAGGGAATTCTACTGTAAGAAAATGGATAAGAGAGAATAAACTAACAGAGATTCCAAAGATTATTCAAGAAGGTCAATTAGAAGGAATGCAATCCTTCAATCAACACTTATTAGAGCTCTATAGAAAAAACATAATAGAAGCAAGTGAGGCTTTGATGGCAAGTCCTAATCCTTCAGACTTAGAACTTGCCATCAAAGGCATCACAGCAGGCTAAACTACAGTTAATTCTTTTCTAACACTTAGCAAATCCATCATTGTAAAATATGCTAATAGATAGGAAAGCAAGCTTTCAGACCCTTGATTCAGGTTAACTCCATCAGGAGTTATAGCATCGTAGCATCCATATGTCTCATTATCTATAAGAGACACTTTCCTTGAGTTTTTTCCATGAAACCACATAAAGACATCTTTAGCTTTACCAATATAACTTACATCTTTTAGAACTTCATAAGCCTCTTTGTAAAGCAATATCATTTCTCCTGCTTCTAGTGGTTGTTCATCATATTCCGCTATAGTTCCACCTCTTATATACCAACCATTACAACCTATGGGTTTAAAATATCCATATCTAAATACAATTTTCTCTAAAAACTCCATACTATCTAATGCTACATCCCAGATATCTTTTTCTCTTAACACCTTATAAGCCACAAAAAGAGAGAGAGGAAGAATCGCATTACTATACGCCATTATATCTTCAAACCATTTCCATGATTCATCCATATTTTCTCTAAATTGCCTTACCAAGGATTTGGAAAGGTGAGAAACATATTCCTTAATTTGAGCTCTATCTAAGGTGCTTTCTTTTAAAGAATAGTATAACCCTAATATAACATATGCTTTAGCTCTTGGAGATTTTATATATTCAATATATTTCAAAGCATTATGCAAAAGTTCTTTATAAAGCATTCTTACATTTAAAGGTAGTATATTCTCAGAAACACAGTAACCAAGAGCCCATATTGTTCTTCCAAAACTATCTTCAGAACCTTCATCTTCCAAAAATCTTCTATCATAACTCATAAAATTTCTAAAGTTACCTTTTGGGGTTTGAGCATTTAATATAAAAGATGAATATCTATATATAAGATCCAAATATTTTTCATCTCTAAAATTTCTATAGAACATAGTAGCAACAATTAATGCTCTTGAATTATCATCGGTAGTATACCCAAAACGGGGATCTGGAACTCCAAACTTTGAGTGTTGAATAATTCCAGTATCATCAGTTAATCTGAATAAATGTTCATCTCTGGGGCGAATAAGTTCCATTTTTTCCACCTCCTTCCACTAAATGTTTCTATCTTTTTATTTACAACTTCGTCAAACAACTTTATATATTTCTCTGCCACTACATTCCACCACATACTTTTGCCATATTCAAAAGCTTTTTTCTCAATACCTTCTCTAAGATCTCTATTGTAGTAAACTTCTTTAATAGCTTCAGCAATAGCATTAGAATCTCTAAAATCAACTAATATTCCTCTTCCATCTGAAAGAAGTTCCTCTGCATATCTATAAGCCGTTGATATGATAACTTTTCCAGAAGCAAGAGCATAACTCAATGTGCCACTTACTGCTTGTTCTTTACTTAAATATGGCGTCACATAGATATCTGATAATTGTAAATATTTCAAAATCTCATCTAATGTTAAATATCTATTTACGAACATTACATGATCCTCTAAATTATACTCCTTAACCATATTCATCAATTTATCTCTATAACTTTCTCCAGAATGCTTAATTACACCAGGATGAGTTCTGCCAAGAATTAAATATATGATACTGGGAATCTTATCTTTTACTTTAGCAATAGCTTCAATAGCATATTCAATTCCCTTTCCCGGTCCAATAAGTCCGAATGTGCTTACTACAAATCTTCCTTCTAAACCAAGCTCTCTCTTAAGTTTCTCTCTATCTACTTTAGTATTTATTGGAACACCATGAGGAATATGTAAAATCTTTTCCTCAGGTATATTGTAAATATTCACCAATAATTCAATTGTATTTCTAGCCATTGTTACCACTTTTACTGCTTTTGACCCGATATAACTTACAATGTACTTTTGTTTGTCGATTGGATTTAATAGGACTGTATGCAAAACAAATATAAATGGTTTCTTAGTATTATCAACTAAATGAAGAAGATATTCTCCATATTCCCCACCATATATACCATACTCATGTTGTATTACCAAAAGATCTATATCTGATTCATTGATAAATTGTGCAACTTCAAAATAACTTTCCTCTTCAAATTGTTTTAATTCTTTAATAACTTTCTCATCATAAAGATAAAAATCATCACTTATAGCAATAACATTTGTATTAACAAAAGGATTATATAAAGGAGCAATTTTATCTATTTCAGATACTAAATCTTCAGTAAAAGTTGCTATACCACATACTCTTGGAGGATAAGTACTCAAAAAAGCTACATTTATAACTACCCTATCTTTTACCATAAGTCCCCACCTCCTTTATAGAGTGAGAATATCAAAAGATTTGTTTTTAGATGAAACTTTAAATCAGATTGTAGTCTACCGATTTTTGTGGTACCAAAATAGTTACTTTTTTTATATATTTACATCATATATCTATCTATAAAAATTATATATAATAACAGAAAAATAGTCAAGTTGTATACTTGAGATGATAATAGTATGAATAAAAGATTTCTAATCAAGAGTTACAAATGTAAGAAATATAATCTAAGGCAAGAAAATAACTATAAATTCCAAATCCTGATATTTGACCTATACATACTGGAGCAATAACTGACTTATGTCTAAAATCTTCTCTTGAATAAATATTACTTAAATGAACTTCTATAGTGGGCTTTTTTACGGCAGTTATAGCATCTCTTATTGCATAACTATAATGGGTTAAAGCCCCTGCATTAATAATAATAAAGTCTACTTTACTACCTAAATCCTGAATCCAATCTATAATCTGACCTTCCCAATTAGATTGCAAAATAGTTATCTCAAACCCCTTCTCCTGTGCTTTTTTTATAATAATATTATTCAAAGTTTTAAAATCTAAATCCCCATAAATATGGGGTTCTCTAATACCCAAAAGATTAAGGTTTGGACCATGTATTAATAATATTTTACACTTTTCCATATGCTTGCAGACCTTTAACTATCTCTTTAACAATTAAATTAGGATTTTTCCCCTCTGTATCTAAAATCAAATGGGCAGTCTCTCTATAATACTTTTGTCGCATTTCATATATCTCTTTAACTTCTTTTATATCTCTTTTAAGAATTGGTCTTTTTTCAAACTCTTCTTCTTTTTGCAATCTATTTATTAAGGTATCAAAATTACTATATAAGTAAATAACAAAGGATTTTTCTTTTAATAATTTTCTATTCTCTTCCTTTAGTATAATTCCCCCTCCTGTTGAGATTATAACTTTTTCATAATCCTCTATCACTTTATTAAGATAAAATGACTCCCTTTCTCTAAAATAATCTTCACCCTTATCAGAGAAAATTTTAGTTATTTTTTCCCCCTCTTTTTCTTCTATATAACAATCCAAATCAATAAAAGGATAACTCAACTCTTTCGACAAAAATAAACCTACTGTGGTTTTCCCACTACCCATGAAACCTATAAGGGCTATCCTATTTATATTCATCTACCAATAAAATACATTCCCCAAAGTATGAATATGCTTGCTAAAAAAAATACCGACACAATCAGCGCAACTATCCTGATAATTTGCATTTTCTTTTCTTTTTTGGTTTTTGCTTTCTTTGCCATAAAATTATCCCTCCGAATTATATCCTTCTCTCACATCATAACAGTTATTATAGTGAGGACACTTCTGACAACATCCTATCTTGTGATTCAAACACTCATTATAATATGGGCATTCATCACAACAAAACATTAAAAACCTCCCTTTTAATCCTCTACCGCATATAGAGGAGCATTATCATATGCTACTCTGTTTTCCTTTTCAATTATATTTCTTAGATTTTTAGGTAATGAAAACATCATTTTATGGGTTTCCCCATCATAAAACTTCAGCCCCTCTAAGCCTTTATTTTTCAATATATCATCAATTTCTTTTTCCGAATATTCTTTTGGATCTATTTTATCACTTGCAAATATAAAACTCCATATGAAATCATAAGCAGGTACATAAGCTTGGTAAGATCTAACCTTTTTAAAAATAGCTCTTAATGTTGAGTTCATCACTGTATGGAAATATATCTTTAAATGATGTGTGGTACCCGCCTGCATTACAAAAATTCCATCTTCCTTTAAATGTTGTTTAACAATATTATAAAACTCATAAGTAAACAATTTAACGGCTGGACTTCCTTCCATAGGTTCAGATAAATCACTTATAATTACATCAAATTGATCCTCTGTTCTTTCTAAGTAAGCCCTTGCATCATCTATAATAAGTTTTGTTCTATGGTCTTCAAAAGAACCTTGATGCCACTCTGGCAAAAACTCTTTTGAAACCCTAACTACTTCTCCATCTATATCCACCATTACCGCTTCCTTTACATCTTTATGTCTTAAAACTTCACGCAGAGTGGCACCTTCAGCTCCTCCCATAATCAAAACTTTCTTTTCTTTGGATGGATTTAAAACAAGAGCAGGATGTACTATTGCCTCGTGATATATAAACTCATCCTTTTCACTGGATTGAATTCTTCCATCCAAAACTAAACACTTCCCATAAAAACTACTTTCTATAATATCAATCTTTTGAAAAGGTGATTGCCCTGTATAATAAAACCTACTTATACCATGCCAGTGAATCTCACTGGGATGATTTTTTTCAATTATCCAATAAGCATCCATAAATTGTCCACCTTTCCAATATTATTTTTTACCAGTCAACCTACAGTCTCTTTTTCCTTTTCCTTCTCCTCCTTAGGTTTATAATTAAAATTACCTTCCTCTATTGGGAGAATACCACGCTTGGCCTCAAAAGTTATTACTTGTTCTGCCTGCAAATAATTATTTAAATATTCAAAAGCCTTCCATGGATTAACATGATCTCCACAAGTAAAAAGATCACAAGCAGCAAATCCATATTCTGGCCATGTATGTATAGCAAGATGAGATTCAGATATAACTACTACCCCGCTTACACCGTATGGACTAAATTTGTGAAATACAACCTCAACCACTTCTGCTCCAGCAACAACAGCTGCATTTACCATTATTTCCTTAATCTTTTCAACATCATTTAATATTTCACGGTTGCAATTGTACATCTCAGCTAAAATATGTCTTCCTAAGGATTTCCCAGTGATATTCACCTCGGTCCCGCCTCCTTTCTCAAAAATTTTACGAAAGCAATTTTATCACTAACACCATCATTTATCAAGAGATTTTCTAGGAAAAATAACTAAAAATAGGAGTTTTTTGAAAATTTATTCTTCTTTATCCTATTTTTTGCATTATTTTAAGATTTTTTTCTATTTATATATGTTTTTTAAGAGTTACTTTATAAATTGGTTGATATATAGGTCCTTGAGGAGTAAGAGTACTTTCAAAAAGTACAATTTCTTCAACTAAAATCTCTTCCTTTTTAAAATCAAAATCCTGTAAAATTCTAATATTCTCTTTAACCCTTCCAAGAGTTAGATGAGGAGAAAAAGGCTTTTTCTCTTTTGGTATTCCTTTTTTTACCAAACGTCGTTCAATAAGATCAAAGATCTTTTCCAAATTTCCTAATCCATCTTTAATTCCTATCCATAATACTCTTGGAGAACTAAGAGACGGAAATCCCCCAAAACCCTCTAAAGTTATAGAAAAAGACTCTACATAGTGACTTACCTCATCCAAAACCTCTTTAATTTCATCAACATACTTTTCAGAAACTTCTCCTATAAACCTTAAAGTAAGATGAAAATTCTCTTTTTCGACCCATTTTACATTACCAATTATGGAATTTCTTACACTTTTCTGAAAAACAAAAATCTTTTCCTTTAGATCTTCTGGAAAATCTATGGCTATAAATAATCTTTTATAACTTATGTCTTTAGAAGATTTCTTTGCCATATTTGTAAAAATAATAAGCTCCAGAATATAAAGTCAAAATTAAAGCAATTCCTATCAAATACTCTTTTAAAGGTAGGCTTAGAATAAAAAAAATTATAGCCATATCTTGAAAAACTGTTTTTATCTTGCCTGATCTTAATGCAGGGAGAATTATATTTTTTTGTAGTAATGCCATTCTCAATCCCGTAACCATAAATTCTCGGAAAAGAATAAATATTACAATCCAAGGCGAAATCAAATTCATACTAACAAAATATATTAAAACACTTATAACCAAGATCTTATCAGCTAACGGATCCAAAAATTTACCTAAATTAGAAATTTTGTTATACCTTCGAGCAATTTCTCCATCTAAATAATCAGTCAGAATAGCTAATAAGAATAAAGCAAAAGATAAAAAAGGACTCTTCGGAAAAAGTAAAAGGATAGGAAAAGTTAAGAAAATACGGAAAATAGTAAGGAAATTAGGAATATTCATACTATCTCTCCTAATAAATCATAAGATTTGTATTTTTTAATTCTAACCTTTACTTTTTCGCCCATTTTAATTTTCTTTTTTTCTGCCCCTACTATGTAGATAAGACCATCTACTTCTGGAGCTTCTCTCCAACTTCTTCCGTAAAAATATCGCCCATCAAAACCTTCTACTATAACTTCTAACTCTTTATTTACCATCTTTTTATTTAAATCCTTAGATATTTCCTTTTGTGTACTCATAATAATATCTACCCTTTTTTTCTTTTCTTCTTCATCTATTTGCTCTGGAAGATTTTGGGCTTTGGTACCATCCTCCGGATAATATGGAAAAACTCCAAGTCTATCAAAATAGTATTCTTGTATGAAATTATATAATTCCTCAAACTTTTTTTCTGATTCTCCTGGAAATCCAACAATAAATGTAGTTCTAATTATAGCATCAGGAAAATTTTCACGAATCTTATTCCAAATATTAATTATTTCATTTTTTCCATAACTTCTATTCATATTTTTAAGGATCTCATCATTAACATGTTGTAAGGGAATATCAAAATAAGGCACAATCTTCTCAGAATTCTTTATAAGTTGGATAATTTCATTACCTAATCTACTTGGATACAAATATAGCAATCTTATATAAAAATCTCCTTCAATTTTTTCAAGCTTACTAAGAAGTCTTGCTAAGGAAGGTTTTCCATACAAATCTTCACCATATCTTGTGGTATCTTGAGATATCATATTAATCTCTTTTACACCATTTCTTATTAATTTCTCTACCTCATTTACAATATCTTCTATCTCTCTACTTCGCATCCTACCCCTTATATACGGAATAGTACAATAACTACAAAAATTATTACATCCTTCTGATATTTTCACATATGCACTATAAGGAGTAAAAAGTAATCGGGTCATTGCAGAAGTATAAAGAAAGTTAGAAGCTGGAGAGGTAATAACTTTTTCCGTAAATCCGTTATCCTTATTCAACAAATTTTTGAAATTCATATATTCACCAGGACCTATAAACAAATCTACAAATGGGAATTTACTCTCCAAATCCTTTTTAAATCTTTCCACAAGGCAACCTGTAACTACTATCTTTTTACCTAATTTCTTATATTTTTCTAATGAACGTATACTACTTTCCGATTCCTCTAAAGCAGGTTTTATAAAAGCGCAAGTATTAACTAATAGAATATCTGCCTCTTCTTCTGAGGATGTAAGAGTATATCCTAATTCTTTCAAAAATCCTAAAATTATTTCTGTATCCACTTGATTTTTAGCGCAACCTAAATGTATTATACCTGCCTTTTTCATGGTACCTTTACTTTTATTACTTCTCCTCTTTTTCCTAAAACTCCCATGCTTTGTTCATTATAAAATATTTCTATACCCCCTGCATTTCCTATATGAAAATATAAAGATGTATAAGTCCAAGTTAATGTATCTCCCTTATTTAAAATTCCCTCATAAATAATTTTTTCATCATTGAAAACCCTAATCCAAGTTCTTTCATTGGCACATACCTTTATAGTAGAACTTAATGTATTTTCACCCTGGGGAAAGATCGTCTCAGTAGAAGTATAAGTAAAGCTTCCAAGGAAATATGTATATGAACTTTCTTGCTGATTACTTATAGAATAAAGAGTATATGTAGGTTCTTTTTGAGTTATTGATCTTGATTGAAAATATGATGATATAAAAATAGTTGTTAAGAGTATAACAACAACCAAGATATATACTCCATATTTCCACTCACAACTACTTCTATCCTTATTTTGTAAAGGTATCTCTATTTTATCTTCCTTTCTCCCATACTGTGAGTAGTATAAATCTATGATATTACTTTCATTTAGGCCAATAATATTTGCATATTTCTTAATGATTGCCTTTTTATAAAAATCAGATAGATTAACCTTATCAAAAGTATCATTCTCTATAGCTTCTAAATATCTATAACTTATCTTTAAAAGAGAAGAAACCTCTTTTAAATCTAATCCTTTCTTCTCTCTCTCTTCTCTAAATATCTCTCCTAAGCTTTTAGTCTCTCCAACCATGTCAACTCTCTTTTACTCAAAAACCTAATATCTCCTGGTTTTAAATTTCCAAGCTTTATTTCTCCTATTTGTATCCTTTTCAATTTTAACACTTCATAATTAAACAAGGATAACATTCTCCTTATCTGTCTTTTCCACCCTTGATATAAAACCACTCTAAGCATGCTTATATTTCCTTTAGCCCAAAGTATTACAAATTCAGCTGGTAATGTTTTTCCTTCTTCTAAAATAACACCTTCTCTCAGTTTTTTCAACTCTTCTTCTTTCGGAATTCCTTTTACCATTACTTCATAAACCTTAGGTATTTTATATTTCGGATGAATAATATAATTAGCAATCTCCCCATCATTAGTACAAAGTAAAAGACCTTCGCTATCTTGATCTAATCTTCCTACAGGATATACCCTATAGGATATATTTTTGATTAATAAAAGATCTTTTACTGTTTTTCTTCCAAAGGGATCATATAAGCTTGATATATAGCCCACAGGCTTATATAAAGCCAAATAGATCTTTTTTTCTGGAATTAAAATTTTTCCTTCTACTTCTACTCTATCTTTCTCTGGATCTATTTTATAACCTAAGGTAGTTATTACATTTCCATTTACTTTTACCTTACCTTGAATAATAAGTTCCTCTGCTTTTCTACGAGAAGCAAAACCGCATTCTGCAATATATTTTTGAAGTCTTTCCATACCTATTTTTTAACTCTTTCCTCTAATTCTTTTTTATCTTCTATAATAAAATATCTAAAGAATTCTTCTCCAATTCCATATATAAAGGGTCTTCCAATAGTCTCTTTTCTTCCTATAATCCTTATAAGCCTTCGCTCTAATAAATTAGAAAGAATTCCATCAACTTTTGTTCCCTTTATAGCTTCTATCTCAGTCTTTGTTATAGGTTGATGATAATAGATTATAGCAAGCACCTCTAAAGCTGATCTTGATAATCTCTCAGTACCCTTAGATGTATATCTCCATACAGCTTCTGCAGCATCTGGAGAGGTTGCAAATTCATATCCATCATTTATTTTATAAATATTAATACCTCTTTCTTCATACTCTTTTTTAAGTTCTTCCAATAATTCCTCCACCTCTTTATCATCTATATCCAAGATTTTAGCTATCTCCTTAGAAGAAATAGGTTTCTCAGAAACAAAAAGAATAGCTTCTATCTGTTTTTTATACTTTTGTCTCAACTCTCTCATCTTCCACCACTTTAAAAATTATCTCTCCTAAATATTCATTTTGGAAAACCACAACCTTTCCTTTATTTGCTAAATCACATAAAGCAAGAAAATAACAGATTTTATCTATTTTATTTTTCCCCTTCACTATCTCCGAAAATTTTCCTTCTTTTTTAGCCATAATATCCAAAGCTTTATTTTCAATATCTATTGTAAAATGATCCTCTAAATAATTTAAATTCTGTATTAAGCTTTTTTTTCTTTCCAGAAAGAGAAGATAAATTTCTGTCAAATTTATTTTTTCATTTTGATTCAAAATTAATACGTCTTCCTTTTTGCTAAAATCTCGTCTAAATATGAGAAGGCTCCTTTCCTCTTTTTCCTTTAGATAAGGAACCAATTCTCTCCAATCATCAGAAAAAAGCAAAAATTCATCTTCCTTTTTCTCTCCGTCAGATATATCCTTCTTTCTTAAACCGAATAATCTTTTAATTTTACTCTCTAATATTTCTACTGTTACATCTAAAAAAGATGTCGTAAGCTCAAGATCATTCCACTTATTTTCTCCCAATGAGTAATACTGATCAATCAAATCCTTAAGAGGAAAAATAGATATATCAATCTCCTTTTGCAAAAATTCTTTTATTGTGAGAAATGGATTAATTACCATTTTACCTTTAATCCCATAGCTTCTCTAACAATATCCATGGTTTTTTGGGCTTCTTCTCGAGCCTTTTTATTTCCTTCAAATAGAATATCCCAAGTAGTCTTTTCATCATTAAAATAAACCTTACGTTTTTCCCTAATAGGTGTCAAAAAACTATTTAATTTTTCTGAAAGTTTCATTTTACACTCCACACATCCAATCTCAGCCCTTCTACAGGCCTCTGCAATCTCTTCAGTTTCCTCTTTATTAAAGATTTTATGATAAGCAAAAACAGTACAAACTTCTGGATGTCCTGGATCATTTCTCCTTATACGTGCAGGATCAGTTACCATCCCTCTTATTATCTTTTTAAGTTCTTCCTCCTCTGTATCTAAAGGAATTGTATTGCCATAACTTTTTGACATTTTTCTCCCATCTGTCCCTACAAGTTCTGGGACATCAGAAAGTTTAGCTTGAGGTTCTGGAAATATGGGAGAATAAAAATAATTAAATCTTCTTGCTATCTCTCGAGTAAGTTCTAAATGAGGTAACTGATCCTCTCCAACAGGGACAGTATCAGCTCTATAAATTAAAATATCTGCAGCTTGGAGAACAGGATACCCTAAGAATCCATATGTAAAAAGGTCTCTTCCTTCCATCTCTCTTAACTGCTCTTTATAGGTAGGATTTCTTTCTAACCATGGTAAGGGTACAAACATGGAAAATAACAGAAAAAGTTCAGCATGCTCAGTTATATCTGATTGCCTAAATATCACAGCTTTGTTAGGATCTATTCCCACTGCTAACCAATCACATATCATATTAAAAACATTATCTTTCACCTCTTCTGTCTCCCTATAATGTGTGGTCAAGGCATGCCAGTCAGCAATTTCAAAAAAACATTCATAGGAATCTTGAAGTTCTACCCAATTCTTTAAAACTCCCAAAAGATGCCCCAAATGCAATTTCCCCGTTGGTCTCATACCACTTAATATTCTCCCAGCCTTCATCCAAAACCCTCCTAGATAATT
Organism: uncultured Dictyoglomota bacterium; assembly: GCA_964654465.1. GTDB lineage: Bacteria > Dictyoglomota > Dictyoglomia > Dictyoglomales > Dictyoglomaceae > Dictyoglomus. The sequence continues at coordinate 86,380 of CAZZIO010000040.1, forward strand.
CAGTATTTTTTCAAGATAGGATTATATCAAAAATTTAGTCCTAAAAGATAAAAGAAGAAACTTAAAAAGGGACTCATAATTATATAAAGAACATTAGTCAAAATAAGAATCATTAGGATAAATATGCCATAAATTCCTAAAGATCGATAATACCTTCTATATTTATAAGGAAGAATCGCTTCTAATACATGAGAACCATCTAAAGGGGGAATAGGTATTAAATTAAAAACGCCTAAAAAAACATTAAGAATAGCAAGCTCTATACAGAATCTGATAAAACCAATCGGAATATATAATCCTTCTATTCTCCAAAACATACTTACTAAAAAAGCTAAGGTAAAATTAGCAAAAGGACCAGCCAAAGATACTAAAACTATACTTTTTTCTCCCCTTCTTAAATTATCAAAATTAACTGGAACAGGCTTTGCCCAACCAAACCTAAAAAGAAGTAGCATTAAAAAACCAATAGGATCTATATGAGCTAAAGGGTTCAAGCTTAACCTACCTGAAAGACGAGGAGTAGGATCTCCTTCTATTTCAGCCATCTTTCCATGAGCATATTCATGAACTGTTATTGCTATCAATATGGCTACTATTCTCCACAAATATAATACTAAGTTATTAAATACCATAAATACCTCCTACATAATTATATCCAATATTAATGGTAATGGCTCCCTTTTATGGGGACCTATTTTTATCGCTTCTTTAAATATCTCTTGAGCTTTTCTTAATTTTTCAGCATCATTAGCATAAAAAGTTACTATAGGTTCATTTTTAGTAACTTTATCTCCTATCTTCTTATGCAATTTTAAACCAACATAAAGATCAATTTTATCATCCTTTTTAGCCCTTCCTGCACCTAAGGTCATCACCGTTTGAGCTACCCTGTATGCATCTAACTCTTCAATATACCCTTCTTCTAAGGTATATATCTCCTTTTGTACTTTGGCATTTAAAAGAGGAGAGTAATCATCAATAATCTTAAAATCTCCACCCTGATAAATTATTAAATCTCTAAGTTTATTCAAAGCCTTTCCACTTAGCAAAGCACTCTTAACTTTTTCTCTCAAAATCTCGTCATCTTCTTCTCCAGCAACTTTAAGGGCAACAATTGATAAAACCGTTACTAACTCTATTAGATCTGAAGGGCCTCTACCCTTTAATACCTCTATTGCCTCTAATACTTCTAAAGAATTACCAACAGCGTTTCCTAAGGGCTGGTCCATTTGAGATATTACAGCAGCCATTTTTCTACCCATATTTTTTCCAATCTCAACCATGATTTTAGCCAACTCCTTAGCTGAATTTATATCTTTCATAAATGCACCTTTACCTACCTTAACATCCAATACAATTACATCCGAACCTCCTGCTATCTTTTTACTCATTACGCTACTTGCGATAAGAGGAATAGAATCAACAGTTCCTGTTACATCTCTTAAAGCATATATTTTTTTATCAGCTGGTACTAAATTCTCTGTTTGACCTACTATAGCTATTCCTATTTCTTTAACTTGCTTAATAAATTCTTCATCGGATAAATAAGTTCTAAAACCTGGGATTGACTCTAATTTATCAATAGTACCTCCTGTATGTCCCAGACTCCTTCCTGACATTTTTGGTACAGGATACCCTAAGGATGCAATAAGAGGAGCAAAAACTAATGTTGTTTTATCACCTACACCCCCTGTACTATGTTTATCTATTTTTGTTCCTGGAATATTTGATAAATCTAAAACCTTACCTGAAAAAGCCATTTCCTTTGTTAAAGAAACAATCTCTTGAATATTCATACCTCTAAAATAAATTGCCATAAGCAAAGCCGACATTTGATAATCTGGTATATCTCCCTTTACATAACCATTAACTATATATGATATTTCATCGTCAGTTAATGGATATCCATCTCTCTTTTTAATAATAAGATCTACCATATTCATAATATATTCCACCCTTTCTGAATAATACTTAAGAAACTCTCCCCATCAAGATTATTTTCAACCTTAAAGTAATCTGCTATCGTCTTTCCTAAATTAGCAAATGTCCTTTGTATCCCTAAAGAATAGTTGTTTTTAAAATCTGGAGAATAGATAAGCAGAGGAACATACTCTCTTGAATGATCCGTACTTGGAGTTGTAGGATCACATCCATGATCTGCGGTTATTATTAAAAGATCTTTATCAGATAATAATTTCATAATCATTGGTAAGGCTTTATCAAACTCTTCCAAAGCTTTAGCCATACCCAAAGGATCATTTCTATGACCGTAAAGGGTATCAAAATCTACTAAATTTACAAAAATGAGACCCTCTTTTAATTCGTTCCAAGCAAGAAAAATATTTTCTATACCCTCTGCATTATTTTTTTGATGAAGAGAATATGTTAATCCTCTTCCTGCAAAAATATCTTCTATCTTTCCTACCCCAATTACATCATAATCATTATTTTTTAAAAGATCTAAAAGAGTATTACGGGGCGGAGGTAATGAAAAATCTTTTCTCTTAGGAGTACGATAAAAATTTCCAGAGGTTCCTGCAAAAGGTCTCGCAATAACCCTTGCAACCGCATGTTCACCATGTAAAATACTACGAGCTATTTCACACATTCTATATAACTCTTCTACAGGGATAATATCCTCATGAGCTGCAATCTGAAACACACTATCTGCTGATGTGTAAACAATAGGATAACCAGTTTTAATATGTTCTTCTCCCAATTCCTTAATTATCTCTGTTCCTGAAGCAGGCTTATTCCCTAAAACTTTCCTCCCAATAGCTTTTTCAAATTTTTCTATTATTTCTTTTGGAAATCCATTTGGGTAAGTAGGAAAGGGTTTATCCAAAATTATACCTGATATTTCCCAATGACCAGTAGTAGTATCTTTTCCTGGAGAAGCTTCAGCCATCTTTCCATAAAATGCCAAAGGCTTTTCTTCGTAAGGAATTCCTTTTATAGGATATATATTAGATAAACCTAATTTACCCATATTAGGTAAATTTAATCCTCCCACTGCTTCTGCTGTATTTGCTAATGTGTTACTTCCTTCATCTCCATACTTAGAAGCATCAGGAAGCTCACCAATTCCCACTCCATCTAATACTATTAATATTACACGTTTCATTTTTCTTGCCTCCGCCCCAAAGGATGTGCTCTTCTATAAACTTCATGTAATTTACTAGAAACTACATGAGTATATATTTGCGTCGTAGATATATCAGAGTGACCAAGAAGCTCCTGAACAATACGGATATCAGCACCATTCATCAGTAAATGAGTAGCAAAGGTATGTCTAAAAGTATGTGGAGATACTTTTTTAGATAAACCTAAGACCTTAGAATATACTTTTATGATATACCAAACACCTTGTCTTGTAATCCTATATCCTTTTTTATTTAAAAATAAAGCATCGCTATCTACAGGCTTAAAATATTCCCTTACTTTAAGATATTTCTCAATACTCTCTGAAGCGTACTCTCCTATTGGAACAATTCTTTCCTTTTCTCCTTTTCCAAAACACCTTATATATTTTTCTTTCAAGTTAACATTGTATAAATTTAGATTAACTAACTCAGAAACCCTTATACCTGTACCGTATAGGGTTTCCAAAATAGCCTGATTCCTAATACCTAAAGGAGAGGAAGGATCAGGAAGATCTAAAATACTATCTATCTCTTTTTTATCTAAAACCTCAGGAAGATAAATAGGTATTTTAGGAGTCAGTATTATACTTCCATAATTTTTAGAAAGATAGCCTTCTCTTATGAGAAATTTCAAAAAAGTTCTTATAGCTGAAATCTTTCGGGCAATAGATTTTATCTTATACTCCTTATATAAGGTAGATAGATATTTCTGCCAATCTTCTCTATTAAAATCCTTTAAATTCTTCTTCTCTCCTTTTAAGAATGAAATAAAATGTTCTAAATCCCTTTTATATGCTTCTAAAGTATTAGAGGATAAATTTTTTTCGAATTTCAAATAAAAAAGAAAATCTTCTAATTTATCCCTCATAGACTTTCTCTTATCTTATACAAAATAATTCCAAGAGCAACTGATACATTCAATGAGTTCACTTTTCCATAGGGTGATATCTTCACTAAAAAATCACAAGATTCTTTAACAAGCCTGTGAAGACCCTCACCTTCGCTCCCTATTACTAAAGCCAAAGGAAATCTGTATTTTACTTTATCGAATTCAATATCAGTATCCAAATCCGCGCCTACTATAAAGAAATTCTCCTCTTTAAGATCCCTTAAAAAATTTGCCACATTAGATACTCTAACAACAGGTATAAAAGATAAAGCACCAGCTGAAGCCTTAAAAACAGTAGGAGTTAATCCAACACTTCTAAATTTAGGGATTACAATAGCAGATGCCCCTAAAAACTCACAGGTTCGAGCAATCGCACCTAAGTTTCTCGGATCTTGAATATGATCTAAAATTACGATTATGCTATTATTATCCAACTTTGTTTTTAAGTCTTCCCAAGAAACATATGGAACAGATGAGACAATAGCTAATATACCTTGAGAATTATCTTTTACTTCATTATCAATAAAATTTCTATCCACATATTGAATAGGTATATTTTTCTCTTTAGCAAGGTTTATTATCTCCTTGAATTTTTTATCAAAATGAATACCCTTTGCAATATAAATCTTGTTTATATTCAAATCTCCTTTTAAAGCCTCTAAAACAGGATTTTTTCCATATATTTTCTCTTCCATAAAAACTCTCCTTTTATTCAATATGCAATTAAAACTACTGCAAAGGCTGCAATTCCCTCTTTTCTCCCAATAAAACCCAATCCTTCGTTAGTAGTAGCCTTTATATTTACAGCTGATTTATCTATTCCTAAAGTAAAAGATATTTTCTCAATAATAGCTTCTCTATAAGGTAAAACCTTTGGCTCTTCTGCAATAATCATACCATCAATATTAATAATTTTTATCTTTCTTTCCTCTAAAAGACTTCTTACTTTTTCTAGTATGAGTATACTTGATATGCCTTTATAATTTATATCCGTATTTGGAAAATAATATCCAATATCATAAAGTCCAGAGGCACCAAGAAGAGCATCCGAGATAGCATGAATAAGTACATCTCCATCAGAATGTCCCTTTAATCCCTTTGGATAAGGAATCTTTACCCCACCTATATATAAATCTTTTCCTTCTTCAAAAGGATGTACGTCATAACCTAAACCAACTCTAATATTTTGGAAATGTAATCTATCCATATTAAATCTTCCTTTGTAGTAATTTTTATGTTAAAAGGATCTCCTTCCACTATGTATACTGGATAACCCAATCTTTCTAATAATACAGCATCATCGGTGCCTAAAAATCCATCTTGAAGAGCCTTATTATGAGCTTCTAATAATAAATTATATGGAAACATTTGGGGTGTTTGAATAAGCCATATCTTTTTTCTTTCTAAGGTAGCCTCTACCCTTCCTTTTTCATCTACTAACTTTACTGTATCTTTTGAAGGGATACCTAAAATACCAGAAGTTTTTCTTTCAATACAAAAATCTATTAATTTCTCTATATTCTCTATCTTTACAAAGGGTCTTGCTGCATCATGTATTATTACATATTCACATGGTTCCTCGATACTCCTAATCCCATTACAGACAGAATGTTGCCTTTCTTTGCCCCCTACTACTAATTTTATTTTTTTTGATAAATTCCATTCTTTAATCTTTTCTTGATAAAAATTTATCTTATCCTCTCTAACTACTAATATTAACTCTGATATTCTTTTGACCCTATCAAAAGTCCTCAAAGAATAGTAAATCAGAGGCTTATCTTTAATTTCCACAAGAAGTTTATCATCCCCAAATCTTACACTCTTTCCTCCAGCCACAATTATACCTACTATTTTTTCCAATGATCCTTATCCTCCCTTACCCTACCAAAGATAAGTCTTCCTGCAGCAGTTTGAAAGACACTTGTAACAACAACTTTTACAGTTTGTCCTATATATTTTCTTCCATTTTCCACTACCACCATAGTTCCATCCTCTAAATAGGCAACCCCTTGTCCAGCCTCTTTTCCTTCTTTAACAATATTTAGAGTAAGCTCTTCTCCTGGTAAATATATTGGTTTTACAGCATTCGATAACTCATTTATATTTAACACCGTTATACCTTCTATTTTAGCAAGTTTATTTAATCCATAATCATTAGTTACTATTTTACCCTTCAAAAGTTTCGCTAACTTTACCAATTTAGAATCCACACTTTGAATTTTAGGAAAGTCCATATCTACAATTACTACTTGATCTCCCAATTCTTTTCTTATTTGATTTAGATTATCAAGTCCAAATCTTCCCCTATTCTTTTTTAAAGATTCTGAAGAATCGGCGAGTTGTTGCAATTCCTTTAAAATAAAGCGGGGAATAATTATTTTCCCTTCTATAAAATTTGTCTTCAATATATCTACTATTCTTCCATCTATAATTACACTTGTATCAAGTATTTTTACATACGGGAAATTATTAAAATCAAAAAACCTCATTCTGAAAATAAAATAAATATATATAGCAAAGACTAAAAAGGCAAAAATAAAATTTAATATATAAAGAGTATTGCATTTGTTATAAAAAAAAGACATGAATGAAAAAACTAAGAGACCTACAAATAACAAAGAAACTATTATAAACCATAATTTCCAAAGTTTTTTCATAAAATCTCAGTCCCCCAAAAAAAATATTTAAATAAATCCCCTAAAAAAATAAATATTAAAAAACTGAAGAAATTCTTTGTAACCTGCTTAAAGCCTCTCTTATTTTTTTAGCTCTCACCTCCCCAACCCCTTCTATATTATCAAGATCCTCGAAACTACTTTCTATAATTTTAGGCAAACTACCAAAATATTCTACAATATTATCAATAATAGCAGACGGAATAGATGTTATTCGATTTAGAATTCTATAACCTCTTGGTGTTACTAATATACTTATTTCTATCTCTTCTTTCTTGTATCCCAATATCTCACCTGCAACTATAGCAAACTCTTGAAAATTTCCTTTGAAATTATCTAAAAGCTCCTTCAAAATTTCATCTGCTTCAGTAGGCTTCCTCTTGTAATCTTTTATAACCAAAATTGTCTCTTCCTTAACACCTGCAAGTAAAGCTTCTAACTGTATTTCAATTAACCTTCCTTCTATGCCAAGTTCTATAAGATAATTCTCTACTTCTTTATGAATTGTGAATAGCATACATGCCCTATGCAAAAATATAAGCACATCATAAAGGTTGACTTGATTTTCCAATTCTAAAGAATTTAACCTATTCAAAAGATCATCATATATATTCCTGTATCTTTCCATAGTTTGAAGCGCTTGAGAGGCTTTAGTTAATATTTCTCCTACATCTCTTAGAACATACTTCCAATCATTCTGAAAAAGGGTAATCGTATCCTTTCTTTGAGAAACACTAATAACTAAACATCCTATCTGCCTTGCCACTCTTTCTGCTGTAGCATGTCTTGCTCCTGTTTCAGAAGAAGGAATATTGGGATCAGGTAATAACATCACATTTGCATAAAGAATTTTCTTTGCTTCTTTACTCAGTATTATTGCTCCATCCATCTTTGAAAGCTCATAAAGCCTATTGGGGGTAAATTCTATATCTAGTGGAAATCCACCATTCATAATTGGTTTAAGTTTCTCTGACTCTCCTATTACTATTAATGCTCCGGTTTTTGCTTTTACAATCTGCTCTAAGCTTTCCCTTAAGGGTGTACCTGGAGCCACAAACTTCAATGCTTGTACAACAAATTTTTTTGGCTCTGCCATTTTAACCCCACACCTTCTCTATTTCTAAAATATTAGAAACAGGAATGAAATAAAAATCCTCTTGATCTATAATTTTACTTTTAGAAGGAATTATTGCTTTTATAAAACCAAATTTCTTTGCTTCCAAAATTCTCTTTTCTAAATGTGGTATACTTCTTACTTCTCCTCCTAATCCTATCTCACCTATTGCTATCAAATCATGGGGAAGAGGTTTATCCTTTAGAGCAGAGAGTATGGCCAACACTATCCCTAAATCAATTGCAGGCTCTTCAATTTTTAAGCCTCCTACTACATTGAGAAAAACATCTTTATCAGAAAAATTAATTCTAAGTTTTTTCTCTAAAACTGCTAAAAGAAGTATTACCTTATTCAAATCTATTCCTGATGTAATTCTTCTTGGATACGTTGTATTGGTTTTACTAACCAATGCTTGTACTTCAACTAATAAAGGCTTTGTACCTTCCATTATTGGTATAACTATTGATCCTGATATAGCTAAATTCCTATTCTCAAGTAATCTTTGAGAAATATCTTCAACTTCAATTAAACCCTCATCCTTCATCTCATAAAGCAGAAAGTCATTAGTTGGTCCAAACCTATTTTTTACAACCCTAAGTACTCTCAAATCACTATATCTTTCCCCTTCCAGATACAAGACCACATCCACTAAATGTTCTAATAATTTTGGACCTGCTATATCTCCTTCCTTTGTTACATGGCCTACTAAAATTACAGGGATCTTTGTTTTTTTTGCAAAATTTACCATCTTATTAGTACATTCCCTTACTTGAACTACATTACCAGGAGATGTAGGAAATTCAGAGGAATAAACAGTTTGAATAGAATCCACAATTACCAAAGAATAATCAGATTTTTCTATAAAGGGTAAAATCGCCTCAATATCCCTTTCACATACAAAATCTATTTGAAGATTTGAACTATTTTTTGAAACTCTCTTAAGCCTAATTCCTACTTGCGAAAGAGTCTCTTCTGCCGATAAATATAAAACCTTTGCATTTTTACTCTGAATAGCAACAGCAATTTGTAAAAGTAGAGTAGATTTTCCTATCCCTGGTTCTCCACTTAATAAAATTACAGCCCCCTCAACAATCCCCCCTCCCAATATAAAATCAAATCCTCTTAACCCACTTTGTAGTCTTTTCTCTTCTAGTTGTGATATAGAATCTAATCTTACAACTTTTAAATTTTCTTCACCTTTTAATGTTTTACTTTCCTTTTCAGAAATTTCTATAAAGGAATTCCAACTTTGACAGTTAGGACATCTGCCAAACCATCTTATACTTTCGTATCCACATACTTGACATACAAATTTAGTTTTGATTTTCGTCATTTACATTTTTATTTAGATGGCTCCTTTGCTAAAGTGACTTTTTTGAAAACAATATTACCATCTTTACTAAGTTCTGCCTTTATAATATCTCCTTCATTAAAATCGCCCTGAAGGATAAACTCAGCAAGTGGATCTTCAATATAATATTGAATAGTTCTCTTCAATGGTCTTGCACCATATTGAGGATCATACCCTTTTTCTAATAAGAATTCTTTTACATCATCAGAAAGTTCTATATCTAATTTTTTTTCTCTCAATCTTTCTCTAACTGGTTTCAAAAGAAGATCTAATATTTTTCTAAGATCTTCCCTTGTTAATGGTCTAAAGAAGACAATCTCGTCCAATCTATTCAAGAATTCAGGTCTGAAATATTTCTTCATTTCCGAAAGGATAGTTTCCTTTATCTTATCAAAGGATTTTTCTCGATCCTCTTTTGAGGCAAACCCTATTGTAGCTTCTTGTTTGAAGTATTCAGCGCCAAAATTAGATGTCATTATTAATATGGTATTTCTAAAATTAACTCTTCTTCCATGTCCATCTGTAAGCTGTCCTTCATCCATTATTTGCAGCAATATATTAAAAACATCACTATGGGCTTTTTCTATTTCATCAAATAGGATAACAGAATAAGGTCTTCTATGAACCTTTTCCGTTAACTGACCACCTTCCTCATATCCTACATATCCAGGGGGAGCACCAATAAGTCTTGATACAGTATGTTTCTCCATATATTCAGACATATCTAATCTAATTAAAGCATTTTCATTTCCAAAAAGGTATTCAGCTAAAGCTCTTGCTAGCTCAGTCTTTCCAACACCTGTTGGACCTAAGAACATAAATGCACCTATAGGTCTTCTTGGATCTTTCAAACCAGATCTTGATCTTCTTATAGCCCTTGACACAACACTTACAGCCTCATCTTGAGAAATAATTCTCTTATGAAGTTCTTCTTCCATTCTGAGTAATCTTTCTCTTTCTTCCATAAGAAGTTGTGCTACAGGTATACTAGTCCAGCTTGCCACTACCTGAGCTACATCCTCTGGAGTTACCACTCCTTCATTCTCAATAGATGTGGTAGCTAAGAAATTCTTAAGATATTCTTCAATTCTTCTTTCCTCATCTCTAAGTTGAGCAGCCCTTTCAAAAGCTTGATTTCTGATAGCTATTTCTTTTTGTTCTCTTATTCTTGCAAGTTCCAATTCTAAATTACTATGAGCGGTAGATTTCTGTCTTTTCAGTCTGACCCTTGCAGCTGCCTCATCTATTACATCTATAGCTTTGTCAGGAAGAAATCTATCAGTGATATACCTTACAGAAAGTTTAACAGCCTCTTCTAATGTTTCATCAGAAATTTTAACCCTATGATGAATTTCATATTTTTCTCTCAATCCCTTAAGAATTTCCAATGTCTCTTCTGGAGTTGGCTCATTAACTATAACAGGTTGGAATCTCCTTTCTAAAGCTCCATCTTTTTCTATATATTTTCTATATTCTTGGGGAGTTGTTGCTCCAATAACTTGAATTTCTCCTTTTGCTAAAGAAGGTTTTAAAATATTAGCTGCATCTACAGCTCCTTCAGCAGCTCCAGCTCCAACTAAGGTATGAATCTCATCTATAAACAAAACTACATCCTTTGCCATCTTTACTTCTTCTATTATTCTCTGCATTCTTTCCTCAAACTCACCCCTATACTTTGTACCAGCTACTATGCTACCCATATCTATAGCTACAATTCTTTTATTTAACAATGTTTCTGGTACATCTCCTTCCACAATTTTTTGGGCTAATCCTTCCACAATAGCTGTCTTCCCTACTCCAGGTTCTCCAACAAGTACTGGGTTATTCTTAGTTCTTCTACTCAATATTTGAATTATTCTTTCTAATTCCTTTTCTCTCCCAATAACAGGATCAAGTTTGCCCTGTCTTGCAAGCTGAGTTAAATCTCTACCAAATTCATCCAAGGTGGCTGTTATAGCTCTCTTCTTCTTATTTGTATTCTGGGAAGCAATTTGTCTTCCCTTTACCTTTGCGGGATCAATTGGTTCTCCTAATAACTTAAGTATTTCTACTGTAACATCCTCTATCCTTACTCCCATTCCCTCTAACACGTGAGCTGCCACACCTTCTCCTTCCTTCAACAACCCAAGAAGTAAATGCTCTGTACCAATATAATTATGATTCAATTCTTGCGCAGATTCAGAAGCATACTCTAAGACCTTCTTGGCCCTTGAAGTAAAAGGAAGTGCTCCATAGGAGGTACCATCACCACGACCTATTAGTCTCTCTATCTCACTCCTGAGGTAATTAAGATCAAGACCCAAGTTTATTAAAACTTGAGCAGCTATGCCTCCATCCTCACGGAGTAACCCCAGGAGAATATGTTCTGTACCAACAGTAGAATAATTAAGCCTTCTTGCCTCCTCCTGTGCTAAGAGTAGTACTCTGTAAGCTCTTTGCGTCAACTTATCCATCATTTTCTATACACCTCCTTAACATGACACCTCCCTAATCTATTTTATAATTTTTGAAAACATCATGCAATAAATCTGCCCTCACCCTATCCCTTTCTTCAGAATCCATTTCTCTACCTAATTTAACTTGTAAATGAGCAGGCAACGTTAATATCAATAACAAATCTAATAATTTGATTGGTAAATTTATTATTTTATAAAAAATACCAAATCTAATATTAGAAAGTAAAGAGATAGCCTCCAAACTTTCTAAATATTTAGCATAATTTATAATACCCCATGCTCTTCCAAAAATATCTTCTACCCATCTTCTCCTTTCCTCAAAAAGTAATTCTCGAGCCTTTATTTCTTCATTGACGATTTTTAAAGCTATTTCTTCCATTTTTTTTATTAACTCTTCTTCGCTACAACCCAGAGAGGATTTACTTGCAATTTGATAAAAACCAGCTATAGCCTTAGTATTCTCACCATAAAAACCCCTAATCAAAACCTTAGAAGATCTCAACCTCCTAAAAAGAGTTTTAATTTTCCCAGTAAAAGTTAGACCCGGTAGATGTACCAATAAAGATATTCTTAGGCCACATCCTAAATTTGTTATACAAGAGGTAAGATAACCCATACTATTATCAAAGGCAAAATCAAAATATTCCGAAATGTGGTTTTCCAAAGATTGAAGCATTTTCCAACTCTCATTAATTTCTAATCCGCCACTTAAAACCTGAATTCTGAAATGATCCTCTTCATTTAACCTAATACTCAATTTACCATCTTTTCTTACAATAAGACCTGTACCAGATAGATTATTAAACTGATCTTCACTTATTAGGTGTTTTTCTATTAAAACTTCAGATACTAATTTAGGTAATTTCTCCAATCTTAAAAAATCGTAATCTTTATTAAATTTAGTGTCATTTTTAAATACCCATTCAACCTTATTTATAAACCTTTTTCTTTGCGGTTCGGAAGCTTGATTTGGGAATGGAAATTCTCTAACATTCCTCGCTAATCTTATCCGAGTACTTAATATTATATCTTTATGTAAATTGCCTTCTCCAATCCACTTAAGATACTTATAATAGAATTCTCTCATCCACTCCTCTCATTCAATTTATTCAAGAAATCTCTTAACTTTGCTGCTTTTTCATAATCCTCTTCTTCTACTGCCTTCGACAATTCTATTTTATACCTAAGTATATCTTCTTTTTTAGAAGTATTCTTAGGAATTTTTCCCTTATGTTCTTTGTTTCCATGATAACTCTTTATTATTTCTCCTAATTCATCCTTAAAAATAGAATAACAATAATAGCAACCAACCATGCCTGTTTCTTCTATTTTCTTCCAGGTTCTTCCGCAATTAGGACATCTCTTTTCTTCCTTATCCTGAGAAAAGGCATTTTGAAAAAACTTCTTAATATATTCTTGCAAGCATTCTCCACAAAGGGAATATTTTCTTATTCCTTTCTCATCCTTTATCTCTAAAAGATATATAGCTAAATTTTTATGGCAGAAATCACATTTCATTCCTTCCAATACACCTCTGTAAAAAATATTCGTGTATTCTTGTGTCATCCGTTAGCTCTGGATGAAAGGTTAATCCTAAAATACTTTTTTCTTCTACAAAAACAGGCTTTTCCATAAATACTCCAAGTACTTTGACATCTTTTCCTACATCTAATATCTGAGGTGCCCTTATAAAAACGGCCTCAAAAGGTTTATCTCCTATAGCTGGAATATCTAAATAGGTGGAAAAGCTTTCCCTTTGCCTACCGTACGCATTTCTTGAAACTGTAATATCTAAAACTCCCAAAGTTTTCTGATGAGGATGATTATCTATTCTTTTTGCAAGAAGAATTAAACCTGCACAAGTTCCCATTGCAGGAAGGCCAGCCTTTAGTGCATCCTGAAGTTTTTTAAATAATCCTGTATTTTCAAGGACAGTTAAAAAGGTAGTACTTTCTCCACCAGGTATAATGATTCCATCAATCTTATCCAAATCCTCAGGCTTCTTTATAAGAATAGTATCTACATCCAATTTTTTAAGCATATTTTTATGTTCAATTATGGAACCTTGAATAGAAAGTATACCTATTCTCATTTTACCAACCTCTTGTCTGGAGTAATTCAGTTTCATTCAACTTCCTTATGTCAATACCAGGCATAGGTTCTCCTAAATCCTCAGAAATTTCAGCTAAAACATAAGGATCATCATAGTAGGTTACTGCAAGAACAATTGCCCTTGCTCTTTTTCTTGGATCCTTAGACTTAAAGATTCCAGATCCAACAAATACACCATCTGCACCGAGATGCATCATTAAGGCTGCATCAGCAGGCGTAGCTATTCCTCCAGCAGCAAAATTTACAACTGGGAACCTACCAAGCCTTTTTGTTTCCATTAACACCTCTAAAGGAGCACCTAACTCTTTAGCTTTTGTTACCAACTCATCATCAGGTATTAACACTAAAGATCTTATTTCATCCATAATTTGTCTCATATGTCTTACTGCTTCTACCACGTTTCCTGTTCCAGCCTCACCCTTAGTACGTATCATAGCTGCACCTTCCGCAATTCTTCTTAAAGCTTCTCCTAAATCTCTGGCACCACAAACAAAAGGAACTTTAAAAGCATGCTTATTTATATGATACTTTTCATCGGCAGGTGTCAATACTTCACTCTCATCAATAAAATCTACACCTAAGGCTTCAAGAATCTGAGCTTCTACAAAATGCCCAATCCTTACCTTAGCCATAACAGGTATACTAACAGCAGACATTATCTCTTTTATCTTCTTTGGATCAGCCATTCTCGCCACTCCACCCTGGGCTCTAATATCAGCAGGTACCCTCTCCAAAGCCATCACAGCAACAGCCCCAGCTTCCTCTGCTATTTCAGCTTGCTCAGCATTAGTAACATCCATGATAACTCCACCTTTTAACATCTGAGCAAGACCTCTTTTTACTTTATCTGTTCCTGTAAATATTTCCATATTTCACAACCTCCTTTAAGGAAAAGGAATATATTTTTTAAAATGTATACTCCTTTTATAAAAAATTGTCAAAAGTTAAAGTATTAAAAATACTTTAAAGTTACCCATTAAAATACATATATATCTTTTCAGCAACCTTTTCAGGAATTCCTGGTATGTTTTTTAGTTCTTCTAAAGAAGCCTTTTTTATGTCTTCTATAGAAGAAAAATGTTCCATAAGTATTTTCCACCTTTTCCGGCCAACCCCTGAAATTTTCATTAAGGAAGGCTCTAATATCTTTTTTCTATGAAGCTTTCTATGATAAGAGATTGCAAACCTATGAGCCTCGTCTCTTACATGTTGTAATAAATGAAGAGCATGGGAATCCTTTGGAAGAATAATTGGTTTTGATCTATTTGGAAGAAAAATCTCTTCATTTTCCTTAGCAAGAGCTATAATTAATTTAGGCTTTATACCTATCTCATTAAATACTTCCATAGCAGAGCTTAATTGTCCTTTTCCCCCATCAACGAGTACAATATCCGCCAAAGGATCTTCATCTATCATTTTTAATCTTCTTCTTAATACCTCTTGAAGCATTAAGAAATCATTTGGAAGTTCTTCTACGTACTTTATCTTATATCGTCTATACCTACCCTTATCAGGAAAACCTTTAAAAAAGAAAACTTTAGATCCTACAGCCTCCTTGCCTTGAAGATTTGAAATATCAAAACCTTCTATGGACAATGGTATATCATCAAGCCCAAACAATTTTTGTAATTCTACGAGGGCTCCCCACACCTTCTCTGATTTTAAGCTTTCAATACTCAAATCCTTTAAAGCCATTTCTAAAAGTTTACTTTCATCTTCATTTGCAGGTAGTCTTAAATTAACAGGTGCTCCTTTCTTCTCAGAAAGATACTTAATAATATCAAAATCTTCATAAGATATTTCTTGAGGAATTATAATAATATCTGGAATTTCCCTATTAAGATAATACTGAAGAATAAAAGCTCTAATTATTTCATCTTTAACAAAATCATAAGAAAGATTTAAGACAAATATTCTTTTCTCTATTAATTTACCTTCCCTTACAAGATATACTAAAATTTTGGCCTTATGATCCTCAATATATAACTGAATAAGATCTTTGTTTTCATTATTAAAAGAAATAATCTTTTGTCTTTCACCTAAATTCTGAAGAGTCTTTATCTTATCTCTCACTTTTGCTGCTTTCTCAAACTCTAAATTATCTGAATAATTCTTCATCTCTACAAACAATTTCTCAATTATCCTTTCATATTTACCTTCCAAAAAAGAAAGCACATCTTTTACCATATCCCAATACTCTTCCTTACTCACATATCCTTGACATGGAGCCTTACAGTTACCTATGTAATAATTAAGACAAGGCCTTTTAGGCTTGCTTTTTGGTAAGTTCCAATTACAAGATCTCAGATTAAATATTTTCTTAACGAGAGATATGGTTTCTCTTACAGTACTACTTTGAGGATATGGGCCAAAATATTTAGCCCCATCATCTTCAAATCTTCTTGCTTTAATCAGTCTTGGATATTCCTCATTTATGGTAAGTTTTAACAATGGATACTGCTTATCATCCCTTAGCTGTACATTCATTATAGGTTTATACTTTTTAATCAAAACGGATTCAAGAATTAAAGCTTCAGTTTCCGAATCGGTAACATAGTAGTTAACATCCTTAGATTTTCTTAATATATATTTCACTTTTGGAGAATCGTCAGTTAAATAGGACATTACCCTCTTTCTTAGATTTTTTGCCTTGCCCACATAAATTACTTTTCCATTATAATCATTAAAAAGATATACACCAGGTGAATCTGGAAGATTCTCAATCTTTTCTTTTATTCTCTTATACATTTCCTCCATCATAAATAAATTTTAAATCAGTGTAGATAAAAGTTCAATTTTTACTAAAAGTTGCATCCTGAGAAGTTATAGGTTATATTATTAAAATAGTTTTACAAAATAAATTATAGGGAGTAAAAAAGCATGAGAAAACATATACAAAATTTAGTAGAAAAAGCCATAAAAAAATATGAAGAGACTGAGAATATAAGTACTGATGGAATTGAAATTATTATAGAGGTCCCAAAACAGAAAGAATATGGGGATTATGCAACAGCTGTAGCCCTTCAAATAGCCCAAAAAAATAAAAAACCCCCAAGATTAATAGCAGAAAAATTAGTTACATTTTTAGATGGTTCTCCTTTTATTGAAAAAGTTGAAGTTGCAGGACCTGGCTTTATAAACTTTTTCCTAAATGAGAAGGCTCTATGGGAAACCATTAAAGATATAAGAAAAAACATAGATAAGTTAGTAAAAATACCCCCTAAAAAGAAAAAAATACAGTTGGAATTTGGTAGTATAAATCCTACAGGACCTATGCATATTGCTCATGCAAGAGGAGTTACTATAGGTGATTCATTAGCTAATCTATTTAGAAGAATAGGCTGGAATATAGAAAAAGAATTTTATATAAACGATGCAGGCACACAAATTGATCTTTTAGGAGAATCTTTATATGCCCGGTATATGCAACTTCAAGGCAAGGATTATGAGTTACCAGAAGAAGGATATCATGGAATATACCTTATTGACTTAGCAAAAGAACTTCTCAATAAAAAGGAAGAAATTGAAAAACTATCTGTTAATGAAAAGAAAGAATTCTTTAAAAATTATGCACTAAAAAGAATGTTAGAGAATATAAAGAATACCCTGTTAAATTTTGGGGTCGAATATGATGTATGGTTTAGTGAAAAGACTCTTCACGAAAACGGAAAAATTAAAGAGATACTTGATATTCTTGAAAAAAGAGGTTTTTCTTATTATAAAGATGGGGCTATATGGTTCGCATCTACAAAATTTGGAGATGAGAAAGATAGAGTTTTAGTAAAAAGTGATGGAAAACCTACTTACTTTCTTGCAGACATAGCCTATCACTTAAATAAGATTGAACGAGGCTTTGATTGGATAATAGATGTTTGGGGAGCAGATCATCACGGCCACGTAACAAGGCTAAAAGGAGCTATACAAGCCTTAGGCTATTCCAAAGATATCTTAGAGATAATTTTAGTACAAGTAGTTAAACTTATGAAAGGCAACGAAGAAATAAAAATGTCAAAAAGAACAGGTGATTTTATAACTCTTGACGAAGTACAAGAGGAAGTTGGAAGAGATCCTATAAGATTTTTCTTTCTTTTAAGAAGTCCTGAAAGTCAATTGGATTTTGATTTGGAACTTGCTAAGAAACAATCCTTAGAAAATCCAGTATATTATGTTCAATATGCTCATGCAAGATGTTGTAGTATTTTGAAAAATGCCGAATCTCAAGGTCATAACCTATCAGACCTTGATAATGCAGATCTCTCATTGTTAAAGGAAGAAAAAGAGAAAGAGCTTATACTTACTCTTTTGAGATATCCAGAAAAATTAGAAGATATAACAAGAACATTGGAAATTCATCAGTTACCATTTTATCTACTTAATTTAAGCTCTCTCTTCCATGGTTATTATGATTCCTATAAAGTATTGGTGGAAGATAAAGATCTTGCCTTAGCAAGATTAGCCCTAATTGATTGTATCAGAATAATAATAAAAGATGCTTTAAATATATTAGGAGTTTCAGCTCCAGAAAAAATGTAGGGGGGTGAAACTTATGAAGATAATATGGTATGGACATTCATGTTTTGTATTCACAAATTCAGAAGGTAAGAAAATCCTTACCGATCCT
Source organism: uncultured Dictyoglomota bacterium (assembly GCA_964654465.1). Taxonomy (GTDB): domain Bacteria; phylum Dictyoglomota; class Dictyoglomia; order Dictyoglomales; family Dictyoglomaceae; genus Dictyoglomus. The sequence continues at coordinate 104,741 of CAZZIO010000040.1, forward strand.
TTTGATACCTCTGTAGGATATGAGATTCCTAAAGAAGAAGTAGATATTGTAACAGTAAGTCATTCTCACTTTGACCACAATGCAGTACATCTATTAAAAGGGAATCCTATTGTTGTAGAAGGAGAAGGAGAAACTACTATCCATAATGTTAAGATAAAAGGCTTTAATACATATCATGATGAGGAAAAGGGGCAAAAAAGAGGTATCAATACTATTTATCTAATAGAAACAGATGGAATAAAGATACTTCATTTAGGTGATTTAGGACATCCTTTAACGGATGAGTATAAAGAAAGAATTGGAGATGTGGATATACTCTTTATACCAGTAGGTGGAATCTATACTATTGATGCTGATAAGGCTATAAAGACCTTAGAAATAATAAAGCCTAAAATTGCAATACCAATGCATTACAAGACCCCACATCTTAAATTTGATCTTGCTAGAGTTGACGAATTCTTAAATAAGGTAAAATATCCAATTAAAAAATTTGATGAAAAAGAGATAGAAATTACAAAAGATAAATTACCAACAAATACTGAAGTTTGGGTCCTTCCATATTAACATCTTTTAAGGGAGGTTCATAGATGATATCAAGAGAAGAAGCTTTTAATAAACTAACAATATATGTGAAAAATAAAAATCTAATAAAGCATATGATAGCAACAGAAGCTATAATGAGAACTTTAGCAAGAAAATTTGGAGAAGATGAAGAGAAATGGGGAATCACAGGACTTTTACATGATATTGATTATGAATTAACAGAAAAAGAACCTGAAAAACATAGTCTCTTAGCAGAAGAAATTTTAAAAGATGTATCTCTTCCTTCAGATATAATTGATGCTATCAAAGCTCACAATGAAATACATGGCTTACCAAGAGAAACCCTTTTAGCTAAATCACTATATGCTGTGGATCCTTTAACAGGTCTAATTGTGGCTGCAGCCCTTATACATCCTGAAAAAAAACTTGCACCATTAGATACAAACTTTATTCTAAATAGATTTAAAGAGAAAAGTTTTGCCAGAGGAGCAAATAGAGAACAAATAAAATCATGTGAAGAAATAGGATTATCCTTAGAAGAATTTATATCCTTAGGCTTAGAAGCAATGAAATCTGTATCTAACGATTTAGACCTATAAGGAAAGAGGTGTTTCTATGAACACAAAAAAGATCACAAGAATTGCTTTTTATGCAGTCATATACAGTGTTCTAACAATAGTGTTTTCTCCTATTAGCTATGGACCTATTCAAGTTAGAATTTCTGAATTCTTAACTTTATTTCCTTTTTTAGATTATCTTGCAATTCCAGGGCTTTTTTTGGGATGTTTTATTGCTAATATATTTAGTCCCGTTGGTTGGATAGATATGATCTTTGGTAGTTTGTGCACTTTAGTAGCTGCATATTTAACAAGAAAGATGCCCAATATATATCTTGCTCCTTTACCACCAATTTTAGTAAATGCTTTTGGGGTTAGCCTTTATTTACATTTATTCTTTAACCTTCCATATTTTCTAAATGTTCTTTATATAGGAATTGGTGAAGCTATTGCTACTTATGTAATAGGACTTCCAATTGTCTTATATATACTTAAAAGCCCACAATTAAAAAAATATTTTGAGTAAAGGGGTAGCAAAATGAAAAGAGTAAGAATAGAGGAAGAATTAGAGATATTAACCTCTAACGTAGTTGAAATAATACCCGAAAATGGATTAGAAGAAAAGCTAAAAAAAGCAAGAGAAGAGGACAGACCTTTAAGAGTTAAACTTGGAGCAGACCCATCTGCTCCAGATCTCCATTTAGGACATGCTGTAGTGCTTAGAAAATTGAAACAATTTCAAGATCTGGGACATCAGGTCGTATTCATCATTGGTGATTTTACCGCAAGAATAGGTGACCCATCAGGAAGATCAGAAGCAAGAAAACCTTTAACACCTGAACAAGTAAAGAAAAATGCTTTAACTTATCAAGAGCAGGTTGGAAAAATTCTGGATATATCAAAAGCTGAGATAAGATACCAAGAAGAATGGTTTGGGGGAATGAAGTTAGAAGATGTTTTAGTCCTTACATCTAAATATACCCTTGCCAGAATGTTAGAAAGGGATGATTTTGCTCAAAGATTCAAAGAACAAAGACCTATATTTTTACATGAGATCATGTATCCTCTCCTTCAAGCCTATGATTCTGTAGCTATAAAAGCAGATATAGAATTGGGAGGAACTGATCAAAAATTTAATCTAATAGTAGGAAGAGAAATACAAAGAGAGTATGGTTTAGAGCCTCAAGTAGCTATGCTTATGCCTATATTAGAGGGTTTAGACGGCAGACAGAAAATGAGCAAAAGTCTTGGAAATTATATAGGTCTTACAGAACCTCCAAATCAGATGTATGGTAAGGTAATGTCAATACCCGATGAATTAATAATAAGATATTTTGAACTTGCCACAGAACTATCTAAGGAGGAGATCAGAGAAATAGAAAGAAAAATGAAAGAAGGAATATTAAATCCAAGAGATGCAAAAGCAAGATTAGCAAGAGAAATTGTGAAGATTTATCATGGAGAAGAAGCAAGTATAAGAGCAGAAGAAGAATTTAATAGAATATTCCGTAACAAAGAACTCCCTGAGGAAGTACAAGAAGTAATAATTAATGAACCTAAAATCTGGATAGTAAAATTATTGACCTTAGTAGGTGCAGCAAAAAGTAATAGTGAGGCAAAAAGATTAATATCTCAAGGCGCTGTAGAAATTAATGGCACAAGAATTGAAGATATAAATACAGATATAGAAATTGATAAACCCTTTATCTTGAGGGTTGGAAAACACTTTTTTAGGAGGATTAAAAGAGAGTGAAAAGAAAAATAATCACCATAACTGTATTTTTAGGAAGCCTCGTAGTAATAACAACAGCAAAAATTATTGAAACTAATCTTTGGAATAAAAATTTGCATTTAAGACCTATAAAAGAAATCATTATTGTTGATGGAAATAAAAGACCTATAAAAGTAAGAACAAATGCTGGTTTTGTTTGGGAAGTTTTAGAAGAAAAAAATATTAAAGTATCGAAATATGATATTGTTAGTCCACCCGCTCGTACTCCTCTTACAGCCAGAATAAAGGAAATTCGCATCACAAGGGTAAAAGAAGAAACAGTCCAAAAAATTAGAATCATAGAACCCAAGATTATCTTAAAAGTTAAAGCTGGAAATATTTATAAAGAAGAAATTCTTCAACCAGGAAAGATTGGAAAAATCCAAGAAACATATAAAAGAAAATATATTAATGGAAAACTTGCAGAAGAAAAAAAACTATCCTCAAAAGAAATCCAAAAAATGACCCCTAAAGTAATAAATGTAATCTCTCCAGTACTCAAATATTTAAATCTAAAATCAGCAGAATATGAGGTAATAAAACCAATTACTGTAACTGCTACAGCTTATGAGCCTTGGACAGGAGGAGATGGAAACAATATAACTGCTCTTGGATGGAAGGCCATGAAAGGAATAATAGCAGTAGACCCAAGATATATTCCCTTACGAAGTACTTTTTATATTCCTAATTATGGATTTGCCATTGCAGGTGATACAGGGGGCTTAATAAAAGGATGGAAAGTGGACCTTTGTTATCCCACAGTTAGAGAGGTTATTAATTTTGGAAGAAGAAAAATCACTATTTATCTTTTAAAAAGAATATCTTAATGGAATTAACCGATAAAAGCACATTATTATCACTATTAAAGAAACATAACATATTTTTAAAAAAAAGCCTTGGTCAAAATTTTTTAATAAACCCTTATGTTTTAAAAAAAATAGTAGATCAATTAGGTATAACAAAGGAAGACACTATTTTAGAGATAGGATGCGGAGTAGGTACTCTTACTTTAGAACTTGCAAAAAGAGCAAAAGAAGTTATTGGAATTGAAGTAGATAAAAGATTTAAACCCATATTAGAGGAACTTTTAAAAGATTATAACATCAAACTTATCTTTGAGGATGTGTTAAAAGTAGATCTTAAAAAGATTATAACGCAACCCTATAAACTAACCGGAAATCTCCCCTATTATATCTCAGGATCTTTTTTAGGAGAATACTTGAAAAAAGGACCTTATGCCCAGATAATGGTACTCATGCTTCAAAAAGAAATGTTTGAAAGAATAACTTCGAAAGCAGGCTCTAAAAAATATAGTCCTTTATCTATCCTTTTAAGTTTAAACTACAAATATGAATTAATAACAAAAGTCTCCCCTGATTCATTTTTTCCACCACCAGAAATTGAATCAGTAGTCATAAAACTCATATATTCTCCTACACCTTATAATATTTTAGATAAGGATCTTTTTTATAACATATTAAGGATAGGCTTTACCCAAAGAAGAAAATATCTTATTAACAATCTACAAAGGTATTTACCTCAGATTGAATGGAAAGCTTTATTTAAAGATTTAAACATAGATTTAAAAGCAAGAGCAGAAGAGATACCACCAGAAATGTTTATCGAACTTGCTAATAAGGTGAAAAACTATGAAAATTAAACTGTTAACTTTTGCCAAGCTTACCCTTATTCTTGATGTAATTGATAAAAGGACTGACGGATATCATAATGTTAAAATACTCCTACATAACATAAATCTGAGTGATTTTATGAGTATCAATTTAATTCCATATCCCTATTTTATTTTAGAAACTAATCTCCATATACCCCCAAAAGAAAATTTAATATATAAGGGTTATAAAGCCTTTATAAAAGAGACAGGAATAAAAATCGGATGCAAAATCTTTCTTCATAAAAGAATACCAAAAGAAGCAGGGCTTGGAGGTGGAAGTTCTAATGCAGCAGGTATAATATACGGATTAAATATACTTACCAAAGCAAATCTTTCCTTAGAAGAAATGGCCAATATAGGAAAATTTTTGGGATCAGATATACCTTTCTTCTTTTATGGGGGATCCTCTGTTGCTGAGGGAAGAGGTGAAATAATTAAAAAAATTAAACATCAAAGATTAAAATTCCTTTTAATCTTTCCACCTTTTGGAATAAGCACTAAAGAGGTATACTCAAAAATCTCTAAAGATCTATTAGGAAATCATATAGCTTTTGAACAAAAGGTTTCAGAATATACCAATGGAATCTACATTAAACCATATAATTTTTTAGAAAAAATAACCTTTAATATGTATCCAGAACTTGCTATGATTAAGAAAGAAATAGAGAAAGTCACTGAATATGTTTCCATGACAGGATCAGGTTCAACCATTTTTGTAATGTTAAAAGATAAAGAAGAGGCAAAAAAAATCTTGGAAAGACTAAACAAATATATAGAAAAAGGGTATAAAATAAAATTGGTAGATTCAGCAGAACAAGGAATCAAAATCTTAAGATAAAAGGAGTGTTTTAAATGATAGGATTAAAAGATGTTGAGACCTCAAGGATGAGGATTTTACCCTATATCCACAAAACCCCCCTAACCTACTCCCAAAGTTTCAGTGATCTTACAGGTAAAGATATCTATTTAAAGTTTGAAAATCTTCAAAAAACAGGTTCCTTTAAAATAAGAGGAGCTATGAACTACATATCCCAATTAAAAGACAAAAAAATAAACGGTATAGTTACCGCTTCCGCTGGAAATCATGCCCAGGGAGTGGCATATGCTGGAAAACTTTTTAACATTAAAACTATTATCGTAATGCCTGAAAATACACCACTAATTAAGATTATAACCACGAAAAGTTATGGGGCTTATGTTATTCTTCATGGGAAAATATATGACGAGTCTTATTCCTATGCCAAAAGTATTGCAGAAGCTGAAAAAATAGAATTTATTCCAGCCTTTGATGATGAAAAAATAATAGCAGGACAAGGAACTATTGGTTTAGAAATTTTAGAAGATCTTGAAGATATAGACGCAGTAATAGTACCTGTTGGAGGAGGTGGCCTTTCTGCAGGCATTTGCATAGCTATAAAAGAAAAAAATCCAAAAATAAAAGTTTATGGAGTACAATCTATAGCTTTTCCTTATTTTTATGAGAAATTTAAAAATACAAAAATAGAAAATAAACCTTCTCAAACCATAGCAGAAGGGATAGCAGTCAAAAAAACTGGTGAAATTACTTATTCTATATTGGAAAAATATTTAGATGATGTCTTTGTCGTTGATGAAGAAAAAATTGCTCAAGCTATATTACTCTTTCTGGAAAGAGCAAAAACACTGGTTGAAGGAGCTGGAGCAACCACTCTTGCTGTTTTATTAGAATATGGGAATTTTATTCCTGAAAAGAAAATAGTACTCATATTAAGTGGAGGAAACATTGATGTAACCCTCCTCTCAAAAATAATCGAATACGGACTTATCGAAACTGGAAGACTGGTACATATGATAGTAAAATTGCCTGATTTACCAGGACATCTTTCAAGAGTGATAAATGTAATATCAGAAGAAAAAGCAAATATAATAACAATTCATCAAGATCCATCCTTACCTTTATTTCCTAAAATAGAGAGTACTGTAGAATTTACCTTAGAGACAAAAAACCCCGACCAAATTAGAAGAATTTTTGATAAAATAAGAGGAATAGGATACGATGTTGAAATCTTAGAAAAAGGAGGTTTAAAGAAAAGTGAATGACTTATTACAAATGTTAAAAGAGATCACAGAAGCCAGTGGTGTTTCAGGATATGAAAAGGAAATAAGAGAGGTAGTTAAAAAATATCTTAGAGATTATGCAAGTTTAGAAGAAGATCGCTTAGGAAGTCTTATCTTTAAGAAAGAGGGACAAAACCCTTATCCCAAGGTTATGCTTGCTGCCCATATGGATGAAATTGGTTTTATGGTAAAGAGTATTACCACAAATGGATATATAAAATTCTTACCTCTTGGTGGTTGGTGGGATCAAGTGTTACTTTCTCAAAGAGTAGTTATACATACTCAAAAAGGACCTGTTATCGGAGTAATCGGATCAAAACCACCTCATATTCTTACAGAAGAAGAAAGAAAAAAAGTTGTAGAAAAGAAAGATATGTATATAGATGTAGGGGCTAAGAGCGAAGAAGAAGCTTTAAATATGGGAATAAGACCAGGAGATCCTATAACTCCAAAAAGTGATTTTACTATTATGAATAATCCTGATTTGCTTATTGCAAAGGCATGGGATGATAGAGTTGGTTGTGCATTAATGATCGAAATTATTAAAGAACTAAAAAGTATAAATCATCCCAACACTGTATTCGGTGTAGCCACAGTACAAGAAGAAGTTGGTCTTAGAGGAGCAGTAACTTCTTCTTATGTAATAAATCCTGATGTTGCCATAGTCTTAGAATCGGATATAGCTACCGATATGCCAGGCACAGAAGAGGAAAAAAAGGTATTTTTAGGAAAAGGACCTTCCATTATACTTTATGATGCTACCATGATCCCTAATATCAATCTAAGAAGAATTTTTATTGAAACTGCGGAAAAATTAAATATTTCAATCCAATTTTCAGCCTTAGAAAAAGGTGGTACTGATGGAGGAAGAATTCATATTCATGCTAAAGGTGTACCTTCCATAGTAATTGGTGTCCCAGCAAGATATATTCATTCCCATACAAGCATAATAAATATTCAAGATTTCCTAAATGCAAAAAGACTTATATTAGAAGTAATAAAAAGATTAGATAAAGAAATTGTAGAAAATTTATGAGAAAAAGAGCCATATCCCTTCTATCAGGTGGATTAGATAGTATACTAGCAACATGGCTTATCCTTCAACAGGGGGTAGAAATAATCGGAATATCTTTTTCTACCCCCTTTTTTGATACAGAAAAAGCCAAAAAAGCTGCTGAATTTCTCAATATCCCTTTGGAAATTATTGATGTGACTGATGAATTTATACCTATATTATTAAACCCAAGATATGGTTATGGAAAAAACATGAATCCTTGTATTGACTGTCATGCTTTTATGATAAAAAAAGCAAAAGAACTACTTAAAAAATATAATGCTGATTTCATTGTGACAGGTGAAGTTTTGGGAGAAAGACCCATGTCCCAAAATAAACAATCCTTAAAAATTGTAGAAAAATACTCTGAGGCAGAGGACATATTACTTAGACCATTATCAGCAAAAATACTTCCCCCAACAAAACCTGAAAGAGAAGGCTTAATAGATCGAAGCAAATTATTAGATATAAAGGGCAGATCAAGAAAAATACAACTTGATCTTGCAAAAAGAATAGGATTAAAAGAAATTCCAACTCCTGCTGGTGGTTGTCTCCTCACAGAACCTAATTTCTCAAGGAGACTTAAAGATCTTATAGAACATCAAAAACTCATCTCAAAAAGAGATTTAGAACTTTTAAAATTGGGTAGACACTTTAGAATTGATGAGGTAAAAATCATTGTAGGGAGAAACAAAGAAGAAAACGAAAAATTGTTAGAATTAGCAAATCATGAAGATATAATTATAAAAGCAGAAGAACCGTCTCCCATAGTACTAATACCCCAGAAAATAGAAAATGAAATAATTTTAGAAATAGCAGGAAAAATTGCAGGATATTATAGCGATCATAGAAATAAAGAAAAGGTAATAATAAAAATAAAACATGGAGAAAAGGAAAAAGAGTCAGAAATAGAACCATATAATAAAGAAAATTTTCCTTATAAACCTATATAGATTATGAAGGAAAAAATTCAATTGATTCTTTCTCATAACTACTTAGATTTTGATGCCTTATCCTCTCTCTATGCTGCAAAAAAACTATACCCAAAAGCCATAGCTTATACAAGCAAAAGCATGGAGAGAAAAGTTTATGAATTCTATTTATTATACAAGGATATCCTTAGGTTTCAAGAAAACTACGAGTATATTATTTCAAACAAAGACAATATAGAAAAGATCATATTAGTAGATAACCATTACGTAAACAGAATAGATAAAAATATTCAAGAAATATTCAAAGAAGGAAATTATATTATAGAAATTTACGACCATCATGAAAGTGGAGACATAAAAGGAAATACTGAAATCATAGAAAGAACTGGGTCCACCACCACCATATTAGTAGAAAAACTAATAGAAAATAAAATTCCTATAGATCCCATAGAAGCTACCATATTTCTAATTGGAATTTACCAGGATACAGGGAATTTTACCTTTGCAAATACTACTCCAAAAGATTTAAAAATAGCCAGCATTCTTTTAGAAAGAGGTGCTGATTTAAACATCATAAACTATTATTTACACGAAAAATTAACCGACGAGCAAAAAGAATTTCTTGATGAACTTTTACAGAACTCAAAAGAGGAAATTATAAGAGGTTATAAGGTTGTTATAAGCAAGTTAAAAAAGGAAAAATATATAGAAGGTCTCTCTATATTGGCTCATAAAGTTTTGGATGAAAAAGAAGGAGATATTCTTTTCATATTACTTCAAGTAAAGGAAAAAATTTATGTATTAGGAAGAACAAGACTTCCCAACATCGATCTTAGAGATATCTTGAAAGAATTTAATCCGGGAGGACATAAAAGTGCTACTACTGTAGTACTGAATAGCAATAGCATAGAGCTTGACGACCTTGAAAATTTTTTAAAAGAAAGATTACTAATTTCTTTACCTAAAGATTTTACTGCAAAAGATATAATGTCCTATCCAGTAGTCACAATAACATCAGATACAAGCATTCGTGAGGCCTTCAGAATAATGATGAAATATGGTTATGGTGGATTATGTGTTGAGGAAAATGGCAAGCTTATAGGAATTATAAGTAGAAGAGATGTAGAAAAAGCAATAAATTTAAAACTAACAAAAAGAAAGGTCAAATCTTTTATGTCAAAACCAGTAATAACTGTCACACCTGAAACATCTATCTCTGAAATAGAAAGAATTTTAGTAGAAAAAAATATCGGAAGAGTTCCTGTAGTAGAAAATGGCAAGATAGTAGGAATTATTACAAGACAAGATATATTAAAGTTTAGATTTTTGAAATCACAAACTTATGCACCTTTAGGAAGTATATTTCAGATCCAAGAAGAGAAAATAAAAAATTCGCCTTGGAAAGAGATTTTAGAAGAATTGAGAAATTTGACATCACAGTATAACATTTCTATTTATGCCATTGGAGGTTTTGTAAGGGATCTTTTATTGGGAATACCTAATTACGATCTTGATCTAGTAGTAGAAGGAGATATAAATATCGTTATATCAAAAATAATGGATAAATGGACTGGAAAAGTGAAAGTTCATGATGAATTTGGAACATCCGAAATTGTCATAGATGGAAAGAGAATAGATATCGCTACTGCAAGAACTGAATATTATGAGGAACCTGGAAGCCTCCCAAAGGTAGAGAGAAGTTCTTTTTGGTTAGACTTAAAAAGAAGAGATTTCACGATAAATGCTTTAGCAATGAGTTTAAATGAAGAAAATTTTGGAGAAATCATAGATCTTTATGGGGGATTAGAAGATCTTACAAGAAAAGAATTAAGAGTTCTCCATAATTTAAGTTTTATAGAAGATCCAACAAGAATTCTTAGAGGAATAAGATTAGAAGTAAGACTTTCCTTTTCCTTTGAAGAAAAAACATTTTCATTATTGAAAGAAGCCATAGAGCATGGATTTCTTAAAAAGATTGGAAAAGAAAGATTAAGAGAAGAAATAATTCTAATCTTAAACGAAAAAGAACCAGTAAAAGTATTGAGAAGATTGGAAGAATTAAATGCTATAAACCAAATATTTCCAATTAAAAATCTTCCAAAGAATATAGAGAAAACACTTGATATTTTAAGAAAAGAGTATCCTGAAAATTATAAAATTCAAGTCTTAGATATAATTTCAAATGCCGACGAAAAAGATGGCACAATATGGTTAGAAGAATTACATTTTTCTAAAAAAACCATATATTATTTCTCTATACTGAAAAGATACATGGAAAAAGAGATACTTAATGAAAAAGACATTCTTTTCCTCTATGAACTTCCAATACACATATTACTTCTTATTTCTGTCAATGCAAAAAGAAAAAAAGAAATTCTTAGAATAAAACTTCTAAAAGAGAAAAAAGTACCATATATAACTGGAGAAGAACTACTTAGCCTTGGTATTAGAGGAAGAAAAATAGGAGAAACTCTAAAATTATTATTTTTGAAACATTTTAATAATGAGATAAAAGATAAACATGATGAAATAAAACTTATAAATGAAATTATAAACCAAGCTCCTCAATAGGATCCTTTAAAATTTCTCCATTAAATTTATAAACACTGCATAGCCTCTTTGCAGAACCAAACCCTGTTAATATTTCATAAGGAATAGTATTCGAAAGAATAGAAAGTTCTTGAGCATCTATTATTTTATCTCCTTCCTTTCCCATAATTGTTACCAAATCACCCGCTTTTATATCCTTATCCGTAACATTTACTGTAAATTGATCCATTGATATCCTTCCTACAACTTTAAAAAAATCACCTTTTATTATAACTTTAGCCTTATTTGATAGTTCTCTTCTATATCCATCAGCATATCCTATAGGAATAAGTGCCAAAACCATATTTTTTTGTGTAATATATGTATGTCCATAACCTATTCCCCATCCTGCAGGTACCTCTTTTATTAAAGTAACCCTCGCTTTGACTTCCATAACTGGCTTTAATTTCTTATCTCCATATCCATACAAAGAGATACCAGGTCTTACAGCTTGATAATGTAGTTCTGGAAAATTAAAAATTCCCCCTGTATTGGATACATGAAAATATATGTCATCATGATAATTTTTTAGATCATTATATATTTTCTGGCAAAGGTCCTTTTGAAATATATTATAAGGATCCTTTTTGTTTTCTGGAGTAGAAAGATGTGTAGACAAAGCCTCTAAATATAGTTCAGGATATTTACTTAATATATCCTTTATTTTATCTATATCAGTAGGAAGTATACCTTCTCTGCCCATGCCTGTATCTATAGCAAGATGAAATTTTAATCTCTTTCCTAATTTCTTAGCGTATTTACCAAGTTCCTCTAAGAAAAACAAATCCGAAACTAATGGAATAAGATTAAATTCAAAAAAATAAGGAATAGAATAATAAAGCTGGGGAGATAAAATTAATATCTCCCCAGTTATACCTATGTTTCTTAACTCAATTCCTTCTTCTATGTGAGCAACAGCAAATTTTTTAATTCCCTCTTTTTGCAAGAATCTTGATACTACTTTTGCTCCATGCCCATAAGCATCAGCTTTAACTACAGCTATTATTTCAACTTTTTCTCCTACTTTTTCTTTTATAATCTTTAAATTATTTAAAAGAGCAGATAAATCAATTTCTCTCCAAGCCAATTTATTTTCCATTTATGATTCCTTTAATCTTAACAACCTAAAGAAATTTCCTCTTTCTAGTTCTTCTAACTTAACTGTAATAAGTTTTATGGTTTCCTCAATTTGAGGAATCAATTTATATTCTAAGGCATTAACTCTTCTCTTGGTCCTCTCTATCTCTTGAAGAAGAGAAAGAATATATCTTTCTTTATTAGCTAAAGCCACTAATTCATCTAACAATTCAGACCATAAACGTGAAAGCTCGTCTAAATCAGCAGGAGTTTCTATCAAGCTATAAGATGGAAAATAAAGGTTAGAAATTGATAGTTCCTTAACAGGAATATTCATCTTCTTTTCATATTTTTGGTACAAAAGACTTTTTCCATCATTCATAAATACAAGTAAATCCCATATAGGCCCAGAAGTTTTTATATATACAATACCTCCGAGAGCCAAGAATTCTAAAAATTTCTCCTCTGTAAGTTCTCTTAAAGTTCTATAGCTTTGTATCTCTTCCATAAATCTTTGGATCAAACCTTCTAATTTATCTTCCAACAATTTATGCCCTCTCCTCGCAATAGCAAGTCTTTTTTTAAGTCTTAAAAGTTCCATTCGGTTAGGATTAACTCTAAGAGGCATCTTCCTTCCCCCAGAATTCATCAAGATATTCAGGTCTCACTCTCTTGAGACTGGATCTTGGCAATTTTCTAAGTAGCTTCCAACCTAAATCTAAGGTCTCAAATATACTTCTATTTTCATATTCACCTTGTCTTATAAATTTATCCTCAAATTCCTCTGCAAATTCTAAAAACTGCAAATCCTCTTCAGTAAGGGCTGCTTCTCCTAAAACTACCGCTAACTCTTTAGCCTCTAATCCACGTGAGTAGGCGGCATAAAGCTGGTTAGAAAGATCACCATGATCTTTTCTTGTTCTTCCTTCTCCTATTCCACCTCTCATAAGCCTTGATAAAGATTGAAGAACATCTATAGGTGGATAAATTCCTCTTCTGTAAAGTTCTCTACTTAGGAATATCTGACCCTCCGTAATATAACCTGTGAGATCTGGTATAGGGTGAGTTCTATCATCTTCTGGCATGGTAAGAATAGGTAGTAGAGTGATAGATCCTTTCTTACCTTTAATTCTTCCTGCCCTTTCATATAATGTGGCAAGATCTGTATAAAGGTAACCTGGATAACCTCTTCTTCCTGGGACTTCTTTTCTTGCAGCTGATACCTCTCTTAATGCTTCTGCATAATTGGTCATATCACTTAATATGACTAAAACATGCATGTCTAAGTCAAAAGCTAAATATTCAGCACAGGTTAACGCAAATCTTGGGGTTGCAATTCTTTCTATAACTGGATCATTGGCAAGATTTATAAAAAGAACACTTCTTTCAAGAGCTCCCGTTTCTTTAAAGTTTTCTATAAAGAAATTAGCTTCTTCAAAAGTAATACCCATAGCTCCAAAAACTACTGCGAATTTTTCTTCCTCATTCAAGAGTCTTGCTTGTCTCGCTATTTGTGCCGCTAATGTAGCATGGGGTAGTCCAGATCCTGAAAATATAGGAATTTTCTGTCCACGTACAATAGTATTCATTCCATCTATCGCAGAGATACCAGTTTGAATAAATTCCGATGGATAGGCTCGAGAATAAGGATTAATTGGACTACCATTTATATCCATCCTCTTATGAGGAATGATCTCAGGACCACCGTCTCTTGGACGCCCCAGACCATCAAAAGTTCTTCCAAGGAGAGAAGGAGAAAGATTTATTTCAAGAACGTGCCCCAAAAACTTAATTCTCATACCTTTTAAAGATAAATCTTGTGTGCTTGCAAACATCTGCACTAAAGCAGCACCTTCTTGAGCTTCGAGAACTTGCCCCTGTCTTATTTCTCCATTAGAAAGCTTTACTTCAACAACCTCTCCATATTTGACATTTTCTATATTCTCCACCAAAACTAAAGGTCCACTTATTTTTGATACAGAGGTATATTCTTTAAGCATATTCCTTTGTCCCCTCCTTTATACCACGCAACTTCTGAGCAACCTCAAAAAGTAGATCTTCTAACTCCTTCCTCCTATCCTCTGGTATAAATTTCATTCGGGCTATCTTTTCCCTTTCTGGCATTCTTAAAATATCATCTAAAGGATAACCTTCTTCTATTAACTTTAAAGCTACATTATGAAAATTCATTATGTTTTTAAGCATAAGATATTGCTTATACAATGAAGTATAGGTGTCAACCTCATGAAGTGCATTTTGATGTAAGAAATCTTCTCTTATAGATCTTGCCGTTTCTAAAGTTAATCTATCTTGAGGTGATAAAGCTTCCATTCCTACTAATCTTACAATATCTTGAAGTTCCGCTTCTCTTTGTAGAATTGCCATAGCTTTTTGCCTTAATTCATAATAATCTTCAGCTATTTTTTCTCTCCAATACTTACTAACAGGCTCCAAATATAAAGAATAACTTACAAGCCAATCTACTGCAGGAAAATGTCTACTAAAGGCAAGTCTTGCATCTAGTCCCCAGAATACTTTAGCAACTCTCAATGTGGCCTGTACAACAGGATCAGATAAGTCTCCCCCAGGAGGAGACACGGCTCCTATAATACTTACTGAACCTATCTTTTCATCTTTTCCTAAACATCTTACTAAGCCTGCTCTTTCATAAAATCCTGCTACTCGAGAGGCTAAATAAGCAGGATAACCTTCTTCTCCTGGCATTTCTCCAAGTCTTCCAGAAATCTCTCTCATTGCTTCTGCCCAACGTGATGTGGAATCAGCCATTAATGCTACATGATATCCCATATCTCTAAAGTATTCTGCTATTGTAATACCTGTAAATACAGAAGCCTCTCTTGCTGCTACTGGCATATTAGATGTATTTGCTATGAGAATTGTTCTTTCCATTAATGGTTTTCCTGTTCGAGGATCTTTTAACTCAGGAAATTCTATCAACACTTCGGTCATCTCATTCCCTCTTTCACCACAACCAATATAAACTACAACTTCTGCATCTGCCCATTTAGCTAATTGGTGCTGAATAATTGTCTTTCCACTTCCAAAAGGTCCAGGAACACAAGCGGTACCACCTTTTACCAATGGAAAGAAAGTATCCAATACCCTCTGTCCTGTTATCAAAGGTATTTGAGGAGGAAGCTTTTCTTTAACAGGTCTCTGGTATCTTACTGGCCATTTATGCATTAACTTTAATTCTACTTTATCCCCATTCTCTTCCTCTAATATTCCTATAGTATCATCTACCGTAAAACTACCATTTTTAATTTCTAAAATTTTCCCTTTTAGCTTAGGAGGAACTAAAATTCTATGTTGTAATGCTGATGTTTCTTGCACAACTCCTAATATATCTCCACCTTCCACATAATCCCCTACCTTGACTCTTGCCTCAAAATTCCACTTTTTGTTTCTATCTAAGGCTGGGAAAGAAAGTCCTCTACTTAAAAAATCTCCACTAATTTCGGCCAATCTATTTAATGGCCTTTGGATTCCATCATAAATCTGACCAATAATTCCAGGTCCCAGTTCAACAGAAAGAGGCTCACCTAATGCATATACGGGCTCTCCTGGTCCTATCCCTTGAGTTTCTTCATATACTTGAATATATACTAAATCATTATCCAAACCAATAATTTCACCAAAAAGCTCTAAGTTTCCTACCCTTACCATCTCATACATCTTAACATTTGCAAGCCCTTTCGCTACAACTAAAGGACCTGCAACTCTAACTATCTTTCCTTCCATATTACTATCCCTCTCCTTCAGAAAGTATATCTATTCCTAAGGCTTTTTCAGCCATATCTCTTAAAATCTCTTCCCCTAATTTTCGTTGTGAAAATGTATCGGGTAAAATAAGAGGAATCTTATCTTTTACATTTTCTAAAATCTTTCCAGAAACACTTTCCAAAACTATAATCAAAGAATATTCCTTATCAGATAATCTATTAAAAACATCAAAGGCTTCTTTTTCATTTTTTACAGGAAAAACATCTACACCGTATATCTTAAATATTTCTACCAAACTTTCCAAACCTATAATAGCAATTTTACCTTCAAGCATTTGTCTTCAACAACCTTCTTTCCCAAAAAGCTTTTGGAATATTATTCTTTTTACTCTCTAAAAGGAGAATTAAATCTTCTAATTCCCACCATTTGTTATAGAAATAAAAAATAACAACTTCAGGACCACTAATCACATTTTTAAAATTCATTGTCATATAATTTAAAAGATATTTTTTAATCAAAAAGTCAAAGTCAACATTTTCAGCCTCTTTTAAAACCTCTTGATAAATCCCAGATGTTTTCTCATGAAAAGATTCAATAGAACTCAGATTTATACCATATTTTTTAAATATATCTATATTTATATTTAATCTTTGAAGTCTTGAAATAATCTTTAAAACATAAAGATCTGTCCTTAATTCCCAAAATTTCTTAATATTAGGCAAACTAAGATTTTTTGTAAGCTCTTGTGAATACTTTACTACCTCCAAATCGATATATATATTTAAGAGGTTTAAATCATTAGTATCTTGCCAAAATCTAAACGCTCTATCTAATATTCTCTTTTTTAATTGATCATAAACAGCGCCATATTTGACATCAAAGGTCCCTAAAAAATCCTGTTGTATATTACTCTTTAATAAATTCGCCCTTACATCATGAACCATTAAATCAAAAAGCATAAGATCTAAATATGGAGACTTAACAGTCATCCTTATGTTTTTAAGATCGTCGTTTAGAATTTTTATAATTCCCACATATCCTTCTAAAAGGCTCCCATAATTATTATTCCTTAAAAAATCAACTAACTCTTCTATAGAGGAATTTATTAACTGCTCCCATGTTGCTTTATCTATGAATTTAGGAAACTTAGCCTTTAAATTTGTAGATAAAAATAGATATTCTGCATACATAATTACATTTCACCACGCAATATTTTAGCAATATCAAGAATATTATTATTCACAAGCTCTTCCAAAATTGTGTCTAAGGTAAGATCTATAATCACATTTCCTTTTTCAATTATAAATCCACCCATCCCTTCAACTCTTTCTTCTCTCAGTATAAGATTAAATTCCTTTGAGAGAGTTTCAATATCCAGACTATCTTCGCCCTTTGTCAACAAAATACTACCCTCATTAATCTTTTCCCTTAATAAAATAGATCTCCATATGTCTGTATACTTATCTTTTGAAAGCTTCTTTACTCTTTTTAAAAGTTCAGATTTCAAATTGTATACAACTTCAGTCTCAATCTTAGCTGATTCAGTTAAATACTTCAGTTTAATCTGAGACGTTAAAGTCTCTTCCTCTTTCTTCAATCTATTTTCCAACTCTCTCTTAATCTGTTCCTTCCACTCTTCAAACTCTTTTTCTTTTTTTGTCACAAAATCAGTAAATTCCTTTTCCTTCTTCTCTCTTAACTCTTCAATTTTAAATTCTTTTTCTTTTTCAAGCCTTTCTAATACTTTCTCTATAGACATTAGATCTTCACTCCAAAGAATAAGAATATTATTGAGGTAATTAAAGAAAGAATAGCGTAGGTTTCAACTAAAGCAGGAATAATAATAGCCTGACCAGAAGTTTGTGGTTTTTGGGCTACCATTTGCAATGCTGCGGCACTTGCTCTACCCTGCCAAATTCCACTCACAAATTCACCAATCATAAGAGGAATACTTACAGCAAAAACCATAAGCCCCTGCTCAAGGGTTAAATTAGGGACATTACCCCCAAGAAGCCCAAGCCTCATTAAAATAAGAAATGCTCCTATAAATCCATAAAATCCCTGTGTACCAGGAAGAGCTTGTAGTATAAGAACAGTACCAAAAAGCTCTGGTTTTTCTGCTAATACTCCTCCTGCGGCCTCACCAGCAATACCAACTCCTTTACCAGAACCTGCTGCTGCAAGACCAGCACCTAAAGCAGCGCCTATAAGGGCAATTGCTAAACCCAACATACTTCTTACCTCCCATTAGATTGTTTCTTTAATTTAAAATACTTACCTTCCACTCTATAAATAGAGAACCTTCTGCCACCATCAACAAAGAACCTTCCATACATTTCTAAAAATTGCAATCTGGTAGAATGAACAAAGGCTGAAAGAGCACTTAAAACAAAATTTAATACTTGGCCGAAAACCCATACTAATGGCAACAATATAAAACCTAAAACTGGAATCCCTTTAATCATATTAGCTAGTTGTGTTATCACGAAACCAAATATTGAACCTACTAAGTTCAAAGCAAAAAGTCTTGAATAGGAAAGAATATCTCCAACAAATGAGGTCAAGCCATATCCACCTAATATTCCGTATATACTAATTAATCCCACAATAAATCTTGCTACACCCTTATTATCCCTTCCTTGAGTTAACACAAGACCTATCAAGCTTAACCAAATTAGATATTTAAATATTTGTAAGTATGGAATATTTATTTTTAGTGCATTTCCTCCAAAATATATAAGGATTGATCCTAAAAAGAGTATCCAAAGTCCAGCATCATAAAAAGCCCCTTTATAATCCTTTACCCTCCAACAAGAAATAAATCTTAAAATTAAAGCATAAAATTGAGATATTACACCAATGAGAAGTGCAATTCCTAAAGCGGTTATTAAGTCCTGACTTGGATTTATAATAGGGAATATCCCTATAAATTTACCGTCAGGACCTAAAAATATCTGATTACCAAAAAAACTCCAAGTAATTATACCAACTAAAATAGATGGGAAACTTAGAATAGTTAATAAATCCAACAATTCCTTAGTTTCATCTTCGGGTTTATAAACTTTCTTTATCCATATTGTAGAGATGAGTAAAAGAAGTCCATAACCCACATCCCCCAAACAAATACCAAAAAATAACATATAAAAAGGTACCATAAAGGGAGTAGGATCTATAAATCCATAAGGAGGAAGTCCATAAAGCTTCGTTAAAAATTCAAAGGGTTTTATAAATTTAGGATTATCTAAAAGTACAGGTGGATCCTCATCGGGTAATGGATCTCTACTCTCAAAGCCAAAATCGGTAAGTCTTTTTTTAACAATATTTAGAAATTCGTTTTTATCCTTTTTAGGTATCCAACCAGAAAAAACAGAAAAATATTTACTTCTATAAGAATACTCTTTATAACCCAACTCTCCTACCTTAGAAAGGTAATAATCATACCAGGCAAGTATGTTTTTCTTTCTAGTATATAGATCTTTAGCCTTCTCAAAAAGTTCGGAAAGTTCTTTTTTTAATTTTATTAGAAAATTACTTATCTTCTCAAGGGCAGTTTTTGGATAATGTTTTAAATAAGGGATTCTTTTATTCTCAAAATTATATTTTGTTAACAGGGATTCAAAATAGAATATTTTATCCTTAGGTATAAGGATAACTATCCTTACTTCACCGTTTATTTCAAAATACTTATACCAACTTTCCTCTAATATATCACTTGCTTCCCTCACAAACTCGGAAAAATCATCCTTTTTAAAACTTCCGCTATACAGGTTAAATCGCTTAAAGGTTCTGGGAAAATTTAATTCTGAATCCAGAAATTCCCAATATTTAGTTTCCTCATACAAAGCAGTCAAAATTTTCTCTTTTTCTTCTATTACTGAAAGCTTTTTTTCTAAACTTTTTGCTTCCTTATATAAACTTTCTAAGGAGACCTCACTCCTTAATTTTTCAAACTCTTCTTCAGAAATTTCCTCTCTACCAGCAAAAAAAGCTTCTAAAAAACCCTTTTTTTGTGGATAAAATATATTTATAATCCTTAGTATATCCTCTATTCTTGAAATTTCGTTATCATATGGGTTTCCTTTTTCTGGGGTCTCCTCATCTCCTAATTTCTCCCAATGGATACGGGGGAACTCTTTGAATATATCTCTCAATATACTCTCTTCATTCTTAGGAACAATTAACCAAAATTTCTCTACATCTAAAATCATTTTTTCTTCCTCAACCTTCTAAAAGTTTTTGGAAGAGAAAATCTAAGGCTTTAGGTAAGTTACCTTCCAATTTTTCTTTATGTTGTTTTAATTTTAAATCGTACTCTTTTGCTATCTCAGCTATCTTTCTTTCTATTTCCTCTTTTCTTACTTTCTCTATCCCTTTTATCTCCCTTAAATATTCTTGTCTCTTTTCCTCTTGTTTTAAAAGAAACTCTTCTATTTTTTTGTTAAATATAATTTCTATGTTTATTTTTTCCTTTTCTATTTGGGCTTCTAATTCTTTTTCCTTTTCATGAATATAAGAAATTACATCCTTAACTTTTTCTTCCCTCATAGCTTATACAACCTTCTGTACCTTTCCAGCCTTTAAGCATCTGGTACAAACTTTTATTGTTTTAACCTTTCCATTAACTAAAGCACGAACCTTATGAAGGTTGGGAAGCCATCTGGTTTTTGTCCTACGATGAGAATGGCTTACTTGTAAACCTACCCAAGGTCCCTTTCCACAAATCTCGCACCTTCTTGACATATTTTCATCCTCCCTTCTCTAAATATAGAATTTTAAGAAACTTTCTTTAAAACCATATTAAAACTTAGAATTTCTATTTTATTCAAAAATCGGTTATAATTATATCATATGAAAGACAGAATACCATATGTAGCAGGATACTTTTATCCTGCTGACGAAAGAGAACTAATAAGCCTTATATCCAAGTTTATTATAAAGACAGATGAAAAAATATCTGCCATAGGATGCGTTGTTCCTCATGCAGGATATATTTACTCTGGAAAAGTTGCAGGTAAAGTATATTCAAGCATAAAAATACCTAACAATGTTATAATTTTAGGTCCCAACCACAATGGCTTAGGGGCACCTGCATCAATATATAAGGAAGGTAAATGGTTAACTCCACTAGGTAAGGTAGATATAAACAACGATTTATCTGAAAAGATACTCAAACACTCTAAGTATTTAATTGAAGATCTTTATGCTCATAGATATGAACATTCTATAGAGGTTCAAATTCCCTTCTTGCAATTTTTAAACCCCAATATAAGTATAGTTCCCATCACAATAGTGGATTATAGAACCCCCATATTATATGATTTAGCAATAGCCATCTATAAAGCCATATTAGAAACTAACGATCCAATTCTTGTTATTGCAAGTTCTGACTTTTCTCATTATGAACCTCTGACCATAGCTAAGGAAAAAGATTTCTATGCTATAGAAGCCATATTAAATTTAGATGAAGAAGAATTTATGAATCGAGTAAGAGAAGAAGATATTAGTATTTGTGGATCAGGTCCTATTTTCGTAACAATAACAGTAAGTAAATATTTAGGCGCTTCAAAGGGAGTACTTATAGACTATAGTACTTCTGGAGATATCACGAAAGACTATTCAGAAGTAGTAGGATATGCAGGAATAGTTTTTCTAAAAGAAAGTGGATAGATTAGGAATAATTGGATTAGGAAATCCTGGAAAAGAATATGAAAACACACGCCATAATGTTGGTTTTATGGTAGTGGATTATTTATACGATTATTTCTCCTTTAATAAATGGGAAAAAATAGAACTAAATTTTGTTTCTGAAGGCTTTATAGAATCATCTAAAATATACCTTGTTAAGCCCCAAACATATATGAATTTAAGCGGTAAAGGAGTAAAAAATTTTCTTGATAATTATAATCTTGAACCACAAGAAATTTTAATAGTACAAGATGATTTAGATCTCAATTTAGGATCTATAAGAATTAGGTTTAATGGAAAAGATGGAGGACACAATGGAATAAAATCTATTATACAAGAAATTCAAACCTCTAATTTTTATCGCTTAAGAATTGGAATAGGAAAACCAATAGATAAAGCTGAAACAATAAATTACGTATTAGGAGAGTTTACAGAAGAAGAATGGAAAATCTTATCAAAAGTATTAAACAAAATGCCAGAAATAATTAATACTATTTTAAAGGAGGGATGGGATAAGGCTCAGAATCTTTATAATAGAAGATGGCTCTTTTAGAAAAATTTATTAGAAGTAAAGAGTTTAATAAATTAAAATATCTTATCAATGAGGGAAAAAACTTAAAAATTTTTGGGATTTATAAAGGTATATATCCTATACTACTTGAATCTTTACTTAACCTTGAAAGGCCTATTCTATGGATTACCAATAATGATGAAAATTTAACATTATGGGAAGATTTAAAAAATGAGATCGATATTTTAGAAACATTTCCTTCTTACGTTCATTTACCTTATGAAAAACCTTTAAGATCTGTACAAAAAGAAGGAAAAAGATTAAGGGTTCTTACTGATCTCTTATTAAATCCGAATCATACAGTTATAGCTTCTTTAAAATCTCTTATCTATCCATTAACCTCAAAATATAAACTCTCAAACAATTTCATAGTCTTAGAGGTAGGTAAAGAGATAGAGAGAAATCTTTTAGAAAATTTTCTTCAAAGAAATCAATATGAGAAGAATACTCAAGTAGAGAAAATAGGAGAATATAGTGTTAGAGGTGGAATTTTGGATATCTTTCCATCTTCCTCTGAATATCCTATAAGATTAGAATTTTTTGGAGATGAAATAACATCAATAAGATTTTTTAGTATCGAAGACCGAAGGTCTATAAAAAATTTAACAAAATTTATTTTAACCCCCTTATATGAACTTGATAAAAATTTAGATGAAGAAAAATATTTCTTGAAACATAACGAAGTAATAGACTATATTTTCTCCTTCTTGTCCTCCAAGACCCTGATCGTATTTGAAAATTTAGGAGAAAGTTTAGCTCTCTTAGAAAAATGGGAGGAAAAAGGAAAAGAAAATTATAATAGAAGATCATCAAAAGAAAAGTTACCACCTAATCTTTTTCTTACAAAAGAAAGATTATTAGAGAATTTAGGTAAATATCAATATTTAGATCTTCACAATTATGAACCTGACATTAATTTTACTATCTACTCTCCCCCAACATTTAAGGGTACAGGAGATTTTTTAGAAAAGACATTAAAAAGTTATAAAGAAGATGGTTGGGAAATTTACATTTCCTCTGAACATGAAGATATATTAAAAATACGCTTAAAAAACATAGATTTGAAATATTTAAGAGGAGAAAAAATAAAAGAAGGCTTTTTATGGGAAAATGAAAAAATATTGGTATTAACAGATTATGAAATTTTTGGAAAGAGAAGAAAAAGAAAAGTTATAAAAACAGAAAAAGGCTTAAAACCTAAAGATTTATCATTATTAAAAGATGGGGATTATGTAGTACATGTTAATTATGGTATAGGTATATTTAGAGGTCTCAAGAAACTAAAAATAGAAGGAATCGAGAATGAATTCATAACTATAGAATATGCAGATAAAAGCTATTTATATGTACCTTTGGAAGAGATGCATCTTATTCAAAGGTATATATCATCTTCTCAAACTCCTCCTCAGATAAGCAAACTTGGTACGAAACAATGGGAGGAAACTAAAAGAAAAGTCAAAGAATCAGCTAAAGAAATTGCTGAAGAATTGTTAAAAATATATGCTCAAAGGGAAATTTCTCAAGGTTTTGCCTTTTCTAAAGATAATTTTCTACAAAAAGAACTGGAAGCAAGTTTCCCTTATATTGAAACCGAAGATCAAATTAAAGCCCTAAACGAAATCAAAAAGGATATGGAATCGAACAAACCTATGGAAAGAGTACTTATTGGAGATGTGGGTTTTGGAAAAACAGAGCTTGCTTTAAGAGCAAGTTTTAAAGCAGTATTAGATGGAAAACAAGTGGCTATTCTTGTACCCACTACTATTTTAGCATTTCAGCATTGGAGAGTTTTTAAAGAAAGACTTGAAGTTTTTCCCGTGAATATTGAGATTTTAAGCAGATTAAAACCAAAATCGGAACAAAAAAGAATTTTGGAAAAAATTAAAAAAGGAGAAATAGATATTATTATAGGAACCCATAGAATCCTTCAAAAGGATGTTCAATTTAGAGATTTAGGACTTATCATAGTAGATGAAGAACATAGATTTGGAGTATTGCAAAAAGAACATTTTAAAAAGAAATACCCCAATGTAGACATTCTCTATCTTTCTGCAACTCCTATTCCTCGCACCCTTTCTATGATTCTTTCAGGAATAAGGCAATTTTCTATTTTAGAAACACCACCTGAAAACCGATTACCTATACAAACTTTTGTATTAGAATATAATCCTCAAATCATCCAAGAAGGGATAAGAAGAGAATTAGAAAGAGGAGGTCAAGTATATTATGTCTGCAATGATATTCCAAAACTTGAAAAAATAAGAGAATTTCTTACTCAATTAGTTCCAGAGGCCTCTTATGGTATCATTCATGGTCAAATGGCAGATGAAAAGATTACGGAAATAATGAATGATTTTTACAACGGAAAAATAGATGTGCTTATAGCTACCACAATAATCGAATCAGGAATAGATGTACCTAACGCCAATACACTTTTTGTAGAAAATGCAGAACACATGGGTCTTGCCCAGTTGTATCAACTTAGAGGTCGCATTGGACGGTCAGATAGGCAAGCTTATGCTTATTTTCTCCATGCTCCAATTAAAAAACTATCTGAAGAAAGTATAAAAAGATTGGAAGCATTAAAAGAATTTTCAAGTTTGGGGTCTGGCTTAAGACTTGCATTGCGTGATTTAGAGATAAGAGGAGCAGGTAAAATATTAGGCAAAGAACAACATGGACATATTGACTCGGTAGGATTCTACCTCTACCTACAACTTTTAGAAGAGGCCATTAAAGAATTAAAATCACAAGAAAAAGAAGAGAAAGAAAAAAATTGTAAGATAATACATCCCTTCTCTATTTCTATACCAGAAGACTATATAACCTCAAGCAGTGATCGTATCTACTATTATCAGAAACTTGCTCACTTAAAATCCCTTTCAGAATTAGATGATATTAAGAGGGAGATGGAAGATATCTATGGACCAATTCCTGAAAGTTTAAATAATCTCTTTTTGTTTTCTAAAATAAAATTCTTGGCAGAAAATATGAATATTGAAAAAATCGAAATCTCTACAAGATTAAAATTACACCCAAAAGATGGAAAAATTAAAGAGCTATCTCTTCCTCAAGGAACAATCACCAAAAAACTTGTATTTATTTATAATTTTCTAAAAGATCTCTCCAATATAAGATAAAATTGTGATATAATCGCAATCAGATTGCTTATAAAAAATCTTTACAGGATATGAGGTGAACAGCAATGAAGGGTAATAGTGTTCTAAAAATCGTATTTCTTGTATTTATTGTTCTTTTTATATTAGGCGGTGCTTTTGTTGCCTTTGTTTATCATCAGATGAAAAACTATCCCGTAATCAAAGTAAACAATATCCCCATAAGCAGACAGGAATACAAGGACAGATTAAATTTTATGAAAACCCAATATGCCATATTATACAATATTGATTTTACAACAACCGATGGACAGAAACTCTTAAGTAAGGTAAAAGAAGAAACTATAAAAGATTTAGCTCGTTGGAAGATATTACAAGAAGAGGCTAAAAAAAGAGGGATTAGTCTCTCCAACCAAGAGGTAGAACAGAGATTAAAAGAGATAGAAAAGGAATTTCCAAATACTCTTCAATTTGAGATGGCTCTTGCCCAATACGGTTTAGATAGAAATACATTTAAAGAGGAATTAAAGAAAAATCTCCTTTATAGAAAATTGATGAATGAAATTGGTAAGGATGAAAAAGTTTCAGAGGATGAAATTAAAAAATATTATAATGAAAACATAAAACTTTTTGAACATCCCAAAGAATATAAAGTGCACTTGATACTTGTAAAAGATGAGAAAAAAGCAAACCAAATATATAACGATTTAGTAAATAATAAAATAACCTTTACTGAGGCAGCTAAAAAATATTCTGAAGACACAACTACAAAGGACAAGGGTGGAGAATTAGGATTTGTTATAGAAGGAACATTACCAGAAGAAGTAGAAAAAGTAACAATAAAACTTCCAATCAATCAAATAAGTAAACCTATTAAAACACAAGATGGTTATTATATTACTAAGGTTTCAGAAATTAAAGAGGCCTATACAACACCATATTTCCAAGCAAAAGCAGAAATTGAAGAAAAACTTCTTACTGATAAAAGAGGCAAAGTCATAAACAAATGGTTAGAAGATCAATTAAACAAAGCAAAAATTGAAAAAGATTTTTCAGACAAAGATCTCTGGATAGTAATATGGAGAAAGTTAATAGAGATACAACAGTTTTTCTATAGAAAAGAGGCAAAAACACCTCTTCCAAAAACAGATGAATAGGATTTTTATGAGTTTATAGAACATAGGTAAAATCTTATTCAGAAACATTCAAGATAGAAAAATTTAGCTTGAATACTTGCTTTTTTTCAAGTTGGTGCTATAATCTTAGTGAAAATCAAATTTTTACAGATAAGAAGAAAGGCGATGAATAGAAAAGAGGATATATGTAAAGAATTTATAGAATTATATAATGTTGTTGAGAGGGTAAGAAAGGAATGCCCATGGGATCAAAAACAAACCCCTCAGTCATTGATTCCTTATCTATTAGAGGAGACCTATGAATTGATTGAAGGGTTAGAAGAAAATAATTCTGAGAAGATAAAAGAAGAGTTAGGAGATGTACTATTACATATCCTTATGCAAAGCGTTATGGGAGAGGAAGAAAAAAAATTTAGTTTTGCAGAAGTATGTAAAAATTTAAGAACCAAGTTAATAATAAGACATCCTCATGTTTTTGGAAATGTGGAAGTTAATGGAGTAAAAGATATTTTAACAAATTGGGAAAAAATTAAAAGTCAAGAAAAAGAAGAAAAAGGTATATTAAGTGGTGTACCATTGAACATGCCATCCCTTTTATCTGCCTTTAGAATTCAAGAAAAGGCTTCTCATGTAGGATTTGATTGGGAAAAGACTGAAGATATATTACCAAAACTAAAAGAGGAATTTAAAGAATTAGAAGAAACAATCACTAACAAGAATAAAGAAAAAATAGAAGAAGAAATTGGAGATATCCTTTTCACTATAGTAAATATATCGCGTCATTTAAACATAGAACCCGAAGAAGCATTACGCAAAACTAACAAGAAATTTATTAAAAGATTTGAGTTTATAGAGAAAAAGATAAAAGAGTTAGGAAAAGATTGGAAAAATCTTACCTTAAAAGAATTAAATGAACTTTGGGAACTTTCGAAAACTTCATAGACTTATGATATAAATCCATTAAGAAAGGGGGTGAATAAGGATGAAAAAGGCCGATTTCATCGCAAAGGTAGCAGAGAAGGCAAAAATCACAAAGAAAGAGGCAACTAAAGTAGTAAATGCTGTATTAGAAACTATAACCGAAGCATTATCTAAGGGGGATACAGTTCAATTTGTAGGATTTGGTACTTTCTCTGTAAGAAAGAGAGCAGCTAGAGAGGGAAGAAACCCTCGTACACAACAACCAATTAAAATACCAGCAACAAAAGTTCCTGTATTCCGTCCCGGAAAAGAGCTTCGCGAAGCAGTAAAGAAATAAATCTAAAGTCCCAGGCTGGCTAATTCCAGCCTGGGACTTATTATTTTTAGGAGTGAAAAAATGGCAAAGAGGCTATTTTTAGAGGATGAGCATAAAAAATTAAAGGCTAAGTTTTTTGAGTTTGCAAATTGGTGGATGCCCTTAGAATATGTAGGAACAGTAAAAGAACACCTTGCTGTAAGATATGAAGTAGGAATTTTTGATATATCCCACATGGGAAGAATTGTAGTTAATGGCAAAAACTCTAAAGACCTCCTTCAATATACAACTTCTAACGACATTAATAAATTACACCCAGGAAAGGCTCAGTATTCTTTAGTTTTAACCCCTCAAGGGACAATTATGGATGATATTCTCGTATATATGATTTCAGAAGAAGAATTTCTATTAATAGTAAATGCTATTAATACAGAGAAAATATTTAATTGGCTATTAGAAAATAATAAAAAGTTTAATGTCTATATTGAAGATATAACCTTTCAAACAAATCTATTAGCTATTCAGGGACCAGAAGCTGAGAAAATTGTTCAAAAATATACAAATTATCCTCTAAATAATATTCCATATTATTATTTTGTAAAGGACAAAATAATAAATAAAAATGTTATAATATCAAGAACTGGATATACAGGAGAAGACGGTTTTGAGATTGTTGTATCTATAGAGGATGTGAAAGAAATTTTTAACATCTTTATACAAGAAGAAAAAATAACACTTTGCGGGCTTGGAGCAAGGGATACCTTAAGGTTAGAAATGGGGTATCCCTTATATGGTCATGAATTAGATGAAAACACAACCCCTTGGGAAGCAAATTTAGGATGGGTTGTAAAGTTGGAAAAAGGTGAATTTATTGGAAAGGATGCTTTGATTGATAAAAGAGATAAAAAAACAAAAACCCTAAATGGATTTGAGCTTTTGGAAAATGGTATTCCGAGAGCAGGATATGAAGTCTATAGTTATGAAGAAAAAATAGGTTATGTGACAAGTGGAAATTATTCCCCTATATTGAAACGAGGAATTGGATTATTATATAATAATTCAACTCATGAAGAAGTAAGAATTAAAGCAAGAGATAAATTTTTAAAAGCTAAAATTGTCAAGCCCCCCTTTGTTAAGAATACATCTATAAAGAAAGGAGAGAAGAAAAATGTATCCTGAAAATCTTAAATATTCAAAAGAACATGAATGGGTAAAATTAGAAGGAAATATTGCAATTGTTGGTATCTCTTTTTATGCTCAAGAAGAACTTGGTGATATTGTTTACGTAGATCTACCAGAAATAGGTAAAACTGTAAAACAAAATGATGTATTAGCTGTAATTGAATCTGTAAAATCTGCTTCCGATGTATATTCACCCATATCAGGTAAGGTAATAGAAGTAAATGAAAAACTTAAAGAAAAACCAGAAATAATAAATGAAGATCCCTACAATGACGGCTGGATCGCAAAATTGGAAATTAGTGATCCTAAGGAATTAGACACACTAATGAATGCAGAGGAGTATAAAAAATTTATAGGAGCTTAAATATGGCTTATATCCCCCATACTTCAAAAGAAATTTTAGAGATGCTAAAAGCCATAGGAGTAAGTAGTACTGAGGAGTTATTCAACGATATACCAGATGATATTAAGAAAAAAGCGAAAGAGAATTTTATTTTGCCTCCCCCAATATCAGAAATAGATCTTATCAACGAGATACAAAATTTAGCTCAAAAAAATAAAGGCGAAAAATTTATATCCTTCTTAGGGGGTGGTGCTTATAAACACTATATACCCCCCTTTGTTAAAATAGTAGCTCAATTTCCCAACTTCTATACTTCCTATACTCCATATCAGCCTGAAATTAGTCAGGGAGTTTTACAATCCATATTTGAATATCAAAGTCTTATATGCGATCTTACTCAGATGGATGTAGCTAATGCTTCCCTTTATGAAGCAGGCTCAGGTATTTGTGAAGCAGTTCTCATGGGAGTAAGGATAAATGGTAAAAAGGAAGTTTTAGCATCCGAAGGGTTACATCCAGAATATTTAGAGACACTTTATACATATTTAGGGGCTCAAGAAATTAACATTGTAAAGATTCCACTTAATAAAAATGGTGAAACAGATATTGATTTTCTAAAAGAAAAAGTATCCAATAATACTTCCTCTGTAATTATTCAAAACCCTAATTTTTTTGGAGTTATAGAAAAGGAATTAGAAGAAATAGAAAAAATAACCCACCAACATGATTCTTTACTAATACTTTCCATATATCCTATATCCTTAGGAATTTTAAAAGCTCCAGGAGAGTACAATGTGGATATTGTAGTCGGAGAAGGCCAATCCTTAGGTATACCATTAGGCTTTGGTGGGCCATATTTAGGTATCTTGGCTACAAAAAGAGAATATATAAGGCAAATGCCTGGGAGAATTGTAGGAGAGACAAGGGATATAAATAATAAGAGAGGATTTGTAAATACTCTTCAAACCCGTGAACAACATATAAGAAGAGCAAAAGCCACATCCAATATATGCACAAACGAAGCTCTCACAGCAATAATGGCTGCAGTATATATGTCTCTTTTAGGCAAGAAGGGTATTAGAAAAATTGCCGAAATTTGTTTCTCTAGAACTCATTATTTAAAGGATTTTTTAACTAAAGAAGGTTTTGAATTAACCTATCCTAATTCCTATAATTTTAACGAATTTGTTTTAAAAACTCCAATAGATAGTAATATAGTTATAGATGCACTCAAGAAAAAAAATATTATAGCAGGAATTCCTCTTAAAAGGTTCTATCCTGAAAGAGAAAAAGAAATCCTCATTGCAGTTACTGAGATGAATTCATTAGATGATATTAGCTTTTTAGTAACTTCTTTAAAGGAGGTCATATATAAAAATTGAATAAAGAAATACCTCTCCTAAAAGATTTACATGATAATAACAGACCTACAATCAATCTTCCAGATCCTTTAGAAGATTATCTTCCAGAGAGGATCTTACCTGAAAAATTAATAAGAAAAGACATACCTATTCCTCAAATAAGTGAGCCAGAAGTAGTGAGACATTTTACCAATCTTTCTCAAAGAGGTTATGGGGTTGATACAGGTTTCTACCCTTTAGGTTCATGTACCATGAAATATAATCCCAAAATAAATGAAGAAATAGCAAGCTTTCCATCATTTGCTAATTTACATCCCTATACTCCAGAAGATTTATCCCAGGGAAGTTTAGAAATTATCTATAAACTTGGAGAATATCTATCTAATATAACAGGCATGGATAAATTTACTTTTCAACCTTCTGCAGGAGCTCATGGAGAACTTACAGCATTGTTAATTATTAAAGCATATTTTAAAGACAAAGGAGAGAAAAGAAAAATTGTATTAGCTCCAGATTCAGCCCATGGAACAAATCCTGCAAGTGCAACAATGGCAGGATTTGAAACTATAGAAATACCATCTGATGAAAGAGGACTTGTAAATCCTAATATATTAGCAAAATATCTAAATAAAGATGTGGCTGTTTTAATGCTAACTAATCCAAACACTCTTGGTCTTTTTGAAAAAGATATATTGAAGATTTCCCAAATGGTACATGAGACAGGAGCTCTTTTATATTATGATGGAGCAAATTTAAATGGTATCATGGGATATGCAAGACCTGGTGATATGGGATTTGATGCTGTCCATATAAACCTTCATAAAACTTTTTCCACTCCCCATGGAGGTGGAGGCCCAGGAGCAGGTCCTGTAGGTGTAAAATCATTTTTAAAAGATTATTTACCAAAACCAACAGTAGAATTTGATGGAGAAAGGTATTATCTTAATTATGATATCAAAAAAAGTATAGGAAGAGTAAGAACGTTTTATGGAAATTTTTTAGTACTTCTAAAAGCTTATTGCTATATTAGACTTCTTGGATCTGAAGGTTTGAAGAATGTTACCGAAATAGCTGTATTAAATGCCAATTATTTAAAAGAAAAATTAAAAGATCTTTTCCATCTACCTTACCCTGATCTCTGTAAGCATGAATTTGTTCTCTCTGGTAAAAAACAAAAAGAAAAAGGAATTAAAGTACTTGATATAGCTAAAAGACTACTTGATTATGGAGTACATTCTCCTACAATATATTTCCCTCTTATAGTAGAAGAAGCTTTAATGATTGAGCCTACAGAAACTGAAACCAAATATACCTTAGATCAATTTGTAGAAATTTTAAAAACTATTATTAAAGAGAGTGAGGAAAATCCTGATATATTAAAATCAGCCCCTCATAATACACCTGTAGGTAGATTAGATGAAGTATATGCAGCTAAAATGCTAAAGGTAAACTGGAGATGATATCAGTAAAACCTATTAGAACCCTTCCACTAAGTATCACAGGGGAATGGTGTGCTTTGCAATGTGATCATTGTAAGGCTCACTTTTTAAAAAATATGACAAATATAGATCATCTTTCAAAAAAGCTTGAGTTAAATTATTTTAAAAGTATTTTGGTTAGTGGCGGATATAATAAAAAAGGCTATCTTCCCCTCTCAAAATCCTCTATAAATCTTATGAAAAAATTAAAAGAATCAGGATATAAACTAAACTTTCATATGGGTCTTATAGATGAAAAAACAATTAAACATTTAATATCACTACCAGATATGGTTTCATATGATTTGATGTTAGATGACTTTGTTATTAAAAATATTTTTCATCTTAAGGATAAGAATAGTAACGATTTTAAAGAAGAATACTTTATGATAAAAGAATATTTTCCAATAAGTCCTCATATCTTAATGGGAGCTAATTATGGAAAGATAGAAAAAGAATATGAAGAAATAGATTTTTTATCTAAAGATCCTACTCCTGAGAAAATTATATTCATTGTGATTACTCCCATTCAAAACACGTCTTTCCAAGAAATATCTTTACCTTCTATAAAAGAAGTTGAAGAACTTTGGAATTATGCTAAGAAAAAATTACCTAATACTAAGTTTTATCTTGGATGTGTACGCCCAAATGGTAATTATAGATATGAATTAGACTCTCTAGCCATAGACCTTAACTTTCATGCTATTGTTAATCCTCACCCTGAAGCTATAAAATCCCAGAATAATATAAAAATCTTTGAAGAATGCTGTGCCCTATTATGAGATTTGGAATTTCTTCAGGTAGTTTGGAAGTACTTAAAAGAAAATATATAAAAGAAGATTCACCAACAACTTTATATCTTATGACACTACAAAAATGTCTCAATAATTGTGCCTTCTGCACTCAAGCAAGAGGAAGTCACGTTGATGTTTTTATGCTTTCAAGAATTACATGGCCTCTCATAGAAATAGAAGATTTAATAAACCTATTAGAGGAATATAATCCTTTTAAAAGATTATGTTTTCAAGTGACAAATCATCTAAGTTGGGAAAAAGAATTAGTTGAAACTATAAAACTATTTAAAATCTTCAATTTACCTATTTCTATTTCTGCCCCCTTCAATAACATATCTCATATAGAAAAATTCTTCGAATTAGAAATTGATAGAATAAACATATCTATTGATGCGGTAGGAAAAGATCTTTTTAGAAAAATAAAATATGGAGAATTTGAAGAAAGATTAGAGTTTATTAAAGAAGCAAGTATAAAGTTTCCTTCCCAAATCACATCTCATATAATTGTAGGATTAGGAGAAGAGGAAAAGGAGTTAGTTTACATTATAGATAAGTTATCAAAATGGAAGGTAACAGTAGCTTTATTTGCATTTACACCTTTAAGTGGAACTCGTCTTGAAAACATGAACCCTCCTAATTATTACAAATACAGAAAAATACAACTTATCACTTTTCTTTTACAGAGAAATTTAATCTCTTTTGATGAATTGTCATTTGATAAAAATGACAATTTATTAATTACGGAGGATATTTTATCATTAGCAGAGCCTTTTTTTGAAATAATTTTTAAAACGACTGGATGCCCTAATTGCAATAGACCTTATTATAATGAAAGCCCAAGAATAGTACCTTATAACTTCCCAAGAAATTTAAAAGATATAGAGATTGAAGAGATAAAATATCTACTAAGAAATGGAAGGGCAAGAATTAATTTATAAAACGTTAAAAATAGTACGTGATTATGCCAAAGCTAATCATTTAAAAATCTATATAGTAGGTGGTTTTGTAAGGGATTACCTTATTGGAAAAGAATTAAAGGACGTAGACTTTTTAGTTTACCCTTTAAATTATAATTTTTTATTTGATCTAACTAACCTTTTTAACGGTAAACTTATCAAATTAGATGAGGAGCGAGAGTATTACAGAATAATTATAAATAATAATGATGGAGACATCATTTTAGATTTTACCCCCATATATGAAAACAATTTACTATTAGAACTTCTAAGGCGTGATTTTACTATAAATTCTATTGCATTAAATCTTTTCAGCTTTAAAATAATTGATCCTTTAAATGGCTTAAAAGATTTAGAAAGAGGAATACTAAGAATATCTTCACCTAACTCCTTTAAGGAAGATCCTTTAAGGATTCTAAGAGCTTTTAGATTTTTAGGATATGGTTTTAAAATAGAAAAAAATACTTATGAGAAGATTATAGAAGATAGAGAAAAATTAAAATCAGTGAAAGCAGAAAGGATACACGACGAAATTTACAAAATACTAATTTCGTCATTCTCAAGTTATCTATGGATTAAAATGGTAGAAACAAAAGTTTTAGAGGTTATTTTACCAGAGCTTTTTGTATTAAAAGATATTCCATGGAGTAATCCCCACCATGAAGATCCATTGAGGCATTCTATAACTTCTTTATCTGTTCTTGAAGATTTAATATACAATATAGAATCTATTTTTCCAGACTCATATCAACAAATCTTAGCATACTTAAATGAAAAATTCTTTTCAAACTATACAAAGCTTGAAACTCTAAAATTAGCAGTATTACTTCATGATATAGGTAAATCTGAAACTTTTTCTATCGATGAAGCCTCTTTAGTTCATTACTATGGACATTCACAAAAAGGAGTTGAACTTTTAGATAATATAGGAGAAAGATTGAAGTTAAGTAAAAAAGAAATAATTTTTTTAAAAAAACTTATTGGGACTCATATGTACCCTTTAAGCTTCATACAAAATCCAGTATCAGACCCTATTTATAAACTCATTTTAAGAGTAAAAGATGATGTGCCTGCTTTGATACTACTCTTTATGGCTGATCAAATATCTATTAAAGGTAAAATAGAAAACTTGAATTGGTATAGGAAAATATTAAATGAATTTTTCAAAATAAAAAATATTCCTAAACCCTTATTAACAGGTAATGAAATCATGGAAATATTTAATCTAACCCCGTCTCCCCTAATAGGTAAATTAAAAGAAAAGCTTATAGAAGCACAGATGAATAATAAAATATCTACAAGAGATGAAGCCATAAGATACCTTGAAGAAATATTGAAAAATGAAACCAATAGCTAAAAAAATAATTGAATTTACTATGAAAGATCTTTTTTATAAATTAAATTTTCCTTTTGAGTGGGGAAGAGAAAGTTTATATCAATTATATTTTTATGAAAAAGGAGAAGAACGAATAATAGAAGAAAGTTTCAAAAATTATAAAATCTTTCAGAAATGGATGAATTCACATAACATTATTCTCTCTGATTTTATAGAAAAACTAAAAAGCATTAGAGATATAAGGAGTGATTTTTTAAGCTTTAAACGTTCTTCTCTTAAAGATTTAATTAGAGATTTATACAATATTATAGACGATATCAGAATATTTATTGGAAAAAATAGCATACCTTTACCTCAAGATATCTATATACCAGATATTAACATATTAGGTCCTGAAAATTTTACATGGGAAGTTCTCTCTTTTTATATCAAGTCTATAAGGTTTATTACATTCTCTATCAATTTTTTTAATTATCCCCAAATATCTGAAGAAATAATTCTTTATAACAACAGAAGATATTTTCCCGAACATTCTTACAAGTTAATAGATGAAAAAGTATATCTTCAAGACTTAATTCTATCTTGGTCGGGAATACCTTCTCAAAACTATATAAAAGAATTTTATCTTCCAAAAGATATAAAGTTAGAAGATGGACTTGAATATTTTACAATAAAAAACAAAATATTTATCTTTCATAAATAATCAATTCCAATTTCTTTAACCAAAATTCCCCACTTGCATCCTTCTCAAGAATTATCTCTATAATATTTGTTTGACCTACTATCCAGTACTTTGTAACATCAAAAGAAGGAGTAATATAATATTCACTGCCAAAATCAAAACCTGAAATCACATTTTTTGAGTTTACATATATGGAAATAGGAGCCCATGTTTCTTCAGTCATAAAAGAAGAACTCATACCTGTAATCTTTAAAACTACTCTTTTGGGATTAAAAAGAGGAGTTACTGGAGTATATAACTTCAACTGTCCTTCT
This sequence comes from uncultured Dictyoglomota bacterium, assembly GCA_964654465.1. Classification (GTDB taxonomy): domain Bacteria; phylum Dictyoglomota; class Dictyoglomia; order Dictyoglomales; family Dictyoglomaceae; genus Dictyoglomus. The sequence goes on from CAZZIO010000040.1 coordinate 140,968, forward strand.
GCCCTTAACATAGCCAAATGATATTCCCCATTACTTCTTTCTAATACTACTCCTTTTCCCATCTCAAAAACTAAATTTCCCTTGGGAGGATTTTTAGAGAAATCAATGGTAAAACTTTGTTTTGCAAGTCCTATATTTAGTAAAAATAAAAGCATTATAAAAAGAGACATATATCTTTTCATGCTTAAACCTCCTTTTATTCTTCTTTTTTAGCTCTTGGATGAGCCTTTGTGTAAATATTTCTTATCTGTTCTGAAGTAAGATGAGTATAAATCTGAGTTGTAGAAATTCTTACATGACCCAGAAGCTCTTGTACATACCTAAGATCAGCTCCTCCTTCTAAAAGGTGTGTGGCAAAGGTATGTCTTAAAATATGAGGAGAAACCTTTTTTTCTAAAAATTTAGTATATCTTTTCAAAATTAACCTTACTCCACGATCTGTAATTCTTTCTCCTTTAGCATTTAGAAAAAATGCCTTTTCAGGTTTCTTCAATAGTTTAGACCTTACATGATCATTATAAAGCTGTAATATCTTTAAAGTATTTTCTTCAATTATCACTACTCTTTCTTTAGCCCTTTTTCCAAAAACTCTTATCTCTCCATAATTCCAATTAATATCTTCCTCATTTATACCTACAAGCTCACTTACTCTTATCCCTGTAGCATATAGAGTCTCTAAAATAGCTCTATCTCTTATACCCAAAAGATTATCTAAGGATGGAGCATCGAGAAGTTTATATACCTCATCAATAGATAAAAACTGAGGCAATCTTTTCTCTATTTTAGGTATAGGAATGAAAACAGTAAGATCTTCTTTAATTTTATCATAGGTAAGAAGATATTCAAAAAAACTTCTTAAAGAAGTTAATTTTCTTGCAATAGTACTCTTCTTATAGTTTTTTTGAGCAATATTTTGTATGTAAGACCTGATCACTCTTTTATTCGTAAAATCCAAATCTCTCTCTTTACAATAATTATAGAAATCCAAAAGATCAATATTATAACCTCTCAAAGTATTTGGAGAATAATTACGTTCAAATCTCAAATAATTAAGATATCCTTCTATTTCTTTTTTTAAATCCAATTTTGTCATTTCTATATATTGATCGCAAACCTCCTTATCATATCCTCAAGATCCCTTAATGCTCTCTCGGCATATAATCTATTTCTCATCTTCCTATCTTTAACAGGCATATCTAAGGGAGTCAAAATTCCAAAATTAGCATTCATAGGCTGAAAATTCTTTACAGGTACTTTAGTAGTCACATAACCAATAAGAGCCCCTATCATTGTAGTATGAGGTAATATTATAAGTGGTTTTCCTTTATATAAACGAGCTGCATTTATTCCAGCTATTATTCCCATACTCGCAGATTCCATATATCCTTCTACACCAATAACCTGACCAGCAAAAAATATTCTCTCGTCTTTAGCAAATTGTAAGGTTGGTTTTAAAAATTTAGGGGCATAGAAATAGGTATTTCTATGCATTACCCCATATCTTGCAAATTCAGCATTTTCAAGTCCAGGAATTAATCTAAAAACCCTCCTTTGCTCTTGAAATTTAAGTCTTGTCTGAAAACCCACCATGCTATAAAGGGTTTTTTGTATATTTTCTGGTCTCAATTGAACCACAGCATAAGGCTCTTTGCCTGTTTTTGGATCTGGAAGACCAACAGGTTTCATAGGACCATAACGTAATGTATCTATACCTCTTCTTGCCAAAATTTCTATAGGAAGACATCCCTCAAAATATTTTTCTTCACCAGGGAAATGTGATTCCACTACATCGGCATTTATCAATTCATTCACAAACCTTTTATATTCTTCCTCATTCATAGGACAGTTTAAATATGCCTCTTCCCCTTTACCATATCTTGAAGCACTATAAACCTTCTCAAAATTTATACTATCAGCATAAATAATAGGTGATACTGCATCATAAAAATACAGAGAATCCGTATCTAATATTTCAGTTAAATATTGAGCAAAATCAGAAGAAGTTAGAGGTCCCGTAGCCACAATAACAACTCCATCAGAAGGAATTTTTTTGACTTCCTCTCTTATTATAGTTACATAAGGATTTTCCATTAATATCTGTTGCACCTTTTTAGCAAAGAGTTCTCGATCAACGGCCAAAGCAACACCGGCTGGAACCTTCGTTTCTTCAGCAACTTTAAGAACTAAGGAATCAAGCCTCCTCATTTCCTCTTTTAAAAGTCCTGAGGCATTTGTAATCTCTGTAGATTTAAAGGAATTACTACAGACAAGTTCAGCTAAATATTCCGTTTTATGAACAGGAGTCATAACTTGTGGTCTCATTTCGTATATCTCTACAGGAATTTTTCTTTTAGCAAGTTGCCAAGCAGCCTCAGCTCCTGCAAGTCCTCCACCTATGATTTTGACTTTTTCCATTTTCTATTCCTCCCTTTCTTCCATAATATGTAGTTACAATCATTATTACTACATTTTTTAAATCTGTTGCTCTCTAAAAGAGTACTACCACATATTGGACACTTTTCGTGAGTAGGCTCATAGGGCGATGCAAAAGTACATTTAGGATAATTTAAGCATCCCCAAAAAGTCTTTCCTTTTTTAGATCTTTTTTTAACAACAGTACCTCCACAGAGAGGACATTTGCCTTTTGCTTCATCATATATTGGTTTCGTATACTTGCAGTCTGGATATCGTGAACAAGCATAATATTTACCATTTTTATTTTCTCTAAGTTGCAAATCACTTTCACAAATGGGACATTTTTCATCAGTTTTTTCAGCAATTTGTACCCTATCTGAATTTTTATAAACTTCCTCTAACTCTTCTTTAAATTTTGGATAAAACCTCTTCAAAACATCTATGGCTTCGACTTTTCCTGTCTCAATTTTATCTAGATCTTCTTCCATCTTTGCTGTAAATTTCACATCAATTAGATTAGGGAATTTCTCGACTAAAAACTCATTAACAACTTTTCCTAAGGTAGTAGGTACTAAAAATCTGTCCTTAACAACCACATATTCTCTTTCTTTTAACGTTTCTATGATAGTAGCATAGGTGCTTGGCCTTCCTACTCCAAATCTTTCTAAGGTTCTCACCAAAGTAGCCTCAGAATATCGAGATGGAGGTTTTGTAAAATGCTGTTCCGGATATAGATTAAGAAGATTTAAAAGATTACCTTTTTCTGGAATATATTCTACTTGTTTATCAGTTTCAGATTCTTCCTCCTCTTCATGATAAACTGACATAAAACCAGGAAATTTAAGTTTCCTTCCTTTTGACAAAAATAGATACTTATTTCCTTCCACATATATTTCTACCACATCATAGATAGCTGGAGCCATTTGACTTGCGATAAATCTTTCCCATATAAGTTTATAAAGCTTAAATTGATCTTCTGAAAGATAAGGCCTCACCATTTCTGGTAATCTAAAGACTGAAGTTGGCCTTATAGCCTCATGAGCATCTTGAACACCAAGTTTCTTCTTCGTCTTTTTCTCCCCTCCGATAAATTCTTTTCCAAAATTCTCTTCTATATATTTAATAGCCTCCATTCTTGCTTCAGGAGCTATTCTGGTAGAATCGGTTCGCATATAAGTTATAAGTCCTATTCTCTCTTCTCCAATATCTATACCCTCATAAAGAGTTTGAGCAATTTTCATAGTCTTTCCAACAGGAAAGGCATATCTTCTTGAGGCCTCTTGTTGTAAAGTACTTGTTATAAAAGGTTGAGGCGAGGACTTTTTCTCTTCCTTTTTAATTACATCTTTTACTATATAATTTATTCCTTTTAACTCTTCTAATATCTTATTCACTTCTTCTTCATTTTTTAAATTGACTTCTTTACCTTCATATGATATGAGTCTTCCATATATTTTCTTATTTGTTTTATCTGAAAACTCTCCCCATATATACCAATATTCTTGGGGTATAAATTGCTCAATCTCCTTTTCTCTTTCACAAATAAGCCTCAGAGCTACTGATTGTACTCTCCCGGCAGAAAGTCCTCTTTTAACCTTTTTCCATAAAAGAGGACTAAGTTCATACCCAACTAATCTATCCAAAATTCTTCTTGCTTGTTGGGCTTCTACTTTACTGATATCAAGATCCCTTGGATTATTTATTGCTTCTTGTACTACCCTTGGAGTTATCTCATGAAATTCTACTCTTGAGAATTTATCTTTTGGAATATTTAATACATTAACAAGGTGCCATGCAATAGCTTCTCCTTCTCTATCAGGGTCTGTAGCTAAGTAAAAATGATCTGCTTCTTTTAATAGTTCCTTTAGATTCTTAACAACTTCTTTTCTTGAAGGGATGATTACATATTTAGGCTTAAAATTATCCTTTATGTCTACCCCAAGTTCCTTCTCGGGTAGATCTCTTACATGACCATAAGAAGCAACTACTTTGAATTCTTTACCAAGTATTTTTTCAATTGTTTTTGCTTTAGCTGGAGATTCAACTATTACAATCTTTTTATTTTTCACTATAAATTATCACTCCTTCTCCCATATCTATTCCCTGGAAATTCTTCTACAAGGCCTTTGGCTTGTAAAGAAACTATTATAAACATTAATCTTGATATATCCATGTTTAATTTGATCATTAAATCCTCAATAAATATAGGATTAAAATTTAAAAATTGCAATACCTTTTTTTCATCTTCTGTTAAAATAACATCTCTTTTAGGTTTATAAATAAAAGGTATGTGAAATTCTTCTAATATATCTATTATATCTAACACCATTTTTGCTCCTTCTTGAATTAACTTATTTGTTCCTTTACTTCTTTCATCTATTATTCTCCCTGGAACAGCAAAAACCTCTCTCCCTTCATTCAATGCAAAACTTGCTGTTATTAGAGCCCCACTTTTCTCTCCTGCTTCAATTACAAATACTCCCTCAGATATTCCGCTAATAATCCTATTTCTTTGTGGAAAGGTATATCTTGTAGGTCTTGTACCTAAAGGATACTCACTTATTAAGGCTCCATTTTCTACTATTCTTTCTGCTAAAATTCTATTTCCAGAAGGATATATAAAATCTAAAGAACTACCAAGAATCCCATATGTTCTTCCTCCACCCTCTAAAGCTCCTTTATGAGCATATGTATCTATCCCATAAGCAAGACCACTTACTATTATAAATCCATATTTTACTAATTCTCTTGAGAAATACTCAGAGATTTTAATTCCATATTGGGTGGGTCTTCTTGTTCCTACAATAGCTATATATCTTTTACCAATAATATTTCCTCTATATGTGAGAAATAACGGAGGATTTTTTATCTCTTTGAGTAAAGGTGGATATTCTTCGTCCCATAAAGTTGTAAGTTTATAGTCTTTTTTAACAAGTTTTTCCCACAAGTCTTCCCAAGAAATCTTTCTTTTAAAAATTATAAATTCTTGGATCAAGGAAGAATACGAGAATCTTTCAAGAATTTCCTTATCTGACAAAAGGAAAAGTTCTGGTGGCGAAATAAAATCTATCCATTCCCTCCATCTTCTATATAAAGGAGGAAAATAACTTAAAGAATATATAAATGGTTTATCCTTGGGATTATAATTATACATTAATTATCAAAATATTAGGGGGACTAAATAATCCCCCCTAATATTTCTTTTAAAGAATAAAGTAAAGAATAAATAATACAGCCAATATTATTAACACTGGATTTAATTTTTTAATTTTCCCTGTAAGAAGGTTTAATATTACATAAGAAAGAATACCAAATATTAACCCATTCGCTACCGAATAGGTAAAAGGCATAGCCACTATAGTAATAAAAGCAGGAAGAGCTTCCCCTATTTCCTTTAAATTGACTTTTAATATAGGTTCCATCATAAGGAAACCGACAATAACTAAGGCAGGAGCAGTAGCGGAAGATGGTATAATCCCAGCAAGAGGCCAAAAAATTACAGATAAGAGGAAAAGCAATCCTACTACTAATGAGACAGCTCCTGTTTTACCTCCTTCTGCTATTCCTGCTGCAGATTCAATATATGTAGTTATAGTTGAGGTTCCACACAATGCTCCAGCTACAGTTCCTACCGCATCAGAAACTAAAGCTCTATCAGAACCCTCAAAACTTCCATCCTCCCTAAGCATATTAAGCTTAGCTGCAAGTCCCGAAATAGTACCTACAGTATCAAACATATCTACAAAAGTAAATGTAAAGATTATAGAAAATAATCCCCATTTTAGAGCCCCTAAAATATCTAATGCTAAAAAGGTTTTAGAAAACTCTTCCCAATTAGGAAGGGCTATTATATTTCCTGTAAAATAGGTGATAGGTTGACCATTGGAACCTTTTACAAAAATGCCTATAAATGTAGTAATTAATATCCCTAATAATATATTTCCTTTAACGTTCAATGCCATAAGTAAAGCAATAATAATAATCCCAAAAATAGAAAGCAAGGTTTCTGGAGATCCTAAATTGCCTAAGGATATTAAAGTAGCATCATTCTTTACTACAATCCCTGCAGATTTTAATCCTATAAGAGCTATAAAAAGTCCTATACCTACTGAGGTTGCCATCTTAATATTAAGTGGTATAGCTTGTACAATCCATCTTCTTACTGGAAGAATCGATAAAATTAAAAAAATGATCCCATCTATAAATACTGCTCCTAATGCAACTTGCCAAGGAAGACCTATTCCTTTACATACAGAATAAGCAAAATATGCATTAAGTCCCATACCAGGAGCCAAAGCAAAAGGAAGTTTTGCATACAATCCCATAGTCAAAGTAGCAATTCCAGCCCCAATAGCGGTTGCCATCAAAACAGCACCTTTTGGCATTCCTGCATCTCCTAATATGTTGGGGTTTACAAACAAAATATAAGCCATGGTAATAAAAGTAGTAAGCCCTGCAATGATCTCGTTAGACCAATTAGTCTTAAATTTCTCAAAGCCAAAATATCTCTCCAAAGCTTTAATCAATACAAAAACCCCCTTTCATTAATTTTAAAGATTGGAAACAAAATCCTCTAAACCTCGAAAGGTTAGAGCCTCAATCAAATGACTTTCTTTAATCTCTTCACTACTTTCTAAATCTGCTATAGTTCTTGAAACCTTTATAATTCTATCAATAGATCTCATAGATAATTTCATTCTTTCAGCTGTATTTAATAATAAATCCCTAATTCTTGGATTTAGGCTAACATATTTTTTGATAAGTTTTGGAGTTAATTGGGAATTTAAATATATTTTCTCGGATTTATATCTTTCATATTGAATCTCTCTTGCTTTTTTTACTCTTTCTCTAATCCTTTCTGATGATTCCTCAAGATTATCATTAAAGATCTTTTCTTTCTCTACTCTATTCACATAAACCCTTATATCAATTCTGTCTAAAAGTGGACCTGATACCTTACTCCAATATTTTTTTACATCATAAGGAGTACAAGTACATTCTTTCTCTTTATCACCAAAATATCCACATTTACAAGGATTCATACCAGCCACTAAAACAAATTGAGCTGGATATGTAACAGTATACTTAGATCTTGAAATTACAATCTTCCCCTCTTCTAATGGCTGTCTTAATCCCTCCAAAACATCTCTTCTAAATTCTGGTAGTTCATCTAAAAATAAGATTCCTTTATGGGCAAGAGTAATTTCCCCGATTTGAGGAGAGACCCCTCCCCCTAAAAGTCCAGCATAAGATATAGTATGATGAGGATTCCTAAAAGGCCGTTTTTGTATTAAAGAATCTTCTACTAATAAACCTGCAGCACTATATATTTGAGTAACTTCAAAAGCCTCTTCATAAGTCAATGGGGGAAAAATGGAAGAAAAGGCCTTTGCCAAAAGAGTCTTACCTGTACCCGGTGGACCTACTAAAAGAACATTATGTCCACCAGATGCCGCTACTTCTAATGCTCTTTTAGGTAAATAATGCCCTTTTATAAAAGAGAAATCTTCTTCATAAACTGGATTATATTCAGGATATTGAAATTTAACAGGAGATAAATTTATTTCCCCTAAAAGAAATCTCACAATTTGGGAAAGATGAGAAACATGATAAATTTCAATCCCATCTATTAAACTACATTCAAATTCATTTTCCTTTGGTACAAATACTTTATTGTATCCATTATTTTTCAAACCATATACAATAGATAAAATCCCTTTTCCTTTTCTTATCCTTCCATCAAAAGCAAGTTCACCTAAGAAAGCAGTCTTTTCATTATCAAAGTGAAAATTCATAAATGTGGAAAGGATTCCTATAGCAATTGGTAAATCAAATAAGGGTGTATCTTTTTTTAAATCCGCAGGGGCTAAATTTATAGTCACTCTTTTTAAAGGAAATTCAAAACCAGAATTTTTTAATGCAGATCTTACCCTCTCCTTAGATTCTTGCACTTCTTGTTCAGCCAATCCTACTATGTTAAAGCTTGGAACTCCAGAAGTAATATCTACCTCAATTTCAATATCATAACATTTCAATCCCCATAAAGTAGCAGATTTAACCTTAGAAAGCATTTGTTATATGCTCCCATTTATCTACTTTCCCTAAAGGAGAAATATAAATACTTATAACATCAAACCTTACACCTTTCATTTTCTGAAATCTATTCTTAAATTTTGCCATAAAAACTTCAGCTATCATCCTTATCCTCTCTTGTTTTTTCAAATCTACTGCTTCAATAGGTAAACCATACTTATTTGATCTTCTTGTTTTAACCTCCACAAAAACTAAAATTCCATTTCTTTCAGCTACAATATCTATCTCTCCTAAAGACATTCTTAAATTTCTATATAATATAGAATATCCTTCCTTCTCTAAAAGATTTACAGCAAAATCTTCTCCTAATTTTCCAATATCTTGATTACTCACAAAAGTCTAAATCTCCTTCTGTGGATATCAAGCACTCCTAACGATTTTATCTTTTCTCTATGTTCCTTAGTTGCATAACCTTTATGTTTTCCAAATCCATAATCAGGATATTTTTCATCAAGAGTCCTCATATATCTATCTCTCAAGACCTTAGCCACGATAGAAGCAGAAGCCACATTCAAACAATACCTATCTCCTTTAATCACCGTTTCTTGTGGTATATCTAAATCTGGAATACTAATATTACCATCTACTAAGATATACTCAGGCTTTACCCTAAGGCTGTCTATAGCTCTTTTCATTGCAAGAAGAGTGGCTTTCAAAATGCCAAACCTTTCTATCTCTTCCACATTAGCAAAACCGTAACTCCAACAAACAGCCTCTTCTTTAATCTTTTCAAAAAGAATTTCCCTTTCTTCTGGCTTTAACATTTTGGAATCTTTAACGGTAATATTAGAAAAAGGAGGTAAGATTACAGCTCCAGCATATACAGGACCTGCTAGGGCTCCCCTACCTGCCTCATCTACTCCCGCTATATATTTGAAATAACTCCAAAGTCTTCTCTCTATGTCTCCTATTTCACCAACCCTATTCTTTGGGGTGGCCATAAAAGTAACACCGCTTTTCCCACTAAATTTTTCTTAGGTACAAATCCCCAATATCTACTATCCACACTCACAGGCCTGTTATCCCCTAATACAAAATAACTATCCTTTGGTACTTGTATTGGTCCATAATTATCACTACTTTTATTTTTTACATAATATTCATCTAAAGCTCTACCATTCACATATACTATTCCATTTTTTATCTCTATGGTATCCCCAGGAAGACCTATTAACCTTTTTACATACTCCTTAGTAGGATCTTGGGGGTATTTAAAAACTATAACCTCTCCCCTTCTTGGCTCTCTAAAATAATAAGGGATTCTTATAACCAAAACTGCTTCCTTTTCATTTAAAGTAGGTATCATAGAACCAGTAGGAATGTAAGATATCTGCAATATAAATGTCTTTATTAAAAAGGCTAATATAAAAGCAAATATAATAGTTTCAAGAAGATCGTACCATTCATGCTTCTTCAATTCTTGTCTCTTACTAAGTATAAGATTCCAAAATTCCAGTAATTTATCCTTCATTTTCTACCCTCTCAGCAATCTTGGCACTCTTACCTTTTCTTTCTCTTAAGTAATAAAGCTTAGCTCTTCTAACCTTTCCTCTCTTTACTACTTCAATCTTTTCCACAAAAGGTGAATGAATTGGAAAAATTCTTTCCACACCTATTCCTTGTACAACCTTTCTTACAGTAATAGTTTCTCTAATACCACCATGCTTTTTAGCAATAACAACCCCTTCATACACCTGAATTCTTTCTTTATCTCCTTCTACAATACGATAATGAACCCTAACAGTATCACCAGGCCATATTTGTGGTAAATCCTTTTTCATAAATTCTTTTTCAAGATTTTGAATTATAAGATCCATTTTTTACCTCCTCTCTTAGTTCTCTTTTAATTTCTTCTAACAATGAAAAATCTTCTTCAGAAAGTCTTGTTTTCTGGAGTAAATCAGGCCTTCTAAGTAGTGTTCTTCTTAAGGCTTCTTTTCTTCTCCATCTCCTAATCTTTTCATGATCCCCAGATAACAATACTTCTGGTACTTTTAAGCCTTCAAAGTCTCTGGGATGAGTATAATGAGGATATTCCAAAATTCCCCATTGAAATGATTCTTCTCTTAAAGAATTAGGATCTCCTATAGCCCCAGGAATAAGTCTTACTACTGCATCAACTATAACCATAGCAGGAATTTCTCCACCACTTAAAACATAGTCTCCTATGGAAACTTCCCTGGTTATTATAGTTTTTACTCTTTCATCTATGCCTTCATATCTTCCACATATGATTATTAGATGACTTTTTTGTGCAAATTCTTCTGCCAATTTTTGATTAAAAAGATCTCCTGATGGCGAAAGAAGTATTACTTCTGAATCCTCTTTCTTTAAGGCTCTCACAGCTCTAAATATAGGCTCTGGTTTCATTACCATTCCAGAGCCACCACCATAAGGGTAATCATCAACTGATCTATGCTTATCAGTAGTATAATCCCTTAAATTGTGGATAGAAATATCCACCAACCCTTTTTCCTTGGCTCTTTTTATTATGCTTACATTAAAAGGGCCTTCAAACATCTCTGGAAATATGGTAATAATATCGATCTTTATCATAACTAATACTCTTGCATTTTTTTAATAATAATTTTTCCTTCCTTTAGATCTACTTTTACTACTACATCCTTAATAGCAGGAATACAAATCTCTTCTTCTCCCTCCACCACGAAAACATCATTGCTTCCTGTTTCTAAAATCTCCCTCACAGTTCCCAAATATTTTCCTTCCAATTCATATACAGGAAGCCCCATTATTTGGTAAGAATAAAAATAACCTTCTGGAAGAACCGGTAAATCTTCTTCTTCTAATAGAAGCCAGTTTCCTTTTAGTTTTTCTGCATCTGTTCTATTTGTTATTTCAGTAAAATAAACAACAAACCCTTTGTTATGTTTTCTTATATATTCCAATGATAGTTCCTTCTTTACAATAAGGGTATCTCCCCAAGACAAATATATCCTTTGTCCCTTCTTTAAATCTAAAAGATAGTCGTAGAAGGGCCATATCTTTAATCCACCTTTTATTCCAAAAGGCTCTCCTATCTTAGCTATTCTTACCAAACGAGAAGCCATCCCTCATTGTAGTACTTCTATGACCACCTTTTTACCCTTCTTAAGACCCGCTACTCTTATTATCGTCTGTAAAGCCTTAACAGTTTGTCCCTGCTTTCCAATAACTCTACCCCTATCCTCTGGGGCTACTTTTACTTCAAGTATTACTGACTTAGTTCCTTCTACTTCTCTGACCTCAACCTCTTCAGGTTTCTGAACAATAGCTTTAACAATATACTCTAATAACTCTTTCATTAACAAAAGCCCCCTTTATGCAGAACTTTTAACAGTTCTCTTTAAGGCAAGGAACTTATCCCAAACGCCATACTTCTTGAGCAAACTAAGAACAGTATCGGTAGGTTGAGCTCCTTGACTTAGCCAATATAATATTCTTTCTTCTTTTAACTGTACAGTGGCTGGATCAGTCTTAGGATCATAATATCCTAAGATCTCTAAATGTTTACCATCTCTTGGTTCTCTACTATCCATAGCCACTATTCGATATGCTGGACTATTTTTTGCTCCAATCCTTGTTAAACGAATCTTTACCAAAATTCTTCACCTCCTTCTTAGATTTATTTTATCTTAAAAATGGAAAGAAAGATTTTTTACCTTTATTTAATTGTTTTATCAAATCTAAAGTTTGAAAATACTGTTTTAATAATCTATTTACATCTTGTACTGTAGTACCACTACCTTTGGCAATTCTTAATCTTCTACTTCCATTTATTATGGAAGGATTTCTTCTCTCTTCTGGAGTCATCGATTCTATTATAGCAAGAAATTTTTTAATTTCCTTTTCTCCTACTTCTGGTTTAATTTTATCTTTTGGTACATAAGGTAACATATCTAAAATCTGATCAAATGATCCTACTTTTTTGAGTTCTTTAAGTTGTATATAGAAATCTTCAAGATCAAATTTTGACTTTTTAAGCTTTTCTTCTAATTTTGCCATTTTTTCCATTTCAATATTTTTTTCTATACGCTCAACTAAGGATGTGAGGTCGCCCATTCCAAGGATTCTTGACGCAAATCTATCAGGATAGAAATATTCTAAATCTTCAACCTTTTCTCCTACTCCAATAAACTTTATAGGTTTACCTGTTACAGCTTTTATAGATAAAGCTGCACCACCTCTTGCATCACCATCTAATTTAGTAAGAATTACACCTGTAATTGGTAAAAGTTCATTAAATTTTTCTGCTATATTCACAGCATCCTGCCCTGTCATCCCATCTACTACTAAGAGAATCTCTGAGGGTTCAAAGTTTTTATTTAAATCCCCTAATTCCTTCATCATCTCCTCATCAATATGTAGCCTACCAGTAGTATCTACAATCATCACGTCTGCCAATCTTTCTTGTGAAAATTTTATCGCTCCTTCAATTACTTCTTGTGGGGTTTTACCATCTATATAAACCGGTACCTTTATTTTTTCCCCTAAAACCTGTAGCTGTTTTCCAGCTGCTGGTCTAAAAGTATCTGCGCCTACAAGTACCACTCTTCTTTGTTCCTGCAAAAGCCTATATGCAAGCTTTGCAGCTGTAGTAGTCTTACCAGATCCTTGAAGTCCTACTAAGAAAATAATCCCTGGTTTTCTACCCCCAAGATTAATATTAGCCCTATCTCCTCCAAGAATGTTTATTAATTCATAATAAAGAATTTTGATAATTTGCTCAGCAGGTGTAACACTTCTAAAAACTTCTTCCTGTAATGCTTTAGCCTTTACATTATTAAGAAGCTCTTTAACTACTTTGTAATGAGCATCTGCCTCTAAGAGAGCTTGTCTTATCTCTCTTAGAGCCTCTTCAATATCTTTCTCTGAGAGCCTTCCTTTTCCTCTCAGTCTTCTAAAAATATCCTGCAATCTACCTGTTAAATTCTCAAACATCTTTATCTTTCTTCCCCATAAATTTAAATTTTCACACTTAGCATACTATAGACAATATAGAATTTATTGTCAATAATCTCTATTTTTCCCAAAAATCTGGAATCTTTTTCCATCTTTCTTTCACGAAATGAGCTGCCATTTTAGGTTGTCTTTGCCTAGTAAATATTCCTTTCCTATTACCAAGAACCCTTCTTACTTCTTGTTTTGTCATAAAATCAGCAAAATTCCAAATATGCTCACCTATTACAAAGTCTAATCTATCTAAGGTTTCCATAAAGCGCCTTAACATCTCCCATTGGTATTCTTCAGTAAACATTAAAGGAGGATCACTATGAAATCCAGTAATAGTATCAGCACCAAATTCTGAAAGTATAATAGGTTTTCCAAATTTATCATACCAATTTTTCAATTCTTTTTCTAATTGATATTCTATAATATCTAAATTTCCAGAATCAGTATACCAGGAATAATAGCGATTAACACAAATAATATCCACATATTTACTTACTTTTGTATCTTTATAAGAAGTACTTTCCACAATTGTTACCGGTCTTGTTGGATCAAGCTTTTTTATCTCCTCTATAACCTTTCTAAAATATTCCTCAGATTCTTCCTCAAAAGTTGCAGCTTCGTTTGCCACACTCCACATAACAACAGAAGGATGATTTTTATCCCTATCTATCATTTCTTTTATGACTTGCAGATGGTGTTCTAAAGTCCTTTCATCAATTCGCCCTTTCCTAAAAACCTTATTCTCTGGATTCCATAAATTCATACCAACTGCAGGTGCTTCCTCTATAACCGCTATACCATACTTATCAGCTAAAAAAAGCACTTCGTCGCTGTAGGGATAATGTGATGTTCTAAAAGAATTAGCACCTATCCATTTCAATAAATTGAAATCTTTTATATTTATTACGTGGTCTAACCCTTTTCCTCTTATATCAGAATCCTCATGTTTACCAAAACCCTTAAAATAAAAAGGTTTATTATTAATTAGAAATCTTTTGCCATCAATCCTTATAGTTCTTATTCCTATATCTAATCTATAGCAATCTATAAGTTTCTTATCTAAAAAAATTTTCACTTCAAGTGTATATAAATAAGGATTTCCTGGTTCCCATAAATTAGCATTTCTAACCTCTAACATACCATTAAAAGAATTAGATGAAGCTACTAAATTTCCATTTACATCCCTTAAATTTATTATGATATTATCTATTTCTCCCTCTAAACTTACTTTGTATTTTACCAATCCGTCCTTTCCTTTAATATCTGTTTCTAACTTTATATCTTTTATATAAGTCATCGGGGTTGTATATAACAAAACAGGCCTATGAATCCCCGAATAATTAAAGAAATCAAAATAGTATTCCAATACTTTACATTCTTTTGGATGCATCTCATCATTTATTATTTTCAACTCTCCAGGTGGAAGAATATCCCAGCTTAAAGTATTATCAACAGATATTAGTATCTCATTTTCTCCTCCATATTTTAGTAGAGATGAAATTTCACCCTCAAAAGGCAAAAATCCACCTTTGTGCTCCATAACTTTTACATTATTTACATACACTTCTGAAAAATGGGTTGCAGATCCTATTCTTAGGAAGACCCTATTTTCTCTCCAACTAATCGGTATAAAAGTCCTCTTTCTATACCAAACCTTCCCAACATAATCTCTAAGAGTTATATCTTGAGTTACATCATTGTAACTTGCAGGAACAGGCATGAGAATAAAACTATCTTCCCCATCACGCTTAAAATCCCAAATCCCTGAAAGGTCCTTTACTTCTCTTGTCTCCGTTTCTATAGGATAAAGCATTAAATCTCCCTCCATAAATATTAAAATCTATTTTAAAATTATACCAAAAATTTAAAAGTTTTAAGTTTTTTATGTTAAAATATCATTAACATTTTTCAAGAAAGGAGGGTATAAAATATGGAAAACAAAGAAATTTATTCTTATGAAACATTACAAAATATGAGCGACCTTCTAAAAATATTAGCTCATCCTATAAGAATCAAATTATTACTTCTGCTTTCTAAAGAACCTAATACTGTCTCTGAACTACTTAAGATTTTAGATTTAAGACAACCTAATCTTTCTCAACATCTTACTTTATTAAAAAGGATCAAAATATTGAAGACAAAGAGAGAAGGTAAGTCTGTATATTACTATATAGCTCATCCAGAAATCCAGGATATTATAAGGAAAGTAAAAGAGTTATCAGAAAAAATAGCAAAATAAGGAGAAAAAGATGGGAACAATCTTCAATGCTATTGCTGTAATAATTGGGGGAACCATAGGAACAATTTTTAAAGAGAGAATTCCTTCAAGTTTACAGAAGTTACTTATGGATGTATTAGGATTAATATGTTTACCTTTAGGTATGGAGATGGCTATAAAAGGAGAAAAATTTTTAGCATTGGTTTTTAGTATAGTAATAGGAGGTATAATAGGTGAATTAATAGGAATTCATGAGGGTTTAGAAAAATTTTCAAATATGATAGAAAGAAGGTTTACAAAAGAGAAAAATACATTTGCAAAGGGATTTCTGACTGCAACACTTCTCTATTGTATAGGACCCATGACCATAATGGGATCATTACAAGATGGATTAGGACAATCTCCTCAAATTCTCTATACTAAGTCCCTACTAGATGGAACTGCTTCCATAGCTTTAGCTTCAGCCTTAGGTCTAGGTGTTATATTTTCAGCCATATCTGTATTAGTAGTCCAAGGGAGTATCACTTTATTCGCAAAATTCATCAGTACATTTTTCACAGACATAATAGTACAAGAAATGACAGCAGTAGGTGGAGTATTAATATTAGGTATTGCATTAAATCTGTTAAATATTAAGCAAATTAAAGTTGCTAATTTATTACCTGCCCTATTTCTTATTCCAATTTTTATACATATTTTTCCTTAAAATCCTAATTCTTCATTTACTAATACAATTGAAAAAGGTGTTTTAGCTGGAGGAGCTTCGATAATAGTAGTAATTCTACATATTTTTTTAGGGTGATTACAATCAATGCAATAACCCTCTTCTGCACAAGGAAGTTCAAGTTTTAATCTTTTTGCATTAAGGGGTGTTACTACGTTCTTAATTCTCCATATAGCGGTTTCCAGATTAATAACTAACTTATTCTTACCTACTACTACAATTACTTTTTTAGGACCAAAAATTTGTGCTGCTATCCTATTTCCAATTGCTTCCATATTTACAATCTCCCCTGAAAAAGTCAAAGCATTAACACTGGAAAGGAAAATATCAGATAACAACTCTTGTCTTCTTATTTCTAAATCCTCCTCAGGAGATAATCCTTCCTTCCAATGATGAATAACCTTGTTACCTCTTCTCTCTAACTCTTCAATAACCCCTATTTCTCTAATAGTAACACTCCCACCTACTCCTACTTTAGCATTTTCAGGTATCATTTTAAGAACTAAATCTCTTGCTTCATGTCTATCATTTACTAAAAAAACTTCAAAACCCCTTTCTTTTAAAAGATTTGCTGTTCTTTTAAGTTGTTTCTCTTCTAACCATCCCTTAAGATCCCCCATAAATAAACCTCCTTACTCCCATTCTATAGTTGCTGGCGGTTTATCCGTTAAATCATAAACCACCCTATTAATACCTTTCACCTCATTAGTAATTTTTCTTGATATCTTACCAAGTATATCATAAGGTACTTCTACAAAATTAGCTGTCATCCCATCTTCACTCTCTACAATCCTTAAAGCTATAACATACTCATAAGATCTAAAATCTCCTTTAACTCCCACTGTTCTAATAGGTAGAAGTACAGCAAATGATTGCCAAATTTTTTCATATTCACTCCACTTTTGTAACTCTTCCTGTAATATATTTTCAGCCATTCTAAGAATCTCTAATTTATCCTTTGTTACCTCTCCTAAGATTCTTACAGCAAGCCCTGGGCCTGGAAATGGTTGTCGCTTAATAATAAAATCAGGGATATTTAAAATCTCAGCAATTTTTCGTACCTCATCTTTAAAAAGATATCTAAAGGGTTCTATTAATTCAAATTTTAAATTTTCAGGAAGGCCCCCCACATTATGATGTGTCTTTATCTTAGCAGCCATACCTGTAGATGAAGCAGCACTTTCTATAACATCAGGATATAGAGTTCCCTGAGCCAGATATTTAAAAGGACCTCTTTTCTTTGCTTCCTCAAGAAAGACTTCTATAAACTCATGTCCAATAATTTTTCTCTTCTCTTCAGGATCTGTTACTCCTTTTAATCTATTTAAAAATCTATCTTCCGCATTAACGACTATTAAATTCACTCCTAAGGATCTCAACGCATTACTTACCTCTTCTTTTTCACCTTTCCTCAATAAACCATGATCCACAAAAATAGCAGTTAACTTATCTCCTATAGCTTTCTGTAATAATACCGCCAAAGTTGAAGAATCTACTCCTCCACTGACAGCGAGCAAAACTCTATCTTCTCCCACTCTCTCTTTTATCTCCTTGATCTTTTCTTCAACAAACCTTCCTAAATCCCAATTTTTCTTAGCCTTGCAAATTTCAAAAGCAAAATTCTCCAATACCTTTTTCCCATTTTCTGTATGGGTAACTTCTGGATGAAACTGCACCGCAAATAGAGGATTTGTTTGGGACTGAGCTGCAGCAATATAATTATTTTCAGAATAAGCCAAAACCTCAAAAGAAGGTGGTAATTCTTTCACCACATCATAATGACTCATCCATACCTTTTCCTCTTCAGCTAACCCTTTAAATAATAATGAGTTTTTAACAATTCTTATTTCAGTTAAACCAAATTCACCTTTTTCGCCTTTTTCTACCTTCCCACCAAGAATTTGAGCCATTAATTGAAAGCCAAAACATATGCCCAATACAGGAATCTTTTCAGAAAAAATATCCATATCAAAATTTAAGTTAAAATCGTATACACTGTTAGGTCCTCCTGAAAGTACTATACCTTCTACATCTTTGTTTTTTAGTTCTGAAAATTTCACTGTTGGCGGAAAGATCTCTGAATATACTCCCATTTCTCTAAATCTACGGGCTATAAGCTGAGTATATTGAGAGCCAAAATCTATAACACCGATCATAGATTACCAAACTCCCTTTCTAAAATTTTTTCAATCTCTGAAATAACAACTCTCAATGGTATACCCTCTTTTTCGGCGATTTTTCGGCAATCCTCATACTCAGGATATGTTTTTTCAATATCTCCATATTTAGAAAATTTAACCCTAACTTTACCCCAAGGTGTAACTATCTCTTTAATCTCCCTTATCATAAATCTCTTATCTACATAATATTTTCTTATTCCTAAAGTGGTTGTCTCTCTAAAAATAATTTCAGATAATTTTCCTTCATATATAGGATTTGCTATGACTGTAAGTAGAACTCCAGGCCTACCCTTTTTCATATATACAGGAGTTAAGAAAACATCAAGAGCCCCTTCATTAAACAACTTTTCAGTTAAATATCCATAAATCTGTGGATTCATATCATCAATATTAGTCTCCAAAACTATATTTTTTTCATCCAATACCATATTTTCGTCCTTTTCTCCTAAAACTACTCTAAGAAGATTAGGAAACTGAAAATCCTTTTTTCCGCATCCGTATCCTATTTTCTCAATTTTCATCTCAGGCATATTATCAAAAGATTTTGCAACAGTAGTTATAATAGCAGCTCCTGTTGGTGTCACTAATTCCCCTTCTCTCCCATCAGTATAAACAGGAACACCTTTAAGGATCTCCAAGGTTGCAGGGGCTGGAACAGGAATTTTTCCATGCTCTGTATCAACAAAACCTCCGCCTAAGGGAAGAGAAGAAGAATAAATTTCATCCACATTTAAAATTTCTATAGCAATCAAAGATCCTAAAACATCTATAATAGTATCTAAAGCTCCCACTTCATGAAAATGTACTTCTTCTATGGATTTATTATGAATTTTTGATTCTGCCTCAGCAATTTTATAGAAAATTTTTTTAGCTTTCTCTTTGATATCCGAGGATAGACTACTTTTTTTCACAATATCAATTAAATCCCGAAGATGTCTATGGGTTTTAGTATCTTTTATCCTTATGTTTACATCTGTACCATAAAGTGCTCCTTTTTTCTTCTTTGTTACTTCAATTTCATAATCTTCAATAGGAATCTTTTTAAGCTCACTTTTCCATAATTCTTCATCTAATCCCAAATCCAAAAGGGCTCCTAAAATCATATCTCCACTTATTCCTGAAAAACAATCAAAATATAATATCTTCATTTTTTCTCCTCCACCATCAAATTTATCATATTTGCTAAATATCCTGCACCAAATCCGTTATCAATATTAACCACCGCTATCCCAGGAACACAACTATTTAACATAGTAAGCAAAGCTGAAAGGCCATTAAAATTAGCGCCATATCCTACACTGGTAGGTACAGCTATTATAGGTCTTGCTACTAATCCTCCTACCACAGAAGGGAGTGCTCCTTCCATTCCTGCCACTACAACAATAACATTTGCTTTATGAAATTCAGCTAGTCTATCAAATAATCTATGAATTCCAGCTACCCCTACATCATAAATTCTCTCAACATTACTTCCCATTATCTCACATGTTACTGCTGCTTCCTCAGCCACAGGAAGATCAGCAGTTCCTGCACAAGAAACAATAACTTTGCCTTTCCTCTCTATTTCTTCCCTCAATACTGCAACAATCCTTGCTTTTTCAAAATAAATAGCATCTTCAATCTTGCTCTTTACCTTATCAAAAATCTCTTTACTTGCCCTTGTAGCGATAACCCTATTATTCACTTTTACTAATCTTTCCATTATTTCCATGACTTGCTCAGGAGTCTTTCTTTCTGCGAATACAACTTCAGGAAATCCTCTAATAAGAGCTCTTAAGTGATCGATTTTAGCAAACTGTACATCTTCGTAAGGTAGAATTTTTAATCTATCCATAGCATCCTCAACAGATAATTCTCCTCTCTTTACCTTGTCTAATATTTCTCTAACTTTCTCTTTCATTCTCTGTCTCCTTAGATAAGAATTTTTAAGTAATATTTATACATTAATTTCTTCTTTTTTAAAAGGGTTTAGTGATAAAATAATAATTAATAAAAAAAGATGGGGGTGTTGAGTATGGCAGAGGATCGTAAATGCAAAAATTGTAAATTCTATCAACCCAATCCTAATGATCCATCTCGTGGCACTTGCTTTGGTATACCTGTAAAAGCTGAAAACTGCTGTCCTCAATTTATAGCTAAGTCTTAAATTCCACTCTTTCTAAATATAATTCTGAATTCCTTATCAGATGTTTAATAAACTCTGGGGAAATTAGATACAAGATAATTGAATAAGGTCTATAGTTAAGGTAATGTAATGATTTTTTAAAAATTAGGAGGCTCCTTATAAGAACACCAAAAAGAAATAGGATTTTATACTCAATAAAATCCCTTAACTCAAAAAGCTCACGAGGAGCCTCCAACTTCTTTTCTTTTATTCTTTTAATAACTTCTTTTCGTTCATTTGAAAGATTGTAGAGCATCAATAAGAAACTTTCAGGAAATGTGAAATTTTTAAATATTCCATCATATCCTTTGGACTCTAACTTTTTAACTAATTTAATACTTCTTCCTAAATCAACCGAATACCCCTTCTCATATAATATAAAACTGGCAAGATGAAAATACTCTCCTAATTCTAAACCTTTTATAATCTCCAAAAATTTTGAAACTTGTTCAACCTTATTTCTCCAAATCTTAGAAAATTCTTTAGAATTAATAACTTTCTTGCCTAAATATATCTCTATAAATTTAGGAACTTGTATATCTAAATCCATTTTATCTAAATTATCTAAAAGATTAAGCCTTACCCTAATAAGATGACTATCAGGAATACTTTTTAGATAAGAATTCAATTCTCCTAAAAAATAATCTACCATTGGAGCATATTTTGATCCCTCCTCAGGAACCGCTAACACTCTGGGATGCTTTCTCATTTCTGCCATAAATGGACCTGCCTTACCAATAAGAGCAAATCCATAAGGAAACTTACCAGAATCATATAAAGTTTTGAGAAAAGTTTCTGCACTATCAAGATTTTCCTTAGACACCAGAACAAAAGATTTACAATGAGGAGAAGATAATCTAATATAAGGCTTGTCTTGATTAATTATTTCTAAATTACATCTTATTAATACCTTCCTATTACCCTGGAAATTAAAGATCTCTAAAAAATATGGCAGTTGTAAAGTATTTTCTCTCATTACTACTCTTTTCAGAGGTAACCTTGCCTTATTTAGAGCTGAATTGTAGGCGTTAGAAAATATAATAGGATATTTCAATAATAAATCAAAGAAATAATAGAAGCTTTTATTTTTTAAATCTTCATACGATGCAATTTTAAGTATATCTGATGTTCTCTGAAAATTAAAATTATAATCTTCTGATATATCCTTAATTATCTTTTCTGCAAGCCTTATTTGAAAATCAGCTATTGATACGTTTTGCTCCTCTAAGATCTCCTTGGCCCAGTTATATATTTTTCTTGCTCTCTTTAAAATTCCTTTCCTTTCTTCCCTATTTTTTACTTGTTTTAAAGTTCCTCTTAATCCTAAGATAAAAAGAGTTTTCAAATATCTTAATAGCTCATCATCAAAATATATACTTGAAAGACTTATTTCTTCAGGATAACGAGGTACAATTCCATACCATCCTATGGATTTTGAAAACAAATAATATATTTCTGCCTTAGGATTCCTTTGGAAATATGAAGTTAATGTCTCTTTATTTGCCATTATTCCAGATCCTGTAAAAACAGAATAATTTTCATAGTCTAAAGAAAAACCAAAGTCAGCCAAGCTTTTTGAAAAATTGTCATCTCGCTTTATTATATCCCTAAATTTCCCCCAATCCTTTGCCAACCACAATAGTTTGAAATTTAAATCATTATATTCAGAAGGCTCAATTGGAACCCCATACAAAAGGCCATAAGATATATCTTGATTTATATATACCGCTCCCGTCAATTTTCCTGCATAATCCTCAGTAAGAGTATATCTTCCTGGATCTTTATAAAAAGGAATCAGTCTATAATCCCCTGTACCAAGTTTCTCATCATGTATAAAAGGAACAAAAGGTAAATTCTCTTTTAAATTATTATAAATTACTAAATCAGTAATAAGAGCATCCCATAATAAATTTTGATCACCCTTATAAACCCACTTTATTCCTAAATCAATAAGCTTTTTAGATAAATCTGATGTACAGTTAATCCTAAGAATATAGAAATTTTCATCTTCTCTTATTATTTCTCTACAAACCACTCCCATCTTAAATCCCTATATGTCTAAATTTCTCACAAATTTTGCTTTCTGCTCAATGAAATTTCTTCTCTCCTCTACATTATTTCCCATTAGGATAGAAAAAAGTCTTTCTGCTTCTAATGCATCCTCTATGGTAACCTGCAAAAGAATTCTTTTTTGAGGATCCATAGTGGTTTCTCTTAATTGATCTGGGTCCATTTCCCCCAAACCTTTGTATCTCTGTATATATACATTATCAGGATAGTCCCATTTCTTCAAAATCTCCTCCTTTTCCTCTTCGGAATAAGCATATCTTTCTTCTTTACCTTTTCTTAAAAGGTATAATGGTGGTTGAGCTATATAAACATATCCTCCCTCAATCAGAGGCCTAAAATGCCTATAAAAGAATGTAAGTAAAAGAGTTCTTATATGAGCCCCATCCACATCAGCATCAGTCATAATAATAATTTTATGATATCTAAGTTTAGATAAATCGAAATCTTGACCTATACCTGTTCCTAAGGATGCAATTATAGTCTTTATCTCTTCACTAGACAGAATTTTGGTAAGATGCTGAGCTTTCTCCACATTTAGTATTTTACCCCTTAGAGGCAAAATAGCTTGATATCTTCTATCTCTTGCTTGTTTTGCAGAACCTCCTGCTGATTCTCCCTCAACTATAAAGAGTTCACACTTCGTGGGATCTTTTTCAGAACAATCTGCTAATTTTCCAGGGAGTAAGGTAGACTCCAGTAGACTCTTTCTTCTAACAAGCTCTCTTGCCTTTCTTGCTGCCTGTCTTGCCCTATAAGCCTCAATAATCTTACCAATTATTAATTTTCCAATATCCGAATTTTTACTAAAGTACTCTGTTAACTCTTCCTCTACAACCTTTTCTACAAATTTTTTAACCTCTGAATTACCAAGTTTTGTCTTAGTTTGCCCTTCAAATTGAGGATTAGGAACCTTAGTACTTATAATAGCAGTTAATCCTTCCCTTACATCTTCACCAGATAATGATTCAGCCTCCTTCCAAAGTCCCCAACTTCTAGCAAAACTGTTTACTACTTTTGTCAGAGCTGAACGAAACCCTGTTACATGAGTTCCACCCTCAATAGTATGTATATTGTTCACGTAAGACAATATTAATTCGTCATATCCAGTATTGTATTGGAGAACTACTTCTATAACTAAATTCTCCTCTTCTCTCTTAAAATAAAAGGGTTCATGTAATACTTCTTTACCCTTTGAGAGATATTCCATAAATTGTATTAAACCGCCCTCATATTTATATACGTTACTCTTACTGGTGTTTTCATCTTTTAATTCGATAGTAACACCAGGATTTAGAAAGGCTAACTCTCTCAATCTATTTGCAATAATTTCATAATCAAATTTCGTAGTCTCAAAAATCTCAGGATCTGGATAAAAAAGTATCTTTGTTCCTGTTTTATCAGTGCTACCTTTTTCTATCACAGGGGTAACAGGCTTTCCTTTCTCATAAGCCTGATAATATAATTTACCATCTCTCATTACCTCTACTTCTAATCTCCTTGAAAGAGCATTAACAACAGAAAGTCCAACCCCATGTAGTCCACCACTTATCTTATAAATAGAATTAGAGAACTTCCCCCCTGCATGAAGTGTAGTTAAAACAATCTCTAAAGCAGGTTTTTTTGCTTGAGGATGTAAGTCTACTGGAATACCTCTTCCATTATCCAACACTACAACCCCACCATCTTTACGCAATTCTACATATATATAATCACAATATCCTGCCATAACTTCATCAATACTGTTATCTACTAATTCAAAAACAAGATGATGGAGTCCTCTTACTCCCACATCTCCTATATACATACCTGGTCTTTTCCTTACTGCCTCTGTACCTTCCAATATTTGAATACTGTCTGCAGTGTATTTATCCTTTTTTGTTACGGTCATCTTTTATACCTCCTTTTTGCATAATGGCTAAGTTTCTATAATAATTTCTAAGAATTTCTCTTAACTCCTCATCTTTTACTTCCTCAACTATTTTAGCAATTCTTTCTTCTTCACGCAAAGAAAGTATAGGTTTTTGACTAATAGTAGTTTTTCTCTTTGCTTTAAAATTCCTACCTTTATCAATGAAGACGATATCTTTTATAATATTTGGAATAACAAGTTTATTATTTATTTTTTCTATTAATTTGTTCTTAAAAAGCATAAGTTCTTGTACCCATACACTGCTATCTACATATACATAGAGAATCCCATTTTTCACATATGCTGGTCTAGTATGAGATGATAAGGTCTCACCTACCACTTCTTCCCATTTCTCCATGGCTAAATATTCACATAATTTCTTTTCTAAATTGAGTCTTATAAAGACTTCCCAAAGCTTTGAATATAAAGAATCACTCATTATAGAATACTTCTCCGTTTTTCACTAAAAAATGTGGATAATCCTTTAAAAAATCTATTCTCATTGGCAAACTCATAAAAATCTGAAACATACTTATACCGTTCCAAACAAGTTTCTGTTTTTCTTCATCTAAATCTCCAAAAAGATCATCTATAATAAGAATTGGCTTTTCTCTTCTGAATTCGGAAAGAAGTTTTATAGTAGCTAATTTAAAGATTATAAAGGCAAGTTTTCTTTCACCAGCAGATGCATATTTTCTCATATCATATCTAAGAGAATCTTTCTTTATGTAAAATCTAAGATCATCTCTGTGAGGTCCCACCAATGTGTAACCTTTTTTATTCTCATCCTCAAATGATTCCTTTAGCTTTAGTTCAAAATTTTCCATTAAACTTTCTTCATTCATATTTTCTAAATTAACAATTGAGTAGTATTCTATTTCCAAAAAGTCTCTTCCCAAAAAATCAAGAGAAATATTATGAATAAGTTGTCTTAATTTATTAATTATCTTCAATCTTTCTACCAGTATATAAGTTCCACTTTTTACTAAGGAACCGTTCCATATCTCTACATTACCACCACTTTTTAACGTAAGATTTCTCTGATATAAAACCTTATAATACTCAGAAAGTGATTTATGATATTTGTAAGAAAGAGTCGAAATAAATCTATCCAAAATATATCTTCTTTCAGATGGGCCTTCTTTGAAACCTTCAATCTCTTCTTGTGAAAAAACAACCGCAGGAAATAGAAATATCATATCTTTTTGCTTCTTTAATAATTTTTGGTTTATCTTAATTTTTTTATCTGCCTTAGATAAGGCTGTTTCTAAAATCAATTTTTGATTTTGCCATAATACATTACCCTTTATATAAAAGCTTTCCTCATTCCAATTTATTAATTCCTTTTCATATGGTGTTCTAAAGGATTTTCCTGTAAAAAGAAAATAAATACTCTCCAGGAGATTAGTCTTTCCCTGAGCATTCTCCCCATAAAATATGTTTTTATCGAAAAATCTTAATTGTACATTTTTAAGATTTCTAAAGTTTACTACCCTCAAATCCTCTAAAAACACTAATCATCCCCTATTAATAAATATTTTTCTCCCCCTACTTCTACTACGTCCCCTTTCTTAAGTTTTCTTCCTCTATGAAGTTCTATCTCACCATTTACCTTTACTACACCAGAAAGGATTAGATTTTTAGCCTGTCCACCTGTATCCACAATCTTAGCCCACTTCAAAAATTGACCTAAGGTGATAGTATCTGTGTAAATTTTTATCTCTTTCATAATCTTACTGGCATTAATATATACATATAATTTTCATCTTCTGGAGAAGTTATCAATGCTGGTCCTAAATCAGTTGTAAATTTCATTATTATCTCATCCACACTCATATTATCTAAGGGATCCATCAAATATTCCACATTAAAACCAATCTCCAAACTTCCATTTATATCAATCTCTGCAGGAAGTACTTCTTTAGCAAACCCTCTTTCAGAAGGTAAAGTAGATACAACTACCTCATTGGAATTAATAGTAATTTTCACAGTATTTGTCTGATCAATTTCAGCAAAAACTTCCATTCTTTCTAAAAGATCAAGAAAATCTTTTCTATTTGCCTTAAAGGATGCTGTAAAATCAGTGGGAATTATTTTATCATAAGCAGGAAATTGTCCTTGTAGCAGTCTGGAAATAAAATATATCTCCCCACAATTAAAAACCACTTGACTATCAAGGCTTGCCATGTTTACCCTATCATCCTTAGCCTTTGTTAGAATCTTATGCCATTCTTTTAAACTTTTAGCTGGAATTATGGTAGGTGGAAAATCATTATCTACGTATAATGTTTTTAATGCTAATCTATGCCCATCTACTGCTACCACATTAAGTTTTCCATCTTTCCCCTCAAAAAGAACACCTGTAAGAACCTGTTTAATCTCATCTTCAGCTGCAGCAAAAATAGTTTCTTTAATAGCTCTTCCAAGCTCTATTCTATCTAAGGATATGTTATATTTATCTCCTATATCGCCTATTTCTACTTTTGGAAATTCTTCAGTACTTTCACCCTGTATCTCTATATCTGAATAACCCGCATGAATTATTGCTCTATTTCTCTCATTTACATGAATTTCTAAGGTAACATCGGGAAGTTTTCCCACAACTTCAATAAAAATACTAGCTGGAAGACATACTTCTCCGGGCTCCTCAACTATTACAGGCATACTTAGAGCAAGACCTATCTCAAGATTATTTCCTTGAAGATATAAAGTATCATTTTCAGCCTTCATATAAACATAAGTTAATATAGGGACAGTAGTTTTTGTGGCTACAGCACTTTTAACAAACAGTAAAGATTGATATAAATCTTCTCTTTGAGTTATAAATTTCATCCTTCCTTCCTCCTTTTCATGAATTATTCTATATAAAACAATTATACCTTGAGGCCTAAAAAATAAAAAGTTACATTTGACAAAATTATAATTCCGACTTAAAATGTATATGTTGAGTGAATCACTAAACATTTATGGAGAGGAGAAATGATGTTTAAAGTATCAGCAAAAATTGAATATGGGTTAAGAGCTATGATTCTTCTTGGCCTAAATTACAATATTGGAAGACTTTCTTTATCTGAGATAGCAAATAGCGAAAAAATTTCCAAAGAATTTTTAGCCCAGTTGATGTTAGATTTAAGAAAAGCAAATTTAGTAGAAAGTTACAAAGGTATAACAGGAGGATATTCGTTAACAAGACATCCCAGAGAAATAACATTAAAAGAAATATTAGAAGCTTTAGTAGGACCAATTCAAATTATAGAGTGTATACATGAAAACAACTTATGTGATAAACAAAATCTTTGTGTGACAAAAAATATTTGGGAATTCATAGAGATTAAAATTTTAGATTTATTCAACAATATTACCTTACAAGATTTAATTACAGGAAATATAAGAAAGGAGGCAAATATTTCATTATGACAGAAATGTTAAGAGTGGAGAATTTAAGGGTAGAAATCAAAGAGGAAACAATTCTAGAGAGATTAAATTTTTCCTTAGAGGAAGGTGTACATGTTCTCTTAGGACCTAATGGTACTGGTAAATCAACCCTTCTCGGTGCCATTATGGGCCTTCATAAGTATAAGTTATCAGGAAAGATTTACTTTTATGGTGAAGATATTACTGATTTAACTCCCGATCAAAGATTTAATAAAGGAATTTTTCTTGCATATCAACTTCCACCCGCTGTAAGAGGAGTAAGATTAAAGGATATATTAAAGAAAATCTTAGATATAGATCCCAAAAAAGACTTACCAGTTGAGATTTATAACTATCTAAAATCTTTAGATTTAGATGAGAGTTTCTTGGAAAGAGAAATCAATTATGGCTTCTCAGGAGGAGAAAGGAAAAAAAGTGAAATACTTCAACTACTTCTGGCAAAACCAAAACTAGCCTTATTAGATGAGCCTGATTCTGGAGTAGATATAGATTCCTTAAAGCTTATTGGTGAAGCTCTAAGAAAAATAGCTAAAGAAAGTAATTTACTGATAGTAACCCATAATCTAAAGATCTTAGATTATGTAGTGCCTGATTCTGTAATTGTCTTATTAGATGGTAAATTTGTGTATAAAGATGGTTTAGAAATAATCCATCAAATTGAAGAAAGAGGATATGATTATGTAAGGAGGTTGGTCTATGCTCAAAACTTATCTTAAAGAAATTAGAGAAAAAGCTTTTAAAGCTAAAGATAAGCCTGCTATTTTAGGACCAGATATAGATTTAGAACCCTATATGAGAACAATAGAAGAAACTCCAATAGGTGATCTGGAAAAACTACCGGATGAAATAAAAGAGAACATCTTATATTCTGGCATAACCCCCTCAGAAAATGATAGAGCGGGTACCTACTTTCAAATTAACCATAGTGTGGTTTATGAGAAATTACAAGAAATATATAAAGGAAAACTTGAAATAATGTCTATCCAAGAAGCTCTTGAGAAATATGATTGGTTGGAAAATTATTATAGTAGATTAATTCCGCCAGACACAGATAAGTACACTGCTTGGGCAGAAATAAAACCTACAGGAGGCTACTTTATCAGAGTATTTAAAGGTCAAAAAGTAGAACATCCTGTTCAATCCTGTCTATATATAAAGGAAGGGAATATAAGTCAAAATGTCCATAATATAATTATTGTAGAAGAAGGTGCAGAAATATTTGTAACTACAGGTTGTCTTACACATCTTAAGGATCAACCAGGAATCCATATAGGTATCTCAGAATTTTATGTAAAAAAAGGTGGAAAACTTTACTTTACAATGATACATAACTGGTCAGAAGAATTTCATGTAAGACCAAGAACTGCTGTATTAGTTGAAGAGGGAGGTGTCTTTATAAATAATTACGTAACCTTAAAACCTGTTAAATCAATCCAAAGCTACCCAACTGTATATGTGAGAAAAGGAGCTATTGCTCGTCTCTATAGTATCATCTATGGGAGAAAAGATTCCTACATAGATCTCGGAGGAAGATTGGTTTTTGAAGAGGAAGATGCCAAGGGAGAAATTGTCTCAAGAATCATAGCAAATGACTCATCCAAGATATATAGTAGAAGTGAAATTATTGGCAAGGCAAAAGGGACAAAAGGATTCTTAGATTGTAGAGGAATACTACTTAGTAAGTCCTCTCAAATAGTAGCTGTGCCTATCTTAGACGCTCAACATCCAGAAAGTGAATTGTCTCATGAAGCAGCCATAGGTCCAATTAATGAAGAAGAAATAGAATACCTTACAACAAGAGGTTTTGATAAAGATGAGGCCATGTCAACTATAACAAGAGGATTTTTAAGTTTAGAAATACCAGGGCTTCCAAAGGTAGCCAAAGAACAAATTAATTATGCTGTAGCCCAATTAGAAAAAGCTGGGTTATAATATGTTTAAATGGAAGAAAGTTTTAAAGAAATCCTTAGAGAAAAGGTAAAGAATATAGGTATTGAGCTTTCTCCCTCTCAAGAGGAGAATTTTTTTCTGTACTATAAAGTGTTAAAGGATTGGAATAGAAAGATAAACTTAACTTCTCTTGAGGGGGAGGAAGAGATTATCTTAAAACATTTTGTAGATTCCCTTACATGTATTATACCAATAAAAGATGAAAAAATAGAAAGGATTATTGATATAGGAACTGGGGCAGGATTTCCCGGCATTCCAATCAAAATTATTATCCCTACCCTTTATATCACCCTTCTCGAATCCCAAAAAAAGAAAGTTTCTTTTTTGGAAGAACTTATTAAGATATTAAATCTTGATAAAGTTGAAATTATATGGGACCGAGCAGAAAAATTAGGAAAGAATCCTCAATACAGAGAAACTTATGATTTGGCATTAGCAAGAGGAGTAGCAAAACCCAATATTGTTTTGGAATATGCTTTACCTTTTGTAAAAATCTCTGGATTATTTCTCGGTCAAGCCACCGAAAAAAATATAAATGAATGGTATATGGCTAAGAATGTAATATCAATCCTTGGTGGAAACCTGGAAAAGGAAATCTCAATTTCTATAGATTCCACCATTTCTCGAAAGCTATTAATTATTAGAAAAATCTCTCCAACTCCTGATAAATTTCCACGAAGGCCTGGAATCCCTGAAAAAAAACCACTAATTTAGAAAATGGGAGGAACAAAAATGACCATTGAGATTAAAGAGGTAAAAAGTAAAAAGGATAAAAAAGACTTTATAATGTTTCCATTTAAACTTTATAAGAATGATCCTCTTTGGGTGCCACCTTTAATCTATGAGATGAAAAGAATTATAGAAAGCCCTGGAAGCTTGTTATTTCAAAGTGGGCCTCATACTTTTTTTAATGCATATAAATCTGGGGAAATAGTTGGAAGAATTGCGGTAGGTATCGATGAAAAAATGAATAAGTGGAGAAATAAAAAGGAGGGTTATGTTACCCTTTTTGAATGTATAAATGATAAAGAAGTAGCCTTTTCTCTATTAAATAAAGCAGAAGAATGGTTAAAAGAAAGAGAAATGGAAGATATGGTTGGTCCTGTATCTCCTACAAATGGAGATGATTATAGAGGAATGTTAGTTGAAAATTTTGAGGATCCACCAGTTATATACACAACTTATAATCCCCCATATTATGTAGACTTCTTTGAAAGCTATGGTTTTGAAAGAGAACATACATTTGTAGCTTATAAATATGATTTAAATAAATTACCCTTAGACGACCATATAAAGGTAATTGAATATGCTAAGAGAAAATATAAATTTTACACTAGGCCTGCAGATTATTCAAGAATTCCTGAAGAAGCAAAAACTTTACAAAAAATAATAGAAAGATCGCTTACACCCTTAGAATATGATTATCTTATACCTCCTTCTGAAGAAGAGATGTTAATTCTGGCAAAAGATTTAGTAAAATTTATTCCATCAGAATTCGTACAATTAGCATTTTCTAATGAAAACCCAATTGGTTTTGCTGTTGCAATACCAGATTATAATCAAATATTAAAGAAGCTTAATGGTAGGCTTTTTCCGATTGGGTGGTTAAAATTCCTTATGTATAAAAATAAAATAAATAAAGCAAGAGTATTCTTACTTTTTGTAATTCCTGAGTACCAATCAAAAGGTGTTCCCGCAGCTCTTTTTATTGAGCTCCTCAGACATGCAAGAAAAAGAAGTTATACTTTTGCAGAGGGTTCTACCATAAATACTAATAACACTAAAATGTGCAGAGAGGCAGAAGGTGTTGGTGGAATTTTATATAAAAAGTTTGTAATATTTAAAAAGAAAATACAGTAAAAGGAGGTGAAAAAGAAAAGCTTTTTGATAAGAATATTGACATTATTAAGATTTTTCTTATACTTATATAGAACTTATAAAATTTAAGAAAGGGAGTAATAGAAATGGAAAACAAAAAGAATCTTACTATAGAAGAATGTGAAGCCTTGGCAGATGTATTTAAATCTTTATCAAGCCATGTAAGAATTCATATCTTATGTGCGTTAAAAGATGGAGAAAAAAGTGCAGGAGAAATAGCAAAAATTATAAATGCATCCTTCGCTAATACATCACAAAATCTTAAAGATCTCTATAACTTAGGTCTTTTAAAGAAAAGACGCGTAGGTCAATTCGTTTATTATTCTTTAGCAGATGACTCAGTATTGGAACTTTTAAATTTAGTTTATAAACTCAGATTTCGTGCAGTAAAAAGCTAAAAAAGGAGGGGAGAATTTCTCTCCCCTCCTTAAAAATTCATCTCTTAGAACTTTATAGATCCAGATAAACTAAGGGCTTGTGGCATTGTAAGATCCTGAGGATCAAAGGCAACTCCTAAATCCGCTTGAAGAAGAAGCAAATTCAAACCGAAACCTGCTGTATAAAGTTGTGGATTAAATTGAGTATCTAAAATAGCTCCTCCTCTTAATATAGCAACCATCATTATAGGCTGTTCAAAACCAATCCTGTATAATGTAGGAGAAAGATTGCTATCAAGATCTGCTCCAACCGCAATTCTTGTGCTAAGAACTGGTACTTTTACAAATACACCCGCCTTAAGAGACATAGGTGGAAGGGCTACCTCAATAGGATTAGTAGTTTCAGAATATGGTGTGTATTCGTTATAATTGCCATTACTATCATAATATCCTTCCTCATATCCATTAGTTTCTTTACCTTCAAGAGGCACACTATATACATCCTTTGCAAAAATTCCAGCCGCTAAGAATGGAGAAAATCTCATATAAGCACCAAGGTCAATAGAAATATATTTTTCATCTATAGAATTATATACTTTTTTATGAAAATCATTCTCATTGGGCTGATTTGAATCTTCAGCTAATAATACTCCACTCTGAGTTATTTTTACACTTTCATTGTAATGGTAATACATAGTATTATTTAATCTTATATTAGTACCGAGATTTAGTTTCAAGCCTAATAAATCTATGGCAGGTATAGCAATGGTTAAGGCACCATTAAGATTTGGAGTGGCAGTTACATCAACATTTACATAAGCTTGTAGATCTTGAGAAGGATCATCTGAGGTATATTTGTGGAAATTAAAGTTCACATCACTATCTCCAAATAGTGTGATTCCTATTTTACTTATACCAAGATGTAGATATCCTGCAAAAGAAAGATAGGTATTAATATCACCATTTGGAGGTTCTGTATTACTATTTAATGTGTTGTAAAGATCTATAAAAGATTGCACATTAGAAATAGGTGCTAATCCAAGACCTGCTTTAAGAGTTAGCCTTGAATATTCACCTATTAGAGCTGGATTATATATGGCAGAGGTTGGCGAATCAGCAAGAGCTGTCATAGCACCTGCCACACCCATAGCCCTTGGATCATAAAGTAGATCCTTAAGATTATAACTTGTAGTCACTCCGTAAGATACTGTAAAAAGAAAGATTAGAATCAAAAAGGAGCTCAAAATTAACTTACTTTTCATGTTCCTCTCACCTCTCTTAAAGATTTCTTTCAACTACATTGTATCACTTAAATAATAACTAATAAAGTGATTAAAATCACACTTTTATATATGGTATAATGGAAATAAAGATAAATAAAAAAATGTCTATATCTCTGGAGGATAAAAACCATGGAGAGAAAAAGAATATTTACACAAAGAGATGATCCTTTTGGTGGGGAAATATTTAGAATTGTTGACTGTTTCTATAGAGAAAGTTCTCGATTCTCTATGCAATGGGGAGCATGGGTGCCAAGAGTAGACGTATATGAAACCAATGATAAAGTAGTAGTCCTAGTAGAGATTGCAGGAGTGAAAATTCAAGACATTGATATTACCTTTCATGAAGGTAAATTAATCCTAAGAGGCACAAGACAGGAAAACTATATATCAGAGCCTGAGATATACCACAGAATGGAGATAAACTTCGGACCTTTTGAAAGGGTAATACCTTTACCCGTAGAAGTTGATGCTCAAAATGCTGAGGCATCATATAATGATGGGTTTTTGGAGATTGTTCTTCCCAAAAAGTAAAGAAAGGAGGGATGTAAAAATGGAAGAAAAAGAAATGAACCAAATGCCAGATATCCCAGAAGAACTACCAATTCTTCCACTAAGAGAAACAGTAGTATATCCTCAAATGCTTATTCCACTTGTTGTGGGAAGAGAAAAGAGCATTAAATTAGTAGAAGATGCCCTTGCTGGTAATAAAATAATTGGAATGTGCATGCAGAAAACTCCTGTGGAAGAACCAACACCGGATGATATTCATAGGATTGGTACTGTAGGAATAATAGTAAGAAGCTTAAGATTTCCTGACAATACTCTTAGACTATTTGTACAGGGATTACAAAGAATAAGAATAATAGAATTTACACAGACAGAACCATATTTTAAAGCTAAGGTAGAGGTAATAGAAGAAAAGGTAGAAAAAACTGTTGAAATAGAAGGATTAATGAGAAATCTTTTAAATCTATTCCAAAAGATGGCGTCTTTAATACCACAATTTCCAGAAGAACTAATAATTAATGCAATGAATATACAGGAACCAGGTAAATTAGCAGATTTTATAGCCTTTAATACTAATCTAAATATTAACGAGAAGCAAGAAATATTAGAAACTATTGATATAAAGGAAAGATTACAAAAAGTAACCTATTATCTTACAAGGGAGTTAGAGATCCTTGAGATTGCAAATAAAATCCAAAACGAAGTCAAAAATGAAATAGAAAAAAGCCAAAAAGAATATTTCTTAAGACAACAAATGAAAGCAATACAAAAAGAGCTTGGTGAGATTGATCCTAGAGAGATGGAAATAAATGAATTAAGACAAAAACTTCAAGAAGCAAAACTCCCTCCCGAAGCAATGAAAGAAGCAGAAAGAGAGTTAGAAAGACTTGCTTTAATGCCACCCGGCTCTGCCGAATATACTGTTACAAGGACCTATTTAGATTGGCTAATTAGCTTGCCATGGGCAAAGTCTACAGAAGATAACCTTGATATAAAAAGAGCTGAAGAAATTTTAAACGAAGACCATTATGACTTAGAGAAGGTTAAAGAAAGAATCTTAGAATACTTAGCTGTTAGGAAGTTAAAAAGTGACATGAAAGGTCCAATATTATGTTTTGTAGGACCCCCAGGTGTTGGTAAGACATCCCTTGGAAAATCCATAGCAAGAGCTCTTGGAAGAAAGTTTGTAAGAATATCATTGGGTGGTATAAGGGATGAAGCTGAAATAAGAGGACACAGAAGAACCTATGTAGGAGCATTGCCGGGAAGAATTATTCAAGGAATGAGAAAGGCTGAGTCTAATAACCCTATATTTATGCTTGATGAGATAGACAAATTAGGGGCAGATTTTAGAGGTGATCCAGCAGCAGCATTATTAGAGGTTCTTGACCCAGAACAAAATAACTCTTTTGTAGACAATTACTTAGGAGTACCTTTTGACCTTTCTAAGGTTATGTTTATAGCAACGGCAAACGTACTATACACTATACCTCCAGCTTTACTTGATAGAATGGAAGTACTAGAAATTCCTGGATATACAGAATACCAAAAACTTGGAATAGCAAAAGGTTTCTTAATTCCAAGACAATTAAAGGAACATGGGTTAGAAAATTACCAAATTGAATTTACTGATGAAGCCATAAAAAAAATTATAAGAGAATATACACGAGAGGCAGGGGTAAGAAATTTAGAAAGAGAAATTGCTTCTATTATTAGAAAGATTGCAAAAGGTATTGCAGAAGGAAGTATTACTGATAAGGTAATTGTTGATAAGGAAGATATACCTAAATACTTAGGTCCAGAGAAATATACCTTTGGTATGAAAGGAGAAAAGGATGAGGTAGGAGTAGCTACTGGTCTTGCATGGACAGAAGCAGGTGGTGATATTCTTTTTGTTGAAGCTTTAGTAGTTGAAGGGAAAGGAAATCTTATACTTACTGGTAAACTTGGAGAAGTAATGCAGGAGTCAGCAAAAACAGCCCTTTCTTATGTGAGATCAAAGTTAAAAGATCTAAATGTAAGTTACGAAATTCTTGAAAAATCAGATATCCATGTACATGTACCATCAGGTGCTATTCCTAAGGATGGCCCATCAGCGGGTGTAACAATAGCAACAGCTATAGCTTCAGCTCTTACCAAGAGACCTGTCAAAAAAGATATTGGAATGACAGGAGAAATCACTTTGCGTGGCAAAGTTCTTCCGGTAGGTGGAATACGAGAAAAGGTTCTTGCAGCTCACAGGGCAGGTCTTACAGCAGTAATAATGCCTAAGGAAAATCAAAAAGACTTGGAAGAAATACCAGAAGAAGTTAAAAATGAGCTAACTTTTTACTTTGTGGAACATGCTGATGAGGTCTTAAATCTTGCTCTTTTGGGGGTGAAGGAATATGCTGAGCAAAGAGATCCTGAAAGAACTGGGTAATCTTAATTTTTATCCGTATTTGATAACAACTCTTTACATAAATGTATCCCCCTTGATAAACCCCAAGGGGGAATATAAGATAATATGGAAAGATTTAAAAAAATCAGTTTTAGATAATCTAAATAATCAAAATTTAGAGGTAGAGATCAAAAAGTCAGTATTTTCAGATTTAGAAAAAATAGAGACTATCTTAGATCAGGGCTCTTTTGGTTCTGCCAATACCATTATATTAATGAGCTGTAGTGCCAAAGATTGGGAATATTATATACCTCTTTATCCTCCCCTTAAGAATAAATTAGTAGTAGATAAAGACCCCTATACAAAACCCCTATCCCATCTTATAGTTGCCAATAGACCTTATTATTTAGTAATTTTGTCAAAAGGAGATGCCAGAGTTTTCAAATATTTTTTGGGAGAAATTCATGAGGAAGGAGAGATAAGAGAAGAAATACCAAAAAAACATAAACAAGGAGGATGGGAAGCATCTGATTGGCAAAGATGGCATGAAACACATGTTATATGGTATTTTAAAGAAGTAGCTGAGTTTTTAGACAAAATAATAAATACAAATGAAAAGATAATAATAGGAAGTACTTCTCCTAAAAATATCTCTGAATTTCTAGAACTTCTTCCTAAAAGGCTCCATAATTCAATAATTGGAGAAATATCTTTAGAATTGGACTCTCCAATAAAGGATATTCTTGAGAAGACACATGGACTTATTAAGGACTATGAAGAAAAAGAGGCTAAAGACTTAGTAGAAAGTCTAATTGTGGCCAATGCAAAAGGAAAGGAAGCAGTCATGGGATTAGAAAATGTTGCCCACGAGGTATATCAGAAGAGAGTACAGAAAATATTAGTAGAAGAAAATTATGAACAAGAAGGATATGAATGCCCATCATGTTATTTTAGAAGTACTTATTTAGAAACTTGTCCTTATTGTAATATAAAGATGATCAAAAGATCAGATATAGTAGATGAAATTGTAGAAGATGCAATTATAGAAGGGGCAGAATTAAAATATATTGAAAATAAAGAACTTGCAAAAAAGATAAATAACATAGGTGCTTTCTTGAGATATTAAAAAAGAGGGGAGAAAGATTCTCCCCTCTTTATATTATCTTCTTGATTCTTAAATTTTATAGCCTCTCTGCTACATATCCTGTTAAGTCTGCTAGTCTGCAAGCATAACCCCACTCATTATCATACCAAGCAAAAACCTTTACCATATTCTTACCAATTACAATTGTAGATGGTAGATCTACTACTGTAGAATAAGTGGTTCCTTTGAAATCCATTGAAACAAGCTCCTCATCAGTGACTCCAAGAATTCCCTTCATCCTTCCTTCCGCTGCCTTTCTAAATGCATCATTCACTTCTTCTACTGTCACATCTTTTTGTAATACACATACCAAATCAGTTACAGATACAGTTGGAGTTGGCACTCTCAATGCTACCCCATGCATCTTTCCATCAAGTTCAGGGATGACTCTACCAATAGCTTTTGCTGCACCTGTAGATGTAGGAATAATATTTAATGCTGCAGCTCTTGCTCTCCTAAGATCTTTATGAGGAAGGTCTAAAATTCTTTGATCATTTGTATAGGAATGTACAGTAGTCATAAGACCTTTCTCAATACCAAAGTTATCTAATAAAACTTTTGCAACTGGAGCTAAACTGTTGGTGGTACAAGAAGCATTAGAAATAATATGATGCTTTGAAGGATCATATTTTTCCTCATTAACACCCATAACTATTGTTATATCTTCGCCTTTTGCAGGGGCAGAGATAATTACTTTCTTTGCTCCACCAGAGGTAATATGTACTTTTGCCTTATCAGCATCAGTAAAAAGTCCTGTTGATTCTATAACCACATCAACTCCTAAATCTTTCCAAGGAAGATTTGCTGGATCCTTTTCAGCAAAAACCCTTATCTCTTTTCCATCTATAA
Organism: uncultured Dictyoglomota bacterium; assembly: GCA_964654465.1. Lineage (GTDB taxonomy): Bacteria > Dictyoglomota > Dictyoglomia > Dictyoglomales > Dictyoglomaceae > Dictyoglomus. The sequence goes on from CAZZIO010000040.1 coordinate 179,494, forward strand.
TTATGGACTTATCTGTATATTTTACATCACCCTTATAGGTTCCATAGTTGGAATCATATTTAAATAGATGAGCTAAAGTTTTTGTATCAGTAATATCATTAACAGCCACCACTTCAACCTTATCAGGATACCTTTCTAAAAGTGCTTTAAGTACTTGTCTCCCAATTCTCCCAAAACCATTAATACCTACTTTAACAGCCATAAAAACACCTCCTAAATCGTTAAATTTTTCTTTATTTCATCCTCTTCATTATACCATTTACTTTTTACAAAAATTGTTAAAATGTTTTTAAAACTAAATATTGAAACTTAATATTTTACCAGGAATATAAACTACTTTCTTAATCTCTTTATTATCCAAATACTTTTTAACATTTTCTCTTTGTAATGCTAAATTCATAACTTCTTCTTGAGTTGCATCAGCACTTACATCTATTCGGTCTCTTACCTTTCCATTAATTTGAATAACTACGGTTACAATTTCCTCCTTTATTAACTCTGGATCATAAGAAGGCCAGGGTTGCATATGAATACTATATTCATTTCCTAACTCTTTCCACAGCTCTTCAGTGATATGGGGAACAAAGGGTGAAAGAAGTAACAATGAAGTCCTTACTGCTTCTTCAAAGGCAGGAGTCCTTCCATAAACCCTCTTGTGCTCTGTGAGAAGATTAGTTAATTCCATAATAGATGCAATAGCAGTATTAAATTTAAAATTCTCTATATCCTCCGTAACCTTCTTAATAGTCTTATGTAACTTTCTTCTTACAAGCTTTTCTTCCTCATCATCAATTTTTTGTTCATTTGCACTTTCTAAAACTAATCTCCAAAACCTATTCAAGAACCTATTTGCTCCTTCTACTCCTTCATCGCTCCACTCAATATCCACTTCAGGAGGAGCAACAAACAATATAAATAAACGGGCTGTATCAGCACCATAATTCTCCACCATATAATCTACAGAAACAATATTCCCTAAGGATTTAGACATTATCTGTCCATCTTTATAAACCATTCCTTGAGTAAAAAGTCTCTTAAATGGTTCTTTTACTGGGCTATATCCTGCATCATAAAGAACCTTCGTTATAAATCGAGAATAAAGTAAATGTAATACAGCATGTTCTATACCACCTGTATATTGATCAACAGGCATCCAATACTCTGCCTTTTCTCTTGAGAATGGCTCTTTATCATTGAGTGGGTCAGTATAACGAAAATAATACCATGAAGAATCAACAAATGTGGCAAGAGTATCGGTTTCCCTCTTTGCATGACTTCCACATTTTGGACACTTTGTATTTACAAATTCAGGAACTTTCGCTAAAGGACTTTCACCCGTTCCTGTGGGCTCAAAATCAGAAAGATCAGGAAGCTCTACTGGCAAATCCTCGTAAGGCACAGGTACTATTCCACAATTGGGGCAATAAATAATGGGAATAGGGGCTCCCCAGTATCTTTGACGAGATATTAACCAATCTCTTAATCTATATTGTACTTTTTTCTTTCCAATCCCTAAATTTTCAAACTTCTCAACAATAATTTTCCAAAATTCTGAACTTTTTAAACCATTGTATTCCTCTGAATTAATCATTATTCCTTCTTCTTCATAGGGAAGCGGAGGTTCTTTGCCAATTTCCGGAGTAATTACAGGGATTATTGGAAGATTATATTTTACTGCAAATTCATAATCTCGGGAGTCATGGGCAGGTACAGCCATTATTGCCCCTGTTCCGTAGGTTGCAAGTACATAATCAGCCACATATATCGGTACAGGTTTTTTATTAAGAGGATGTATTGCATAACTTCCTGTGAATACTCCAGTTTTATCCTTTTCTGAAACAATCCTTTCTAACTCACTTTTATTTTTAGCAATTTTTACATATTCTCTCACTTCATCTAAATATTCCTTTTTAGTTATTTTTTCTACCAATGGATGCTCTGGAGCTAGTACTACAAAAGTTACTCCATAGATAGTGTCAGGTCTTGTAGTATAAACATATATCTTCTCATCAGAATCCTGAATATCAAAGTAGAATTCAAGTCCTTCAGATTTACCTATCCAGTTCTTTTGCATTAGTTTAACTTTCTCTGGCCAATACTCCAGAGTATCTAAATCATTCAATAAATCTTCAGCATAAGCAGTAATTTTAAAGAACCATTGTTCAAATTCTCTCTTCTCAACCTCTGATTTACATCTCCAACATTTACCATCAATTACTTCCTCATTAGCAAGTACTGTCTTACAAGTAGGGCACCAGTTAGCAGGAGCTTTTTTTCTATATGCAAGTCCTCTTTCATAAAGTTTTAAAAAGATCCACTGAGTCCACTTATAATAGTCTGGAGCACAAGCTGTAACCTCCCTATCCCAATCATAAACCACACCCATTTTGAAAAGCTGTTCTTTCATCCTTGCTATATTTCTATAAGTCCATTCCTTTGGATGTACCTTATGCTTTATAGCTGCATTCTCTGCAGGCTGACCAAAAGCATCCCAACCCATAGGATTTAAAACATTGTAACCACGCATAGTATAGTATCTTGCTACCACATCACCAATAGTATAATTTCTCATATGTCCCATATGTAGATCTCCAGATGGATACGGGAACATAACCAAAGTATAGTACTTTGGTTTATCCTTTCTTTCAGTTACATGATACAATTTGTCCTCTTGCCATTTTCTCTGCCATTTAGGTTCTATTTCCTGTGGATTATACCTCTTCATTTTTTAAATCCCTCTCTCCTTTTACAAATTTTTCTTTATCTCCAATTATATAAAAGTAAATCTTTGAGGACAATAATTAAACTAATAAAATTAGGAAGACTTCCTTCTTAGAAATCCTATCTTCATTGTTAAAATTCTATCAGTAGAAAATATTTTTGCTGCAATTACTATAAGGGCTATAAAAACAACTACCATATATAATATCCCAAAAAATACAATATTATAATTTCCAAGTAAAATTTCCCTTGATGCAATAAAAGGATGACTAAAAGGTATAGCCATTATAATAAGCCTTACTGGCAAAGAAAGATTATTGATATCAGAAAAGAGAGAAACAAAATAAGGTACAATAACCAAAAAAACTAAAGGTAAAGACATACTTTGAGCACTTTTTAAATCTTCAGCTAAAACCCCTAAAATGGTAGACAAGGCTAAGCCACAAAGAATTGCTAAAAACAATGAAATTCCAAACAAGGTATAACCGTAAGGTGTAAAGCTCACACCTAATTTTTGAATAATATCAGATGTACTACTTACATCCACATTTCCACTTATTCCACCCATAAAAGATCTATATCCATACATATAAATTAAAGATGAAATTATTCCAACTATACCAGCTCCCATCATTTTAGCAATCACTATATGTTTTCTACCTATAGGTACTGTAAGGAGAGTCTCAAGGGTTTTATCCTGCTTCTCCATAGCTATAGCAGAAAGAACCATCTGGGATGTATACATGATTACTATCATTAGAATAATAGGAATAAATATTGATTGAGAATAAACTGAGTTAAGAACTTCTGATGTAGTACCTTCTGCAATCCTGTCTTTAACAATAACAAACTCTTTTTTCTTTATAGGGTTTTTCAAATTATCAGGATCTATCCCTGGAAATTTAGCTCTAATAAATTGGTCAGACATATACCTATTCATTGCGTTAATAACCTGATCCAAAACGGCAGATCCCACATTACTGCCCAATGAGAAACTCCTTATGAAAGAATATATCTCAATCTCTACTGGTTTAAATCTGGACACTAATGATCCAAAATTCTCAGGAATCAAAATAAAAAAATTTATTTTTTCTCTTCTTGCAAAATCAAAAGCTAAATCTTTATCTTCCTTTGAAAGAACTTCATTTAATAACTTAACCTTGAAATTTGCCAAAGAAAGATTACTCAAAAGTTCCCTTGATATTTCTGATTTATCAAGATCCAATACATAAATGTTTCTTGTCTCAACAGCCTTCTTAATTTCACTTTTTGTAATACTACCCATAAAATTAAAAAGTAATATTGTAAATATAAGAGATATTATTAATTGAAAAGTTACAAGTTCCTTTATTTCCTTTCTCAAAAGATTTAAAAATTTATTCATTGTACCACCCTCCTAAATACTTCCTCTAAATTTTTAGCATTGTATTTTTCCTTCAACTCTTCTGATCCACCTATCTCTAATATTTTTCCCTTGTCAATAAGAGCAACTCTATCAGAAAGAAACTCTATCTCCAACATATTATGAGAAGAAAGCAAAACAGATGTCCCTTCTTTAACATATTCTCTTATAATCTCTCTTATTTCTAAAGCATTAATAACATCTAAACCAGATGTAGGCTCATCCAAGATCGCTAGAGTAGGCTTCGTCATGAGAGCTCTTGCAAGCAAAAGTTTTCTAGTCATTCCTTTACTGTATGTTCCAACTTTATCATTTAATCTATCTCCAAGTCCACTTATTTCTTTTGCTCTATTTAAAAATTCTTCTAATTCTCTTTGATCCTTAGCATAAAAAGTTGCCATAAATTTTAAATAATCAATACCTTTCATATTCTTGTAAGCTCCTGCCTCCTCTGGTAGATAACTAATATTTTCCCTTACAAAATCAGGATTTTTTCTTAAATCTTTACCCATAAATGTGACTTTTCCATCTGATGGAGTAAGAAGAGTTGCGATTATTCTTAGAGTAGTTGTTTTACCAGCACCATTTGGTCCTATCAAAGCAAAAATCTCACCCTTTTTAACCTCAAAACTAATACCTTTAAGGGCTTCTAACTTACCATAAACCTTTCTAAGATTCTCTACTTGGAGAATATTGTCCAAAAATATCACCCCCAAACTAAATTTGTTTACTATGGGAATTATATCAATCAAATTTTAAAAAATCTATTAAAAATACGTTAATACACATCTCACTTGCAAAAATTTTTCATTTAGAATACAATTTTTACTAGAACTAAGCTGTTAGCATAAGGAGAGACTTCAAATGAATTTTAAAGAAAATTTGAAAAATAAAGGCATAAGATTGAGCAAACCAAGACTTATGGTCCTTGAGTTTTTTGAACAAAACAAAAAAGGACATTTTTCTATTTATGAAATTTATGAAGAATTAAAAAACCAAAATAAAAAAATATCTTTCACCTCTGTCTATAGGAGTTGTAAACTTTTAGAGCGTTTAGGATATATAAGGCCTATAAGCTTTGAAGAAAGACATATTCATTATGAAAGTAATTTAAATCCTCATATACATTTCCAATGTGTATCATGTGGGAAAGTAGAGGAAAAGGAATTAACAAATCCCTCGGAGATATCTAAGATAATAAAAACAGAAGATGATAATTTTATAGTTACATCAATAAAGATTCAAGCATTAGGAGTATGTGAAGAGTGCCAAAAGAAACAAAGGAGGGAATTATGATCAAAAAACTTATAGAATTAGAAAAGGGAGAAAAAGGAAAAGTAGTTAGTATTATAGGTGGCAAAGGAAAAATTTTAAGACTTGCAGAATTGGGAGTAATCCCAGGAGAAGAAATTGTTCTTTTTCAAAAATCTCTAGGACCTGTGATAGTAAAAGTCAAGGATACTAATTTAGCTTTAGGTAGAGGTTTAGCAGAAAGTATTCTTGTAGAGGTAGAGAACCATGAAAAAGAAAATTAAAGTAGGTTTAACTGGTAATCCCAATGTAGGAAAAAGTACTGTATTTAATCAACTTACAGGATTAAATCAACATACAGGTAACTGGCCAGGGAAAACAGTAGAGAAAAAGATCGGATATATAGAAAAAGAAGATTATCTAATAGAGGTGGTAGATCTTCCAGGAACTTATAGTCTTACTGCTCAATCCCTAGAAGAACTTATAGCAAGGGAATTTATAGTAGAAGAAAAGCCTGATATCTTAGTACTGGTTTTAGATGCTTCCCTTTTGGAAAGGAATTTATATTTGTTGTCTCAAATTTTAGAATTACACAATAATGTAATTATTGCTCTTAATATGATGGATATTTTAGAAAGCAAAAAATATAAATTAGATGTAAAAAAGTTTGAAGAAAAGTTAGGACTACCTGTGATTCCCATGGTAGCAAGTAAGGGTAAAGGCTTAAATGAACTTATAGAAAAGGTTATTGAGATTTATGAGAAAGATAATATTCAACCTACAAAAGTAAAATATTCAAAATTAGAAGAGACTATCAAAAGAATAGAAGATCTGTTACCTGACAAAATTCAAGAATACCCAAAAAGATGGGTAGCAGTAAAATTATTAGAAAATGATCCAATTATGATAGATTTATGTAAAAAGAATTTAAAAGATTGGGAAAAAATTCAAAAAATCATAGAAGAAAGAGAAGATAACCCTATAAGAGTTGCAACTGCAAGATATGAATGGATTAAAGAAATGTTAAAGGAAGTTATAGAAAAACCCAAAAAACAAGCAATTCTCTGGACTGATAAAATAGATGAATATGTTACTCATCCCATTTGGGGATTTGTTATAGCCCTTTTTATAGTAGTAACAATTTTCTATCTTACTTTCTCCATAAATAATATAATATCTATTCCTTTGGAAAATCTACTTGACATTATAGGAGAAAAGATATCAATCCTTTTGACTTTTTTACCAGAATTTCTAAGAAACTTGATAACTAAAGGCATTTGGCAAGGTATTGCAACTATTCTTTCTTTTACCCCTTTAATTACTATATTCTTCTTGTTTTTAGCTCTTTTAGAAGATACAGGCTATCTTGCAAGACTTGCTTTCATAACTGATAGAATAATGCATAGTTTAGGACTTCATGGTAAATCTTTCCTTCCATTAGTGATAAGCTTTGGTTGTAATGTACCTGGAGTAATGGCCACAAGAACCCTTGAAGATGAAAAAGACCGGATACTTTTAATAATTATTGATTCCTTTATCCCTTGTGTACCAAGAATATTAGTTGCCTCATTCTTCCTTGGAATATTCTTTCCCCAATATGCCTTTTTACTTCTATTAACGCTTTATATTATTAGTTTCACTTCCATATATATAAGTGGCAAATTACTAAGGAAAAAGGTACTTAAAACTTCCATGAATCCTCTTCTTATGGAACTACCAATATATAAAATTCCAAGCCCTAAAATAGTATTTTTATATATATGGGATAAACTAAAATCTTTTTTCATAAGAGCAGGAACTGTTATGGCTTTACTTTCAGGACTAACTTGGATTCTTACCAACATTCCCTCTGGAAATATAGAGAACTCATTATTCTCTCAAATAGGCAAATTATTTTTACCTTTAGTCTATCCCTTAGGTTTCAATTGGCAACTTACTACAGCCCTTCTTTCAGGATTTGTAGCTAAAGAAGCTTCACTTTCCACTTTAAGTGCTATCTATGGTCAAAGTGGAAATGAACTTGGTAATATATTGTTAAGAGAATTAAATCCCATAACAGCTTATAGTTTTGTAGTATTTCAACTCTTATATATACCATGTGCAGCCACAGCTGCTACAATCTATAAAGAAACAAATTCCATAAAATGGACAGTATTTGCTGTTTTTTACTCTTTTATCTATGCCTATATCTTCACTTTTATTCTCCATCATATATTAGTATTCTTATCAAGCATTTTATGATAGAAAAAGTGCTCGAATACATTAAAGACAAAAGAATTATAAATATTGACAAGCTGAAGAAGGATCTTCATTTATCTGATGAAGAATGGGAATTGATCCTTCTTCAGCTTAAAGATCTTGGTTATATAAAAAAGGAATCTTTATCAGAGAGTATAAAATGTTCCTCCTGTCCCTTTGCTAAATCTTGCTCTCAAGGATGTCTTCAATCTGGGATCTTATATTTTGTAAAACCTCATAAGGATTAGGACTCTGAGTAATAGGACGTCCAATAACCAAATAATCAGCTCCTTTCTCTATTGCTTCTCTTGGAGTCATTATTCTTTGCTGATCATCAGTTTTCTCCTTTGTAAGCCTTATTCCTGGTGTAACAATAAGCATAGGACGCCTAAAGTTTTTCCTAAGTAATTCTATCTCCCAAGGGGAAGCTATAACGCCATCAAGACCTGTCTCTTGTGCAAGTTGAGCTAAAAATAATACCTGTTCTGGTAAAGATCTGGATATTCCCCAACTTCTCCTAAGGGTTTCTTCATTGAAACTGGTTAATACAGTTACACCAAGAAGATAAGGATATTGTGTTTTATTACTCTCCTTAAATTGAGATACAACTTTAACTGATTCTTTTAACATATTTTCTCCACCAAGAATATGAAGAGTTATCATAAAAGGATCCAATGTAAGAAGTCTTTCAATAGTTCTTACGACCGTGTTAGGAATATCAAATAACTTTAAATCAATAAAAACATTAGTACCCATCTCTTTCAAGGCCTTTACCACATGAGGACCCGCTACGGAAAAAAGTTCAAGCCCAACCTTAAAATTTCTTACATGTGGTACCAAATTTTCAGCTATTTCTAAGGCTTTTTTCTCTTCAGGAAAATCAAGAGCTACAATAATAGGATCAAATTTCTTAATCATTTAATCAACCTCCCTATTAAAATGATGAGCTATTCCTATAACATCCTGAATTCTCTCATACTTAAAATAATCTTTAGCCTCTTTAACCAGCTTACTCCCAATCCATGGGTCTCTAAAATTAGCACTCCCTATCTCAACCAAAGAAGCTCCTGAAAAAAGATACTCTAAAACATCCGAGAAATTTACTATTCCTCCACATCCTACTATAGGAAGCAATTTTAACTCGTAGATTTCCCAAATATGCCTCAAAACCAATGGTTTAACAGCAGGTCCAGAATATCCAGCAAAAACACGTTTAAAAACAGGACTTCTTTTTTTTGTATCTATCGCAAGCCCTAAGAAAGTATTAAAAGCTACAACAGCTTCGCCACCTGAGTCTTTTACTACCCTTACTATATCCAAAATATTTGGAGCCTGAGGGGTTAATTTAACCCAAACAGGCTTGTTAATTATCTCCACAACCTTTTTTGTTATAACCTTTACCATATCTATATCAATTCCGAAGAGCATACCACCACCATCTACATTAGGGCAAGAAAGATTTAATTCCAAAACTGAGAAATTATAATCTCTAAGTTCTTTAGCAATCTGATAATATTCTTGTTCCCTTTCCCCTGCTATACTTATGATTACATGAGTATCCAATCTTTCTAAGTAGGGCATTTCTTCTTCGATAAATTTTTCTAATCCAGGATTTTCAAGTCCTATAGAATTTAATATTCCGGCATAACATTCCCATATCCTCGGTGTAGGATTTCCTTCTCTTGGTTTTAATGTAATACTTTTTGTTACAATACCACCTAAAATATTTACATCATAAAACTTTGCTATTTCTCTTCCAAAACCACATGTACCTGATGCAAGTAGAATTGGATTCTTAAAAATTATGCTACCAACTTTAATTTTTAAATTATCCACCGAATTCAACCTCCGATCCTACAATGATAGGTCCATCCCTACATACATGAAAATTGCGACTTCTTCCTTTCAAAAAACAAGATAAACATATTCCTACTCCACATCCCATTCTTTCTTCAAAAGAAATATAAAGCTTATCCTTTTGATCTACTAAATGATATAAACTTTCGAGCATTGGATAGGGACCACAAGCAATTATCTTGTCAAATTCTAATAAGGAGGGTAAAAATTCTAATATCTTTCCTTTATTACCTACACTTCCATCCTCGGTAGAAATCACAAAATTATAGCTATATTTTTGGATATCTCTATAAATTTTCTCTTCCACATACGAAGAAAAACCAATGTAGGAATAGAAAATCACATTTTCCTTAAAAAAATTAACAAGAAAATTCAATGGTGCTATGCCTACCCCTCCTCCAACAATAAGAACCTTCTCTCCTTGATTTAAAGAAGGAAAAGAATTTCCAAGAGGTAAAAGCATAGAAATTTTTTCACCAATCTTCTTTTTTGATAAAATCTCTGTTCCTCTTCCTATTTTCTGATAAAGAAAATATATAAAATTATCTTCCACATTATAAAAACTCATAGGTCTTCTTAAAAAAGGATCATAACTTTCCTCAACTTGCAACATTGCAAATTGGCCAGGTAAAATTTCAAAGGTATCTTTTGGAAGTCTTACTTTCAAAAGATAAATCCTTTCCGCTACTTTCTCATTTTCTACTATTTCTCCTACTATCTCTTTCATCTAAATATCTTCCCTTCCCTATATACTAACCTTCCCTCTACAAAGGTCATAATAGGCCATCCTTTCAATCTCCATCCATGAAAAGGAGTATTCTTGCCTTTAGAAAAAAACTTATCTTTATCAACTTCTTTCTCTGCTTCTATATCAATTATTGTAAGATTAGCTGGCACTCCTTCTTCTAAAGGAATAAATGGTAGATTAAGAATTTTTGCTGGATTATATGACATCTTCTTAAAGATTTTTAATAATGGAATTTTTCTTTGATGAAATCCATAGGTAACCATAAGAGGAATAGCTGTTTCAATACCACTGATTCCAAACTCTGCCAAATTGTACTCTATCATTTTCTCATCTATATGATGTGGGGCATGATCTGTAGCAATAACATCTATAATATCTGACTCTAATGCTTCCCAAAGCACTTCCTGATCTTTCTCTGTTCTTAAAGGAGGATTCATTTTAGTATTTGTATCATATCCACTTTCTTTAACATAATCCTCGGTAAGAACTAAATGATGAGGAGTAACCTCACATGTTACATTTATACCTTTTTCCTTTCCCCATCTGATCATTTCAACACTTTGCCAACAAGATATGTGGGCCAAATGTAATTTTCCCTCTGTCAATGATGCAAGAAAAATATCTCTTGCTACTATACTAGCCTCTGCTACCCATGGCATCCCTTTTAATCCAAGGACTATAGCAGTTTTTCCCCAATTCATACTGCCTTCGGAGGTTAAGTTAGTATCTTCCGCATGTTCTATGATAGGAACATCAAAGGCCTTTGCATATTCTAAAGCACATCTTAATACTTCACTATTCAATACACATTTTCCATCATCTGAAAAAGCTTTAGCACCTGCTAAAAACATATCTCCTATCTCTGAAATCTCTATACCTTCTCTCCCTTTAGTTATAGTTCCAATTGGATATATTCTTGCTAAACCTATAATATTAGATTTTTCATATATATACCTCACAATCATTCTGTTATCTATAGGGGGATTTGTATTAGGCATACAAGCCACAGCAGTAAATCCACCAGCTACAGCTGCCATTGAACCTGTCTCCAGTGTTTCTTTCCATTCATAACCTGGTTCTCTAAAATGTACATGCATATCTATTAAAGTAGGCACAACAACTTTATTCTTACCATCCACAATCTCCACATTTTGGTCCAAATTTAACTCTTTTCCAATACCTCTAATATGACCGTCTTCTATGTATAGATCTCCAATCTCCTCTTTATTTTTATCTGTATGTAACAAAATAGCATTCTTAATTAATATTTTCATCTGACCTACCTCCCAACATAAGATAAAGAAGCGCCATTCTTACTGCTACACCATTCGTTACCTGTTCATTAATCAAAGATAACGTACTATCGGCAACTTCTGAAGATATCTCTACACCCCTATTCATAGGACCAGGATGCATAATTAAAACATCTTTTTTAGCCTTTTTTAAACGCTCTTCTGTAACTCCAAATAAAGCATGATATTCCCTTAAGCTTGGGAAAAGCCCTTTCTTTTGCCTTTCTAACTGAAGTCTTAAAATATATACAATATCGGCATCTTCAATAGCCTCATCTAAATTATATGTGACTTTAGCATTTAAATAATGAATATCCTTAGGAATTAAAGTAGGAGGGCCACATACTATAACAGAGCTTCCCAGCTTACTCCAAGCATATATATTAGATCTTGCAACTCTACTATGGAATATATCCCCAACTATAGCTATCTTTAATCCATCAACTCTATTCTTTTTTTCATAAACGGTAAAAACATCCAAGAGAGCCTGGGTGGGATGTTCATGCATTCCATCACCTGCATTTATAACTTTTGACTTTATGTTTTTAGCAATAAAAAGGGGTACCCCAGAAGAACTATGTCTAATAACAAATAATTCTACCCCCATAGCCTCTATAGTCTTAACAGTATCAAGAAGAGTTTCACCTTTCTGTATACTACTTGTAGATGTTGCAATACTTATAGTATCAGCACTTAAATATTTTGCAGCAAGTTCAAAAGAGGAACGAGTTCTTGTGCTTGGTTCATAAAAAAGAGTACATATGGTTCTTCCTCTCAAAGTTGGTACTTTTTTAATCCTTCTATTCAATATATCTTTCATAGACTTTGCTGTTTCAATAATTAGTTCAATCTCCTCCTTTTTAAGTTCTTCAATACCTATTAAATCTTTTCTATCCCACATTATTATTCCTCCTTCCATTCTCCAATTACAACTTCATCTACCCCATCTATCTCTTCCAATCTAACCTCAATTTGTTCTTTTCGAGAAGTAGGTACGTTTTTTCCAACATAATCAGCTCTAATAGGAAGTTCTCTATGACCTCTATCAACTAAAACAGAAAGTTGTACTGTTCTTGGTCTACCTATATCCATAAGAGCATCTAAAGCAGATCTTACCGTCCTTCCTGTGTAAAGTACATCATCCACTAAAATCACATCTTTACCTTCAATGGAAAAATTAATTTCCGTTTTACCCACCTTTGGTTGATCCAATCTTAAATTCAGATCATCTCTATATAAGGTAATATCTAAACTACCAACAGGAACTTCTTTTCTCTCTATCTCAGCAAGAAATTTTTGTAACCTTTTAGCTAATGGTACACCTCTTCTTCTTATTCCGATAAGTACTACGTTATCTACGCCTTTATTCCTTTCTACAATTTCATGAGCGATTCTTTTAAGAGCTCGCTGTATAGCTTCCTTATCCATTATTCGTGCCTTTTCCTGAAAATACATATATGTTTGAACCCCCTTTCTTTTATATGAGATAAAAAAACGGACATACCCACATTTTTATTATGGATATGTCCGCTTTATAATCATTTATTTTTAATATTTTTTTCAATTTTCCTCCCTTTTTAGCCTCACTGGGCTAAATTAAAGGACCAATGTATTATAAAAAATAAAAGACTAAGTGTCAATTAAAACTAATGATTTATAAATTCCTCAACAATCTCTTTTTTACATGTATTTTGTAAGATTTTCAGTTCATTAAATCTCTTATACAAACAAGAAAAAATAATAGCTATTGACTCATGTACACCATAAGTAGGATCTGGATCTGTTGCTTCATGTATTGATATCTTTAATTTATGGTCATTAAGATAAAGAGAGATAAAAAACCTTTGTTTTAGGGAACCTTCTACTACGACAGTATCAATCAATATTTCATTTTTCCTTGAATAGAAACTTATATAATTAATTATCTTGTTATCCTTTTCATATATACCCTTAGGAAGAATGTTTAGAACTTCTTCTATTTTAAGATCTTTTTTTAATTCCATAATTATATAAGGCATAATAATCTCCTCCTTCTTTAACTTCAAAAGAGGATAAAAATCCTTAATCCATAACGGCATCTCTATTGTTTCCAATTTTTTATAGCCTATATAATAGATGGGAAGCCCAATAGATATCCATTTTCTTGCATATTTCGTTTTATAATATTCAGGAAAATCGCTTATTATGCTTTTTTCCCATAAAGGTTTAAAAACTCCTATTTTTTCAAAAATATCTACAGTATAATTAGCATAATCTAAACTATCTGTCGCCATAATAAAATGCCCTTCTATTTCTAACCTATCTCCTAAGAGATAAATAAAAGCATCGTTTATAATTCTTCTTTCTTTATGGGATTTTTTTGGCCAAGGATCAGGAAAATTCATATAGACAGCCTTTAAAGATTGGGAGTTAAATAGTTTGCAGAGAGCTTTAGCTCCTTCTATTCTTACAATTCTCAGATTTTCTAAATTGGCTTTATTTACTTTCCTTTCAGCTTTTTTAAGAATTTCTTTGGATACATCTATACCAATAACGTTAATATGTGGATTATTTTGAGCAAGCCATATAGAAAACTCCCCATTCCCCATTCCAATTTCCAAGTAGAGAGGAGCTCTCTTTCCAAATATACTTTCCCAATCTGGAAAAAATCCTAAATCTTTCTCTTTTAATAATAAACTCTCCATATTAAATGTTATGATATACTAATTTATAATTTGTGAAAAGGAGGTTAAAATGAAAGAAAAAAGAGAGCCGATAGTATTAGAGAATTTCGGACAAAAAATTTTTGGAGTCCTTCATATACCCGAAAAAACACCTGCTCCTTTTGTGCTCTTTTGTCATGGTTTTACAGGTACAAAAGTAGAACCTCATAGAATTTTTGTAAATACAGCAGAAGCTCTTTCAAAAGAGGGAATTGGTGTATTGAGAATTGATTTTCGTGGTTCTGGAGACAGTGAGGGTTCTTTCAAAGATATGACTGTGGAAGGTGAAGTCTCAGATGCTCTCATAGCTCTTGATTTTCTTAGACAAAATAATTTAGTAGACAAGGAAAGAATAGGTATATTAGGTCTATCTATGGGTGGAGCAGTGGCCAGTATCGCTTCTGGAAGAAGTTCTATTGTAAAATCCTGTGTTTTGTGGTCCGCTGTATGTCATTTTGATATATTCTTTAACAGATCCCCAGAAGAAATGCAAAAAATTAAAGATTACGGGGATTTTATCGATCTTGGAGGAAATTCTGTAGGTAAAAAATTTTTAGCTGAAATAGTAGGAATAAAACCATTAGAAGAATTAAAAAAAAGAATATTGCCTGTATTAATTATTCATGGAAGTAGTGATCCTGTAGTACCAGTACAACATGCCTATGATTATTACGAAGGAATTAAGAAAACTCATAAAGCCAAACTAGAAATAATAGAAGGGGCAGATCATACTTTTAACTCCATTGAATGGGAAAGAAAAGTCATAGACAGTACCTTAAAATGGTTTAAAGAGACATTATAAAAAGGTAGATATAATTTCTTCTTTTATTTCCTTAAAAACCAGATCTCTAGTTTCAGGAGTAAGATAATATGTTTTACCATATTTCTTAAATGCAGTTATAAAGTCCCTATGTAAAGATGCAATTATATTTTGATCACTATTTAAGATTTCAAAAATCTTATCTCTAAATTTACGAGATAAAAACTCCATTTTCCCTATTTCATCTATAATAAATATATCTCCTTTTTGACTAAATATATCCTCTATTATTTTCTCAAAACAATCTATATCTACAAAGTATTTCCCAAACCTATAAAGAGTAACATTATATACAGATGCAAAATTGACTCTCTCATTTGTTTTCAGTAAAATCATATCAAATCCAATTCTAAATTTTCCATCTCTAACCTCTTCCGTAACAAAACCACAAGTACTTATATTCCTTTCCCTACAAAAGGCATCAACCCTCTTAAGTAAAGTAGTCTTTCCAACTCCAGGCTGTCCTGTCACAAAAATTTTCATCCTTGATTCACCATTGAATCTCATAAGTTTTTGTATTATAACATAAAAGAGTTAAATGTATATTACAATAGATCTTGGAACCACAAATTTAAAAATAATTTTGTGGAACCATAAAGGAAAAATAGAAAAAAAGACAATTTTTCCTACTCCAATCTCATCTGACTATACAATTGATCCCTTAAAGATCATCCATCACCTCAATGATTTCTTCTCTAATTTAGAAAGAAAATACAAAAAGGATATACAGGGTATAGCTGTTGGAGGAATGGGCGAAGCAGGTTTACTTATAGATAAATATGGAAATCCATTAACTCCAATCTTTTCATGGTTAAATGATAAGGGAAAAGAAGAAATAAAAATCCTCGAAAGTATTGGCAAAAAAGATGTATTTTATATCACTGGACTTAAAGTTCATCATAAATATTCATTGGCAAAGATTTTATGGCTTCAAAAAAAGGAAAAAGATATTTGGATGAAAGCATACAAATGGATAAATGCTGTGGACTTTATTAACTTTTATTTAAGTAAAAAATTAGTTACAGATTATTCTCTTGCTAGCAGAATGCTTCTCTTTGACATAAATAAAAAAACTTGGTCTGAAGAAATTTTAGGATTATGTAACATATCACCTGAAAAATTACCTGATATTAAACCTACAGGATCTATAATTGGTGAAATTGATATCTTTATTAAAAATAAATTCTCATTAAATACATTTCCCATTATATTAGGCGGGCATGATCATCCCATAGGAAGCCTTATTTATAATCTTCAAAACTCAATATTTGATTCCTGGGGAACAGCTGAGGCCTTTATACTACACACTGAAAAACCTTTACTAAAAGAAGCAGTAAGAGAATTAGGGTTCTCGGTGGGATGCATAAAAAACTTCTATTATTTAATAGCAGGAATACACTTTTCGGGAGGAATATTAAAATGGTTAAAAGATAATATGAAATGGAAATTAATCATTGAAGAATACACTCCAACTAATGTCCTATTTTTTCCATTCTTGTTAGGTAAAGATTCAAGAAAATATAAGGAAAACATTAAGGCAATTTTTTATGGGATAGATTTAAATACTCAGATAAAAGACCTTATCAAGGCAGTATGGGAAGGAGTTTTTTATGAAAGTAGATATATATTAGAAAACATTGAAAATTTGGAAATACCAATAGAGAGAATCTATTTAAGTGGAGGTATGAGTAGATTTAAAAAAATCATTAAATTAAAAGCAAATATATTAAACAAACCTATATATATTTCAAAAGAAAAGGAATCTACCTCAAAAGGTTTAGCACTTCTTATTGCTGAAAATTCAAATGTGGAAAATACAAAAAATTTTAAGGATTCTCCCTTTGATATTATATCACCAACATCTTCAAAGATTTTTGAGGATAATTATATAAGATACAAAAAAATCAGGGGGCTCCTGGGAGTATAGCCAGAAGCCCCTCTCTTTAGATTATTTCAAACCTTCAAGAATTGCATTAATTGTTGCTTCAAACTTAGGTTTTAATGATTTTATAGACTTGGCAGGATTTGCTGGGTCAATCTGATCCATAAGCTCATTGAATCCAGGAATACCGGCAGCAGGATTAATAACTGTTCTTGTAGATGCGTCTATAAGTAAGTCATAAATCTCTTTTCCACCAACTCTCTCTATTTGATCTTTTACTATTAATTCCTTCTCTTTGTCTGTTGGCATTAGCATCCATATTAAGTATAATGCTGCAAGTTCTGGATCCTTAGAAGAAGAAGCAATAGCCCATGCTGCATCATCACCTTCATCAGCACTTTTCTTCTTACTATCAGGCCCCTTTGGGAATGGAACTATTCCAAGCTTCTTACCAAGGGCATTCCTCATATTAGTTAAATCCCATGGACCCCAATAATCCATACAGGTTATCCCTTTTTGAAATCTTCCTTGTGGATCTGTCCACCAGTCAGCAGGTCTCATCTTATATTTTGCATCCATATCATACAAGGCTTGGAATGCTCTATATGCCTTAGGATCATCTAAATTAAATACAGGCCTACCACCTATATACTTTATAGGTAAAACATCGTTAGTCCATAAGAAAGGATGATAAGTTCTCCAACTTGCATAGGCATACTGATCTATTTTTCCATCACCATTGGTATCTTGTGTAAGTTGCTTCCCTAATTCAAAGAAGGTATCCCATGTCCATTTACCCTGCTTATACAACTCTAATGGATCTGGTAACCCTGCCATCTCAAATTTCTCTTTATTATAGTAAAGAATATATGGAAATACATTATCATTATATATATTTGTTACTGCATAAATTTGTCCTCTCCATGTGAAATAATCTAAAATATTTTTCCTAAAACCTACAGCGTTCCAAAGATTTTTATCCTTAAAATTAATATACCTATCAAGAGGAAGAAGCATCTTCTTCATCATCCAAGTAGGTTTCTGTCTACTATCTATGTATACAATATCGGCTCCAGATCCAGACAAAATAGCAGCAGTTTGTTTTTCCACCTTGGTTTCCCATGTTACATATACAATTTTCACCTTTGCTCCAGTTATTTTTTCAAACTCTTCCCTTGATTGTTTAGGAGATCTTACACCAGGGATGTCACTTTTTTCCACCTCAGGCCAATGTTGCCAAACATAAATAGTTTTACCTCTATACTTTTGTGTATCAATATTCAATGTATAATTCCCAACTTTTACTGTATATACTCTTTGCCCAAAGCCCGGGACAAAAGTCACAAAAGAAAAGAAAACTATAAAGAACAAAATAAACAGAGATTTTTTACTCATTCTTTAACCTCCCCTTTAATAAATTTAAATTAAAAGATATTTAAGTTTAAAAAGTTTTAATTCTTTCCGTATACCCCCTTTCTTTTGTAAATAGTTTCCATCGTGTTTGTTTACATAGTACATCATTTGAAAATAATAACTAACATTATATTGACCTGAAATTGCAAAAATTTGCTCTCATAATACTGGTACAGTAGTATCCAATATCACACCTTCTGGGAAAAATTCAAAAATTATTTTTAGATTTGTTCCACTCTGAAGATTTTCAAAAACTTGCTTTCTTATAACCACTTGTGATTCAACAACATTAAAGTCATCCCAACCTCTAAGATAAGGAGTCCATGAATCTCTAATAGGTCTACCAGTTTTGGCATCAAAAATCTTTATCGCACATAATTTTGTACCATTAAAATTAATAAGAAATTTTGCATCCATTGGCACTCCACTAATAATATTAAATGGTTTATCTAATAAAACTGGGTCTTTGTATTGAATAATCTCTAAAGGATAGTCTACTCCTTTTGTGAATTTAAACATGAGAATTCCATTTCTTCCATATACACCAGGTTTAATTATTGTTTTTATTAAACTGGATTTCAGTAAAACTTGATCATTCTTAAGCAAAATATAATCTTTATTTAAATCTAATTTCCTTTCCCCTAAATATATACCTTCCAATTTATTCTCATTCAATTCTAAAGAGATTACTATATCTTTAATCTCTTGTTTCTCTTTTAAATAAAGTATCCCAGGATTTAAAAAGGCATTAGGATTCCCCATTGAAGCATTAATAATGATTTTCACAAGTACTTCATCCCTCCACATCCTATTTCTCCTATCATAATTATCAAAACCATTATCCCAATAAAAGGTTGCCATCTTATATTTTTTAGCTGTTCTTATAAGGTTATCAATAAAATACCACTCTGCTGGTTTATTCCCATTAGATACTCCAAACTCACCAATTATAAAAGCATGATTTGGAAATTTTTCTCTAACAATACGAATATCATTATCCATCTGTGCTTTATCTTTATTGCTTCCCCATGTTTTCCTTCCCCACCAATTAGCCACAAAATCCCATGGCGAATAATAATGGATACCAATGATTATATTTTCATCCTTTGGAGGTATTAGGTATTTCTCAGCCTTATATGTATCTGTCAAGAGTGGAGGTATTACTAATAATCTTTTATCATTAAATCCTCCTGAATTTCTTATAAGTTTTAGAATTCTTTCATTTACTTCATTTTGAATTTTTCCAGCCTCTTCTTCGGAGAACCCCTCATAAGTAGGTTCATTTATTATCTCAAAAATCAGTTTCTCTGAATAATCCTTAAATCTTTTAGCTATCTGCTCCCACAATTTCTCTAATTTTCTCATTGTTTCTTCCTTATCCTGCTTCATTTCCTTACTTAACCATCTCCAAGAATCATGATGAACATTTATTATTACAAAAAGATCCCTTTCAAGAGCCATATTCACAACCTCTTCTACCCTGTTCATCCAAGCCTCATCCACATTATAATCAGGAGCAGGCCCCATATGATCAACCCATGTAACAGGAATTCTCACACTTTTAAATCCTGTTTTCTTAATATCATCAAAGATGTATCCTTCAGTTTTAGGATTTCCCCAAGAAGT
The DNA here is from genome assembly GCA_964654465.1 of uncultured Dictyoglomota bacterium. Classification (GTDB taxonomy): domain Bacteria; phylum Dictyoglomota; class Dictyoglomia; order Dictyoglomales; family Dictyoglomaceae; genus Dictyoglomus. The sequence goes on from CAZZIO010000040.1 coordinate 199,446, forward strand.
TTCATCAGGTATGGCATCCAGAGAATTTCCAAGATTCCATCCAGGATCCATTTCTTCTACTGCTTTATGAGGATCAATATAACTAAAACTTCCCTTATATGAACTTGCATATCCTTGATTACAAAAGATTATTAAGAAGAATAGTAAATTTAGCAAAACTATTACCCCAGTGATTTTCATAATACATCACCTTATTTTACAAATTTGATGTCATCCACATACAAAATAGTCTTTCCAGACGGAACCCCAGAAACCTCTATGCTCATCCCCCATATTCTTTTTAGATCTACAGTAACGAAAGACTTTAAAGGAATTGAAATTTTTGTCCAAGAAGTAGGCACTCCACCTGAAATGGTATATTTTTCAGAATAAACCTCTTTTCCTCCTTTTTCACTTGGTGCTTCTGCAAGAGTTATTAAAAGATTGTAATTATCAGTTTTCTCAGATTTAATATAAAACTCTAAAGTTTTATATTGAGATAGATCAAATATTTTATCTTTATTATCAAAATTCCACTTTGCAAAATTAATTCCCATCCCAGCCCACCAGCTTTCCCAAACAAAGCTGATTTTAAGACTTCTCTTACCAGAATATGCAATACCCTCTAATTCTTCAGCCTTACAACCTTCAGGAGCAACCCAAAAACCCAACGAAGACAAATTAGAATTGTCACTCTCTCCATCGTAGATTAATAATACATTACCTATTTGAGAAAAAATCAATGTTACGACCATTAAAAAAAGAATAGAAATCTTTAAGAATCTCTTCATATAAATACCCCCTTTTAATTTTTTTTAACCAATTATTCCTGTTCTTTCCACACTCTCAACAAAAAACCTTTGGGTAAATATATAGAATATTAGCATAGGTAACATAACTAATACAGCTCCAGCATACTGCGGTGGCAATATTAGTAAAGGATCAAATATTTGTGTACCACCAGTAATAATGGATCTTATATTTGCTAAGTTTAAAGAAAGAGTATACTTATCAAAATCACCAATAAAAACAGATGGCTCAAAAACATCATTCCAATGCCAAACCACCGAAAATAAGAAAACAGTCACTATTGCTGGTATAGAATTAGGAATAAAAATTCTAAGATAGGTTTGAAAAGGAGAAGCACCATCCACATAAGCTGCCTCTTCTAACTCCTTAGACATACCTCTGAAAAACTGTCTAAAAATATATATAAATAGACCACTTCTTAAACCACCACCTAAGATGGTAGGAAGAATAATAGGATAATAGGAATTTAATAGATTTAGAGGTTCACCCCTTATTAATCCGATAATATTTAAGATGTCAAACCTTTGATAAAACACATATAAAGGAATAAGCAAAACCTGGGGTGGAACTATAAGGGTAAATATAATAAGTGCAAATATAATTTCCCTTTCTTTAAATTTAAATCTGGCAAGTCCGTATCCTATCATGGAACAAGCAATAACGTTAAAAATAGCAGGAATAATAGAAATAATAAGACTATTTTTAAAAGCATTAAAATAATTTAAAGATTTAAATGCCAATATAAAATTTTCAAGAGTTGGATGCTTTGGAATCCATACTACAGTAGGATCAATAAGATCTTCTCTACTTTTAAGTGCTGTACTAAACATAAAAAGAACCGGTCTTAATAATACGTAAGAAAGACCTATAAAAAGTAAGATTTTTAAAATATTATATGTCCAGACACTTATTTTATGCTTCCATATAAGAATTAATTCTTCTTTTTTATATTGTTTAAACATATATTTTCCTCCTTACTCATTCATGTAAAATACCCGTTTAGATATAATCCAAATTAAAATAAGTAAAATAGCACCTACAATCAAGAAATAGAGCCATGCAATAGCTGCACTATAACCGTGATTTAATTGTCTAAAGGCCACTTCAAGAATATATCTAAGCACATCATTACTATAATCAGTGAAAGAATCTATAACCGTATATATGACATTCACAAGAATAATAGGAGAAATCATAGGTAATGTAATCTTCCAAAATACTTCCCAAGAAGTTGCTCCTTCTACTTGGGCTACCTCATATAACGATGAAGGAATAGATTGTAATCCAGCTAAAAATATAAGTATCTGCACACCTGATTTCCAAATAATTTCATATATCCTATCAATGGCATTAATAACGGGCATTAAAAATGGAATATTACCTGTTATCCTTACTAAAAACATTCTAAAATCTATACCTCTCAAAAAGGGTGAGTTAGACATAGCCATTCCTGCTTGGGCACCAATATTAAATTGCTCCAAAGAATTAGATTCAAAAACATAAAGTAATGCTCCCGACATAACGACAACAGGTAAGAAAAAAATAGCTCTTACTATAGTTCTTCCTTTAAATCTTTGGTTCAAAAGTATAGCAATAAATAAAGAAAACATTATTATTAAAGGAATATTTACCACAATATTTCCAATTTCAGTGGTCAGATATCTTATAAAATTAGGATCTTCCCTTAAAGCCTTTATAAAATTACTCAATCCCACAAAAGTCAATTTATATCCTTCTGGAGAAACATCTAATTGACTAAAGGCAAAAATTATAGATTGAATAAAAGGCCATGCAAAAAAGATCACAAATCCAACAAGCCATGGGTAAACAAATAATCTACCTATTCTTGCTTGTCTTTGAGCCAAAGTTTTAAATCTTTTTTGTTTTTTCATAGATTATTTCCCCCTTATTTCTTTCCTAAGGAGAATAAAAAGTCTTCTCCTCTAACCATTTTACCTTTATATAGATAAGATGCTTTATTATAATTAACTACTATTTCAGCCCCATTCTCATACTCAACTCGATAAACCCCATCTGTAAGCTTATTATGGGACTTTATAGGAACATCATATATATTCAGATACAAATTCTTAACTTTATTGTATTCTTCTACTGCCTGTTCAATCCAATCCTTATAATTGGAACTTAACATTTCGTTATAAAAACTCTTTTTAAAATATGATGAATCTTTATAAATGAACATATAATATGGTATAGCACCATACTCTACCATTCTTAAAAATTCTTTCTTTTGACTCTCTCTTAAATTTCCTGGTCTTCCACTAAAAGGAATATATCCATGAATAATCATTGGATAAAAAGGAATAGCTTCTGATTCTATTGAAAAATTACTACAATCAAGAGAAACATCAAGGAGCATAGAAGTATAAGGAAGAATATAAAGATTACCAGAGGTAAATATAAAGTTATATTTATCTATATTACTAGATAAAGCCTCTCTCCACAATGAAATTACCTCTTCTCTGGAGAGCAATCTTGGAAATTTATTTTGAGAATAGACATACTCTCCCATCTTCTCGATTAAAGCATTATTTATTCCATATTTAGATATACCCTTCAAGAAATTATTTAGATAACTTGGAACCTTACTTGGAAGCACAATAAACCATGGATCATAATCTCTATTCTTCTTCTTAATAACAGGATCCCATTTATATAGAAAAGCAAGACCATTATTTAAATATCTATTTCCATCTCTTGAAGGTGAAAAACCATTACCAGATTCGTGTATTTCTATAATTTCTGCAGTTAAATATAAAGGTATATTGTTCTTCTTACAATAATCTAAAAGCCTTCTTAATCCATTGTCTCCTCCAATTCTTGCTTCTACTTTTACTCCATTTGTGATTTTACTCATATATCCCCCTGATTGATACCCTTTCAAAATAAGGTTTATATTATCAATACCTTTAGATTTTAATTCCTGTAATATCTTAATAGTCTCATCAAAAGTGGTAAGTGGAAAAAGATCAACAACAGGAATTCCAGCCTTAGTAGTTTTTATTTTTATGCTATTAATAATTGTCAAATTAAAAGGTACTTTATCTACTTTTACAGATTTTTTATAAAGATATCCATTATTGAGAAGATAATTCCTATATGTTCTTGCCATTAAAGAATAATCAACATCTTTACCGGTAAAAAGATAATAATTTATAACAATATCACTCTTAAGAGTATAAGGAGAAAACTTACTTACCAATACATCTACCACTTCTCCTGGCTGTCCTGTTGATGCCTCCCTTTCATAAAGTAAGAACTTATGAATCCTACGATAATTAAAGATTGGATAAACCCTATAATATGAAGTAGCATTACCCGCCATATAACAAGCCAAACTTGCATCAGCATCCCCACTCTCAATAATTCCCAAGATTCCTAAATCGTTTCTTTTCACTCCATATATAGGTAAATTTATATTCTCTGTTTTTGGAGGCATATTATATAAAGGGAGTCCATAATCTAAACCATATATTGGAATTTCAAATCCTCTCTCATTTCCAGCCTTATGATCAAATCTTACTAAAGCTCCAGAACCATCAGGCAAAACAAGATAACCATTATCTCTTTTTTCACCATATATAAAATAAGGTAAAACCCAAATTCTATTTAACTTTAAATCTCCTTCTTCCTTTACAGAATCCATAGGTACTCTAACTTTTAATCCATACGAGGTCAAATAAAACTCTATAGAAATAGATAAGCCCTGAGTAGAAAATTCATAATCAAATCTTATTCCATCCTTAATATTCTTCACTTTATAGTTTCCTCTCATAACTCCTAAAGCATAGGTATTATAAACAGTAATTTTCCCTTCTTGATCTGCCATCTCTACCACTAAATGAGACGGAATACTAAACTTAGTAACCCCCATAGAAGGATCGTTTTCCCAATTTTCTGGAAATTGTCTAAAAATTTTTCCTGTTTTATTCTCCTTAATCATAACTTCAGCTGTTTGTCTATTAAGCAACATAGAGAATTTCTCATTTTGAGCTACAACTTTTAAACCATTATCTTGGCTATATAGAGGGATAATTAATAAAAGGATTATTATAACTACAAAAAAATTACTGTATTTCAAGAAGTATCTTTTCATCTTTTCACCTCTTAACCAATCATATATTTAATTTCTAAATAAACTGTATAGACAAATCTAATAAATTGTTGAAAAGTAGCAAAGAAAACCATACCTATAAACATAGCAAATATTATTCCACCTAAGGTTACTAAAGACGTTCCTATAGCTTTACTTAGGGTATATTCTTGGAGTTCCATCATGCCAGAAAGAATGATCCATATTGACCAAAGAGTTCCTATAGTACCTATGAAATAGTAAAATGCTGCCTCATCTAAGGTAAAAACATGACTCAATAAAGTTTGAGGCAAAATCAAAAGAGCCAGTGGGAAAATACCATATACTGTCATAATAAAAATCTCTCTCATTTTTGCCTTTCCTTCCATTATGGTGGTAACCGCCCAATTTATAATCACCCATACTAAAATAGGAATTAACACTCTGCCTATCTCCCAGAGAATATTCAATTCTTCAGGTCGATATGGATTAAAATGAAAAGCAGTCATTAACCTTTGTATTATAAAAGAGAGAATTATAAAAATTAATAAGATAAGAGCTCCTCTAAAAGCTTTAGGTTTCCTTCTTAACTCGTAGAATCCATCAAAAGGATGCCTAATCACATAAAAAACATACATTACAGTATAAAAAAGTTCATGATTTCTGAGAAAATTATGATAATGACTTCTAATAGTATTTCCCAAAAATCTGTTTATCAAATATAAAGCTAAGATCAACAAAAGTATAGTGTTCATTATTAATGTAAAATTCCTTCTCATATACTCTATTCTGTATCCTCTTAAGGCTTTTGAATATCCTGTAGGATAAAAACCAAGTCTAAAACTTTCCATTGCTTCTTTATATTTTTCTTCATGGAGATAGTTTTTGCCTATACCAATATAAGCAAGATCATAATTGGCATCCATCTTAACAACTTTGTCCCATATATTAGCAGCTTTTCCATAATAACCTTGAACATAATAAGAATTCGCTTTTAATACTAAATCTCCAAAAGTGGTAGGTTTAAAAGTAGTTATTGTACCCTTATTCTCATCTAAAACAAAAACTTTTCCTTTATCTATATCTATAGCGGTTGGATATTGGAAGGTCCCCTTTTGATTTCCAATATCACCAAAAACAAAAAGATAATCACCAAGATTGTTATAAACAAAAACCCTACCTACTCTACCATCCAAAACATAAAGATTCTCAGAATCATCTACAGCAATATCCACAATTTCTCCTCTAACAGTAAAACCAAAATATAGATCACCATACATACCGCCCGTGCGACCTTCCTGTTTAATAATATTGTCTCCTAAGGCATTTAATCTTTTAATTTGGTCATACCAAGCCCTTACACATCCATATATAAATCCATCTTTATCAGCTGTTACATTTCTATACTCAATCGGAATAAAAAGTACAAGTTGAGATCTTTGTTCTCTTGTAAGTACTCTTCTCCAGAAAAGTTCTACTGGATTTACCTCAACCCTATTACTTCCAAAAAATCTTTCAAAATTTCCATTTGGACTAAACTGTATTAAACCTTCAACCACATTCTCTGCTACCACATATATTCTTCCCAATTTATCCACAGCCACTTTTTTAGGAATATATACAAAATCCTTATGTATAACCTCTCCCACAGGTTTGCCTACAATTTTAAAAAGAGAACCATCTGGATTTAAAATCACAATTCTCGCATTCTGAGAGTCTGCTATATATAGTTTGCCCTCATCGGTTAAAAATAAACCTGTCGGTGCTTTAAATCCTTCTCTTTTACCATTATTGATAAAACCATCAATAATTTTCTTAAGTTTAAAATCTTTATCTATAACAACAATTCTATTATTTCCTGTATCTGCCACATATACATCTCCATTCCTTTTATCTACGAAAAGATCTTCTGGTGAAGAAAAATCTTTGTCTAATCCTATAGTTTCACCCGTATAGATCTTTTCCGGCTCATAAGCAGGTAAAGAAGGAACTGGCCTACGTCGCTCATTATAAATATAAGTGTGATAAGGTATACCTGCGTAAGTTACACAAATAATCAGAAAAAGAAAAACTATTAATCTAATGAAAAATCTTCTTTCTTTTCTCATAAACAATTACTCCTTAATACCTGCAGATTTCATAGTTTCTACTACATTGCTTTGGGTCACTATAAAAATAATTAAAGAAGGTAACATCATAAGAATAGCAGCAGCTGCTGCCGCTCCGGCTCTTACAAAGCCTCCTTGTTGAATATAGGTAAGTGCTAAGGAAAAAGGCTTCATAGCCTCATTATGTATATATAATGAAGGAGTGTATGTATCATTCCATGTATCTCTAAAAGCAAATAATATAAGAGTAAGCCATGCAGGCTTCACATTAGGCATAACCACATACCACCATATCTTAAACTCATTTGCCCCATCAATCCTAGCAGATTCAATATAGGAATCTGGAATCTGTTCCATAAACTGTTTCATCAAGAACAAACCTAAGGTAGCCCCTATATAGGGGAGAATAAGAGAAAAATATGTATCTAAAAGTCGCAATTTAGCCATTATAATAAACCTTGGAATATTGGTAACATAACCTGAAAACATTAAAGAAAATATCACAAGATTGAACAAAAACTTACTTCCTGGAAATTTATGTTTAGCCAAAGGGTAGGCAGCCATAGAAGCAATAAGCACATGTCCTAATGTGCTCATAAAACTGATAAAAATACTATTAAAAAGATATCTTGAAAAAGGCACAAAAGAATTACTCATGAGATAAAAGAGATCAGAAAAATTCTTTAAGGTTGGTCTTCTAACAAATAATCTGGGTGGAAAAAGAAATAATTCATCCAATGGTTTAAAAGCATTCATTATAGAATACACAAGGGGTAGAGCCATAAATACTGCTACAATTCCAAGTACAATTATTAGTATCAAATTTCCCCACCAAGATCTATTAATTCTTGATTTCATTTTAAAAGTAAAACCTCCTTATGAATATTAATCAGGCCTAATTAATTTTCTAACTCCTTGGTTAATACTCACTGTTATTAAGAATAAAATTACTGCTATTGCTGATGCATATCCCATTTCATATCTAATACTTCCATAATCCCACATATGAAGAACTATAGTATGAGCCGAATATAAAGGACTTGGAAAGCCAATCAATTGAGCAGATATGTCAGCCACAGCAAAGGACGCAGTAACTTGCATTATAGCCCCGAAAATAAGTTGAGGTTTCATAGAAGGTAAAGTTATATACCACAATTCTTGCCATCTATTTCTGATCCCATCTACTGCTCCTGCCTCATACAGACTTCTGTCTATAGTTTGAAATCCTGCAATAAAGGCTAAAAAGCTTGTCCCCAAACTCATCCAAAGTTGAATCACCATAAGCACGTATAGATTAATACGAGAATCCTGTAACCAATATATTGGTTCCTTTATTATGCCTAAATTCATTAGAATACCATTTAGCAATCCATATACATCACCAGAAAAGATGTAAGTCCATATGAAGAAAATTGCAGAAGATAGAGCAGGAGCATAAAAAAGTAAAGTTAAAAAAGCTCTAATTTTTGGGGGTAGTTCATTTATAAGCCAAGCAAAAAATAAGCAAGCAAGATAACTCAATGGTCCAGTAATTAAAGCAAACTTAAAGGTATTTTGTAAAGCAATTAGAAAAACGTCATCCTCTAAAAAGAGTCTTTTGTAGTTATTCCATCCAACGAATCTAGGCATCTGTATTACATTATAATTGGTAAAACTAAGGATAGCTCCTACAATAACAGGAATTACAGTGAAAGTAAAAAATAATATAAAATAAGGAAGAACTAAATAATAAGATTCTTTATTCTTTTTAATTTCCTTCCATAAATCTTTAAATTTTCCTCTCATTTTAAATTCTCCCTCTAATTATTCTTTTGCTAATTCAAGTCCAAACTCTTCTCGTTTTCTATCAATTTCCTTATTAATCTCTTTAGTATATTTCTCTATGGCTTCTCTTGGTATCTCTCCAAGCATAACTACTTCCCTAAAAGCATTATCTAAATGTCTATATGTATAGTAGCTACCAGGAACATTAGGAATCTCCTTAAGATATTTCCATTGCTCAGAAAGGACCTTATAGTCTGAAGAAGGCCATGGTAAATAACTCATAGCTTCTACATTAGCAGTGTTATATCTTGCACCTGCCCCTAAAACAGCTTCTAATTCCCTACCAAACCTTGCTTGTACATCAGATGATAACCACCACTTAACAAATTCCCATGCCTCAAGGATTTTTTTGGATTGAGCAAATATTAATACTGCGTTACCACCACCAGCAACACTTCTATCTATACTACCATCTGATTTTCTTCTTCCTGGAACAGGTGCTATTCCCCATAATCCACTTATTTCCGGAGCTGCTACTTTAAATTGATTATACATAGTATAAGGACCAATACCTAAGGGCATCTCTCCTGTTCTAAATCTGTTAAAGAAATCATAATAAAGCGGTATTCCATAGAGAACATATAAATTTGTCCACTCTCTAAATGCATCTACACCTTCCTCATTATTTAGTACACACCTTTTACCATCTTCTGTATAATATTTTCCTCCCCTTTGTAGAAGCAACATGTTGAAAATATCAAAACTTGTACCACCTGTTCCTGCAGCAAATTGTAAATTATAACTCTGAAGCTTTGCGATAGTTTTGTAAAGCTCATCCCATGTATCTGGAATCTCAATGTTTAGACGACCAAGGATATCTGCCCTATAAAACATTATTGGAAAATCTTGAGTCATTGGCAAACCGTATACTTTTCCTCCGAAACCATATGGAACAAGAGCATACTTAGCAAATCTACTTTTTACTTCTTCAAAACCGGGTAATTTTGAAACATCTACCAATGCCCCACGTATTCCATAATCTACAGCAAGACCTCGAGATACATTAAGAGCCACATCTGGAGGATTCTCTTTTGATGCAACCGAGAAAAGTAGTGCAGCCTCAGTAGTTATAATATTAATGTTTACACCTATTCCTGTTTTTGGAGTAAACTCAGTATCTATTAACATCTTCAAGGTTTCAGCTTGATCTCTACCCATTTGTACCCACACATTAATAGCCTTATCCTTTTCATATACAGTACCAATTAAGTTATAATCTTCAATAAAAGATATGAAAAACTTTTTAGTTGCATCAATAACCCTTTCAAATATATTGGGATTTATCCTTGGTACTTGTGCATCTTGTGAGGCTATTACAATATAATCAATATCTAATGGCTGTTCTCTAATTGTAAGAACCCACGCAGATAATGAAGATAAGTTATCTCTATATCTTTGCAATCTTTGAGCAATTGTTTCTGGCTCTCTTGCCATTCCTTCCAATTGAATTGCCACAGTTTCCAAGGTAGCTGCTTCACTTGCCTTTTCACCACCAATTTTCCTTATCTTTTCTGCATTTTCTCTCAATAATTTTGCATTTTTAAGGAGAGTATCTATAAGATCAGGAATATTTTGCTCTAACAGATAATCCCTGTAAGGGTCTGGATTAGGAGAAGTAATCATAACAATTTTTGTATATAATTGAGATAAATCAATAGAACATTGAAGTACATTTCTTATTATATCTGCAATGCTTTCATAAGTAACTTTAAGACGCAGGGTATGTTCACCCTTTTTTAAATAAAATAAATACGGATCTTTATCATTTCCCAAATATGAAAATTGCCAGTGAGTATTATATTTAAACTTAATATTTTTAACCTCTTCAAAAGGAATTTTTCCATCTATATAAAGAGTTCTTTCTGATGGTATTCCTGGATTAGCATTCTGTCTATATTTAATTCCTATTTTATATAAACCATCTTCAGGTACATTAAACTTCCACTCAATCCACTGACCTGCAGATCTCCAATTATATCCCCCTATGATATTTAATACTTTTCTTCTAGAATCATAAGGTTCGTTAAGGGGATTAGACCTATCAGAGATTGGATAAAGAGTAGGCTCCGATTTTAAGGTAGCATTTTCACCTTGTACCTTTATAAAAATACCGCTTAGTTTCTTATCTTCCCTATTTTTTTGTGAAACTTCTTCATATTTTAGTTTTTTTTCTTCGTTAAAAATCTTTATATAATCAATAACCATAGGTTCTTTCACTGATACAAATCTTATAGTATGTTTTCCTGGTGAAAAATAAAAAAGGAAAGGATCAGCATATAAACCATCAGGATCCTCTAAAATCTTTTCTACCCAAATAGGATTTTCCACCTGTATAGGTCTAAGTTCATTACCCCTGTTGTCTTTTAAAGCAGGTCCTCCATCTTTCCATATTCTTTCAAATCTCAAAATCCTGGCTTCATTAAAAGGTCTTTTTCCATCAATAAGAAGTTCTCTTTCAATACTTGAATTTTTACCTTTTATAGGGAAATATTTAACTGCTATGTTATATAAACCTTCCTCTTTTATATTAAAAGTCCACTCTATATATCCATTCTCTCCAGTAAGTATAACTGGATGTTTGTCAGAGGTTAGATCAGTTAAGACTTTTAAATTTAAATCTTTAGAAAAACTAGAATATTTCACACCAGGAATAATAATAACTGATTTAGGTCTTGGTTTATCTACATATTTCGATATGTAAGTTTCATAAGAATTTTCTCTACTTATAAGTTCAAAAATAACATTTAATTTATAATTCTGATTTTGAGCAAAAGAAAATGAAAGCAAGAAATTAACAATAAATATGAAGGTAACCACTTTCAGAAAAGTTTTCATCACCTTTTCCAATTTACATTCCTCCACTTTTTTGTAAACAATTTTATATCTTTTTGGGAGAGAAGACAAGTATTTTATTGTCTTCTCTCCCTAAGACTAAACTACTTCAACCCTTCTAAAATAGCATCAATAGCAGCTTGGAATTTAGGTTTCAAGGCCTTTATAGATTTAGCAGGATTAGCCACATCAATTTGATTAATTAGATCCCAAAAACCAGGAATTCCAGATATAGGATCAATAACTGCTCTCGTAGAAGCATCTAAAAGCAAATCATAAATCTCCTTTCCGCCAACCCTTTCTATCTGATCTTTCACTATTAATTCCTTCTCTCTGTCTGTTGGCATTAGCATCCATATTAAGTATAGGGCTGCAAGCTCTGGATATTTAGAAGAAGAAGCAATAGCCCATGCGCCACCATCTGCCATATCTGCACTCTTTTTCTTACTATTAGGTCCCTTTGGGAATGGAACTATTCCAAGCTTTTTACCAAGAGCATTTCTCATTCCACTAAGTTCCCATGGACCCCAATAATCCATACAAGTTATCCCCTTTTGAAATCTTCCCTGTGGATCTGTCCACCAGTCAGCAGGTCTCATCTTATATTTTGCATCCATTTCATATATAGCTTGAAATGCCCTATATGCCTTTTGATCATCCATTGCAAAAACAGGCCTTCCTCCAATATATTTCACAACTTCCACATCATTAGTAAAAAGGAATGGTTGTATAACTGCCCATGTAGCATAAGCATACTGATCTATTTTTCCATCACCATTGGTGTCTTGTGTAAGTTGCTTCCCTGCATTAAAAAAAGCCTCCCATGTCCATTTACCCTGCTTATATAACTCTAATGGATCTGGTAACCCTGCCATCTCAAATTTCTCTTTGTTATAATAAAGAATAAAAGGGAATACGTTGTCACTATATATATTTGCTACTGCATAAACTTGCCCTCTCCATGTGAAGAAGTCTACAGTACTTTTCCTAAAACCTACAGCATTCCAAAGATTTTTGTCTTTAAAGTCAATATATCTATTAAGAGGAAGGAGCATCTTCTTCATCATCCAAGTAGGTTTTTCACCTGCACCAATATACACTACATCTGCTCCTGCTCCCGACAATATGGCTGCACTTAATTTAGGTGTGTAGTTTTCCCATGTCGTATATACGATCTGTACTTTAGCACCAGTTATTTTTTCAAATTCTTCTCTTACTTGCTTTGCTGATCGAATACCTGGAATACTACTTTTTTCTTCTTCTGGCCAAAATTGCCAGACATAAATAGTCTTACCCCTGTACTTTTGCGTATCAATATTTAATGTATAATTCCCAACCTTTACTGTATATACCTTTTGACCAAAAGACGGAACTATAGCAGTTACAGATAAAAACATAAAAATTAAACAAAAGAGAAAAAATTTTTTCATGGCTTAAACCTCCCACCTAAAAAAATCATACCTTTCAAGTTAATTTTATCTTTAATAAAATTTTACCTTCTACTACAATTTTGGTAAAAAATAAAAATATTTTGCTTTATATTAAAATTCCATTAAAAACATGAATGGATTAATTATAGATTGAAAATTAAATGTTTATAATGATTTTGAGTATTTATAAATACCTTTATAAATTTAATAATTTTGCTTTCTAAATTTGAGGGGCGTTATCTGCATATATCTCTTGAATACCTTAATAAAATAACTTATGTTATTAAAACCACATTCTAAAGCTATTTCAGATACGCTCAAATCAGTGTTTCTAAGTAATTCTATAGCTTTCTCTACTCTTACTTTATTTATATATTCCACCGGACTCATTTTAAGATTATCTTTAAATAATCTACAAAGATAAAATTTACTCATATCTACTTCTTTACTTAACTCTTCCAATGTAAGATCTTTGTTATAATTTTTGTTTATATAATTTAATACATCTTTTATCCTCTCTAATTTATAACCTAATCTACCATCAGTTTTAATAGGTTGTACATAATATCTAAAAAGTCTTCCAAAAATATTAAAAAGCAAGCCTTTAATAAAAAGTTCATAGCCATAGGGTTTTTCTATAAAAACTTCAATAATATCTTCCACATCTCTTCTTATTTTGTCATCGTTTATCAAATTTGGTATATATATTTTTTTATTAACAAGAGGCATAAAGTACTCATATTTACAATAATCTGGTTCCTCCGAATAAAGAATTCCAAGATCAAATACAATTGCATATCCTATTGTTCTTCTTATAAGTTCCTCTCCAGAATGAATTGCACCACCATTGACAAAGAGATACTCTCCTTCCTTTATTTTATACTCATAGCTATCAATATAAAATCTACCTATACCTTTTTTTATATAAAGTATTTCAAATTCATTATGCCAATGAGGATCTATCTTACCATTTTTATAGACAAATATATCCTCATGTACAAAAAGATGAAAATCTGGTGTTCCATGGTCAATGTCTTCTATTAAATCTGCTTTCCTATGACCCATATCTACCTCATTACATTTAATTAAAATTCTTATTATTTATTATAGACTATAAGCACAAATTCGGTTAAAATTTCATTTTAGTATGGGAGAAATATATCTGATAAGACACGGAGAAACAGATTGGAATAGGGATGGAAGATTTCAGGGAAGAACAGATGTTCCCTTAAATGAAAAGGGCAAAAAACAAGCCCAAATATTGTCTGAATATTTAATTAGGGAAAATATTGATTTTATTTATTCAAGTCCCTTAAAAAGAGCTTATGAAACAGCTCTTCCTCTATCGCAAAAGTTAAATAAGGAGATTATCATAAGAAAAAATTGGATAGAGTTTGATTTTGGTGAATGGGAAGGACTTACTGTAAAAGAAGTACATGAAAAATATCCTATAGAGAGAGATTTATGGTTATATCATACTGAGAGAGGAAGAATTCCTAAAGGTGAAAGTTTTAAAAATGCCTATGAAAGATTAAAATTAGAAAAAGAATTTATCTTAGAAGAGCATCAAGAACATAAAATAGCAATATTTACTCATGGAGCAATAATAAGAGCAGCTTTATATGTTTTTTTAGAAATTCCTTACTTAGGTTTTGGAAGAGTTACTGTTAGCTCTTGCTCAGTCACTCATTTTAAAATAAATAAAGGCAAATTTATTCTTACTAGGTTAAACTATTTATTCCCACACGAAATCTTTGAGATTTAGGTTCTAAAGATTTTTAAATGGCGGAGAGGGAGGGATTCGAACCCTCGGTACGGGTTTTTGCCCGTACAACCGCTTAGCAGGCGGCTGCCTTAAACCGACTCGGCCACCTCTCCAAGCATTGAAGATTATACCATAGGGTATTAACAAAAAGCAATATTAATGAAAAGCCCTTAATTTGAGTTAACTATCTTTGAAGTTCCTTAATTATTTTATCTAAATTTACTCCTTGTGAACTAAGAATTTTACTAGCAAAAGATGTATTTTCTTTTAATATTCCTAAAAGTAAATGCTCAGAATCTATAGCATCATCACCAAATTTTTTTGCAAAATCCTGAGCATAATCTAAAATTTTTGACAATCTTGGGCTTATCGGATACATTTCATACTTTTCAGTTTTGAGATTCTTAATTTCTTTTTCTAGTTCTGTTTTTATTCTCTTTAAATCTACTCCTACCCTTTTAAGAATTCCACCAACGATGCTATTTTCTTCTTTTATTAATCCTAAAAGTAAATGCTCTACATCAACACAAGGAGAACTATAAGCTAATGCAATCTCTTGAGCATAAATCAAAAATTTATCAGCCCTAATTTTAAAAGTCTTCATAAAATTTCCCTCCCTCTACCCATCACCATTTTAGATATTTTACAATATCTAAAAACTACTTACAAGATATAAAGTATCAAAAAGAAAATACTTAAATCTTATTTAACAAATTTGAGTATCCTATACAAAAACTATTAATGATATAATAAGAATATGAAGAACAGAGATGTAGCTCAAATATTAGATGAGATAGCCACCCTTTTAGAGATAAAGGGAGAAAATAGATATAAAGTTGCAGCTTATCAAGAGGCTGCAAGAAGAATAGAGAATTTACCAGAAGACATAGAAAAATTATTTAAAGAAGGGAAATTGTATCAAATAAAGGGGATTGGAGAAAGTATTGGGCAAAAGATAAAAGAATATTTAACTACAGGAAAAGTAACTTATTTAGAAGAATTACGAAAAGAAATACCTCCAGAAATCCTTGAACTTCTAAAAATACCAGGAATCGGTCCCAAACTCGCTTATAGACTTTACACAGAACTTGGAATAAAAGATTTAGAATCCTTAGAGAAGGCAGCAAAAGAAGGTAAAATAAGGCTGTTACCAAGACTTGGACCAAAAGTTGAGCAAAATATATTAGAAGCCATAAAAGAATACAAAGAGAAACAGCAAGTATCAGAAAGAATACCTTTAGGAGTAGCCTTACCCTTAGTGGAAGAAATCGTAAATTACCTATCTCAATATCCCTTTGTAACAGACATAGTACCAGCAGGAAGTATAAGAAGAAGAAAAGAAACCATAGGAGACATTGATATTCTTATAACCACTAATGATATGGAAAAAGTAAACCAAGTTTTAAAAAGTTTACCTATATTAAGAAACATACTTGCAGCCGGAACAACTAAAACAAGTATCATTGTAGAACCCGGAATCCAAGTAGATTTTAGAGTTGTAGACAAAGGCTCCTTTGGATCTGCCCTCCAATATTTCACAGGATCTAAAGCTCATAATATAAAACTAAGAGAAATAGCTATAAAGAAGGGATTAAAAATCAATGAATATGGAGTTTTTAGAATTAGCGATAACAAAAAGTTATGTGGAGAAAAAGAAGAGGAAATTTACGAGTTATTAGGTCTACAGTTTATACCCCCTGAACTCAGAGAAGATCAAGGCGAGATAGAATCAGCAATGGAAGGTAAACTACCAGAGTTAATTGAGGAAAAAGATATTTTAGGAGATATGCATGTACATACAGACTGGAGTGATGGAGCAAATACCTTGGAAGAAATGGTAGAGACAGCATATAGATTAGGATACAAATATGTAGTAATATCAGATCATAGTCAAGCACTTGGAGTTGCAGGTGGCTTAACTCCAGAACAAATTGAAAAGCAGAGACAAAGAATCAATGAATTAAATAGAAAATATAAGGATTTTAAAATTTTACATAGTATCGAAGCTAACATATTAAGCGATGGTAGCATAGATTTACCAGAGGAAGTTTTAAAGAACTTTGATCTTGTCATTGCAGGATTACATTCTGGCTTTAAACAGCCAAAAGAGAAAATAACTGAGAGATTGATTTCTGCTATCAAAAATCCATGGGTAGATATAATAAGCCATCCTACAGGAAGATTAATAAATAAGAGACCAGCCTATGAAGTGGATTTTCCTGCTATTCTTTATTGGGCTAAAGAAACAGGTACCGTACTAGAAATAAATGCTCAACCCGATAGACTTGATTTATGCGATATAGATGCTAGGATAGCTCGTGAGAAATATGGCATTTATTTATCTATAGGAACAGATAGTCATGATATTCGTAGTTATTCACTTATAAATTATGGAATCTATGTAGCAAGAAGGGCTTGGCTTAAAAAAGAAGATGTTATAAATACATATCCTTGGGAAGAAGCAAAACTTAAACTTAAAAGATATAAAGAGAAAAGATGAAAATAAGAAGAAAAGGAAAACTCTCCGAAGGCGAATGGGTTATCCTTTGGGAAAGTAAAAGACGGTATCTTATTCAATTAGAAAAAGACAAGACCTTCCATTACCACAAGGGTTATGTACGACATAATGACATAATAGGACTCGAAGAAGGAAGTATCATAAAATCATCCCATGGTGGAAATCTATTAGTTTTAAGACCAACCTATGCAGACTATATCCTTGAAATGCCAAGAGGTGCCCAAATTATATATCCTAAGGATATAGGCACTATATTAGTATGGGGAGACATCTATCCTGGAGCAAGAGTATTAGAGGCTGGTATAGGATCTGGAGCTCTTACCATAGCACTTTTACAAGCAGTAGGAGAAACAGGAGTAGTTATATCCTACGAGATAAGAGAGGATTTTGCAAAGAGAGCACTTATAAATATAGAAAATTTCTTAGGAAGAAGAGATAATCATATATTAAGATTAAAGGATATATATCAAGAAATAGACGAAGAAGATAAAGATATAGATAGAGTTATTCTTGATCTCCCAGAACCATGGAGAGCTATTAAACATATTGATAAAGTTTTAAGACCAGGTGGAATACTTGTAATTTATACACCTACCATATTACAAGTTCAAAAAACAGTAGAATGCTTAGAAAGCTTTAAATCTTTCACCCTTATTGAAACAATAGAAACCCTTCTTAGACCATGGCAGATAGAGAGTCTATCTGTAAGACCTTATCATAGAATGGTAGCACATACTGCTTTTCTAACTATAGCAAGGAAAGTACTTATAAAAGAAGAGAATATATTTCAGAAGGCTTTGCCTTCTGTAGAAACTGAAGAAAATTTTGAACCAAATTGGTAAATATTTCCCTTTCTTCTTTTTCTAAATATGGTAATTTTTCTTGCATCCTCTTATAACCTTCAATAAACTCATCTTTTCCGAAAAGCAAAATAATATGTCGACCAAACCTTGACCACTTGATAAACTCTAAGTCTGTGAGAGGAGGTTTTAAAAATACCAAATATTTATATATTTTGTTTGGTATCTTGTTAGGATAAAAATATACATCTCTTCCTTCAAAAGATCTAATATCTTTATCTCTTGTTTTAGAAAACCTTGCATCTGTAAAAGAAGGCGTATATACCTTATTAGGTAAACGAAGATTTTTTATTCCTAAAAGATCTGAAAGCATTAATCTTTTTTCCTCATTTTTAAGGTAAGAAATAAAAATAATAGGATTTTTTAAATTCTTAACAGTTTCTAAAAATTTTTGAAAAACTTGTTCCTTCAAAAATAACTCTGAATCATCCCATAATAAAATTGTATCTTTGTTAATTTGAATTGATTCTAAACTCCATGGAGAACACAAATTTAATTCCCCAAAATTTTCATTCCAATTAGGAGATACTATGATATAATCTCTTTCTCTTTTCTTTATCTCATCTATAAGATTTAACACTTCAAATATATTATCAACAAAATATAATATATACTTAATTTTGTCTCTTTTAATACTCTTTAAGGATTCTTCAGATTCTTTCCACTCCTCAAGATAGAAATTAAAATATTCTCTCCCTTGATACCCTTCTTTCTCTATTTTTAAAACAATATCTACTGTCTTAGGAATATCCTTAAAAGTCTCTTCTCCTATACTGAGGGAAAAGATGGGAGCCGAAAAAACTCTTCCTGTTATATCTCCTATCTTTATTTTATATCTTGCACCATTACCCATCTTTTCAAAATTTGTAAAAGTTGTAGAATTTATCTTAAATCTTGGCTCCTCATTACCAGGGCCAAAAGGCGGTAATAAATCAAGCTCAGAAAGAAATTTGGATAAAAATTCTTTGCTGACCTTATCTAAAGATATTTCAGCATCTATTTTTACTTTAGGTGTAAAATCCAAGTCTTTCCAAAGATTGTTTGCAGTATTTATTGCCTCTAATTTAAAATCTACATAATCTTTATTTAGAATAGAGAACCCAACCGCACCTTTATGCCCACCATAATTTATTAAGTATGAGGATAGCCTAGATATATAATCAAACAAATCTACCTCTTCCACTCCTCTACCTGAGAAGACAATCATTTCACCCTCTTTTCTTCCAAGAAAGAATGGAAGGTTATATTCCTCACTTAACATTGAGGCAACAACCCCTATAACTCCTCCTACCTCTTTTCCCCAATTTTCACTATACAAAAAAACTACACGATTTTTCTCTAAATCCTCATACTTTACTAATTCTTTTGCCATCTCATAGACTCTTTCTACTTCCTCTTTTCGTTTCCTATTAAATTCATCAAGCTTATCTGCCAAAGACTCTGCTTCATCTGCATCTTCGGTTAGAAAAAGTCTTACTGCTTCCTCTACTTCCTTAAATCTTCCTACTGCATTTATTCTGGGAGTAATGCTAAAGATTATATCTTTAGTACTTATCAGGGTATTGCGATCCAAGCCAGCCTTCCTAATTAGAGCTCTCAAACCTAAAATATCCGAATTTAAGATCTTTTCTAATCCATATTTCACAAGTATTCTGTTTTCATCCTTTAATTCCATCATATCTCCCAGGGTGCCTAAGGTTACAAGTTCTAATACACCTTTTTCATTATAAATATTTTTACCTATAGCATCCCCTAAAACCTTTAAAAACTTAAATGCTACTCCTACACCCGCCATATATGGGTATGGATAATTATTTAAATAAGGATCAAAAACCAATAAAGCATCTGGAATACATGTTTCATCTGGAATATGGTGATCCGTCACAATTACCTCAATACCATTCTTTCTTAAATAATCTATTTCTTTTTTATTCTTAATACCACAATCTGCAGTCAATATAAGCCTTACAAATTCATTTTGAGTTAAAGCTCTCTTAATACTTTTTTCTTTAAGTCCATATCCCTCTTCTAATCTATGAGGAATATAATAAGAAACATTAAAACCCCAATTGGATAATACACTATAAAGAATAGTTGTAGCTGTAATACCATCAACATCATAATCTCCAAAGATAAGAATTTTGCCATTTATTTCCCGAAGCTTTAATAAATATTTAATAGCCTTTTCAAAATCTGAAAAAAAGAAAGAAGGATCATATAAGTCTTCCATTTTGGGGTAAAGAAACTTTTTTGCTTTGTTTACCTCATTAATTCCTCTATTTATAAGAAGACGGGCAAGAAGAGATGAAACTCCAAGTTTTCTTGCAAGATCCTCTTCCTGCCCTTTATTTTCTTCAAAAAGAAGAATCCATTTTCTCATCATCTATGAACTATGTATATCTTTCCACTCACAAAGTAAAGATGTAGCTATGTATATAGTACTATAAGTACCTATTATTATTCCAAAATACAAAGCAATTATAAAAGATCTTAAAACTGATCCACCCCATATAAGAAAAGGTGTTATTGCTAATAAAGTAGTTAAAACTGTATATATAGTTCTTGCCAGGGTTTGATTAATACTTTTGTTAGCAAGAGTTGTAAAATTTTCTTTTGGATTCTGTTTCATATTCTCCCTTATTCTATCGAATATTATTATATTATCATTAATAGCATAACCTAAAAGAGTTAATATAGCTGCTATAAAGGATGGACTAACTTCCCATTGGAAAATAGAAAATAGAGAGATAGTAGCCAAAAGAACAAAAGCTTCACTTACAATAGCAGAAATTGCAAAATCAAATCTAAATCTTATAGTTATATACACAAGCATTATGATTATTGCTAAAATAGATGCAAGAATAGCCTTTTCTCTGAGTTCTTTGCTTATAGTTGGCTCAATAGTAGTTAGTTCTCTACCCTCATATTTCCCCAAAACTTTCTCAATCTCTGAAGAAAGTTTTTTAACATCTTCTTCATTTAAAAATTTCGTTCTTATCCAAATCTCTTTACCCTCCGATCCTGTCTGTACTGTGGCTTTGTCATAAAGGCTTTTCGCTATATTTCTTATCTTTGAAATCTGATCAGAAGATAGAGGAGAAGACAATTTATAATAAATAACACTTCCGCTTTGAAAATCAATACTATAATTCAACCCCTTTGTAAAAAAGAACACCATTCCAACTATTATAAAAATGAGAGACATGATAAGAAAAAATCTTCTCACATTTTTCCCCAAAAAATTTATTTCCCTTTTCACGATTTTTCCTCCCTTCCCTAAAATCCAAGTAACTTTGATGCTTTTTTAAATATAGGAAGCGATAACAAATTCTCAAGAAGAGTTCTTGTCACTACAATAGATGTAAACATACTAAGAGCCACACCTAATGACAATGTTACTGCAAATCCTCTTATAGGTCCTGTCCCAAAATAGAAAAGTATTAATGCTGCAAGGATAGTGGTAACATTACTATCAATAATAGCCCTTAAGGCATTCCTAAAGCCAGAATCTAAAGCTGCTATAGGAGTTTTACCCTTTGCATATTCTTCTCTCATTCTTGCAAAAATTAAACAATTAGCATCTACAGCCATACCTATAGAGAGAATAATACCTGCAATACCTGGTAAAGTTAAAGTGGCATTTAAAAGCTTAAGAGCAGCAAGATCTAATACTATATAGACTAAAAGAGCAATATCTGCTACAAGTCCCATCATTCTAAAAACAAGAATCATAAACAAGATAACAAGGATTCCACCTATAATTCCATTCCTATAAGCAGACTCCATAGTATCCTTTCCTAAGGTTGGATCGATAGTTCTATTTTCAATAACCTTTACAGGTACAGGTAAAGCTCCAGCCCTAAGAAGTATTGCAAGTTTTTGTGCCTCATCAAAAGTAAATCTTCCTGTTATCACTCCCACTCCTTCAGTTATAGGCTCTTTTATTACAGGATTGGATATTACCTTACCATCAAGTACAATAAAAACCTGCTTTCCTACATTTTTAGCAGT
Source organism: uncultured Dictyoglomota bacterium (assembly GCA_964654465.1). Classification (GTDB taxonomy): domain Bacteria; phylum Dictyoglomota; class Dictyoglomia; order Dictyoglomales; family Dictyoglomaceae; genus Dictyoglomus. The sequence continues at coordinate 221,676 of CAZZIO010000040.1, forward strand.
AAAATCTGCGAATATCTTAGCACCCTCAGGGTTCATCTCTACCCTGACCATAGGTTGTCCAACTTGATCAAATTCCACTTTTGCACTCTTTAACGCAGAACCAGTCAGTATAGTATTTCCTTTTTCATCTTTGAATTCAAGTAAAGCAGTCTGACCAATAATTTCCAGTGCTCTTTCTGGATCTTTTATACCAGGAAGCTCTACTACAATCTTATCTGTACCCTCTTTATAGATAGAAGGTTCTGTAACTCCTAATTGATCTATACGATTTCTAATGACCTCGATAGTTCTTCTCACAGCATCATCTGTAATCTCAACTCCTTCTGCCTTTTGACATTGTAATGTAACCCTAATACCGCCCCTAATATCTAATCCAAATCTAAATGGAAAAGTAAGGAGAATCCAGATGGCTACACCCAAAAGAAGTACAATAAAAGCTGTTTTATATTCTGTCCTTATATTCATTATTTCATATCTCCCCTTTCTCTGCTAATCTTTTAAAGGATAAGCAACTCCATCAAGCAGCATCTCAAAAACTATACCTTTTGCAAAAGAAACTTGTATTGTCCTTTTCTGTTTGTTTATAGCTACTATCTGCCCTATCAATCCCCCTTTTGTTACTATTTTATCCCCTACTTTTAGAGAATTTAACATTTCTTCTCTCTTTTTAGCTTCTTTTTTTTGGGGAATTACAAGGATAAAGTAAAAAATAGCTAAGAAAACTCCCCAAACAACTATTAAACCTAATAAATTAACAGCTTGTTCCATATATCCTCCTTCTCCAATCTATTTTCTTTATCAGAGATCAAATACTTATAAAGAAATTCTCTTTTGAACTCACCAAACCTCCCTTCCTGTATACTTTTTCTTATTTCTTCCATAAGTCTAAATAGAAATCTTAAATTATGAATTGTGAGAAGTCTATAAGAAAGGGTCTCATGCTGTAAAAATAAATGTCTTATATAAGCCTTGGTAAATTTTTTACATGAATAACAATCACAATCTTCCTCCAAAGGTGTAAAATCCTCTTTATATTTTGCATTTTTAACATTTTTTCTTCCCTCTTTTGTATAAAAAACACCATGTCTTGCAAGCCTCGTAGGTAAAACACAATCAAACATATCTACTCCCATGGAAACTCCAATTATCAAATCCTCTGGAGCCCCAACTCCCATAAGGTATCTTGGTTTATCTTTGGGAAGTAAATCTAAGGTATACCCCATTATCTCATACATGGCTTCCTTAGGCTCACCTACACTTATACCCCCGATAGCTATACCTTTTAAATCAAATTCTAAAAGCTTTTCAACAGCCTCTTTTCTAAGTTCTTTGTAAAAACCACCTTGTACAATACCAAAAAGAATCTGATTAGAATTCCCTATCTTTTCTTTATAGTCTATAGTTCTTTTTAGCCAGGAAATAGTAGTTTTTAATGCATCTTTAGTTTCCCAGTATGAAGCACCATATCCTAAACATATATCAAGAGGCATTATAATATCTGAACCTAAAGCTTTCTGTATATCCATAACAAGTTCTGGAGTAAAAAAATATTGAGTACCATCAATATGAGAATTAAAGTAAACACCTTCTTCGTCTATTTTCCTTAATCTGGCAAGGCTAAAAACTTGATAACCCCCACTATCAGTTAATATTGGCCTATCCCATCCCATAAAAACATGAAGCCCCCCAGCTTTTTCTATCAATTCGTGACCAGGTCTCAAAAACAAATGATAAGTATTAGAAAGAATTATTTCAGCTCCTAACTCTTTTACTTCTTCTGGAGTAACAGTTTTTATAGCACCTTGCGTACCAACAGGCATAAAAACAGGAGTATTAATCTCTCCATGGTAGGTTCTTAATTTTCCTAATCTTGCTTTTGTTATGTTATCATCTAATATTTTCTCAAAAATCATATTTATATCTCCTAATATATAAACATGGCATCCCCAAAACTATAAAATCTTAATCTTTCATCTATAGCTTTCTGATATGCCTTTTTCATAAGATCATACCCCATAAATGCTGCAACAAGCATAAGAAGAGTAGATTTTGGAAGATGAAAATTGGTTATAAGGCCCTCAAGAATTCTAAATTCAAAACCAGGATATATAAACAAGGAAACCAAACCCTTTCCAGATTCTACTCTCCCAGATCTTCCTTGAGCTTCAAGAACCCTCGTTACTGTAGTACCAACAGCGATAACTCTTCTTCCTTCTTCCTTTGCTTTGTTTATCCTATAGGCTACATCCTCTGATAACTCAAAATATTCAGGTTCTAATTTATGTTGGGTAATATCTTCAACCACTACGGGTTTAAAGGTACCAAGCCCTACATGAAGAGTGACATATAATATCTCTACTCCCATGTTTTTCAAATTTTCCAAAAGTTCAGGTGTAAAATGTAATCCAGCTGTTGGAGCAGCAACAGCACCCTCTTTTTCAGCATAAACAGTCTGATAACGATTTGGATCTTTTATTGGCTTTTTAATGTATGGAGGTAAAGGTACTTCTCCGATCTCTGGAAGAATGCTTTCTATATTATCCTGTGAAAAGCGTAAAACAAAGATTCCTTCCATATTTCTTTCAATTACCTCAGCATAAATATCCTTTTCAAAAAATATCTTTGAACCAATTTTGGCTCTTTTTCCAGGCTTTATTAATGCCTCATATTCCTTATCAGCTGTTTTCTTTAAAAGGAGTATTTCAATCTTAGCACCAGTTTCCTTTTTTCCATATATCCTTGCAGGAACGACTTTTGTATTATTAAGTACTAATACATCTCCTTTTTTTAAAAAATTCTTTATATCTCTAAAAATATGGATAGAGATATCTCCTGTACTCCTATCTACCACCATAAGTTTAGAAGAATCCCTTGGTTCAGCCGGCTCTTGAGCAATAAGTTCTTCAGGAAGATAATAATCATAATCTGACAATTTCAATACCATTTAACAACATCCACTCCTTGATAATAGTATTTTAAAATCTCTCTATAATTATAACCTTTTTCTGCCAAAAATTTTGCGCCTTTCTGAGAAAGACCTACCCCATGTCCATTCCCTCTACCCACAATTAAGATTTGACCGCAACTATTCAAGGAAAAATTAAATAAAGTACTTGGTAGATTAAATAAATATCTAAAAGTCGTACCTTTAACATAATATACTCCGTAGTCATCCTTAAAAATTATATTATATACTCTATTTGATGGCGTTTTCTCTACTTCTATAGAAAATTCATTACTCAAAGAAATTCCTAAAGATCTTATTTTGACCAAAAGATCTCCTAAAGTTACCTCTCTTGTCCATGCGTCTAATAAAAGTTCATCCACGTCTTTAACACTTTGCAAATATGGTAAATCTTGTCCCCAAACATATTTACAAGCTTCGGTACAACCACCTGAAGATGAATGGAAAAAAGCTTTTATAGGAGTACCATTATATACAATTACCTCTCCCTTGGTGTCCATTACTGCTTTTGTAGATTTCTCATTCTCTTTTTTCATCCCTTTATAGACTTGACAATGAGTAGTATTGCAAAGATCAAATTCTTCATGTCTACCTATATTAGCTAAAGCATAAGTTCGTGAAGCAACTGCTTGTGCTTTTAAAGCTTCCAAGGGATAGTAAGCAGGCATCTCTGATGGTACTACTGACAACAAATAATCTTCCGTATTTATCACATTTATTAACCATCCACTTTTTGATATCTCCATATATCCACGATAAAAATCGTTATTATAATTTAAATAATACCCATCCGGGTAGATTTTAATTGGCAAAGTAGTTGTAAGTATACCATTTTCTGCTTCTATAATAGCACTACCATCCTTAACTATAATCTTTATAATCCCCTTACCTTCAACCTTAATGTTAAGATAATCTGTAATAATCTCACCTATATTTGAGAAGAAAACCTCACCATCAATCTTTTCAATACCAATTCTTAAAGTTGGAACCTCTTGAGAATAGGATAAACTAAAAAGGGATAAAGAAAAAAGAATAAACAATAGTAAAAGTATCCTCATTTTAACATAACTTTACTTTTTGAGTCTCAATATGATATTTATGATTATGGTAAGGAAAAGACTCAAAAGAATAGAGGTAGTCAATGGAAAATAAAAAACAAAATTCTTCCTCTCTATTCTAATATCTCCAGGAAGTTTACCTAATAAAGGAATTTTATCTACAAAGAGAAAAACTAATCCTAAAATTATAAGTAAAATTCCCAAAAAAATAAGTACTTTACCCATAAAGTCCACAGTTACATACCCCCTATAATCTTTTGAAATTTATGCATTGTTTTAAAGGTAATCTCGTTTCTTGTTATAAGCTCACCATCATAACTAATTATAAGTTCACTATCTGATTTTATTGTTACTTCTTTACTCCTATAAAATTTTACATGAGGATTAATGGTATGTTTTCCTATATATACAAGAGGAAAAGTAGCAATCAACTCCGCAGTATGAATCTTTTGAGCAATAGCTATATCAAGAAAACCATCATCCACCTTAGAATTAGGAAGTAATTTCATACCACCACCATAATACATCGTATTTCCCAAAGCCACCAACGTAATTCTACCTTTCCAAGTTATAGAGTCAAAAAAAATCTCGCACTCTGGATATTTGAACCCCTTTAATGTGGTAAAAACAGAAATAACATACCCTTTAAATCCTGTCAAATTCAGCTTATTCGAATTATAATTTACATCTCCTACAAAACCAGTTCCTGCTATACCCACAAAATATCTTCCATCTAATACTCCAATATCCACTTCTCTTATATTCTGGGATTTTAAAAGTTTTATAGATTTTTCTATATTTCTTGGGATACCATAGGATATAGCTATATCATTACCTCTTCCAAGAGGGATTATTCCTAAAATTCCTCTACCCTTAAGCCCATTAACCACCTCATTTATAGTACCATCACCCCCAGCTGCAACTACCACATCTACTCCTTTATCCAATGCCTTCTCCACCTGTTCAAAAGTTTTTTTACCACCAATAGTATATTCTATTGAATAATCTAATCCCTCTCTATCTAAAATATCTATAAGTCTTGGATATATTTTTTCAGCCTTTCCTCTATTAGAAGTAGGATTAAACAAAATATGATATTTCATTTTTTTCCTTCCCTCCAATATCTGTCTTTTTCACTATATATACATCCGCAATATTTCTGTCTATAAAGACCATACTCCTTAGAAAGCTTGACTCCCTCACTATATCCCACTCTAAAATCTTTATAATAAAATTCTAAACCAAATTCCTTTGCTAAAAGATAGCCTATATCTTTTATTAAATCATGTTTTTGATAAGGGCTTACCAATAAAGTGGTAGAAAAGAGCTTATATCCAAGTTCTTTTGCTTTTTGGGCTGTCCTTTTAAGCCTCATGTAATAACAAACAGGGCATCTATTATCTTCTCTATAAACTACTTGTCTTATAAATTCCTCTAAAGCGTAATCATCCTCATACACTACTTGTAAATTCTGACTTTCTGCAAAGGATTTAAGAGTAGAAAGTCTGAGAGAATATTCGGTATAAGGATGAATATTGGGATTATACCAAAAACCAGTAATTTCATAACCTTCCTCTCTAAGAACTTTCAAAGGATAAGTAAGACAAGGAGCACAACATATATGAAGAAATATTCTTTTATCCTCCATCAGAGCACCTCATTAAATGAGAAAGTCCAAGGGGAGTTATTATTCTTCCTCTTGGTGTCCTTTGAATAAAACCTATTCTTAAAAGATATGGCTCATAAACTACCTCAATAGTTTCAGGAGACTCATTAAGAACAGCAGCTAAGGTTTTTATACCTACAGGTCCACCAGAAAACTTATCTCTAAGGGTAAAAAGGATCTTTCTATCTAAATCATCTAAACCCTTATCATCTATCCCCATAAGGTCAAGAATTTTTTTCACTTCTTCTTTATCTATAATTCCCATTTCCTCCACTTCTATATAATCTCTTATTCTTTTTAAAAGACGATTTGCAATTCTTGGTACTCCTCTTGATCTTTTAGCAACCTCATGTACGCCTTCCTCAGAAAGCTCTATACCAAGTAATTTTTGAGACCTCTTAATAATTTCTACCATCTCATCATGAGAATAATAATCAAGAGAGGCAATAAAACCAAAGCGATCCCTCAAAGGATTACTAAGAAGCGCAGGTCTTGTAGTAGCACCTACTAAGGTAAAAGGAGGAAGCTTAAAATTAAGTACTCTTGCTCCAGGTCCCTTGCCAGCAATAAAACTTATACTTCTATCTTCCATGGCAGAATACAATATCTCTTCCAAAGATGAAGATAATCTATGGATTTCATCTATAAAAACAATTCCATTTTCTGGAGCATTTGTCAAAAGAGCTACAAGATCCCCTATTTTTTGTAAAGAAGGAGCCGAAATAGCTTTTATTGAAACCTTTTGCTCTTCTGCTAAAATAAAAGCAAGAGTAGTTTTACCAACACCAGGAGGACCTACAAATAGTATATGATCTATAGGTTCTTTTCTTTTTTTAGCACCGTTTATTATCAAACTAAGTCTTTCTTTTATCTTTTTTTGTCCAATAAACTCAGAAAGATTTTTAGGTCTTAAAATATTATCTAAGAGAGGTTCCCTCTGAGTTAAAGAAGAGGCTGGAATCTTTCTCATTTTCATAATTCCTTAGATAATCTTTGTAGAGCAAATTTAATAATCTCTTCTATATTCTCAAAATCTTTAAATTTTTTTCTAATCTCTTTCATAACCTCATTAACCTCTTCTTTATTATAACCTAAGTTATATAAAGCTTTCCTTATAGTACTTTCCTCCTTTTTCTCCTTGGGCAATAACCCATTCTTTTCCAAGAATATTTTTTGAGCCACTTTTTTGCCAATTCCCGGAACTCTTAGTAGAGAATTTATATCTTCATTTTCTAAGATTTCATTAAATTCCTCTGGAGAGAAATAATTTACAATCCTTAATGCTATTTTCTCCCCTACCCCTTTTATACGTTTAAGATCTTCAAAAAGATCTCTTTTATTCTCATCCAAAAAACCAAAGATCTTAATCTCTTCCTTATCGATACTTTCAGAGATATAAATCTTTACTTTTTGACCTATATTATTACCCAAAAGGATCAGGTCCTTTTCTCCCAAAATAATCCTAAAACTAAAAAAATCCAAACTCACTACCACAAAATTATCATATATCTTATCTAATTTCCCTTCTATTGAATGAAAAAATGACAATTAAATATTCTCCCCTCTGCTATAAATATATGCTAATGCAATAGCTAAAGCATCAGCAGTATCATCTGGTTTAGGAATATCTTTCAAATTTAAGACTTCTTTGACCATATATTGGATTTGGCTTTTGGATGCCCTTCCATATCCAACTATTGATAATTTAACCTCTAAAGGACTAAACATAAATATCTCTTTTTGGTGTTGGTAAACAGCAAGCAAAATTATACCTTGGGATTGCCCAATACTTATAGCAGTTTTTACATTTTTATTAAAAAATATATTCTCCATCACAACAATGTCAGGATCATAACTCTCTAATAGAGCTGAGATTTGATCATATAAATAATTTAATCTCCTTCCTAAACTCCAATTAGAAGGAGTTATTAGAGCCCCATAATCTATAACATTAATATAGTCTTCTTCCTTATTTAAAATGCCAAAACCAGTTATAGCTGTTCCAGGATCAAGTCCTAAAACTTTCATCTAAGATAGAGCTTGTAAGATCTCGTCAGGTATATCAAAATTAGCATAAGTCTTTTGTACATCATCATGATCCTCAAGCTCTTCCATAAGCTTAAGAAGTTTTTCTGCATCTGGACCTTCTACTGGAACTAAATTCTTCGGAACTTTTGTTACTTCAGCTTGAGTTATTACATATCCTTTTTCTTGTAATTTAGCTTTAACTTCAGAAAAGTTTTGGGGGTCTGTTATTATTTCAACACTATCACTACTTATTTGAACATCTTCTGCGCCAGCTTCTAAAGCATCACTAATTAATTGATCCTCATCCTTAACACATTCCTTATCAATAAAAATGCTACCTTTATCTTCAAATATCCATGCCACACATCCTGCCTCTCCTAAACTTCCACCGTGTTTCGTAAATATTCTTCTTATTTCCGAAGCAGTTCTATTTTTATTGTCTGTAACTACTTCTACCATTATAGCTACACCGCCTGGTCCATATCCTTCATAGGTAACCTCTTCATATGTTACACCAGGAATCTCTCCTGTACCTCTCTTTATAGCCCTTTCAATATTCTCCTTTGGCATATTAGCTTCTCTTGCTCTCTCAATTGCAGCTCTTAAACGGGGGTTAGTTTCTGGATTTCCTCCGCCTTGTTTAGCTGCAATAATAATCTCCTTACTTAAAGCTGAAAAAAGTTTTCCTTTTTTAGCATCTGCTGCAGCTTTTCTGTGTTTAATATTTGCCCACTTAGAATGTCCTGACATAATCTTCGCCTCCTTAGTTTAAAGACTTGAATATTAGTGTTTTCAATGGCATTCTACAATATTTTATAAAGTTTGACAAGAATCATAATTTTCGATAAACTTTCATACCATGGATATAAAATTGATATTAACAGATATAGAAGGATGTATAACCAAAGATAAAGGATATCCCTTAGACTTAGATGGGCTAAAATGGATTAGAGACCATCTTAAACTTCTTCCTCCTATATCTTTAAACACAGGAAGATCAAAACCATATATAGAAGCAATGCTTCAAGCAATAGGCCAATTTGAGGATTCTATAGGAGAAAATGGATGCATTATATATCTAATTGATAAAGATGATATAATTTTGCATCCCAAAATAAAAGAAGAATTTTTAAGGCAGAGAGAAGAACTCAAAAAATTTTTAAAAGAGAAATTAAAAGGCTATGGACATATAGAGCCAGGTAAAGAAGTTTGTGTATCCATATTTCCAGAAAAAGATATTCCTGTACCAGAATTAGCAAAAATGTCTCAAGAATTAATCGAAACAAATTTTCCAAACTTTCAATTAGTTTATTCCTCTGTTGCAGTAGATATTACTCCTAAAGGAATAGATAAAGGAGCAGGAATGGATCTCCTTTTGGAAATAAAAGGATTAGACTATGATGAGGTATTAGGTATAGGAGATAGTTTAGGAGATCTCCCCTTTTTAAGTAAATTAAAATATAAAGCAACACCATATAATGGACATCCACAATTAAAAGAAATAGCAAATTATGTGGCAAAAGAAGAAGATATTTTAGGTCTAATAGAGATTTTTAAATACTTTTTCCTTTAAAGATTTCCATAAAAATATCTGGAAGAAAATCTATAATATCTGACGAAATCATACCGTAATTTCCTCTATTTCTCTTCCAAAAATTAACAGAAAATCCATGAATATAGTTCCCTAAAATACATGCATTATTCTCACTAAGGCCTTGGGCTAAAAGACTTGCTAAAATACCAGTAAGAACATCACCAGATCCTGCAGTAGCAAGTAAAGAATCTGCAAAAGGATTTACATAAATTTGTCCTTCTTTGGTAAAGGTTAAAGAATAAGGACCTTTAAGTATTAAGTTTATTTTGTGTTTTCTTACAAAGTCTTCACCAATCAAGAATCTATTTTTCTGTATATAACCAACGGGAAGATTTAAAATTTTTGACATCTCTCCATAATGAGGTGTAATAATTATCTTTTTTCCTTTTATCTCTTCCAAAATATCCTTGATATATACTAAAGCATCAGCATCTACCACTATAGGAATATCTACTTTAGTAATAAGTCCTTTGACAAAAAAACTAGTGTCTGAATATAATCCGATACCAGGTCCTAAACCTATAGCATCAATTTCATAGCTATTTATAAACTCAATAATATAATCTAAATTTTCCGAAGAAATATAACCATCAATTTCTTTAAGAGGAATATATATTATTTCGGGATATAAAGCCCTGTAAATCATATGAATACTTTCTGGTACAGAAAGATAGACCATACCTGCCCCACTTCTTAAAGCGGATAAAGCAGAAAGAATCGGTGCTCCTGTATATTTCAAAGATCCCCCAATAATTAATACTTTTCCTTTTTTTCCTTTATAAACCATCTTAGTATGAACAGGAATTAACTTTTGTACCATATTTTCATCCACAAGCTCCATATTACTTTTTACTATAGAATCCAAAAACATATCCCCAAAGTTAAGTCTACCTACTACTAAATTTCCAATATACTCTATAGCAGGATATTCAAAAAATCCCTTTTTAGGATAAAACATAGTTAAAGTATATGAGGACTTTATAGCAGAACCCCTAATTTCACCAGTATCAGAGTCAATTCCAGAAGGGACATCTATAGAAATTACAAATTTTTTTAATTCATTTATATATTCGAAAATATTTTTAAGATTATCTTCGATATCTCTTTTTAACCCAATTCCAAATATTCCATCTACAATAATATCAAACAAGCTTAGATCTTTATAATTAGCCTTTAAATCTAATATAAGAACATCATTTATAAGGCTCAGTTGAATTTTTAAAAGATCTGATATTTTTTTATCCCAAAAATAAGAAAACACGTATACATTTTTCACACCATAATTTAGAAGGTGCCTAACTAAAGCAACACCATCTCCCCCATTATTCCCAGGACCACAAAGAATAGCCACATTCTTGCTTTTTAAATCTGGGATATTATCTTTTAAGAAATTAAAAAGAAAGATCGAGGCATTCTCCATCAACATAAGAGTTGGAATCTTATATTGCTCTTCTAAAATTTTCTCCAAATTTCTTATATCTTCAGAATTTACAATTTTCATATTCTACCTCTCAAGAGTTATTATAACTCTATTAGGTAAGCAAACAATGCTTTCTCCCGTTTTATTTATAAATCCTTGTTTTATGCATATTTTATCAGGGCAAGGGGATGAGATCATATGTACTCCTTTTCCTTCTATATATTCAAAAATACTATCTCCTAAGGGGCCTTTTACTTTATATTTATCACCACTTTTAAGTTTTGTTAGGGGTATTCTTAATACTTCTCTATTTTCTACTTGTATAACTAAAAATTTGGTTTCGCCTTTCGGTAGAAATAAATATATAATACTTATAATAGAAGAAATTAAAAGAATAAAAATTAACAAATTTGCTTTTTTCATATTCATCATAAAAATTATACCACATCATCATATCACAAAGAGTACTTCAGAAATTTTATTTCTTTGATATAATTTATAATCATGGTAAAGCTAAATAATTTTCAGAATAAAAATATCAAGCTACCAACACCTATTTGTAAAGGTCATTTATCCATAGAAGAAGCATTACTTTTAAGAAGGTCGGTAAGAACATATAAAGAGAACCCCATTAATTTACAAGATTTATCTCAAATATTATGGTCTGCCCAAGGAATAACAGAAAAGAATTACAAATTTAGGACATGTCCTTCTGCAGGTGCTACTTTTCCATTAGAAATATATGTCTTTGCTTATAAAGTTCATGATTTAGATATAGGAATTTACAAGTATATTCCTGAGAGCCATGAATTAAATCTCCATTTAAAAGGTGATAAGAGAGAAGATCTTTTTATCGCATGTTTAAGACAAGAATGGATTAGGAGAGCCCCAGTTATTATCATAATATCAGCTAATTACTATAAAACCACTGCAAGATATGGGGAAAGAGGAATAAGATATGTATTTATGGAAGCAGGACATTGTGCCCAAAATATTTATTTACAATGTGTATCTCTGAACTTGGGAACTGTAGCAGTAGGAGCCTTTAATGATGAAGATGTAAAAAGAATAATACATCTTCCTAAAAATGAGTTTCCTCTATATTTACTGCCTATTGGAAAGATTTAGTAAACATAGTTGATAAAATAAGCTAAGATGTGTTAGACTTATCCAAAAAGAGTATTAGGAGGGTGAATAATAATGAATAAATTTATGATTAAAGAGATTAGAGAAAGTTTTCAAATTATTAAGGGATACAAGGAAAGGGTAGAAGAATTTAAAAATATATCCGACGAACTCAAGAAGTATAATTTTAATCATGTGGTCTTCGTAGCAAGAGGTTCATCTGATAACGCTGCTATATGGGGAAAATATTATATAGAGTCTCATATAGGAATACCTGTTTCATTATGTGCCCCTTCCCTCTTCACCATCTACAAAAGACCCCCAAACCTAAAAAATTCCTTAGTTATAGCCATATCTCAATCGGGAGAAAGTGATGATATATGTGAAGTAATAAGAACCGCTAATGAACAAGGTACATTAACTATTGGAATAACAAATAATCCAGAAGGCAAATTAGCAAAACTTGCCAAAATCAATATATTTACCAATGCTGGACAAGAAAAAAGTGTGGCAGCCACAAAAACATATCTATCTCAACTTGTTTCTCTGTATTTTCTTATAAATTCTATAAAGGGTAGAATTTATATGGATGAATTTGATAAAATATTAAAGGCTATGGATACAATTTTGGGTATGGAAGAGAAAATAAAAGAAGAGGTAAAACCCTTTAAATATATGGAACATTGCGCTGTGTTAGGAAGAGGTTTTAACCTTTCCACAGCATTAGAAACAGCATTAAAATTCAAGGAGACTTCCTATATTATAGCCCAACCATATTCTTCCGCTGATTTTATGCACGGCCCCTTAGCTCTCGCCACTGAAGGTTTTCCTGTATTCTTCTTTGCCCCAAAAGGGGAGAGCTTAAACCATTCCTTAGAAATACTATCTATATTAAAAGAAAAGGGTACCGACATATATTTATTCAGTAACGAACCTAATCTTCATAAAGATTACCAAGGCTTCTTTATTGACTGTGATATTCCTGAAGATGTGTCTCCTATATTGTTAATATATCCAGCTCAATTCTTTGCTTATTATTTAGCTGAATTAAAAGGTAGAGATCCGGATAATCCAAGAAATATAAGAAAGGTGACCATAACACGGTAGATATGATAAAAATAGTTATTGATCTAATTAACAATCCAATTTTCATTATTCCTTTCCTCGTAGTAATAATTACTCAAGGGCTGAAGGGTATTATAAAAATTATTCAAGAAAAAAAGTTTTTATGGATAGCCTTCTTTGAGTGGGGAGGAATGCCAAGTTCTCACTCAGCCCTTGTTGTATCTTTATCATTAATAATAGGTATAAAGGAAGGTTTTAATTCTACCATTTTTATATTATCTATGTTCTTAGCTGGAATAGTAATTGCAGATGCAATCGGAGTAAGACTTGCTACAGAAGAGCAAGCAAAAGTAATAAATAAGATAATTCAAAGGGAGTTAAAAGATCCAGAATTAAAAGAGATAAATCTGAAAGAATCTATTGGACATACCCCTATAGAAGCTATAGTCGGAGGAATAATTGGTTTAATCTTAGGACATCTTCTATATTACGGGATATTTCATAGATGAAAATAGGATTCTTTAGTGATACCTATAAACCTCAAAAGAACGGTGTAGCTACCGCCCTATTTTTTCAGAAGAAAACCTTAGAAGAAGAAGGTCATGAAGTACATCTATTTATTCCTTATATACCTAAAATCTTACCAGAAAAACATGTCTATCAGCTTTTTTCTATTACTTTTCCATTTCAAAAAGAACATAGAATAGCAACTCCTTTTTCTGCAAATTATGATCTATATCTTAACAATCTTAAATTGGATGTAATTCATACCCATACTCCTTTTTCCTTAGGAATTTTTGGAGCTTATGAAGCTAAAAAAAGAAAAATCCCCCTTATACATACCTACCACACCTTGCTTACTGAATACGCCTACTACATATGGGATCATTTTCCAGATATGGTCAAAAAACATATAATAACTGAGGAAAGAGCAAAAGATATAGCAATATGGATTAGTAGATCTTATTGCAACCTCTGTGATACTGTAATCGCCCCTTCCACAAAGATTAAAAAACTACTTATTGATTTTGGAGTTAAGAAACCTATAGAAATAATTCCTAATGGTTTAGATTTGAGGAATTTTCATCCCATTGATAAAAAAGTAGCAAGAGATAGATTACATCTTCCTACTGATGCATATATTTTACTATTTGTGGGAAGGTTAGGAAAAGAAAAGAACATAGAATTTTTATTGAAAGTTATGAATAAATTAAAAAATTATCCCAAAATCTACCTTCTCATTGTAGGAGATAACCCTGACAAGAGAGTAATAAATAATCTAAAAGAAGAAGCTAAAAACCTTAATATTGAAGATAGGGTAATATTTACTGGCTATCTTGATTACGATAAAGTAATAGAGGCCTACTATTCTTCAGATATATTTGTCTTCTCGTCTTTGTCCGAGACCCAAGGTTTAGTAGTGTTAGAAGCTCTTACAGCTGGGCTTCCTGTAATTGCTTTAGAAGATGAGGCTATTGCAGATTTTGTAAAAGATGAAACAAATGGTTTTCTAATACCCTTCAAAACTTCTAACATAGAGGAAAGTATTATCTTATTTTCAAATAAAGTTATAGAATTATTAGAAAACTATAACTTATATAAAAAATTATCAGAAAATGCCATAAGTAGTGCCCAAAATTTCAGTGTTCAAAAGATTAATAAAAAACTCCTTGACTTGTATAACAACCTTATCAAAGAATATAATATTTAAAAATGCCTGAATTTATTTCTCTTTTTATAGAAGAGTTAAACAGAAAAAAAGAAAAAATAAATAATCTTTTTTTCAAAAAAGATATAAAAGATAGGTCTTTTTTTGTAAACTTTGTAGAAACTCTATGGCATAAAATACCAGAAAATTTACAAAGTAATGGTCATAAAATCTTTGCTATTGATGCCTCACAAAGAACCCTATCCTTTTCTCTTGGTCCGTATCTTCTTTTAACTCAAGGTTTAGCTATAGGTACTGAAGGTTATGAGAAAGCTACCATCTCATTAGATCCAATACCCGCATCAATTTCTGAAAATCAATTGGCATGGATACGGGATTTAATAATGCAAAAAATAGAAACTGAACTTGCCCTTAAAATTATAGAAGAAATTAAACCCCCCTTCATCTTATTTATTGATGGCTCTATCATCTCACGACTTTCATATCTATTAAGATATATAAATCTTATAGAGGAAGAGCCTTACAAAGACTTGGCTCTTAATGTTTTAAATACCACCATAGAACTCATTCTAAAATCCAAAAATAAAAATATAGAATTAATATCTATATCAAAATCAAGTAGAAACACCTTTTTCTTTCAAATTTTATCAATAGACCATCCTGAATTAAAAGAAGAACTTCCCTACACCCCTATTGACGCAGAATTTTTAAATATCCTTTCCTGGGAGCCAGGATATAGTACTCCCCTACTAATAGGAGCAGAAATGGGACTTGGTCATAATCAAATAGAGCTCATAGAGAAAGATCCTAATCTTCAAACCTTGCTAAAAGATATACCAGCTTTTATTACTTTCTATGTAAGACTCATTCCAAGAGACCAAATTTTAAGAATTGATATACCAAACTACTTAATAGAGGATTCAACCACACTTTTAGAAGTAAACTTTCATTGGGAAAAAGATGTAAATATAGATAATATCCTTGCTATACTTAGAGAAAATTGTATAAACTCTCAAATATATCAAACTCCTTTGTATTTAGTAGATAACATTGTCAGAATTAAAAAAACCCCCGATTTAGAAAGGTATATAATGATTCTTAAAAAAGAATTTCCTGACATCTTAGAATTAGATAGATCTCAAAGGAGGTTTTTCTAAATAATCATGGACTTAAAATGTGTAGGATACTTGGTGGGTGAAAGTTTTTGCGATAGTTTTCAATTTATTACTAATGAAGAATTAGCCCCTAAAAGATTGGAATATGTCATAATTAAAGGAACTGCTGCATCGGATGAAGAGGTAGACGTATTAGCTCAAGTAGAAAGTCTAAAGGCTTTTTCAGATATATTAACAGAAGATCAGGAATATGATGCAACCACAAGACTTTTAGAATTAAATTACAAAATACCACTAAAGCTCATTGCTACAGCCAGAGTTTTAGGCTATTTAGATATTGGTGATAATATTCAGCTTCCAAGATCAGTTTCCTTACCAGGTTCTCCGGTTTTTTTAGCTCCTGATGATCTTCTTAGAAGATTCTTCACTCATAAAAAGGCCACCGCTATAGAAATTGGAACCTTACTTTATAGGCCTAATGTCAAAGTAACTCTTGATCCCAATGGACTTAGGAGACATCTGGCCATAATTGCTCAAACAGGAGCAGGTAAATCTTATCTTACAGGATTACTTTTAGAGAAACTTGTAAAACTTGGTGCTACTATTTTAGTATTTGATCCTAATAGTGACTATGTCTTACTAAGAAGGAAAAGAAATAATTTAAAAGAATTTTCATCTATTGCCCAACAAGTTAACATTTATAGAATACCTCAAGTAAAAGGGAGATTTACGGATGATATCATTGGGGGTGTAATACCCTATTCAATCAGATTTAGTGAGTTAGAAAACGAACAAATAGCAGAAATATTAGGAATCTCAGAATATAGTAACATAAGAGATGCAGTTGAAACAGCTATAGAGGAACTTAGAAAAGAAGGTGTTGATTTTACCCCAAAGGAACTTTATGAAAAATTACAATCTATGGCAGGTATAGACGAGGAAGAGGAAAAAGAAGAAATATTAGATTTTGACGACTATGAAAAAAAATATGTAAAAAAAATAGAGAAAAAGAATAAAAAATACTCTGAAGAAACAATGATTGGAGCAAGAAAAGCATTAAAATATGTAAAATGGATAAAAGATTATCCAATATGGGGATTTAAAGATATAAAGATTGAGGAAATTCTAAAACCTGCTCAGATATCTGTCATAGATTTGGCAGGTATAGAGAAGAACCTACAAGATTTAGTAGTAAGTAAATTGTTAAATGATATATGGACTAAAGCAAAATCAGAAGGACTTACATATCCCTTATTTATTGTATTAGAAGAAGCCCATAATTTAGTGCCAAAAGAGAAAGCAGAGAAATTAAGAAGTGCTAAGATAATAAATTCAATTGCAGCGGAAGGACGAAAATTTAAAGTATTTCTTATTGTGGTCACACAAAGGCCCTATAAAATAAGCAGTAATACTTTATCCCAATGTGGAAGCCAGATAATAATGAGATTAACCAATCCTACAGATCAAAACGCAGTAAAAGAAGCATCAGAAGCTCTTTCAGAAAACTTATTTAATGATCTTCCTGGATTAAACATTGGAGAAGCTATTATCTTAGGAAGATTAACCCGTATTCCTGTAATGGTAAAGATTGGGGAAAGAGAAACTGCAGAAGGAGGTTTTGATATAGACATAGATGAAGAATTTGAAAAAGCTCTAAAAGATGCTCAAAATAGAGATATATTCGAAGATATTATAACCGATCTCCCTGATATTGGGAGTGAAATCTAAACATGATAAAAATTCTTATAACTGCTGATAACCATTTAGGTAAATACTACAAAAAGTTAGTACCAGAAAGACTAAACGAAAGAAGAAGAAAGATAAGAGAAGCATTTAAAAAAACAGTAGATTATGCCATTGAAGAAAAGGTAGATATATTTATACAAGCTGGAGATTTATTTGATTCTACAAATCCCAGGAATCAAGATTTGGCCTTTGTTGCTCGAGAGTTTTCAAGATTAAAAAGAAACTATATTCAAATTTATACTATTGGTGGAAACCACGATGCTCCAAATATGATAGATAGTGATGCCTTTCCCATGAAAATTTATGAAGAAGTAGGTTTAATAAAATCTTTTTTATCTCAATCTAATATTAACGTAGATATATTTGAGAAGGATCAGAAATTAATTATATCTGGTTTATCCCATGATCCAAGAAAAAAGGGAAGAATTGATCCCTTAGAAAATATAAAATTATCAGATTCTATACCTCAAGATAATAATATATGGAAAATCCTAATTCTCCATTACTCCTTTGAAAAATATGCTCATCCAAAATCTTCTGAGCCTCAAGTATCACTACATACTTTATATAGCCTCCCCTTTAATATTTATATATTGGGACACCTCCATGAGAAGAATATTTATAAATTTGGAGATAAAATACTAATAATACCAGGAAGTACTGAAAGATTTGATTTTGGAGAAATAGATCTTACTCCAGGTTTTTACCTATTAAAAATAGAAGGAAAAAAGATTGACATAATTCACGAAAAAATAGAACCACAACCTATGAAAATCATGGAAATAAAACTTTCAGAAATTACAGAAAAAGATTATACCAATGCTATTATTGAAAAAATATTAAGAGAATCTCAAAAAGATCTTATGTTAAAATGCAAAATTGTAGGAGAAATTCCTATATCTATATATAGTTCCATAAATTTTAGCAAGATACTAGACGAAGGACTTAAAGCTAATTTCTTATTTGACTTAGATACGCAAAATTTGAGAATAAAAGGGAAAGAGATATCAATAATACCATCAGAAGATTTCAGTTTTGAAAAGAATCTGTCTAAAATAACAGAAAAATACTTGGAAGAAAACAAAGAAGATCAAGAAGCTATAATAGAAGCAGTTAAATGGATAAGAGAAGAGTTAAAAATTAGAGGAGAGTTCTTATGATAAAACTTGTGAGCTTAAAACTTAGAAATTTTAAACAATATGAAATAGCATCTCTAAATTTTCCAGATCAGGGAAGAATACTTATAAAAGGGAGGAATGAGGCAGGAAAAAGTAGTATATTTGAGGCAATTTATTTTGCACTTTTTGGGGAAGGACTCGAGCACAATAATAGTGATCTTATAAGATTTGGAACTAACGAAACAACAGTAGAGCTTACTGTAAAAACTAATGATAAATTAATAACCATAAGAAGAGTCCTTCCTCTTAATAAAAACCAAGACGCCTCTTTGGTTATAAAAAATATAAATGAGCAAACTACAAAACAAGAAATAGTAAAAGGACCAAGAATTGTAAACAGTAGAATAGTTAAAGAGATAGGTCTTGATGGAGATATATTATTAAACACATGTCTTGTAGCACAAAAAAAATTAGATGCCTTAGAAACTTTAAAGGCTGGAGACAGAAGAGAAATAATATCCAAATTATTTAACTTGGATTATCTTTTGAATATTTCTGAGAAGGCAAAACAGATCAAAAATGAACTTGAGAAACAAAAACCCCAATATGAACTTTTGAAGAAAGCAGCTGAGGCTAAAAGAGTTTTACCAGAAATTGAAGAGGAATTAGATAAAATCCATATAGAAATAGGAAGGATTGAAAAAATCGAAAAATCTAAAAATATATACAATTTGGAATTAACTTTAAATAATCTTAAAGAAGAAATTAGAGGCTTGGAACAAAATCTTGAAAACCTAAAAAATAAAGTAGAAACCTTAGAATTCTTAAGAGAAGAAAAAAGAAAAATAGAAGAAATAACAAGCATTAAAGAAAAACTTCAAATATTAGAAAATCAGAGAGAAAAGCTTCAAAAAGAAATAACTAATTTAGAAGAAAGAATAACTAAAGAAAAGGAACTTTCAACTCAACTTGAAGGGCTTAATAATGTTATTAAGATAAAGCAAGAAATTGAAAAATTAGAAAAAGTATTAAGTGATGGAAATAATTTAATATCAAACCTTCAAGAAAAATTCACAAAATATAAGGAATTAGAAAACAAAACATCAAAAGAAAAAGAATTACAGGAGGAGAAAGATAAGCTCCAAAAAGAAGAGAGAAACTCACTTCTTAAGAAAAATCTGTTAGAATTAAGAATTAAGAAACTAAGAGATATATTAGGAAAAATACAAGAAATACCTCAAATAGAAGATACATATAAAAGGGCTTTAGAATATCATCAACAAAAGAATAAGGTTTATGAATTAATTTATAAAGTACAAAAAACTAAAAAATACTTTGTTACCTCATCATTCATTACACTACTATCTTTAACATTAGCTATCCTTTTATCAAAAATATTTTTTATCACTACAGGAATATTAACCATTTTATCCATCTACTTTTATCAGAATTATGCAAAGATCAATAAAGAGTTTACCAAAGAAAAAAATCTTCAAGAATATATTGAGAAAGACATTCCTCTCGAACTCAAAGAAAAGAATCAAGAAGAGTTAGCCTTAATATTAAATAAAATTAAAGAGAAAAAAACATATAAAAAGGAACAAATAGAAAGATTAGAAGAAAAACTTAAAATGAAACTTAATCAAACCAATAATTTAATTACAGAAATAGTACAAAAGAAAGCTCACATAGAAAGTGAACTTAAAAATATTGATTCTTACAAAAATGAAATCCATAAATTATCCTTAGAATTCCAAGAAAAATTAAAAGAAAGTAACTTGGACAAAATAGAAGAGAAGTTAAAAAAGTTATCAGACACCCTTAAAAAGAAGGAAGAAGAATTAATCTCCTTAAGAGAAAAGGATACTATGCCTGAAAAGGAACTATCTTATCTCATTTCTCAAAAAGGCTCTATAGAAAACGAGCTTGAAAATATAAGGAGATTAAAAGAGGAATTAGAAAGGAAAAAAAGAGACCACAAAAATATTGAAAACGAAATATCAAAAGAACAGGCAAATTTAGAAGCAAAGATAAACGAATTAAGAAGAAGTGATGATAAGTATATGTCAGAAATAGAAGAATTAATAAGACAGCTGGAAAATGATAGAGTAAAAGAAGAATATGAAAAAATTGCTCAAGAACTAAACAAGAAAAAGGGCGAAAAAAACTCTATAGAGAAAAATTATCAGGATCTAATAACTGAATTTTCCAAAAGATTTGTAGAGGATTGGAGAAACTACATAAATGAAGTATTTGATGAAAATTTAAAAGAGAAATTAATAATAAAAGAAAAAGAACTCCTTCAACAAAAAGGTGAAAAAGAAGGAATACTAAAAGAATATGAGCTAAAAACAGGAAGTAAAAGAGAAGATTTAGACCCAGAAAGGATAAATCAAGAATATATTAAATTAGAAAAAGAAATTATTAAAATGAACTATGCAATGAAGATTGCAGATACCACAAGAGAAACTATATTAAAAGCAATTAGACCAAGAACAGAATCCTTCATGCAAAAAATATTACCCATTTTAACCTCAGATAGATATCATTATGTAGAGATTGGGGACGATTACAAATTAAAAGTTTACACAAGTTTCAAAAAGGAACCCTTAGAAAAAAACATTTTTAGCGGAGGAACACAAGATCAACTTTCCTTAGCTTTAAGACTTGCTTTTGCTATGGCCACGTTACCTCAAGATAAGGGTATACAGCCCAAATTTATATTCTTAGATGAACCTCTTGGATCTTTTGATGAGGACAGAGCAAAAGGCTTATTATACCTTCTCACTGAAGGAGAAGTAGCAGAGCATTTTGATCAAATCTTTCTTATAACACATGTTCCTATCGATGAATCTATTTTTGATGAAATCTACTATGTAGAAAATGGTAAAATAACAAAAGTACAGGAAAACATTACTCAATCTTTAGATTACGAAGATAATTCTTAAATTGTTCTCCTAAATCTTCTCTCTGAAGAGCAAGTTCTACTGAAGCCTTTAAAAAACCAAGTTTACTTCCAGTATCATATCTCTTTCCCTTAAATTCATAAGCATATATAGCTTCCTTCTCTAATAATAATTTAAGTCCATCAGTAAGTTGTATCTCTCCCCCCCTTCCTGGCCTTACCTTCTCAAGCATATTAAAGATTTCAGGAGTTAATATGTATCTCCCAACAATAGCTAAATTAGAAGGAGCTTCTTCCACGGAGGGTTTCTCTACCAGATCTGTTACTTGATAAATCCCTTCTTCAATCTCTCTTCCAGAAATAATACCATAGTTTTTAACCTCATTCCTTGGCACCCTTTCCACTGCAACAATAGAACACTTATATCTCTCGTAAATCTCTATCATTTGCTTTATACATGGAATATTACTGACTATTAAATCATCACTCAAAATAACAGCAAAAGGTTCATCTTTCACTAATGCCTTTGTTACAAGCACAGCATGACCAAGACCCAAAGGTTCCTTCTGTCTTATATAATAAACTGTACCAAGCTCTGATATTTCCCTAACTTGTCTTAAAAGATCTAAATCACCTTTCTTTTGAAGAAAATATTCCAACTCAAAAGATATATCAAAATGATCCTCAATAGCCCTTTTATTCCTACCAGTTACTATTATGATTTCTTCAATTCCTGAATTTACAGCCTCTTCTACAGCATATTGTATTATAGGTTTATCAACTACTGGAAGCATCTCTTTAGGCTGAGCCTTTGTAGCAGGTAAAAATCTGGTACCAAGACCAGCAGCAGGAAAAACAGCTTTCTTAATACTCATCTTTGAGTTCCTCCTCTAATTTTCAGGAATTTTAACTATAACTAAAGTTAAACTCTCATTTTCTACTCTAAGCTGATGACAAATCCCAGCGGGAATTATTAAGACATCACCATCTTTTATATTTATCTCCTCTGGTTCTATAATTTCACATTTTCTTATTTCTCCTTCCTCAATCTCTGTACCCCCACTATATTTATCACTTAATAATACTTTCCCTCTCCCTTTAAATACGATATACATATCATTGACTCTTTTATGAACCTCTGTATCACTTATAAAAGTTGGAGAAAAGTTTAAAAACCTAACCATAAAATTACCTTTTTTATAATCTTCCAAATTCCCTTCAGAAAGTGAAAATTTTCTAAACATATCATTCCTCCCCAAAAAGTTTAACAAACCTCTAATTATTCTATACATTAAAGATTATTTAAGCAACTTTTTTTAATTACAATTTTGTGCTAAAATTAAATGGAAAAGCTGATAAAAATCGCAAAGGTGCTTTGGACGAAAGGGGCCAAAGCACCTTTTTTAGTTTTTAGTGAAAGATAAATATTTAAACAAGGAGGCGTATAAAATATGAAGGATACAGAAATAAAGATAGTAGATACAACATTGAGAGATGGAGAACAAACAGCTGGAGTAGTATTCTCAAAAGCTGAAAAACTCCAAATAGCAAGAATGCTTGACGAAATAGGAGTACATCAGATCGAGGCTGGTATCCCTGTCATGGGAGGAGATGAGGAGGAAGCAATAAAGGCTATAGTAAAGGCTGGCCTCAAAGCCAGTATTATGGGATGGAATAGAGCTGTTATAAGTGATATTGAGGCATCATTGAGATGTGGTGTGGATGCAGTAGCTATTTCTATTTCTACTTCCGATATCCATATAAAATATAAACTTAAAAAGACAAGAGAATGGGTTTTGGAAAATATGGTTAAAGCTACAGAATTTGCCAAGAAACATGGAGTATATATATCGGTAAACGCAGAAGATGCCTCAAGAACAGACTTAGAATTCCTACTCCAGTTTGCAAAAGCAGCCAAAGAAGCAGGCGCAGACAGATTGCGATTTTGTGATACTGTTGGAATAATGGAACCTTTCACAATATACGAGATTGTTAAGACCATTATAGAAAAGGTAGGAATTCCTGTAGAAATGCATACCCATAATGATTTTGGTATGGCTACTGCCAATGCTTTAGCAGGAGTAAGAGCTGGGGCAACCTATGTAGGCGTAACTGTAAATGGACTTGGTGAAAGAGCTGGAAATGCAGCATTGGAAGAAGTGGTCATGGCCTTGAAGTATATTTATAACATAGATGTAGGAATTAAAACTTATAAATTGAAAGAATTATGTGAGTATGTAGCAAAAGCTTCTGCAAGAGAATTACCTGTAAATAAAGCTATAGTAGGTAAAAATATATTTGCTCATGAATCTGGCATACATGCAGATGGTGTAATTAAATATCCTAAAACATATGAAGTATTCTCTCCAGAAGAGGTAGGAGGAGAAAGACAGATAGTAATTGGTAAACATTCAGGTACTCATGCTCTTATAAGAAAATTCCAAGAATATGGAATCACTTTATCTGAAGAGGATGCCCAAGAATTACTTAAAAAGGTAAGAGCTCTTGCTGTAGAACTTAAAAGACCTTTATTTGATAAAGAATTAATGTATCTTTATAATGACTATCTAAAAGAAAAATTAGAAAAAGAAGGAGTGTAAAGATGGGAAAAACCATAGTAGAAAAAATTTTTTCTAAGCATGCTGGTAAAGATGTTAGAGCAGGAGATATTGTTATTGCTAAATTAGATGCTTTAATGGGACAAGATGGCACATCCCCATTAGCAATAAAAGTCTTTGAGGAATTAGGAGGAACAAGAGTTGTAAATGCAGAAAAAGTACTTATTGTTATGGACCACTCTGTTCCTCCCCCTAACGAAGGAGTGGCTAACCTTCACAAGTTAATGAGAGAATTTGCAGAAAAATATGGAACTCAGATTACGGAATTTGGAGAAGGGGTATGTCACCAAGTTTTTATGGAAAGAGGTTTAGCTATTCCAGGAAGTCTGGTAATTGGGGCGGACTCCCATACATGCACTTATGGGGCATTAAACTGCTTTTCCACTGGGGTAGGATCCAGTGAGCTTGCAGCAGCAATGTATACGGGTAAATTGTGGTTTAAAGTTCCAAATACTGTTAAAATCAATCTCAATGGCAAACTTCCTAAGTGGGTTGTTTCAAAGGATATCATATTATACTTAGTAGGATACTTTAAAGCTGATGGATTAACATACAAAGCAATTGAATTTGATGGAGAAACTATTAGAGACCTTTCTATAGATGGAAGAGCTACAATAACTAATATGGTCGTAGAAATGGGTGCAAAAGCTGGTATTATGCCATTTGATGAAAAAACAAGGGAATTTTTTAAAAACATAGGAATGGATATAAATAGTGGTATTGAAGCAGACAAAGACGCAGAATATGAGGCTGTTTATAATTTTGATATTTCTAATTTAGAGCCACAAGTAGCCTTACCCCATACTGTGGACAATGTATATCCCATATCTCAAATAGAGAAAATAAAAATTCATGAAGCTTTTATAGGAACATGTACTAATGGTAGATTGGAAGATTTAAGATATGCAGCTCAGATATTAAAGGGGAAAAAGGTAGATAAAAATGTTAAACTTATAATCACTCCAGCATCTAAGCGAATATATACGCAAGCCTTAAAAGAAGGACTTATTGAAATATTTTTAAATGCAGGAGCTATAGTTACAAATCCTGGTTGTGGTCCATGTGTAGGAACACATCAAGGAGTACCAGCTGATGGAGAGAATGTTATATCTACTGCAAATAGAAATTTTAAAGGAAGAATGGGAAACAATAAAGCCTTAATTTACCTTGCATCTCCTTTAACAGTAGCTGCCTCAGCGATAAAGGGAGAAATTACTGATCCTCGTGAATTTTTAAATTAGGAGGAAAGAATAAAAATGATATTAAAAGGTAAAGCTCATAAATTCGGAGACGATATAAATACTGATTATATTATATCTGGAAAATACAAATTTAAATCCTTAGACTTTAATGAGATGTCAAAACATCTCTTTGAAGATTTAGATCCAGAATTTTATAAAAAGATAAACCCAGGGGATATAATAGTGGCTGGAAAGAATTTCGGATGTGGCTCCTCAAGAGAACAAGCCCCTTTAGTTATAAAATATGCAGGAATAAGTTTAGTAATTGCCAAAAGTTTTGCAAGAATATTTTACAGGAATTCAATTAATATTGGTCTTCCCCTCATAGAAGCTAATACTGATGAAATAGATAATGGAGATGAACTAGAGGTAGATTTATTTCAGGGAAAAATTTATAATAAGACTAAAAACATAACCATATTATCTAAGAGTACATTTCCAGATATCATGGTAAAAATATTACAAGCAGGAGGATTAGTAGAGTACCTTAAAAAAGAGGGAGATTTTAAAATATAAATGCAGAATTTTTCTTTTTATCTACCTGTAAAGATTAAATTCGGTATAGGACTCTGGGAAAGAATTCCCGAAGAGTCCTATGCTTTGGGAGCCAAAAAGATACTCTTAGTAACTGGTAGAAAGCATCTAAAAAATACAGGAATTTTAGATAAATTACTTCATCTTTTTAATAATTATCAAGTAGAAGTAATCGTTTTTGATGATGTACCTCCAGAACCACCATATTATGTAGTAGATAATGGTGCTGAGATTGCAAAATCAAAAGAAGTAGATTTAATTGTAGGAATAGGAGGTGGAAGTGTCTTAGATGTTGCAAAAGCTATAGCTTTAAAGATAAATCTTCCAGGTTCTATATGGGACTATATAGGTGAAAAAAGTGAAAAAATCTCTACACAAAGTATACCATGTATATTAGTCCCTACTACAGCGGGTACAGCAAGCGAAGTAACTAAGGTATCAGTACTTATTAACCCAGACACTAAAGAAAAACTAAGTATAAGGCATGATAGTTTATATGGAAAAATTGCTATTGTGGATCCTTTACTTACTTTATCCATGCCAAGAGAAAATACTATCTATAGTGGCTTAGATGCCTTTATTCATTCATTAGAATCTTTTTTATCACTAAATAGCAACATTTTAACTGATCCCATTTCCATTAATTCTCTTAAAATTGTTTATAAATATTTGCCAAGAGTAATTGAAAATTTAGAAAGAATAGACTTAAGGGAAAAATTACTTTATGCAAGCACTATTAGTGGAGTGGCTTTCTCTCAAACAGGACTTGGAGGCATTCATGCCTTAGCCCATCCTATAGGAGTATATGCTAATATACCTCATGGTCTTGCATGTGCTCTCGTTACCCTTCCAATGCTAGAATATAATTTGGATATTTTACCAAGAGAGAAAATCTCAACCCTTGGCAGAGCTGTAGGGGTCTATTCTTTGAGATCTGCAAAGGAGAAAATTTTGAAAAAAATAGAAGAATTTTTAAAAACTTTAGATATAAAATTAGGGCTCAGAAATTACGGAATATCAAAGGAACAGCTATCAATTATTGCTAAAGAAGCTCCAAAGACAGGCTCTTACAAAACGAATCCTCGAGCCCTAAACTATGAAGTAATCTTAGAAATTCTCAAAAAAGCTTGGTAAATCCTATTTTAAGCTAACTATATCTAAATCAGGTTTAAATTTTACTATTGAATTAGAAGGGAAATACCCTCTTACAGAAGCATTAGGATAAACTAGTACTTTTTTACCTAATATGGTGCCAGGATTTAAAACAGAATTACAACCTGTCTCACTCTCATCTCCTACAATTGCTCCCAATTTCCTTAATCCGGTATCATAAACTTCACCATTTACACTTATTCTTACTGTAGAGGAAGGTCCCATCTTTAAATTAGATATTTTTGTCCCAGCCCCTAAATTAACCTTATGACCTAAAATACTATCACCAACATAATTGAAATGAGGGGCTTTTGCACCATTTAGTAATATGCTATTTTTAACCTCTGTACAATGCCCCACTACACAATTATCCCCTATATAAACATTTCCTCGTATATATGCACCTTGTCTTATCTCACAATTTTTTCCTATATAGGCAGGACCCTTTATATATACAAATGGTTCTACGACTGTACCTTCACCTATATATACTGGACCCTCTATGAAAACTCCTCCCTGAATAATACCCTCTATATCTGGCTTTATATACTTTTCAAGAAAAGTTTTTAGATTTTTTAAGGCTTCCCAAACATATTCAACATTTTTAAAGAGATCTTCCTCTATTCCATCAATTTCAAAAAAATCTTCTGGTGCCCACATAGACATATCCTCCTTTACCATCTTAATATATTCATAACTTCTATAATATCTGATGGCTTAGATGCAAGAAAATGAACACCATTAACCAACTTACTTTCTTTAATTTTACTACATAAATCTACACAAAGTTCAATACCAATATTTTTTATGTTATCTTTTCTCTCAAATTTTTCTAAAATATACCTTGGTATTTTTATGCCTGGCACATTATTTATCATATAGTCAATCATCTCCAAGGATTTAAAAATAGTAACTCCAACGATTATCTTTACCCCACTACCTACCTTTTCTCTTACCCTTTCCATTATTGATAGATCAAATACCAATTGGGTTTGAAAAAACTCAGCTCCTGCTAAAATTTTCTTTTTCATCTTTAAAATCTCAATATCTAAAGGAGTAAGATTAGGATTAAAGACTGCTCCCAAGAAAAAATTAGGACTTTTATTTAATTTTTTTCCTGCAAAATCTTCCCCTGATTCTAACATCTTTGCTATCTTTAATATATTTACTGCGTCTAAATCAAACACAGGTTTAGCACTTTTAGATATACCAGTGGTTGTATAATCCCCCGTTAAAACTAAAACATTTTTTATACCAAGGGTATACGCACTTAATAGCTCACCCGAAATGGCAACCCTATTCCTATCCCTGGCTGTAATTTGAAAGATAGGCTCTATTCCCTCTTTTAACAACAAATAGCTTCCTACTAAAGAGGTGATTCTAACACCTACATTTTGGAAATCAGTAACATTTACTGCATCTACTCTATCTTTTAACATTAAAGTCTTGCTAACAAAAGAAGAAACATCCACTCCTCTCGGAGGACTGACTTCTGCTGTAATTATGAATTTTCCCGATTTTAATTTTTCCTCAAAATTCATTCTTGTAAAAGTATTTTACTAAAATCTTTTGGTGGAACAATCTTGAGGAAATCTTCTTCAGATATTCTATTTGTTCTAAACAAAATTACCCAAGGACATAATCTCTCGTAAACCTCACATATCCCATCTTCTGCTCCACCACAAGGTCCATTTCTCATCTTTTTAGGACATAACTTTTCCATACAAAGATTCCCTGTATAATAAATCCAACATTCTCCACAAGCAGAACATAATCTTGCAAAACTACCCAATGATCTACCAGGTTCGATCTTCAGGGTATTAGTAGCTGGGATAACAGGTTTCTTAATATAATTTGGTAATATTTGAGGTAATCCCCCACAAGTAAATGTCAAAATATTATCAGCTCTACTTATATCAATCCCAATCTCATCTATTATCCTCTTTAAACTACCCACATTACACTTATCCTTAGTAAGATCATAAACTCTCACTATATCTATTTCTAACTCAGACAAATAAGAAAATATCTCTTTATTCTTTTTCTCAATACTTTCAAAACCACAATTATCACAAGAGAAAATAAATATTTTTTCTCCTGATATTAAATTTTTTATTTCTTCTATCTTTTTAATTTCGATCTTCATTCTTTTCTATAGCCTTTAATAAATTTAACGCCAATATTCTCGTGGTTATTACCCCTACTCCACCTGGAACAGGAGTTATAGCTTCAACCTTATTCTTTACGCTCTCAAAATCAACATCACCTACTAATTTTCCATCTAACACATTAGTTCCTATATCAATTACAATCCCATTCTCTTTTACCATATCATCTGTAATTATACCAGGTTTACCTACAGCTACCATCAAGATATCTGCCATCTTAGTATAAAACTTTAGATCTATTGTTTTTGAGTGACATATTGTTACAGTTGCATTTCTTTGCAAAAGAAGAAGGGATAAAGGTCTTCCCACAGAAATACTTCTACCTACAACTACTACATTTTTACCCTCTATAGGAATATTATAAAAGTCAAGAAGTTCGATAACCGCCTGTGGTGTACAAGGAAAAAATGTATCTTCACCAGCCATCAATTTACCTAAGTTCTCATAAGTTATTCCTTCCACATCTTTTGAAGGCGGAATATACTGGAAAGCCTTCAATTTTTCTAAATTTTGAGAAAGAGGTCTGAGAAGCAAAATCCCATGAATATCTTTATTTATACCAAGCAAATTTATTTCGTTAATAAAATTATCTATAGAGATATTTTCATCAAGATTTATATTATTTATTTTTATTCCAAATTTTTTAAAGATCTTTTCTATACTATTTGCATAAGCCTCTGCTTCAGGATTATTACCCACTCTAACTACACAAAGAGTTGGAGTAATTCCCTTTTCTATATATTTTCTTACCTTTTCTATAATTTTTCCTTCCAAATTTTCTGCCACACTCTTTCCATATAAAATCTTCGCCATTTTACCCTCCTAAATCACTCCCTTAATATCCCCATTATCATCAATATCCATTTTACAAGCTGATGGTATCTTAGGTAATCCTGGCATTGTCATTATATTTCCAGTATATACAACTATAAATCCTGCCCCTCCAGAAATCTTTATTCTTTGCACATTTATTACAAAATTCTCTGGCTTTCCAATAAGCTTAGGATTATCTGAGAGAGAAAATTGGGTTTTTGCCATACAAACAGGTAATCTTTTAAATCCCCATTTTTCTATTTTTTTAAGATCTTCTTTTGCCTCGTCTAAAAACACAACATCTTTTGCTCCATAGACATTTACTGCAATCTTACGGATTTTATCCTCATAAGGTTCATCAAGATCATAAAGAAAAGCAAAGTTATTTGGATCATTTTCAATAGCAAAAAGAACTTCTTTTGCTAATTCTAATCCACCTTTTCCACCCTTTTCATATACTTCAGAAACAGCAACCCTTATACCTTTTTCCTTTAACATCTTCATTACAAAATTTATCTCTTTTTCTGTATCTGTAGGAAACCTGTTTATCGCTACAACAACTGGCAAACCAAATACTTCCTTGACAATATAAACATGGTGGAGAAGATTAGGAAGTCCTTTTTCTAAAGCATCTATATTTTCCTTATCCCAATCTTTTTTTAATCCACCATGATACTTCAAAGCTCTTATTGTTGCAACTAAAACTACCACATTGGGTTTTATATCACCTATTCTACATTTTATATTAAAAAACTTTTCAGCTCCCAGATCCGCCCCAAAACCAGCCTCAGTAACCACAAAATCAGCAAGCCTCAAGGCCATCTCCGTAGATATAAGAGAATTACAACCATGAGCAATATTAGCAAAAGGACCCCCATGTACAAAGGCAGGAGATCCTTCTAAGGTTTGTACCAAATTGGGAGATAAGGCATCTTTTAAAAGTACTGCCATAGATTTATGAGCTTCTAAATCCCTACTAAAAACAGGATCTCCTTTTTTGTTTATACCAACAACAATATTGCTAAGTCTCTCCTTTAGTTCCTGAATATCTCTTGAAAGAGAAAGAATAGCCATAACCTCAGAAGCAGCAGTTATATCAAATCCATCTTCCCTTGGTATGCCATTGCCTTTTCCTCCAAGTCCACTTACTATAAATCTTAGTTGGCGATCATTCATATCTAAACATCTTTTCCAGAAAATTTGATTAATGTCTATTCCAAGTCCATTTCCTTGATATATGTGATTATCTAACATAGCAGACAACAAATTATTAGCAGAAGTTACTGCATGAATATCACCTGTGAAATGTAAATTTATATTTTCCTCTGGAATAACCTTGGCCTTACCACCCCCAACAGCTCCCCCCTTAACTCCAAAAATAGGACCCATAGAAGGCTCTCTTATACATATAATGGTTTTATAAGATAAAAAATTTAAAGCATCACCAAGTCCTATAGTTGTTGTGGTTTTTCCCTCACCTAAAGGGGTAGGATTCATAGCACTTACAAGAATCAATTTCCCCTTTTCTTTATCTTTAAGTCTACTTAAAACCCTCCAATTAACTTTTCCTATATACCATCCATAAGGCAAGATATCTTTTTCGGAAAGTCCCAATTCTGATACAAGATCAAAAATCTTCTTCACTCTATACCTCCAAGATTCAGGTCTATAGTAATTATTTCTCCCCAGACCTTATCTCCATCTATATAAAGATAACCTATAGTATTTTTATCAGTAAAAAATCTATCTGTTGGAGATCCTGGATTGAAAAAGAAAATTTTATCATCCCATTCCATAAGAGCATGATGAGTATGCCCAAAGACAATAACATTAATATTCTCTAAATCTTCTTCAAAAACCTTCTTGACCCTGTCTTTAATTCCCCATGGAGCACCGCTACCATGAGTGATTCCAACCTTTACTCTTTCAAGAGTAATAATCCTTTTAGAAGGTAAAACTTTTTTCACTTCCCATGAATCCATATTTCCATGTACACCAATAACATCAGCTATTTTTTTAAGTTCAGGAAGAAAGAAAAGCTCTTCCCAATCACCAGCATGCAATATAAGATCAACTCCTACTAATTTTTCTAAAATAATTTTAGGAAGATACGGAAAACGAGAAGGAAGATGTGTATCAGAAATTACTCCAATTTTTAACATTCGTTCCTCCAACGTTAGAGAAACATTTTTAAAATATATAATAAAAAATTGGCGGGGAGGGTGGGACTCGAACCCACATGGCCGCGAAGGCCTTACCGGTTTTCAAGACCGGCCCCTTAGCCAATTCGGACACCTCCCCGATGTCCAAGAAAATTATACCATAAAAATTTTTAATTTTGTTTAAAATCTTGTGATATAA
>CAZZIO010000041.1:0-3589 GCA_964654465.1 uncultured Dictyoglomota bacterium
CCTATAGGATTCGGTAAAACTTATTATTTTAATTCCTTAGGATACTTTTTACCGGAAAGTGTTTTGAAAGATAAAGTAATAACAAAAAGAAATATATTACCAAAATTTTTCCCATCCACAAGATGGGCTTTAAAGTTAGGAGAAAAATATTACCCCTTAGGATGGTGTGTATTAGTAAGAGATGAGTAAATTAATATGTGCTCTTGTACCCAAGGGCGGAAACGAATATATCTATCATTTTAATGATAATAAAGCCTCCAACAAAAAATCCTTTAAAGGGAATTCTACTATTGGAGCAATAACCCAATATCTTATCTCCCAAAATGAAGAATTTAAAATTCTCCTTTTAAGACCTGCATCCATTGACAAATACGAAGAAGAAAAGTTAATATCAGAACTTTTACAATATAACGTTCCTAAGGAAAACATTAAATGTGTTGAAGTTCCTGTAAAAGGAAATTATGAAAGTAAAAAATTCAATCTGAATAATCATATCATTACTGCAGATATTGCTTTTTTAGCAATACAAGATAGTACCGATGATGAAATAAGAGAAATAATTTTGGATGTATCAAGAGGACTAAATTTTCAGATTTTAGTTATCGTGGATGCATATAGAAGATTTCTTGTAGCTCAGCAAGCCAAAAACTATATTGATAAAGCTAAATGCCCAAAATTTTATTATGTATATCTTACTCCAGTGAATCTAAAGGAACAAGAGTATGAAGTAACCTTCGAGGAAACAAAAACACCTTTTTTCGTAGATTATTTTAAAAATGTAAACAAACTTCCTTTTAAATTTGACACAGATTACTACCCAGAATCTCTTCTCCTTTATCAAGAATTTAACTTCATTAAAGAAATAATTTCTTGTGTTAATGAATGTATATCTGCCATAAAAAAGGGATTTGCATTAGCCTTTCTTACCATAATAAATTGGAATAATATTGAAAAATTACTGAACCTATCCTATGAAAAAATTACTTTGAAAAGAATAAAAGAACTAATTGAGACCTTCTCAATAGAAAAAGATAATACTAAAGAAATAAAATTATGTATGGAATACTCTTTGGGAAATTTGTGGATCTACATTTATCTTCTTGAAACCTTTTATAAAATATATAAGGAATATGAAAACAAAATATATATAGAAGAACATAGAAAATGGGTAAAAATAGATACTCTAAAAAACTTTAACGAAAAGATAATCAAGAATCTTTTTAATGAATCCAGCGCATATACTTTACTTGATAACGAGTTAGAAAACTTCAAGAGGATATTTGAAAAAGGCGAAAAAGAAAGAAAATACCCTTCTTCAAATTTAGAAAGAAATTTTAATGCTCATGCTGGACTACTATACGAATTTATAGATCAAGATTATAAAAATTTAAGATTATCTTACAAATTAGGAGAAATTCTTGACAAAGATCATAAAAAGAAAATAGAAGATTACATAAAAGACTTTTTAAAAGTTTACACATAAAAAAATGAAAAACATACTTCTTTCTATCATAGGAATTGGTAGAAATCAAAGTGGAAAAGGGTACATAAAGACAAAATATAAATTTGAGAATGGACAAACCTACGAGACTGCTTTTTTTGGATCTGCTCTTTATCGATACTTATTTAATGAGAAGAATATAGATAAGTGGTTTATCCTTGGAACAGACAAATCGTCGTGGTCTGAAATTATCGATACTATAGATGAAGATTATAAAAATAATTTAGAAGAACTATATTATAAAGTATGGGATGAAGAAAGATCTGGAATATCGAAAAACACTCTAAACGAGTGGCAAGAAAAACTTTCTAACTACATACCAGGTATAGAGCTAATAAATATAGACCCTTTAGATTACAAATTTTATGTAGAATTTTTAATAAAAAATCTCCCTGATGACGAGCTTTACATAATATTGGATATTACCCATGGTTATAGATTTATGCCATTTATCCTTAGTTTCTCTATAATGTACATAAAAAATTTTAAAAAGATCGTGGACTTAGATATATATTATGGAGCCCTGGAAATGAAAGGAGACGAAGCACCTGTCATAAAAATAGATTTTATAAATGAATTATTCAAATTGACCACATCTTATGAAATTTATAAATATTCAGGCTATTTTCCAGAAATCCTTAAAAATCTTGGTATTCAAAATACGGAAAATACATATTTTCAAATAGAGATGAACTGGAGACCCCAAAAAGAATTAAAAGAAATTACTGCAAAATTGGACAATATTGAAGAAAGCTATAAAACATTATGTGCAGAAAATATAAAGAAAGAATTACAACCTCTTCTTGAAAAGGAACTCTTAGAAGATCGAATGATAGAAAGAGCAAAATATTTTTTTGAGAAAAATCAATATCTGAAAAGCCTCATATTAATATATGAAGCTATAACTATACGCATGCTAAAAAGATTAGGGATTACTAAAATTCATGATATACCAAACAGAAAAGAATTCTTAAGAGATAAAATTCCACAAATATTAAAAGAAAAATGGATGCAAGATAATTTTAAAATTTTAGAAGGAGTAAGAAATAGTGCTGTACATGGAAATATAAGAGACTCCTCTTTATATCAACATATAAAAGATAGAGAAAAATTTTCTGAACTTTTTAAATCATCATTAATTCTTTATGAAAAACTAAAAAAATAATCCTTTTAAAATTACTTTAATTGACTTTTATTTCACAATTAAGTAAAAAATAAATGCTATGTGGACAAAATTAGATTGCTATCCTTGTTTTTTAAAACAAGCTCTTTCTGCATTGAAAAGAGCCAATTTATCTGAAGAAAAAAAGATTGAGATAATAAGAAAAGCTGCTGAGTATATATCTACTTTATCTCCTACAGAATCACCAGCCTACAATACTTACCTTACATTTAAAAAAATCTATGAGATGGCAAATCTTAAAGATCCCTATTATGAGGAAAAGAAACATTACAATAACTTAGCCCTTAAGCTATATGATACCCTTAAAAATATTGTAGAAACTTCTGAAGACCCCCTCTATACAGCTATAAAGGTTGCAATATCCGGAAATATTATTGATCTTGGCATTCTTGATATATCCAAATTAAATTTAAGGGAATATATTAAAGATATCATAAATACACCTCTTGCTATAGATCATTATCACTATTTTAAACAAGAATTGGAAAAAACAGATGAGATTCTTTATCTTTTGGATAATGCAGGTGAAATAGTATTTGATAAAATTCTGATAGAAGAATTATCTAAAACAAAATTTATCATAAGTGTGGCAAATGAATACCCTATAATAAATGATGCCATACTCGAAGATGTAATAGAGGTTGGACTTAATAAGTACTCTAAAGTAATTACCACAGGATCAGGATCTGTAGGAAAGCCACCTGAGCTTGGATCCAATGAATATCAAGATATCTTTTATAATGCAAAATTAATAATATCGAAAGGGCAAGCCAATTATGAGGGATTAGAAGGAAGAGGCTACAATATATTCTTCCTTCTTAAGGCAAAATGTGAAATTGTAGCAAAGAATTTAGGTGTAGATGAAGGTGATTCAGTATTTTTATACGAAAAAGCTAATCAAAAGA
>CAZZIO010000042.1:0-7739 GCA_964654465.1 uncultured Dictyoglomota bacterium
TATGGGATATGATTATGCATGTCTTATCTCTCATAAACTTCTCTATATATTCATAAATCTTTCTCTCAACTGTCATATCAACTTCCGATGTGGCTTCATCAAGTATTAAAACATGTGGCTTCTTTAGTACAGCCCTTAAAAAGGCTATTATTTTCTTTTGTCCACCTGATATCTTTGCTCCTCTCTCTCCTATTATCGTGTTAAGTCCATCTTTAAATCCTTCCATAAAAATATCATAAAGCTCTGCTGTCTTTAAAAGATTAATGATTTCTTCATCCTTCACTTGTGGTATCGCATAGGCTACATTGTTTCTCACACTGTCGTTAAATAAAAATACATTTTGAGAAACAATACCAATTTTTTCTCTAAGAGATGACAGTTTTATGTCCTTTATATCTATTCCGTCTATTACAATTTCTCCCTCTAAAGGGTCATACATCCCTAAAAGTAACTTTATTAAGGTACTTTTTCCAGATCCATTAGGCCCTAAAATCACTACCTTCTCCCCTGGTTTTATGTGTAAATCTATCCCTTC
Organism: uncultured Dictyoglomota bacterium; assembly: GCA_964654465.1. Lineage (GTDB taxonomy): Bacteria > Dictyoglomota > Dictyoglomia > Dictyoglomales > Dictyoglomaceae > Dictyoglomus. Next base: position 536 of record CAZZIO010000042.1, read on the forward strand.
TAAAACTTTCTTCTCTCCATCGTAAGAAAAAGAAATATTCTTAAATTGTATGTCTCCTATTAAATTTTTAAGCTCTATATTCCCTTCCTTCTCTTTCTCTGCTTCTAATATCTCTGATACTCTTTGAAGAGAAACAAAAGCTGGATACAAAGATAAACTAAATGTAGCCATACTTTGAATTGGACCATAAAGCTTTTGCAGGTATCCTACAAAAGCTAAATAGCTTCCAATCGTAAAAGAACCCTTTATTATATCCATCCCTCCTACCCATAAAATTAAAAGACCACCTAAAGCGATAATAACAAAATTTAACTCTCCAAAAATGGTAAAAAATATACTTTGTAATAAATTCTTCCTGGCAAGACCTTTAAATTCCTTTTTTACCTCTTCAGCTTCCCTTTCCTCAGTCCCAAATAGCCTTACAACCTCTACTCCTGAAACTTTCTCTTGTATCTTTCCCATAATATTTGCTGATCCCTCAAGAACATCCTTTGTCGCTGATACTAATCCTAAGGAAAATGCCCTTATAACTACATAATAAGCTGGAAGTATGGAAATAGCATAAAAAGTCAATTTTAAATTAAGATACATTAGCATTAAAAGAGCAAATACAAACTCAAAAAATCTTATCATCTGATTTATCACTGTAGATGAAAAGAAAAGACCAAGACCTTCCACGTTTTTCACTCTCTTATTTACACTATTTCGTGTAAAAAATATTTTTGATAAATTTTTAGGGATAAATGAAAATTTATGAAAAGGGATATAAATATAGTTTTTATATTTAAGATAAAGACTATACTGGGGAAAATGAAAAATTGGAAAGTCATATTGATGAATATAAAATTTTATAGCAAAAAGGATTAAAAAGAGTAGCTTCTAGAAGGGGGAGTGAAAAATGGAAGTTATAGTTAAAAATCAAGAGATTAATTCTGTGAGTAGGTAGTGTGTATTTTTATGTGGAGCAGGATGTGGAGGTGGATGTGCAATAGGTTGTATGGGAGATACTCCAGGAATACCAATTGCTGATGTTATTGCTTCGCTAAGAGTTAGTTATTTTTCTTATAATTTAGCACAAAGATTTTAGGGATTGTTTGTTTAAATACCACTGTATAATAACACGGAAGGAGGGTCCTTACGGAAATAATTAAAAGCAATACAGAAAAAGGATTTTGGAGATGCTTTGTAATATGTATGAGTGTTTGTGGGGTAGGATGTGCATTAGTGTGTTTATTAGATTCTGCATCACCAGTTTCTGATTTAGTAGTGTCCCAAAGAGCATCTCAAACAGGGACTACTGTTGGAGCTACTTCAAAGTAGTTTTAAAGAGTTTAATAAAACAGGAGAAAGGGATAATGGATTCACTGAGGTTTATTGAGTTTTCTACAGAGAATTGTGAGTATATTTATGATGATGTATTGGGAATCATTTTTCCTAAAGATAAGTACGAACATTTAGTAAAGGAATTAAATAATTATTTAGGTAATTGTCTTGACAATGGAGATTCGAAATATAAATATTTCGAAGAGTACTATGGTAAAAATGATATTTTTATAATTGAAGAAATAAAAGATTTTCTAAAACGAGATGGTTTTAGACAACTAATTTTAAATGTAACTGATGACTGTAACATGAAATGTAGATATTGTTATTATCATTCTGGATTTTATGATTATGCCCCTGTAGTAGAACATAGATCTATGAATATTGGGATTGCAATTAGAGCTGTTGATTTTTTTTAAATAATATTGAAATTTACAGAAGGTATAATCCTTTCAGAAAGCCAGCAATAACTTTTTATGGTGGAGAACCGTTGTTAGAATTTGAGTTGATAAAAAATATAATAGAATATATTAAAAGTAAATATCATAATGTCGATGTCTTATATAATATGACTACAAATGGTATTTTGTTAAAAAAAGATATTGTGAAATTCATGGTAGAAAATAATGTTAATATAGCTGTTAGTCTTGATGGATATAAAGAGAATCATGACAGAAATAGAGTTTTTGTAAATGGAGATGGAACCTTTGATATAATAATGGCTAATTTATCGGAAATACGGGAAAACTATCCTAATTATTTTTATAATAATCTTTCTATTTTAGTTTGCTATGATTGGAAAACAGATTTATTTAAAATGGAAGAATTTTTTACGATTCATAAGAATGAATTACCTCCCCTTGGAAGAATTTCATTAGTATCTCCTTTTTTTACCAATTATTACGTTAGAAATTTTAGCAAAGGAGATTTTGAATCATATAAGAAACAATTAAGTGAGATCAAGAAAAAATACTTTAATCTAATAATAGATAGAAAAATATCACCATTTTTAGAAATATTTATAGGTAGTAGTTATAGACAATTATTACTAATTGAAAAAATTACAAGATCAAGGCCTGTATTCATATTATACACATCAACATGTATACCTGGTTCCAAATTGTGTGTAGATGTGAATGGAGAGTTTCATGTTTGTGAAAAAGTTAATTATAGTTTTCCAATAGGTGATGTATATAGGGGGATAGATTATAACAGTATTGTAAAGATGTTAAGGGAGTATAAAAAATGTATAATGGATAGTTGTAAAAATTGCCCTATAACCCGTTTATGTTCTATGTGTTTTGCTACTTTTATGAAAGATAGAACTTTTGATAAAGACCCTCCAGAAATTTGTGATAGATTGATTGACGAAGTAAAAAAAGAGTTGTCAGAATTATATAAGATTTTAGAGGAAAACCCAAGTTTCAATGTTGTTCTAAGTAATTTAAATAAGAAGCATTGGAAGAATATGTTTACTTTTATAGATTGTGAGTTGTAATTATGATTAATAATTACTATTTGAAGCTAAAACCAGAAATACATTATGTTAAGGGAATAAGAAAAGGAGCTTTATATGATCTTATCAAGGGTAGGTTAATAAGTCTTGACGAAAAAAAGGGTAAATTTATCGAGTTACTTGAAAAGAATTATAGTTTATCAAAAATAATAGAAATGGGAAATTTTGCTGAATCTGAAGTTGTTAATTTATTAGATTTCCTTTTTAGGGAAGATATAATAATAAAATGTGATAGTAAAACATACATAGACAAATATACTTATGGATTTCCTAAATTTTTGTTAGGTCAACCTTTGTTAAAAGTTCCTACGTTAGCCACAGCATATATTGAAGTATGCAATATTTGTAATTTGGAATGTTATTTTTGTAATGCTCCTAAATACTATGGATGTTTAGCTTGTACCAAATCAAATACTGATGACAATGTTTTAAAAGATAATATCTTTGAAATATTGTCATATTTAAATGATTTAAATTGTAAAAATATCGTTCTATTTGGTGGTAACCCTTTCTTGGATATAGAAAGCTTAAAAAATATTTGCCTTTTACTTATGAAATTTAATTTCCAAAAAATTATTGTATTGACAAATGGTTTTGAATTAAATAATAAGGAGGTTATTGATCTGATAAGATATTATAATTTACATATTTTCATTACTATTTTTTATCCTTTTAATATTTATGAAAGACTCTCAAAAGGTAAATATAGATTTAGAGAAGTATTAAAGAATATATTGAAATTAGATGAAACAGGAATAAATTACAATATAAGTTTAGTTTTGACTAAGAGTGTAAACATTTCTGATATATTAGAACAGTTAAAAGAAGACTTTGAAAGAAAAGATATCAATGCAATTCCCATATACTGTTATGATTTTTCATTGAGTAAAGATTTATTAAATCCTCCTTCAATTGCCGAATATGAATTAATGAAAATTTATAATCCATGCTTATATGGTAAGATAACTATAACCTACGATTGTAAATATCTTTTATGTCCTCTAATTAAAGACTATGTTTTGGGAAATATCAAAAATAAAGAGCTAATTGATATTTTAGAGGATTTAGAAAAATATTATAAAATCACAAAAGATAAAATAGAACCTTGCAAATATTGTGAATTTAGATATGCATGTTTGGATTGTAGGGCATATGAAGTTTTGAGAGGGAGCTCATTATATAAGACAAATTATTGCAATTATAATCCTTTATTAGGAGAATGGAGGTAGTTGGAAATGCATAATTATGTTGTCTACTGCGAAGGTTTAACCAAAAAATATAAAAGTAAGAATAGTGAAGTATTAGCTCTTAGCAGGGTTAGTTTTCACATAAAAGAAGGAGAGATATTTGGATATATAGGGCCAAATGGTGCAGGAAAAACTACTACTGTAAAGATACTTTTAGGACTGCTAAATTATGAAGGGGTAGCTAAGCTTTTTGGAACAGAGGTTGTTGATTTAGGGAAGCAAAAAGGAAAGATAGGTTTTATGTTGGAAGAGAGAGGATTATATGATTGGTTTACTGGTTATGATATGTTAGAATTTTATGCTCTTCTTTATGATATTCCAAAGTGTATAAGGATAAAAAGAATAAAAGAAGTATTAGAGTTAGTGGGTTTATCAGATAGGGCAAAAGATAAAATTAATACTTATTCTTTGGGTATGAGACAGCGATTATGTTTTGCAAGAGCTTTATTGAATGATCCTTATGTGCTTATCTTAGATGAACCTACCTTGGGTTTAGATGTTGATTATCAGAAATTGATAAAGTCTTATATTAAAGATTTAGCAAAAGAAAAAGGAGTTACTATATTTATTACATCCCATAATCTATATGATATATCTCAGCTTTGCGATAAGATCGCTATTATAAACAAGGGTAAAATTGTAGCATATGGTTCCTATGAAGAAATGCAAGATATATTTGGTAAAAAAGAGGTGTTGGTAAGGATAGATAAAAGATTGAATGAGGTAGAGAGAGATTTGAAAAATTTAGATTTTATTGTAGATCTAAAAGAGAGTAATGGTGGTATAAGAATATCTATTTCTAATAAAGAAAAAATACCTATATTAATAAATTTTCTAACAGAGAAAGGTATTAAGATTTTTGGTATAGAAGAGGTAAAAACTCCTTTAGAAGATATATATTTAGCCTTAACAAAGGAGGAATGATATGAAAGCTATATTATATAAAAATTTGAAGAATGGAATTTTTAGGAGATCATTTATATTAGCCTTAATGCCCTTTGCACTATTAATACCAATTTTAATTGAAGATAAGTATTCTATCTTATTCTCTCCCGAATTTAAAAACATGGCTATAGTTCTATGGGAGAAAATGATTTTTTATATACCATTTTTGTTTGCAATATCTTTTGGTAGCTATCTAATATGGGCAAATATATTTTCAGATTATTATTCTAAAAATATCTCAGTTTTTTTAGCAACCCCATTGAGACCTATTGAGTGGTGGTTAGGAGAGGTTTTATCTATATCTATTATAGTTTACTTAGGAAGTTTAATTAGTAGTTGTTTACTATATATTTTATTTTTGATTAATGGGGTTTCTCTATCTATTAACATCTTTACAGTTATATACTTTACCATCATAGTTCCTGTGTTTATATTAGGAATTAATTCATTTATGGGTTGTTTAAGTATAATGTTTGGGGGTTTTCTATTCATGAGATCCATAATATCTTACTTGTTTATTATTCCAATGACTTTCTTTTTATGGTTTTTAAATAATTATGTATTCGATTTTGAGAACCTTAATAATGCTAAGTTGAGTTTTATACCTCAGATGAGTCTAATTTTCTTTATTGTGGGAGTAATTCTTATTGTCATTTCATATATGCTTATAAGAAAAATAGATAATGAGAAGATAGTAACTAAAACAGTCTAAAAATGAGCAGTGAGAACTGAAATATTACTTTTTTTATCTTTGGTTATCTTGTAGTAATTTCTGCGATATTACACATAGGAAGGACCATTTTTTCAGGGATATCAAGTTATTATTTTGCAAAGGTAAGCCAAGAAGTATTAACAAGTCTAAAGAGTGATTTATTTAGAAAGATTTTAAAGCTACCTTTTAGATTTTATGATGAGGCTCAGACAGGATATATATTGGCAAGAATAGGAGAAGTGGAAAATGAATAGAAAGACCCCCATCGTAGTAGACATAATCTCTAAATATGGTTCTTTTTCCTTGCCTTTTCTTTATTTTTCCCTTGAACATGAGAAAATAACATCTCCTTGTAAATATTATCTCCTTACCCTTAAACATATCTGGAATGGAAAATACCAAAAAGCTCTCTCTACAGTAGAAAGGGGATTAACCCTCTGCAAGAATAATAAAACTCTCTATTTCCTTCTTCTATCTCAAAAACTTCTTATCTTAAAAAGAACTAACAAAAATAAAGAGGCAGATAATTTGTTTTTAAATCTTAAAAGAAATTTTACCAAAATCCCTAAGCATGCAAGAAAAATTGTTGCTACAACTCTTCTTAATTACTTTGCTTCATATATTCCTTACTCTAAGTTCTCTAAATTCCGTATCTTTGGAAAAATATATGAAGAAGATAATTCTGCAAAAACCTTTATTCTTATGGGGAAAGCAAAGGAGGAAATTAAAAAGAATAATCTTAGAAAAGGTGTAACTTTATATCTCGAAGCTTACAAAATTGCAAATCTAATACCTCATCCTACAGGCATCATTAATACTTTAAATGATTCTTCATGGTATCTTAAAGATTTACATCCTAAAATCTCTTCATATCTTTCCAATAAACTTGCCTATTTCCTTGGATTTTACAAAGAAGATTTACATAGATTTTTATATGTCCTCGATACAATATTTAAAGTACAATACATAAATTCAGACCTTAATATTTTTGAAACCTCTGATATTCTCGTATCTCTCGAAAAATCTTTAAATAAGCTATACCTCTCTGATGACAAATTAAAATATTATAAAGATACCATTGAGAGTGCTAAAAATTTTAAATTCTTTTATAATAATCTGTCTTACAATAAATCCAAACTTATTAATACCATTCTTTTAAAAGACTTACTTAAAACTAAATCGAAAAGAATAAAAAGCTCTACTATAAGAAAATTTCTTAAAAATAAGGACTATTATATGATTGACTTTGAAAATTCTCTTCCTATAATCCTTGAATACAAAAAGTTAAAAATAAATGAAGATTTTTACAATATATATAACCATTTCTATGAATTTCCAGATGAAACTAAAATTATTTTGTTCATCTCATCCTTTATGGCACTTTTTAATAGAAAGAAAATTTTTCCATATCTTACCAAAAATGTTTTAATACTCTTTGAACTTTTTTCAAAAAGTTGGAAA
>CAZZIO010000043.1:0-30726 GCA_964654465.1 uncultured Dictyoglomota bacterium
CGTATAAGATATATGTAAACTCCCCTGTTTGGTTACCTTTAAAAAGGTCTATAAACTTAAAGAATACCGCCCCACCTATTAAAGGAAGGGACATATAAAAAGAGAATTTTGTAGCTTCATCTCTTCTTAATCCTACATACATTCCACCTGATATAGATGAACCAGACCTTGAAACTCCAGGAAAGAGGGCAAATACTTGCCAAACTCCAATAATTATAGCCTTTTTTATATCTAAATCTTTAAGTTCCAAGGGCTTACTTTTATATCTTTCCAATAGGAGAAAGATAATACCAAAGACTACTACTCCCACCAAAATAATCCATATTGCAAAAGGATAAGTTTGAGGCTCTGAAATTTTCTCCACAAAAGGATCTAATAAAATCCCAAAAATACCAGCTGGAATAGTGGCAAGAATTATAAGTCCAAGAATTTTCCTTTTTTCTCCCCCTTTAAATATGGCAATTAAAAACTCTATCCAATCTTTTATAAAATATAAAAATACAGCAAGAAAAGTACCAAGATGTAATCCCACATTAAAAGTTAGCCCAAAATCGGGTACCTTAAATAAATAAGGAATTAAAATCAAATGAGCGGTACTACTTATGGGTAAAAATTCTGTTATTCCTTGGACAATACCTAAAATTATTACCCAAAATTCCATAAAAACCTCCTATTTACCAACACAGAAGTTTTCAAATATCTTATCCACAATATCTAAGGATACTTCCTCACCTAACATATTCCCTAATGATCTTTCAATATCATAAAGAAAAGACCCAAGTATATCAATAGCATTAAAATTTTTCAAGGTTTTTATTGACTCATCTATTAAGTTATTTATTTTTTTTAGCTCCTCTTTGTGATATATATTTAGAAACAATCCATCTATAGATTCTTCTGCAATTATATATTCTTTAAGCTTCTCTTCTAATCTATCAATACCTATATTATTTTTAGCAGACACGTATACCCTTTCTATATTCTCAGGGAAAAAGGATAGATCAATTTTCAAAGGTAAGTCTATTTTATTGATAACTAACAAAACTTTCTTATTTTCATAACTCATTATCCCTTGAAAAAGATTCTTTTCTTCCTCAGTAATTTCAAGACTTCCATCAAGTACAAAAAGAATAATATTTGATTTTTCAAGGATCTTTTTAGTTTTTTCCATTCCCAATTTATCCAATATATCACGGGGAATAGAAAGACCCGCAGTATCATAAATTTTTATAAGATAACCAGATAAATAAATCTCTCCTTCGATATAATCCCTTGTAGTACCTGGTATTGGTGTTACTATTGCCCTATCTTCCCTCATTAAAGAATTAAAAAGGCTTGACTTTCCCACATTTGGCTTTCCTACTAATATAACTTTATAGCCTTCTTTAATTAAATCACCTTTCTCCCCCTTTAATAAAAGTTCCTCTACCTCTTTTTTAATCTCTTCCAATATTCTTATCCACTCTGATTTCTCCTTCTCTTCCACATCCTCAGGAAAATCTATGGAGGCTTCCAATTGTACTCTTAAAAATTCTACTCTATCTTTTAATTCTCTTATCCTTTTGGAAGTGTCACCTTCCAATTTTGATAGAGCTATCCTCAATGACGTTTTACTTTCTGCCCTTATAATTTCATTTATGCTTTCTGCTTGGAGAAGATCAATCTTTCCATTTAAAAAGGCTCTTTTGGTAAATTCACCTTTTTCTGCTATTCGAGCACCTTCATTAATGATAATCTTTAAAACTTCTTCAAGAATAATAGGACTCCCATGGGTAAATATCTCTACCATATCCTCGCCTGTATAGGAATTTGGACCTTTGTAAACAGCTAAAAGTACCTCATCAATGAACTCATCATTATAGTAGATTCTTCCATAATGCAAAGTATGAGAAGGTACTTTTTCAAGATCCTTCTCTCTGATAGGTAAAAAAATTTTCTTGGCAATTCCTATAGCCTGTGGTCCACTTATTCGGATTATCCCAATAGCACTATAACCAAGAGGGGTAGCTATAGCTGTAATTGTATCTTTCATTTTTCCTTAGGTGCTATAACCACATACCTATATGGATCTTCTCCTTCACTATATGTAATTACATCAGGATCATTTTGCAAAGTTAAGTGAATTATTCTTCTTTCTTTTGGAGTCATAGGTTTTAGTTTGTACTCTTTCTTTTCTTTTTTTACCTTAGCAGCTATCTTCTTTGCCAACTCTTCTAAATACTTTTCTCTCCTTTCTCTATAATGATCAATATCCAAGGTAATAATATCGGTTATCTGCATTTTAGAGGCATAAAGACGGATTATATACTCTAAGGATGAAAGTGTTCTTCCTGCAGGACCAATTAATTCTCCTAAATTATCCCCTTCAATACTTATTTTTATATTCCCATCTTCCTTTAATATCTTTATTTTGGCTTTAACATTTAACATTTTTAAGATTTCTTTTATAAAATTCCTTAATATATCTTCAGGAATTTCCTTTATCCAAGCATATATGCGAAAAGGCCTTGCTCCTATCCCTAAAATTCCTTCTCTTCCATACTCAATAATTTTATAATCTATCTTATCAAGAGGAACTTCCAAAATCTCTTTAGCCTTGAGAAGAGCATCTTCTAAGGTCTTGCCCTCTATCTCAATCTCCTTCATATCAGTATTAGCCCTCCTTATGGAGCCTAAATACTATATACTGTTGCAGTAACTGGAATAAACTAGATACAAGCCAATAAAGCATCACACCAGCAGGTACTTTATAAAGCAGAAACATTCCAGTAAAAAGTAAGGTTGTAAAGATATTCATAATTTGCTGCTGTCTCTTTTGCTCTGGTGTTGAAGACAAAGAAGACAATATCCCAGAAAAATAAGTTACAATAGCCATGATAATCAAAAGAAGATAGTCTGGCTTAGTGAGATCTGACATCCATAAAAAACTGGGAGTTACAGTATACTTATAATTCAATAAAAGCTGGTACAAAGCAATAAGAATTGGAAATTGGATAAGAAGAGGTAAACACCCCATCATCGGGTTAATTCTATACTGCTGATAAAGTATCATAATCTGCTTATTCATTTCTTGAGGATCATCTTTAAATTTCTCCTGAATCTTTTTTATCTCAGGCTGTATTTTTTGCTGAAGATATATACTTCTTAATTGGGCATGAGTTAATGGATATAAAATAATCCTTACAAGAATCACTAAAAATATTATAGCAACCCCATAATTCCCAGTCCAACTATAAAAAAGCTCCAAAAGATATCCTAAACCATTTGCTAAAGCATTTATCATTTATTTATTCCTCCTTTGCAATTTCAATTCTAATAATTCTTCTTTTGTAGGTACAGGATCATAACCACCCGGATTAAAAGGATGACACCTCAAAATTCTCTTTATAGCAAGAATACTCCCCTCAAAAACCCCAAACCTTTCTATGGCTTCTAAGGCGTAGGAAGAACATGTGGGATAAAAACGACAGGAAGAAGGTAAAATAGGAGATATAAATCTTTTATATATTTTTATAACTAAAACTAACAATTTCTTAAGCATCCCTTAAAATACCAGCTTTTATCCATATATTTAATAGCATATCCTTCATTTTATGATAATTAATATTTTCTATATTTTCTCCTGGCTTAACTATTACAAGAATCTCTGCATCATCACTTAAGTAAGGTCTATGAAGTCTATATACTTCTCTTATAAGTCTCTTTATTCTATTCCTAACAACTGCAGGCCCTACTTTTTTACTTACACTTATCCCTATTCTTCTTTTTTCTCCTCTTCTTATATAAACAACAAAATTCTTAGAAAGGGAATAAGGTCTTCCCTCTCTTAAAATACGTAAAAAATCTTCTTGTCTTTTTAACCTTTCTTCTTTTGGAAATGAATAAAGTCTCAATTATACTGTTAATCTCTTTCTTCCCTTCGCTCTTCTTCTTTTTATAACTCTTCTACCACCGGGAGTTCTCATACGGGCAAGAAAACCATGGACTCTTTTTCTATGATGTTTTTTAGGCTGATAAGTCCTCTTCATTCCTTACCCTCTCCTTTTCTTTAAAAATTTCTGTATTTCTAGGGATACAAAGTAATACTAACAAAAAAGGCTTTTATCGTCAAGGTAAAAACTCGGGAATGTATTTCTTTCCTCCTTTTATAATCTTAAATTCCTCGGGTAAAGAATTGATATTATTTAATATTCTCTTTCTAATATTATCTGTCTCTTCAAAGTCTCTTATGATCTTACCTTGAGATATAAGAGGCTTTAAAAGAGGCTTTTTACCAGGAAGTAATTCTGAAGTATGAAGTCTTACAGTATCGTTAAAATTTTCACTTCTCTGAACCTGTTTTGCACCTGGCATATTACCCACTTTAGCAATTGGGTTCCCATCTACTTCTACGATTTTTAATGCAAAATCTATAACTGGAGCATTAGCTACCCTTGTTCCAATTCCAAAGGCATCTACCAAGTCTCTGTATTTTTCTACTTCATACTCATCAAGACCCCCACTCAAAAATATCTGAATATTATTATAACCTCTTCTTGCAAATTCCCATCTAATATCTTTTATAAGATAAGAAAAATCTTTACTATCTATTCTTATACCTTGAAGCCTATCTTTCAAAGCTTCCAAAGCATTTAATGCACCTATAGTAGGAGAACCATAGGTATCTACAAGGGCAATTCTTGGTATTTTAGGATCTACATATTGATCAAAAGCTGAAAAAGCTTCTTTTTCGTCTCCTATAATCAAAATTAATGCATGAGGCATAGTGCCAACAGGAGTTTTATAAATATACTTTGCCCCTAACACATTAGATACTCCATCAAATCCAGACACATATGTGGCATACTCTACTACTGGAGCTAAAAATGGATGTTGTCTTCTAGTCCCAAAACTATATATCTTTTTATTTCCTGCTGCAATTCTTACACGAGCTGATTTTGTTGCAATACCTGACATAAAACAGATAAACCCTAATATAGCAGTTTCATATCGAGCAAAATCTCTATATTTTCCCCTTATTTGGAGCACAGGCTCATAAGGGAAGAATATCTCTCCCTCTTCCATGGAATAAACATCTACTGGAAGGCCTTCTAAAAGCTTCGCTACTTCATATATTCCAAGAACTATTCCAAAGTGATAATTTTCATCAGGAAAACTTTTTGTAAAAAGTTCCATTACTACCTGAGGATTTTTGCTTAAACCATCTAATACCTCTTCAGTCCTTAAAAAATAGGCATCAGTACATAAACCATTCTTTATTTCTTCTGGTCTTGCAATCAAAAATTCTTTCAATTTATCTCCTCCCATTTTTCTATAAATTCTTGAGTTGTATATATCTTTGCATTATGAATATCTTTCATATATTTTAAAGCTCTTTCATGCTCTTCGGGGACAAAAGATGCTGTGGCATCTGAAATAACAATCACCTCAAATCCTCTAAAAAAGGCATCAGCAGAATTGTGAAGTACACATATATGGGTGCTTGTACCTGTAAGTATCACTGTATCCACATTATGTTTCTTTAAAACATCTTCAAGATCTGTTTTATAAAAACCGCTATAAACTTTCTTATTTATTACATAATCTTGAGGAGAAGGGGCAAGTTCAGGTATTATCTCAGAACCTTTATCTCCTTCCATAGCATGTTTTCCCCATAAGGAAAGCTCTTTATCCTCCTCAGAATGAGAATCTCTTAAATAGATAACAGGTATATTTTTCTCATGAGCTTTTTCAATAAGAAGCTTAATATTAGGAACTATCTCTTGAGCATATGGATTACCAAACTTTCCTGTAACAAAATCTACTACCATATCCACTATAATTAAAGCAGGACGCATCATACTCCCCCTTTCTATTCTCTTTGATTTCTATTATAACAATAACAATAAAAAATATAAATAAAGAAGGAAGGCCTCTATAGACCTTCCTTCAAGAATGATCTAAAAATTAGAAAATTAAAATCCTATTTCTTCCCCTTCATGAAATACCAAATAAGAAGAATAATCACAATAACTATCAACACCCACCAATACCACGCCATCTTATTTTTCCCCCTTTCTATAAGTACTAACTATAAATAAGTTTATTCCTTTTCTTCCCATATGTCAACCCACACTTTTCTATACCTTGGTCCATCAAACTCCGCAAGAAAGACTCCTTGCCAAGTTCCAAGATTAAGCTTACCCTCCCTTACAAATAGAAAGGTATTTGTCCCTACAATAGTACTCTTAATATGAGCAGGAGAATTTCCTTCAGCATGAGCATAGGGAATGTTAGAGGGAACTATCTTATCATAAGTAGATATAATATCTCTCACCACACTAGGATCATAATTTTCATTTATTAATATTCCTGCTGTAGTATGAGGGACAAAAATGAAACAAATTCCATTTTTTACATTACTTTTCTTTATAGCTTCTTCAATCTTATCTGTTATATCTACAAGAGCCACCTTTTGAGGAGTAGATACGGAGATTTCGTAAAACATAAGCCTGCTTTCCTCCCTTCTTTTTATTTTTCCTATTTTTTCATTATAATAAATATTAGGAAGATTTAGAAATACAAAAGTTTTAGGGGGTGTAATAAAAAATGGGAAATGAATGGAAAGGAAAACTTATTAAGATAGATGATTATAGATATATGATACCTGAGGATCATAAGCCTTTTATGAAGGTACCGGGGATTATATTTGCTGATGAAAAATTAATGGAAGATATCGTTAAAGACCAATCTCCAGAACAAGTAGCCAACGTTGCATCTCTACCTGGCATACTAAAATACTCTTTAGCTATGCCAGATATCCATTGGGGATATGGATTTCCTATAGGTGGAGTAGCAGCTATGAAGAAAAAGGGAGGGGTTATTTCTCCAGGAGGTGTAGGATACGATATAAATTGCGGTGTAAGATTGATAAGAACTAATTTATCAAAAGAAGATGTTTTACCAAAGATAAGAGAGTTGGTAGATGAGCTTTTTGATAAGATACCAGCTGGTGTAGGCTCAGAAGGAGATCTGAGGGTAAAAGGTAAAGAACTTGATGAGGTACTTGAAAAAGGTGCTCAATGGGCTGTAAAACAGGGTTATGGATGGAAAGAAGATTTAGAACATATAGAAGAAAGAGGAAGACTAACATATGCAGATCCAGATAAGGTATCCAAAAAAGCAAAGGAAAGAGGAGAGTATCAATTAGGTACTTTGGGCTCAGGAAACCACTTCTTGGAAATTCAGGTAGTTAGCAGAGTTTTCGAGCCAGAAATAGCTGACAAGTTAGGAATCTTTCCAGATCAGATAGTAATTATGGTACATACAGGATCTCGTGGTCTTGGACACCAGGTAGCAGAAGATTATATCAGAGTAATGTCTAATGCCATGAGAAAATATGGCATTGAAGTACCTGATAAACAACTTGCTTGTGCTCCCTTTGATTCTCCTGAGGGTCAAGATTATTTCTCAGCCATGTCTTGTGCAGCCAACTTTGCTTGGGCAAATAGACAAATGATAACCCACTGGGTGAGAGAGGTATTTGAAAAAGTATTTAGGGAGGGGGCTGAATCCTTAGGAATGAGGCTTATTTATGATGTGGCCCACAATATTGCCAAATTAGAGGAACACGATATTGATGGAAAAATAGAAGAGGTAATAGTACATAGAAAAGGAGCTACAAGAGCCTTTCCAGCAGGACATCCAGACCTTCCAGAAGATTACAAGGATATAGGTCAGCCAGTGATAATACCCGGAGATATGGGAAGATCTTCTTTTCTTCTTATAGGTCTTCCTAAGGCAATGGAACTCTCCTTTGGATCTACTTGCCACGGAGCAGGAAGAACCCAAAGCAGAAGTAAGCTTTTAAAAAGTGGCTTAAGAGCTTCGGATATTGAAAGGGAGCTACTTGAAAGAGGGATTATAGTAAAAGCAGCATCTAAGGCTTCTATAGTAGAAGAGGCTTCAGAAGCTTACAAAAATGTAGTAGATGTGGTAAATGTAGTACATAACGCAGAAATTTCAAAAAGAGTTGCTCAGATGAAACCATTAGCTGTAATTAAAGGATAGAAAAAAGGGGAAGGACGTAAGCGCCCTTCCCCTTTAAAATAGTTCCCTCAAAAACTCATAGAAAGCCCTACTCTATGGTAAAATCCACCCAAGTTTAAAGAGTATAAAAGAGCATAATCAATTACTATATTATCCTTTTTAAAACCAAGACCAAAAGTAGGAGAATCCACATTCCATCCTAATCTCACATATACGACTTTCCTAAACAAATATTCCCCACCAATCTGGAAACTTAAAGATGGAATACTAACATTTCCAGATACTGCTAAGTTTTCTGATTGATATGAAAGTCCAACCTTGATGTTTGGTGTTATTGGTTCATCATAAGATTCTGTTCCATCAGACCATGACACATTATTATAAAGATTATAAACTACAGCTCCAATTTTAACTTGAGGAGTAAGTTTAAATATTACTCCTAAATCTATACCAAAGCCTTCTGAATTATAAGGAGATGGTAAAACTGCCCACATTCTTTTTATATTCATTCCTACAGAAAGATTAGAAAACAAAACTTTACCTATAGAATAGGCTAACACATTCTCAGAATAGGGTACTCCTAATTCTTCATCAGGAGAAATTCTACTATAATATAATGCACTTGCCCACATTCCCTTATCAGGTACAGCAAAGGATATAATAGTACCTGTTATGTTAGGTCCGCTAAAACCAAGACTTTCCGGAGTTAAACCTAAATAATTATAGGAGATAAAAAATTGAGAATTATAAAGTCTTGCTATTGATGCTGGATTATATGTAATCCCATTAATATCTCCTTCTATTGCTATAAAAGCACCTCCCATACCCATAGCCCTTGGACTCCATGAAAGATAAGGTCCTTCAGAAAAACCCCCATAGGTTTGAGCATAAGATCCAGAGGATAAAATTGTTATAGCTAAAATAAGAAACACTATTTTTCGCATTTTAACTCTCCTCCTAAAAATTATCACTTAACTACAACAAATCCCTTAAATTTATATTTAATCGCCCCATTTGACTCTTTAATTGTAATCTTTACGAGATAATAACCATTAGGCACTAATCTACCTAAATTGTCCTTACCATCCCATGTTACAGTATCTTGAGCTTGCACACTATTAAAAGTTCTACTATATATGGTCTTTACCAATGTACCGTTCATACTGTATATATCTATTTTAACCTCTGATATATTTCCAAAAGAAGCCTGTACTTGGAAATCTATTCTAAGTAACCCTTTCTTAGGAGAAAAGATAGATGGCGTTACAATAACATCTCCAGAAGCAGTTGAAGAAGCTTCTAAATTTAAGGTAAAAGTATAGGTATCATCTACAGAGTTACCAGTATTATCTGTAGCCCTTAAGATTACAGTATAAATGCCTTTAGTCCATGTATAAGAAGTAGTATTTACAGTAAGAGTAGCTGTACGAGAATCTGAGGAAATCTGATATGTATATGTCCCAACTTCCATTCCATTAGGATCTCTAAGCTTTATGTATGTCTTATAAATGTTAGTATCAATTCCAGTAGTATTATCTTTTACTACCACTGATACTTGAGAGGGCGGTAATACGAGTATAGCATTCTTTGTAGGATAGGTACTTTCTATATAAGGTTTACTCATGTCTAATGTAAAGGAAGTATAGGTGATAGTATAATTTCCTGCCATATCATATAGAGTTATAGCCATATTATAAACTCCGTCTTGAGCCAAAATATCAGATGATATAGGTACTACAAGTAGGTTCTTATCAGATAAAGTAGGATCAAAAGCTAAAGGAAAATTACCTATGGGTGTAACTAAGTTTATTCCAGACTTTGTAATATCAATTCCTGTACCTGTATCTATATATTTTACTTCTATTTTTTCAACTTTTGATACATTGCCAGTTGGCAAGACTGAAATTATAACGGGACGGCTCAAATCTATTGTAATTTTTGAGGTATTAAAGAAAGTATTCCCAAGAAGATCGGTAAGTCTTATAGTTAGATAATAATCTCCTTCTGTAAGATTATAGCCTGAAGGGATATTTAATATTAGAGTTGCATTATTAGGAGTAGTAGAGGTATAGGTATAAGTTCCAGCTATTTCAGGCCCTGCTATGATAGTACCAGATGCTGAGGAAATTTTTACAAAGGTTTTTACAGGAGATAAATCTATTCCGACACCAGCATCCCCAACTGATACTTGAATTTGAGTAAATGTATAGTTTAGGGTAGTAGAATTTAAAGAAGAATTTATAACATAAGGTGGGGTCGTATCTAATAAGAAGGTGGATGTGGTAAATGTAGAATTTCCAGCTTTATCTATTAAATAGATGCCCATATTATATATTCCATCAATCATATTTATAGATGAAGGTATATCAGCTACAGCTAATATAGATGTGGTTTTATCTTTATTAAATAATATTTTTTGAGAATTTCCATTTGGAGTAAAGAGTTCAATATAAGAGCCTACAGGAGAATAAGGATAATTATCCCAAAGATTTAAACCAGATCCTTCATCCTTATAATTAACTCTTATCTCCGATGTCCCAATTATAGCCCCTTTAGGCTCTACATCTATAAATTGGGGGGAAGAATTATCTATAATAAAACTTGAAGTTACCAAGCTTCCTTTATTTCCCTTTTTATCTATTGGTTCTACTTCTATAGTATAATATCCAGTTGTAAGAGCACTAGTAAATGTCCAATAAATTGTATCATGACCATTATGAGATTGAATTCCCCCTACATATCTTCCAATATTATCTCTTACCCTTATAGCAGATTTTTCTAAATCTGGACCAATACCTCCTCCATCATCTAAAATAGCAAAAACACTGGATATATTACTCACTAAAGACCCCGAAGATGGATATATTGAGAGGACTTTAGGAGGAGTTATATCTTCTGGTACAACTATAACTTCTCCTAAAGTGATATTTGTTATTAAAGGTTTTAGGGGAACATTAATAACAGTATTACTGGTAGAATCTATGATAGTATATATTGGCTCTAAAATAACTTTATAATTTCCTGGAGGATTTCCCACAATCTTATAATACCAAGTAGTTAGATCTTCCGGTTTCTCTTTAACAAGCTCTAAATCCTTTTCACCATACCAATAAAATGTTGCAGGACTTGTTACATTCTCAAAAGCCATAGTTCTTACCACGTTGTTATTACCATCAACAACAGATATTTTCACATTTGTCAAAGATGCTGTATAAGGCTTTATGTCAAAGCTTAGAGCTATACTACCTATGGTTATACCTTCCTGATCAAGATAAAAAGATGGATCCCTGTTAAATTCATTCCCATAGGTGTCTGTAAAAGGTTTGGTATACGTAGCCTTATAAAATGGTTTATTCGGATCTAACATAGAACAAAAAGGATTAGGTGTTCCTATAAGATTAGAAACTTCCACATCAGGAATATCTAAGATCAATTTACTAGATGCTGTATTAACATTTCCTGCATAATCAGCAGCAGTTATTGTATAAATAATTATTCCTTCCTTAGCCAAGGAACCACCAAAATAGCCATCCCATTCCAAATTATATGTACCAGGGACCGGACAAATTCTTCCATTCCAATCAAGTAATGTATAAGTTGCATTATTACTATCCATGAGAGTAACTGTAACTGTAGCATATTCACTTATATAAAATGATATATTGACCATGTCTCTAAAACCATCCCCATCAGGAGAAAATGGATTAGGAGACGCAGAGAGATTCTCAATAGATGGTTTTGTCCTGTCAGCTTTAACAGAAACAATAGGAGAAGTATATGTTGTCCCTGATACTTTAGTTGCTACAACATAACTATATAAAACGCCATCTGTGGTATTTGTATCAGTGTATACATTAGAAGTTACAGTAAAGTATGTATAAGATGGATATGGATTTCCATCACCTTCAATTCTATAAATTGTATAACTTGTAGCTCCAGAAACAGCATTCCATCTTAATTCGATACTTCCCCCAGGTAGGGGTTTTGGATAACCGGATTGCCAAGTAATAGTTTGAGCTAAAGTATAATCAATAATTAAAAATAAAAAAATTGTTAAAAATAAAACTTTTCTATACATAAATCCCTCCCCTAATTATTCTCAATCTTAAGAATTTGTTGATATTATATCACAAAAATCCTTATTAACCCCATTAAACTTCTTTAATCCTTTACACTTCCTTGCTTTTTCTGATATAATAAAAACAAGAGATTATAAGTTTTTTAAAAAATCTTTGTAAGAGGGGAGAGAAATGGAAAATAAAAAAATCAGTGTGAAAGAATTCCTGGACGTTATTAAGGGAAGTCCTATTATTGCCGCTGTTAGAGAAGAGGAAAGACTTCCTCAAGCTCTTCAAAGTAAATCAAAGGTCTTATTTTTGTTAAAAACAAATGTCCTAACTTTACCCAATATTGTACAAGAGATAAAAGCTCATAATAAATTAGTATTTATCCATTTAGATTTATTAGAGGGTTTGGCACAAGACAAATATGCTTTAAGATATTTGGGAGATGTGGTAGGAATAGATGGGGTTATTACCACAAGATCCAATTTAATACAGCAAGCAAAAGCAGAAGATTTGATAGCCATACAAAGATTCTTTGTACTTGATTCTTCCGCCTTAGCCACCGGTGTAAAGATCATGCAAACAGCAGAACCTGATCTTGTAGAAATCCTTCCTGGAATCATCTTTATTCATTTAGGAGAAGAGCTAAAAAGTCAGATTCCATACCCATTAATTGCAGGAGGATTAATAAGAACTCCAGAAGAAGCAAAGGAAATTCTTGCAGCAGGAGCAACAGCTATATCTACAACTTCTTTCACTTTGTGGAATCTTTAGTCTCTAAGAATAATTGGAGAGCTCTTTTCTTATAAGAGTTTAAAAGAAGAGCATATTTAATCTCGTCGCGGGTTTCTTTATCTGGGGTTTCTTTTAGTTTCTCTCTTAGCTCTTTTTCTTCCTTTTCTAAAGTATGAAAATCAATTTTCTCTATTATCTCTGCGTTATCGGTAATAACATATGCCTTATCTCTAATAAACTCCATAAATCCTTTACCTACTACAAAATAAGAAGATCCTTTATCAGTTTTTGAAATAAGAATTCCAGGGATAATTCTTGCCAATGTATTTACATGTCTTGGTAAGATTCCAATCATGCCATCCTCTACCGGTACAATAATGGAATTTACATATCCCCTATATATTACTTTTACTGGTGTTACAATCTCTAAATATACTTCCTTCTTAACATCTTCTTTCATGGCTAATACATGAGAGCACCATGCTCTTCAGCTTTTTTCTTGGCATCTTCTAAAGTACCAACCATATAGAAAGCATCTTCAGGGAGATCATCCACTTCTCCCTCAACAATAGCCTTAAAACCTTCAATAGTCTTCACTCTTGGTACATAGACCCCCGGTATATTTGTATAATGGGCTGCAACAAAAAGAGGCTGAGATAAGAAAAGTTGTACTTTTCTTGCTCTATTTACTATAATTCTATCCTCTTCAGAAAGTTCTTCCACTCCCAATATGGAAATAATATCTTTAAGACTTTCATAATGTTGTAATATCTCTACTACTTTTTTTGCCACCTCTGCATGCTCATATCCTACAAACTTTGGCTCTAATATTTGAGAAGAAGAAGCAAGAGGATCCACCGCAGGATAAATACCCATTTCTGCAATACTTCTTGAAAGGACAAGGGTAGAATCAAGATGAGAAAAGATAGTAGCAGGAGCTGGATCACTTAAATCATCTGCAGGAACATAAACTGCTTGGACAGCTGTAATAGAACCAGTATCTGTAGATAAAATTCTTTCTTCCACTTCACCAAGCTCTGTAACAAGAGTAGGTTGATAACCTACAGCAGAAGGAATTCTCCCTAACATTGAAGAAACTTCAGACCCAGCTTGAACATAACGGAAAATATTGTCCATAAGAAGTAGCACATCTTTACCTAAATAATCCCTAAAATATTCAGCAATAGTTAGAGCAGTGAGAGGTACTCTCATTCTAACTCCAGGGGGTTCATTCATCTGCCCAAAAACAAGAGCTGCCTTAGACAAAACCCCTGATTCCTTCATCTCTAACCACAATTCATTCCCTTCACGAGATCTTTCTCCTATACCTGCAAAAACTGATATCCCACCATGAGCTACCGCTACGTTATGTATTAATTCCATAATTAAAACTGTCTTTCCAACCCCAGCACCCCCAAAAAGTCCTATTTTACCACCTTTGGGGAAGGGTGTAAGTAAATCTATCGCCTTTATCCCTGTTTCAAGGATAGCATAGGAGGGTTGTACTCTTCTAAACTCAGAGGCTGACTTTATTATAGAGGATAATTCTCCTTCAATCTTATCTCCCCCATCTATTGGCTCACCAAAAACATTAACTACTCTTCCTAAAACATCTTCTCCTACTGGTACTCTTATGGGATGAAAGGTCCTTTTCACCATAAGACCTCTACTTATACCTTCTGTAGAACCTAAAGCCACTGTTCTCACTTTTCCTTCCCCTAAAAGAATTCTTGTTTCAAGAATAAGCTTTTCCTTCTTGACTGGGTTCTCTACTTCTAGAGCTTCATATATGCTGGGTAGATCATATTGGAAATAAACATCAACAACAGGACCATTTACAGCCACAACTTTTCCTTCCAAATCATTTCACCTCTTTTTCTAAAGTTTCCATACTGGAAGTTATATCTAAAAGCTCTCTGGTAATTTGCGTTTGTCTGACTTGGTTTAGCTGAAATAACAATCTTGAGTATACCTTTTGTGCATTCTCATGTGCTCTTTTCATGGCAAATCTTCTAAAAGCTTGTTCACTGGCTGCTGAATCAAGAATTATCTGGTGAATTTGAGTCTCTATTATGTCATTAAGAAGAGGATCTAATATGGAAGATAAGGAAGGCAAAAATATAAAAAATTCTTCTTTTTTATTTTCCAAATTTATAGGAATCATAGGAAGAATTCTATGTACTTTAACCTCTTGTCTCACAATATTTATAAAATCAAAATGAATAACATAAAGCTCATCTATCTCTTTTTCAAGAAAATCATTAATAAGTTCTCTTGCAAGAACCCGAGCATGGGAGAAGGATGTATCCTCTAAAAATTTTAAGTAGGTTTTCTTAATATTTAGCTTTTTCTGAGAAAGATACCTTTTAGCATGAGACCCAATTACATAAAAGTTTAAGTTTTGAAGCTTTCTATTATTTAAAAATTTTTCCAATGCATCTATAATTTGTAAATTATAACTTCCACAAAATCCAAGATCAGATGTAACAACTAAGATTCCTGTTTTGAATATAGGTCTTTCTTTTATAAAAGGATGATTCAAATACTCATCAGGAATTCTAACAACCATCTCTTCTAATATCCTATAAAGCTCTTCTGTGTAAGGCTTCAATCTTAAAGCTTTATCCTGTAGAGCCCTAATCTTTACCATACTTAGGGTTTCCATAGAATGGATAATATGAGTTATATTTTGTATGGTCTTTACTTTACGCCTGAGTTGTTGTAAGGTTGGCATATTCTTTTTGAAATTCCTGAAATGTAGTATGAAGTTGATAAATTATTTGATCTGATAATTCTAATTGCTGTCTTAGTAAAACCAATAGAGACGAAGCCTTAAGTTTTAGATAAGCAATATATTTAACTACCACATCCTTAACTTTTTCTACAGGATAAGAGTCCAGAAATCCACCATTAGCAAGATAAAAGGTTATAATTTGTTCTTCTATTGGCTGTACCTCATGAGCACCTTGTTTAAGAATTTCCTCAATTCTTTTGCCTCTTTCTATCTTTTTCTGAGTAGCCATATCAAGTTCTGTACCAAATTCAAGGAACATTGCATATTCCCTATATTGAGCAAGATCAAGTCTTAATCTTCCAGCAACTTGTCTCATTCCTCTTGGTTGAGCAGAACCACCTACCCTTGATACCGAAAGTCCCACATTTATGGCAGGACGAATACCTGAATTAAATAAAGATGTATCAAGATAGATTTGTCCATCAGTTATAGATATGAGATTTGTAGGAATATAAGTTGCAATTTCTCCTGCTAAGGTTTCTGCAATTGGTAAAGCAGTAAGAGCTCCTCCACCTAATCTTTTATTTAATTTGGCAGCTCTCTCTAAAAGATGAGCATGAAGATAGAAAATATCCCCAGGATAAGCCTCTCTTCCAGGTGTTCTTCTCAATAGTAATGCTATTTCTCTGTAAGTATTAGCATGTTTTGTAAGATCATCATAAACTACAAGTACCTTTTCCCCTTGATGCATAAAATACTCACCCATAGCACATCCTGCCATAGGAGCAATATATCTTAATGCGGGTGCTTCATCAGGAAAGGTTGCTATTACTATAGTATGGGAAAGAGCATCATATTCTCTCAGAGTTTGCACAAGCCTTGCAATATTTGTCCTTTTTTGAGCAATAGCTACATAAATACAGATGGTGCCATAATTCTTTTGATTTATAATAGTATCAATAGCAATTGTAGTTTTTCCAGTCTGTCTATCCCCTAATATTAGCTCTCTTTGCCCATGTCCAATAGGAATTAAAGCATCTATCGTTCTTATACCTGTATACAAAGGCTCTTTTACAGGCTCTCTATCAAAAATACTTGGCGCTTCCCTATCCACAGGCATATATCTCTCAGGGAAAATAGGCCCACCATCATCTAATGGATCTCCAAGAGGATCTATTACTCTTCCCAAATATCCCCTACCAACTGGCACTTGTAATATTTTACCAGTGGAGTATACTATATCTCCTTCTTTTACATATTCGTCTTTTCCAAAAAGAACTATTCCAACTGTATCTTCTTTCAAACTAAGTACAAGACCCTCAACCCCAGATTCAAAGACTACCATCTCTCCTACAAAAGCTGAGTTCAAAAGCGTAGCCTGTACTACTCCGTCTCCCACACTTTTTACATAACCAATATTAGATATTCTTGGAGAAAAATCATATTCTTTTAATTTTTCTTCAATTCTTTCTATAGGAAAGCGTAATATTTCCTCCCTCATATATTCTCAACCTCTTTTAGGAATTCATAAATTTGTGAAAGATGATACTCTAAGGAATTATCAATAAGAAATTCTCCTATCAATAATTTAAAACCAAGACCCATATTAGGATCTACCTCAAAAGAAAGTTTATAACCTCCTGGAAGAATTGACCTCAATTTTTCTTCAATCTGAGCTTTCAATGAGGGTTTGATATTATCCGAAGAAATAAATTTAACTTCCTCCAAATTATTTGGTTTTACCTGAGAAATTACTAAATTCATACCATTAACAAATTTAATAATAAGGAGCTCTTCCGTACCTTCGGGTAAGAATCTTCTGAAGAATTCCTTTATAATAATCTTGGATAGATCCAAAATCTCTTTTTTAGCTATCTCCAAGGCTCTTTTTCTTTCTGCCATCGATATTTCATGAGCTCTTATAATAATTCTCTCTGCTTCTTCTTCTGCCTTCTGGAGTATATCCCTCTTCATCTTCTCAGCAGTATCCACTGCTTCTTGGATAATTTTAGATGCCTCCTCTCTTGCACGAGAAAGCTGTTCTTCTCTTTGTTTTTTCAATTCTTCTGCCTCTTTTAATTTAGTCTCTGCCTCTAAAATTGCACTTTCTATCTTTTTTTTTCTTTCATCCATTATCCTAATGATAGAACCTAAAAGATATCTTTTAACTAACCAGGCAAGAGCAAGCAGGTTTACAATAGTAGATATTATAGTGAGAAGACTAAATGAAAACATATTTTTCCCTTCTTAATTTATGAGATTTTTCCCAAAAGAGGATTTGCAAAAAGAAGTATAAGAGCTACACTTAATGTAAATATCATAATAGTCTCAATAAAGGCAAGGGCAAAAAGAAGCATACGGTTAATTTGATCAGCAGCCTCTGGTTGTCGAGCCACACTTTCAAAAGCACTTGCAGCTGCATTTCCCTGAGCCTTTGTAGCATTCATACCTACTAATGCAACAGAAAAACCTGCTGTAACAATAGAAACAATAATTACCCATACGATCATATTCTTTACCTCCTTTACTCTTCTAAAGCTGCTGCAAGATATGCAGCGCTAAGGCTTGTAAATATAAAAGCTTGAATAAATCCCATAAACATATTCAAGGCCATAATAGGTACAGGAACAATCAAAGGTGCAAGAATAGTAATTATTCCAAGAACAATATGTTCACCAGAGATATTTCCAAAAAGTCGCAGTGCAAGAGATACAGGACGGGTTATCTGCTCAAGGATATTTATAGGAAGAAATAGGATAGAAGGTGAGATAAAACTCTTAAAATATTCTATTCCCTTCTCTTTAAAGGCTACATATTGAATATACAAAATAGTACCTATAGCAAGACCTGCTGTTACATTAATGTCGGATGTAGGAGAAGTAAAACCCGGTATAAAGCCAGACCAATTTGATATAAGGATGAATAAAAAAAGAGTCCCAAAAAAAGCAAGGTGTCTATCTGCTACATCCTCAGGTAAAAAACCAGTAATGTATCTTTTGAACATTTCAACAAGAGTTTCAACAATATTTTCCTTAGTGGTAAGCTCTTCTCTGGGTTTATAACTAAACCAAAATAAAAGAACAAGAACTATTAGAGATATAATCTGTAGGGATATGAAAGTGTCAGTAATAGGTATACCAAAGATTTCTCCTATAATTCGAGGTCCTATTTCAGGCCCTTTTTCCATCCTTATTCCTCCATGTTATTATCATCATATATCCTTGCCCTATTAAATAGCCAATTAAAAATAATATAATTCCTACAAAGCCAGCTCTCAAACTTAATAAAAAAGCTAAAATCAAAACTCCATATCTTTTTATTATACTTCTATTATATCCTCCTATTCCATACCTTTTTAAATCATAAGCTAACCAACAAAAAGTTATTATACTACCACATAATCCAAAAATCAAAGATGATATGGGAGGATATAAAAAGAAGAAAACAAGTCCTATCAGTACTCCTATAAAGGCAATCTTCAAATATTTACCGTAGAAATCTAAAGATATCACGGAAACCTACCCATATTCCAAGAACTGTAAATCCTAAAAGAAAAACAGGTGATGTACCAAAAACTTTATCTAAATAATATCCTATAAAGATACTAACCAACAAAGAACCAAGAAGCCCTGTTCCAAGGGCAAAAGTAAAATTAAATATCTCCCAAATGTTCTTAGGTTTCTTTTTATTCATTTTTTTAAAATCAAAATTTTTTTATCTGTCTCAACGCCTCATAAACCACTATAGCTACTGAATTTGATAAATTTAAAGATCTAACTGGACCAAACATGGGTATAGTTATTGAATTCTCCCAATACTTATTGACAATATCCTCTGGTATTCCTTCATCTTCAGATCCAAATATCAGATAATCTCCTTCTCTATACTCTACCTCAGTATAAAATTTATAGGCAGGAAATTCAACTAAGAAAAACCTTCCCCTTTTATTCTTCTCATAAAAATCTTCCCAACTCTTGTAAGTTTCGTAATCAAGATAACTCCAGTAATCAAGACCTGCTCTTTTTAAATATTTATCTGTCAAGGAAAAACCAAGCTTACCAACTAAATGAAGCTTGGAATTAGTTGCCACACATAACCTGCCAATATTACCAGTATTATAAGGAATCTGTGGTTCTATAAGTACTACATGGAGATTATGCTTCATTAACCTTTGAGAAGCTCCTCTACTATCTTTCTTATCCTTTCTCCTTCAGCCAATCCTTTTAATCCAGAAATTGCTTCTTTCATAACCTTTCCCATATCTTTGATATTAGTAGCTCCAACTTTCTCTATTATTTCCTTAATCTTTATCCTTAATTCCTCATCTGATAGCTCTGCTGGTACATATTCCTCTAAAATCTTTAATTCCCTCTCTTCTTTTTCAGCAAGGTCAAGCCTCCCACCTTGATTATACATTTCAATAGCTTCTCTTCTTTTTTTAAGCTCCTTCTTAATTACCTCTAACACTTCTCCATCATCTAATTCTTTACCCTTTTCTCTTAACTCAATTTCTCTATACTTGATTGCAGATCTTAAAGTGCTTAAAACTTCTGCCCTAAAATTATCTTTGTTTTTTAGAGCAGTCATATAATCTTTTGTGATCTTTTCATAGAGCATTGTTTTAATCCTCCTTCTCCAGTATTTCTATAATTTTAATCCAACCTCTTTTTGTATTTTCAGGATTGTAACCCCCACCGCCAAGTATCAATAGTTTTCCATTACACACCATATTTGAAAGATCTATTATTTCTTTTACAAATTTCCCATAACCTTCCACACTGTAATTTAAATGGGTAATTGGATCACCTGAAAGTCCATCTACTCCAGCTTGTAGAATTATAAAATCAACCTTAATTTCCCAAGCAAAATTTTTAATCTCTTCTAAAGCAAGTAAAAGCTCATCATCAGAAGCTCCAGGAAGCAAAGGAATATTCAACTTAGTACCAAAAGCATTTCCTTTTCCTCTCTCATCCCTTTTCCCTGTACCTGGATAGAGAAATCTACCATCCTCATGAACATCTGCAATGTATAGATGAGGATCATCCACGTATTCGTAAAAAACCCCATCCCCATGATGGGCATCAACATCTATATAGAGAATATCTTGAATGTTATACTTTTTTCTCAAATACTCAATACCCACTCCAATATCATTGAATATACAAAAACCCGCAGCAGTATTCCTTCTTGCATGATGCAAACCTGCCATAGGTACAAAAACTCTTTTATATTTTCCCTCCATTATGAGATCTATCCCTTTTAAGGAAGAACCTACTACATAAGAGGCCGCCTCATAACAATCTAAAAAGGCAGGTGTATCTCCATAATCCAAATAACCCTCTCCTGTCTTTGATTTTTCAATCACAAAATCTACATATTCTTTTGTTTGAAAAAGCAGTAAATCATCATAGGAACTTATTTGAGGAGTTTCTCTTTTTATCAAAGTATCTCTTCTTTCTAATTCTTCCTTAAAAGATTCCAATCTTCTTCTATTCATAGGATGAGGTTCTGGAAAGGAATAGAGTAAAGATTCTTCTCCCCAGATAAAACTACTCTCCGTATTCTTCAATTTCTACCCCCCTTTTAGAAATATATTCTCTAAATTCCTCCTTTAAAGATATAGGTACCTTTACTTCCAAAACCACATCTTCACCAAAATTCTCATCTATCTCGCAGGAAAAATTTTTAATAAGTTCCCTCTTTATATTAGGGAAATCTTTATATGTAACCTTAATTCTATAGTTGACAGTAACTATCTTTTTTACAATTTTAGCCTTTTCTATGGTTTTCTCCATTGTAAAATGGTAAGCATCAATAAGTCCTCTAACACCTAATTTAATCCCACCAAAATATCTCACCACAATACCTATTATATTATATAAATCTTTCTCTCTTAAAGCATTCAATATAGGAATTCCTGCTGTTCCAGTAGGTTCTCCACCATCAGAAAAGTACTCTTCCCCAGTTACCTTTCTATAAGCATAACAATAATGGGTAGCATTTTTGTAGTTTTCTTTCACACCTTTTAATATATCAGAGGGATTTGTTTCCAATGGTTTTATTATGCCTATGAAAAGAGATCTTTGAATTTTCACTTCAAAGGTTTCTTCATTTTCAACTGTTAGATATTTTTCTACAGGACTCATTCGCTTCCAAGTATTATCTCTAACTCCCTTATCTTTTCATTTCTTATAACCTTGAATATAACCTTACTGTTTGGTGGTGTATGACTCAAAAATCTATGTAAATCATCAATATTATTTATTAATTCATTATCAGCCATAATTATTATATCACCACTTAGTAAGTTTCCCTTTTGAGCAGGGCTTGATGGAGCTACTCTTATAATATATACTCCACCTTCTTGCTTCAAATTTAACATATCCCTCAATTTTCTTGGGATTACTACACTTTGACCTATAATACCAAGATAACTTCTTCTTACCCTACCCTCCTTTATAAGAAGACCAGCTACCCATTTTGCTGTATTGATAGGAATAGCAAAACATATTCCTTGAGCACCCTGTATTATCGCTGTATTCACTCCTATAACTTTTCCATATATATCCACTAATGGTCCTCCAGAACTTCCAGGATTAAGGGCTGCATCTGTTTGGATAATATTTTCCATAAGATGCCCACTATAACTTCTTAATGATCTCCCTAAAGCACTTATTACCCCACTGGTAACACTATGCCCAAATCCTAAGGGATTTCCTATGGCAAGAACAATCTGTCCTACCTTTAAAGCATCAGAATCTCCCAATTCCAAATAAGGAAGATCCTTTTCGGGGATCTTAAGCACTGAAAGATCTGTTTGAGGATCTTCTCCCACAAGCTCTGCATTATATGATCTTCTATCTGAAAGAGTTATCTGAATTTTTGTAGCTTGGCGAGTAACATGACTATTAGTAAGGATATATCCATCAGAAGTAAAGATAAAACCAGAGGCAAAGCCTTTAATCTCTTGAGGACCAAAAAAGAATGGAATAAAAGTACTTTGACTTAGATCAATATTAACAACAGCAGGACTAACCTTTTCCACTACCCTTACCAAAGCATTAGAGTATGCTTCTAAAAATTTTTCATAGTCTTCCATCTTTTGAACCCCCTAAAATCCAATGATAAATCTTCCCTATACTTTTCTCTAAAACATCAAAATGATCTGTCTCTTGAAGTATTACAAAGGTAATGTTATTCCTTTTATATTTTTCTGCTATTTTAAATAATTCATCCCTATTATAAAATTTATCTCTATCTCCCACCACTACAAGAGTAGGAACATACAGACTATCCCATATCTTCTTAACAGAATCTGGAAAGGCAGATTTAAAAAAGGCTAAAGAGTAATTATTAACTAAAAGTTTATCCTCCACTCCCTCAGGAAGATCCCATGAAATAATCCTAAAATGAGGGAATAAAAAAGATAAGAATTGAAATATTTTGGTAGTATTCTTTATTTTCAAAATATTATTACTATTAGTAGAGATCTTTTCTACTGGTAATCCACCAGATATTAGAATCAAACCTGCAGGATTTAAATTATACTCCATAAAGTATTTTAGGGTCAAAGCTGCTCCCATACTATGGCCACCTAGGTAAACTGGTAAACCAGGATTTTCCATCCTTACAATCTCGTAAAATCTATACATATCTTCCGAAAGAGACTTAAAATCAGGGGAATCTCCTCTTCTTCCTTCTGACCTTCCATGTCCTCTTATATCAGGAAGATAAACCTTTATCCCTAAATCAGCCAAGGCTTTTGCAAAAGGGAGGTAATACTTACCATAAACAGAAATACCATGAATAAATATCAAAGTTGCCTTTGAATTATCCGTTTTTACTATTCTATATGCAATAGAAGTGCCATCATAGGATTTAAAATATAATACATCATTATCCATATTTTTTATTCTTTTAGCAAATTCTTGAAAATCTAAAGACAAACCACAACAAAGGAAAACTAATAAAAGGAATAATAAAATACAAAGTAATTTATTCCTCATACAGTAACTTTTCCTTATCCTCAACGATCTCTTGATTCTTTATTAGAGTCACAACTTTGTTAACATATTTCCTTTTATCACCAAGAAGAATAGCTCCAACAAGCTTATCATCCTTAAATATTAGCTTTCTATAAAAACCTTCTTTATTCTTATTAACCTTTATTTCATAAACTTCTCCTTCTGGATTAATCTCTCCAATAGAAGTAAGATCTATTCCTGTAACTTTCAAGGAATTAAGAGGAATAGTACCTTTATATTCTACTTTTCTTCCCATCATATTTTCTACAGCTACCCTGGCTTGCTCCAAACATGCTGGAATAATGCCATAAATTCTTCCTTGATGCTCTACACAGTCACCCACAGCAAAAATTCCTTCCGCACTTGTTTCCATATAGTCATTTACAACTATTCCTTTATTTACTCCTATTCCCGAATTTTTTGCAAATTCCACATTGGGTATAATACCAGCAGAAATTATAAGTAGATCGCCGTTTATTATTTTGCCATCTTCTAATTCAATCCCTACAAATTTTCCATTATTTTCTAATACTTTCTTGGCCTTTACTCCAAGATAAAAGCTAAAACCAAATTTAGATTGAATAATACTTTGAAGTACTTTACTACCCTCATCATCAAGCTGTCTGGGTAAAAGTCTTGGGAAAAATTCTAATCCAATAATTTTTAGACCTCTTTGATATAAAGCCCTTCCTGTCTCTAGCCCTAAAAGGCCACAACCTAAAAGTATTGCTGTTTCTTTTCCCTTTATATAGGAAAGAATATTTAAGGCATCATCTAATGTTCTAAGGGTAAAAACACCTTCTACATTTATGTTTTCAAGAGGAGGTATTTGAGGTCTTGCTCCAGAAGCAATAAGCAGTTTATCATAATTGTATTTTCCCTTATTCGTTTCAACTTCTTTTTTAGAAATATCTATCCTTAATACTCTTTCTCCCAATATTACATTAATCTTTTTACTTTTGTACCAGTCGTCAGTATAAAAGAAAATTTCCTCTTTTTTAATATTTCCTGCTAAAAATTCTATAAGTTGTGGCCTTGCATAATAGGGATATTTTTCTTCAGAAATAATAATTACTTCGGATTCTTTATCCTTTTCTCTTATTAATTCTGCTGAAGTTATTCCTGAAACCCCGTTACCAATAATAAAATATTTCATATACTATAACCTATACTGGTTTGAACATACTTTTATCCGCACCACACACAGGACATACCCAATCATCTGGAATCTCTTCAAAAGGTGTTCCTGGTGGAATATTCCCATGAGGGTCTCCTTCCTCTGGATCATAAATGTACCCACATACTATACATCTATATTTTGTCATAAACTTAACCCCCTTATTAAAATTTATTTTCAGTTTTAAATTATATCAAAAAACTACAAGTATTTCTATTAAAAACTTGGTAACAAGGTAAATCCCTCAGGTCTACCCATAAGTTCCAATCCTTTTGATGGAAACGCCTTGAGATATATGCTAAATTGGAAACTTTGGGTAGCAAAATAATATGTAGCTTTCATATTAAAACAGTGAAGATCCTTCTCTAAGGAGAGAGAATAAAAGGTATTCCCTAAGGTAGGTATATAATAACCTAAAAGACTAAGTTTACCAGAATAATGCCAATCTCCTGTTATATTAATTCCTACCTTATAATCCACCCTTTTAATTAGGTTAGCATTTAAATCATATAGACTACCGAAAGAAAAATAAAAATTTGGATTCTGAAAAATACCTTGGATAAAAAGAGGCGTGAATGTTTGTGTATTCCAAAGATAAGACGTCTTAGCAGAAAAGGTTGCCGTTTTTTCCAGTTTTAGTATTCCTGAAATAGATAAAGATGTAGGTGTATTATTGATAAAATTATAGCCTTGCTGTAAGGATATATTTATATTGGGGTTTCCAATAGTAGCTTGGAAACCTATATTGTTGATATTAGTTAAATAATCGAAATAGAAAGGAGTATTCCCAGGATCTCCAGTTACAATATCTTTTCCTAACCATTGGAAATTATAATTTAGAGATCCTGATATTAAAGATGAAAGTCTATAGCTATAACTTATATTTCCAAATAAAAGATAACGTGCATCTTGAGTACCATAGAATTCCTGCTTAAATCCAAGATTTGAAGAGATATTTCCAGTAGAAAATAATAACTTGGGAGATAAAGTTAAAGAAAATCCCATTTTCCATGTATTGATAGTAAAAGGAATACCTGGCTCAACATAATTTCCAAAAAGTAATTCCAGCCTTGATGGAATACTTGCAAGTGATAATTTTCTACTATAATAAAATTCTGGCACCTTCTTTAATAATAAATCTGCAGTATTAGTCCATCTTTCATTGGCATATATATAAAATCTTTGAACAGTATCATCGTAATCAAGATTAATATTTCCCTGCAAATCCTCTTGTCTACTTCCTAAAGTATAAGAAAGCTTGCTATATCTTATATTGGACTGTAGTTTTAGATTTTTATTGAAATCAAGAGTTGTATTAATATTTACCCCTTTATTATCAAAGTTGGGATTATTATTCCAAGTCCCAAGTATATTAGTTCTTAATATTCCAGAGGTATAGGTTAAATTAACTGAGTTTTGCAAGGAATAATTACCAGAATAAGGATAAGAAAAATATATGGAATTAAAATTTAAGGAAAGAGAAGAAAGAACATATTTACCAGTAATACTAAGTCTTAATTCATCGGTATTAAGATTGTAATTATAAAGGTAGTGAGCATCTATATTTCCAGAAAGATTTGGAAAACTATACTTTTGAGATAGAGAGAATTTAAACCCTTGATTTTGAGATATAAGAAAAGTAAGAACACCAGGAACCCCCCAAAGATTATATGTAAAAGGATAAGTAAGATATAGTCCAAGAGTAGAATCATAACCAATCTGAGGAAATGGAGAAGGCTCCTTTGTGAGAGGAATTACATAATAGGGAACATAAAAAATTGGCAGATAAAAAGCAGGATATGGAAATCTCAAAAAGAAAATCACATTAATAAAAACTATTCTATCATTAGGATAATATTCAATTTGAGATGAAGAAAGGAAATAATGAGGATTTTCATAAGAACAAGTAGTAAAAGCACCTTTCTTAAGGGATATATCTCCCTTCTTCCATATTAAATCTTCTCCTTTTATATACATCTTTTCCTGAGAGTCAAGTACCTTATATTTTAATTTCACATTTTTTATAGTAGCTTTCTCTTCCTTATAAAAGTACTCTATATCTTCTGCCCAAAACTCTCCTTCTTTATCTCTAAAATAAACATTACCTTCCGCCTTAAATAAGGCTTCTCTTATACTTCCTTCTAATCTGTCTGCCTTTATTAATATATCTTTTCCTGAAAACTCCACATTACCTTCCGCCTTAAAAAATTGGGTTTCCCAATTAAAAGATATTTTTTCTGCCTTTATTTTCCAAGGAGTCTCGGCAAAAGCTATATGTAGGATAAAATATAGTATTATAGTAATAAAAACTAATCTTTTCACCATTTTCTTATCTTCCATATAAATACTCCCAAACTGATACTTCCTAAGGTAATATTAGGTAACCATGCAGAGATAAAAGGAGAAAAAATGGCATGCTCTCCTAAGGATCGAGCGATAATGTTGAAACCATAATAAAAGAAGGCAATAATAATACTAAAGGCAGTTCCCCAAAGTCTTCCTCCTCTTCCTGTAATAAGGATTACACTAAATCCAAGGAGAGCAAATATAGGCAATGCAACACTTTGGGCAATCCTTAGATAATCCTCTACAAGATAGGATCTGGCAGATATTCCCGATTTTCTATAAACTTCAATTCTTTTCTTAAGTTCATTAGTAGGCATCTCTTGAGGAGTTCTATCTCTATAAAAGATTAGCATAAAATCTTGAGGAAGATTTATCTTAAACTCCTCAAAATTTCCCTCCCATGCTACAAAGGAATCCTCTCCTAAATAATGTACT
Source organism: uncultured Dictyoglomota bacterium (assembly GCA_964654465.1). GTDB lineage: Bacteria > Dictyoglomota > Dictyoglomia > Dictyoglomales > Dictyoglomaceae > Dictyoglomus. Next base: position 27,544 of record CAZZIO010000043.1, read on the forward strand.
ATGCCATTTTTCAATATAAGTGAATCTCTATTCCAAATAGCCTCCTTTGCAGTGTAAATAACAGGAAATTTATTGGAATTTGAGGTATCATATACAAGTACATCTTCCATTTTATTACTCTTTTCTATTATTTTTTTAACGTAATAATACCTTCCCTCTTCATCATGAAAAAAAACATTTTCACCCTTTACAGGAGCAGGATTTAAAAAAAAGTATTTTTGAATCAATTGATTAGCACGAAAATTAGATTCTGGAATAAGAGAATAAGTAAAAAACCAAAGAATTATGGAAAGCAATAGGGAAAACAAAAGGGGTACAATTGTCAGAGAAAAAAAATAAATTCCACTACATCTCATAGCAAATATTTCGCCATCTCTCATAAGCCTTCCAAAGGAAAAAATTATAGCGAAAAGAAGAGACACAGGAATCACAAATACTAACAATGATGGAATCTTATAGTAAAGAAGTTTCAATACAACCTCTAAACTGATCCTTCTTAAAATAATAAAATCAGAAAACTCATAAAGTATTTGGATTAGCATTACTAATATAAATCCAAATATTCCCAAGAAGAAGGGACCTAATAATTCACTTAATACATACTTGTGATAAGTTTTTATTCTTATCATTCTTTTACATAAAAGGTAGTATCTATATTGCCTTCTGCCTCAACCCTCTTATCCTTTACATATACTACAAGCTTTTTACAATTTATTTCATTCTTATCACTATCCAACATCTTTACATTATCTAAAAAGGTATAAACCTCTTTATCAGTATCAAAGTCTGCACTACTTGCAGTTACTATAAGATCTTCCCTCTCTATTCTTACGCTTCCAGTTAAACTTCCTGTTTTATTCTTTAAAGAGTAAACTACTCCCTGAGAAAAAAGTTTTGTAATTTCTATTTTCTCTCCACTTTTTCTCTGCAAAACCACATTTACATTTTTCTTTAACTCCAAGATCTCCTTTTTAAGATCTACCTTTAAATCCTCCCCGACAATTGATAAATCTTTTTGAGTAATACTTACTTTTCCTGGAGCTTCCACAATACTGGTATCTTGATTATAAAATATCATTGTGCTTGTAATCTTTGTCTCATCCTCTTGACCAGGTTTATATATAACAGTAACATTTCCCTCTGCTCGAGTCACCTTTTTCCCAAAATCATAAGATATTTTTTGGGCAGAAATCTTAATAGGAGTTTTAGTTTGTGAAAAACCGATTCCTATAATTAGCACAAAGATTAAAAAAATTCCAATTATCTTATTCATGTTTTTCCTCCCCTCTTAATATAATACTTCTATCACCACATTACCTTCAAAATCAGCTTTTCCTTCCTTAGAATCAAATCTAAAAATATCTGCCTCGGCCTTAAACTCTCCTCTCTTCTCAAATCTTACCCTTCCCTTTGTACTAACAAATTCCCCTGTATCAAAATACCATACCCCTTCTCTTGCCTCACCCACATAACCATCCTCAGTTTCAAAATATAATCTATCTGGTATTTTCATTATCTTTTTATCCCTATCTACCTCTGCCTTTTCTGTTTTTATATACAAAGACAATTTATTATCTCTATATACTTTACCATCTATATTCCCCTCAAAGAGAAATTTTCTATAATTTAAATCAATACTTAAATTATCAGCTGAGATCTCCCAACTCAGATTTCCCTCATCTCTACCCTTCAAATGTACCTTTTTGGCATAAATACCAGGCTTCTCATAATTAGAAGATACTTCTTCTTTTTGTGGAGGAAAAAGATAGTAACTTCCTCCCCAAGCAATAAGAACCACCAATATCAATATACTAAGAAAAATTGTCCGTCTCATTCTTTAATCAATTTTATCAAAAGAAATATTAAAAATCCCAAAAACATGGGCATATCCCCCCAAAAAGTATAAAAAGAAAAGCTCCCTTTTGGAACTTCTCCATAAATAGCAACTTTTTCCCCTTCTTTTGTTTCTTTTATAATCCTACCATAAGGATCAGCGAAAAATGTAATCCCCGTATTTGCTACCTGAACTATAGGTCTCCTATTTTCTACTCCTCTAAGAAGAGATTGATTCTTATGCTGATAGACTGCTGGTGTCCCTTGAAACCAGCCATCATTAGTTATAACCACAATTATATCACTATGTCTTTGAGAAAGTATTTTTGATGGATCTGAGAATAAAGATTCAAAACATATAAGTACACCTATTTTCTTCCCATCAATAGATAAAGGATAAAAACCAGGACCACTACTATAATTTCCAATAAGTCCTCTAAAATACTCTGGAATTACATAATTGAAAGGAAAGGGAACTTCCTCAACAAAAGGTACAAGTTGTACCTTCCTATGCACTTTATATCTTCCATCCCTTGTGATGAGATATGCAGAATTATAAATATTTCTTCCATTCATCTCCAAGGATCCTAAAAGAAGATTAGTATTTTTAAACTCTGCAAGCTCTCCCAACTCCTTGAGATATATGGGAGAATGATTTAAATAGCAAAAAAGTACACTCTCTGCCCATACCACTAAATCCAAATTATCAGGAAGATTTAATGTTAGTTCTTTATGAACCTGGAATTGGTCATAAATATTGGTATAAAAATATTTGGAAAAGCTATCATAACTTCCTTGTACCGCCCCCACCTTCATAAATGAATTGTAATCTCCCCTGCCTATAAAAAATCCTACAATAAATAGAGAGATAAAAACCAAAATAAAAGAAATCTTTCTTTTAAAATCCGATTCCCTAAATCTTGCTATTACAGTATTAACTAAAACAACCAAAAAAACTAAACCCAATTCGCCAAATATACTTGCCCATTGAAGAAGAGGATAAATATGAACCAAAGGCTCCCCAAATGACCCCCAATTAAAGGCAAGAGGTCCATGGGATCTTATCCATTGTATAAATACCATAAAAAAGGCTGGAAAAAATATAGAATTCTCTTTTCTTTTTACCCCCCAAAGAAAAACTCCATAATATAGAGAAAGATAAATAATAAGAAGAAGATACACAAATATGGAGAGACCTATACTTGTAAAATGAGATACCAAGCGTGGTATCCAATAAAAGTTAACACTATTATAGCCAATTCCATATAAAAAACCCAAGATAAAAGCTTTCCTTTGAGTAATTTCCGGAAGAAGGGAAAAAAGAGGTATAAGGGTAAAAAAGATAAGAAA